>QFNF01000017.1 GCA_003240755.1 Sphingomonas hengshuiensis | reverse complement strand
CGTGGGGCGGCAGCAATTCGTCGACATCGCGCTGGTCGCCGCGCCCGGCGCGCCGCCGGTCGCCTATGACCAGCTCGACCGGATACGCCACGACCTCGCCGCCGCGATCGGCGAGGATGGCCCGGGCACCTGGCTCAGCGTCGACTTCACCGCCGATCCGCGCTGGATCTGACGCCCGCCCCGGGTGGCGCTACATCGTCGGCCGATAGCGTTCGACCAGCCCCATCGCCGCCGCCCGTTCGATCAACGCGGCAAGGGTCATGCCGGCAATGCTAGGGTCGCGGGGTGGACACGGCAACAAGCGATGACTGGCCATCGTCCTGCGAAGCCGCTAAGGCGCGGCCTTTCGCAATATCGGGACAAGATCGGCCGTCATGGGTTTTCGCTGCGGTATCGTCGGGCTGCCGAATGTCGGCAAGTCCACCCTGTTCAACGCGCTGACGCAGACGCAGGCGGCGCAGGCGGCCAACTACCCCTTCTGCACGATCGAGCCGAACGTCGGCAACGTCGCCGTCCCCGATCCCCGGCTGGACCAGCTCGCCGCGATCGCCGGATCGGCCAAGAAGATCGAGACGCAGCTCGCGTTCGTCGACATCGCGGGCCTGGTGCGCGGTGCGTCGAAGGGCGAGGGGCTGGGCAACCAGTTCCTCGGCAACATCCGCGAAGTGGACGCGATCGTCCATGTCCTGCGCTGCTTCGAGAATGACGACATCCAGCATGTCGACGACCGGGTCGATCCGATCGCCGATGCCGATACGGTCGAGACCGAACTGATGCTGTCCGACCTCGAATCGCTGGAAAAGCGGGTGCCCAACCTGACCAAGAAGGGGCAGCAGGGCGACAAGGAAGCCAAGGTCGCCGCCGCCGTGCTCGGCCGCGCGCTCGACCTGCTCCGCGAGGGCAGGCCCGCCCGCCTGACCGAGATCAGGGACGAGGAGGAGGAACGCCTGTTCGCGCAGGCACAGCTCCTGACCGCCAAGCCGGTCCTCTACGTCTGCAACGTCAACGAGGAGGACGCCGCCGAGGGCAACGACCTGTCGGCCAGGGTGTTTGCCAAGGCCAGGGCGGAGGGCGCCGAGGCCGTCGTCGTCTCCGCCGCGATCGAGGCGGAGATCGCGACGATGGAAAGCGCCGACCGCGCCGAATTCCTGTCCGACCTCGGCCTTGGCGAAACCGGCCTCGCCCGCGTCATCCGTGCCGGTTATTCGCTGCTCCACCTCCTCACCTTCTTCACCGTCGGTCCCAAGGAAGCGCGCGCGTGGACCGTATCGGTCGGGGCCAAGGCGCCGCAGGCGGCGGGCGAGATCCACAGCGATTTCGAACGCGGCTTCATCCGGGCCGAGACGATCGCCTATGACGACTATGTCGCGTGCAAGGGGGAAAGCGGCGCGCGCGATGCGGGCAAGCTGCGCGCGGAGGGCAAGGAATATGTCGTGCAGGACGGCGACGTGATGCTGTTCCGCTTCAACGTCTGACCTTCACGATCCGGTCATGCTAGGGGCTTAGCAGGTCCGGTCATGCGTATCCCGACCCTGTTCGCCGCGATCCTGTCCCTTGGCGGTTGCGCCACCCTGCCCCCGCCGATCGCGGTCGCCCCGGTCGTTGCGGAGGCGCGTGCGCCGGTCACGATCCTGATCGGGATCGACGGCGCGCGGCCCGACTATCTGACCCCGGCGATCGCGCCCAATCTGTCGCGGCTGGCGGCGGACGGGGTGTCGGGCGCGATGCAGCCAAGCTTCCCGACCAAGACCTTTCCCAATTTCTGGACGATCGCCACCGGCGTGCGCCCGGACAAGAGCGGTATCGTCGGCAACAGGATGGAGGACCCGGCGCGCCCCGGCGAAACCTTTACCATGGCGACCGACGACCCGTTCTGGTGGAATACCGCCAAACCGATCTGGATCGCCGCCGAACAGGCCGGTATCCGCAGCGCAACGATGTTCTGGCCGGGCAGCGAGGTCGCATGGGGCGGCAGCGGCCGGCCGAACCACGGCGTCTATGCCGGGGGCGCCCATGCGTCGGACTGGCAGGCATTCAACCAGGCGATCACCGCCGGGCAGCGGGTCGACGCCGTCGTCGACTGGCTGCGACGCCCCGTGGCGAATCGCCCCCGCTTCATCACCGTCTATTTCGACGATGTCGATACCGAAGGCCATGCCTATGGCCCCGACGCGCCGCAGACCCGCGCAGCCATGCAGGACGTGGATGCGCAGGTCGGACGGCTGCAGCGCGAACTGGCGGCATTGGGACAGCCGGCCAACCTGATCGTCGTTGCCGATCACGGCATGGCGGCGATCGACAGCGACCGGGTGATCGCGTTCGACCGCGTGGCCCCTGCCGGCAGCTATCGCCTGATCGAAACCGGACCCTATGCCGCGATCGAGCCGTTGCCCGGCCACGAAGCCGCACTGTCCGCCACGCTCGCCCGGCCGCATCCGCACATGCAATGCTGGCCCAAGGCGGCGATTCCGGCGCGGCTGCGCTATGGTACCAACCCCCGTGTCGCATCCTTTCTGTGCCTGGCGGAGGTCGGCTGGACGATCGCACCTGCCGCGCCGACCCGTCCCGTCACCGGTGGCGCGCACGGTTATGACGATACCGCGCGGGAGATGCAGGCATTGTTCGTCGCGGGCGGCCCGGCGTTCCGGGCGGGCGTGACCTTGCCGTCGTTCCGCAATACCGCCGTCCACCCGCTGCTGCGGCGCATCCTGGGGATGGTGCCCGACCCGACGCTCGACGGTGATTCGGGCATTGGCGCCGCCGCGCTGCGATAGGGCTTGCCGTGCGACCGGTTTCGGGTTGAAACTGACGCCATGCGCTATTTCGAAGACATCGCCGTCGGCGATACCGCCCGCTTCGGTTCCTACCGCGTCGAACGCGACGCGGTGATCGACTTTGCCCGCCACTATGATCCGCAGCCGTTCCACCTGTCGGACGAGGCCGCGGCGCAGACCCATTTCGGGCGGCTCGCCGCCAGCGGCTGGCACAGTTGCGCGATGACCATGGCGATGCTCGTCGAACAATGGAACACCGATCCCATCGCCAGTCTGGGCGCCGCGGGTATCGACGAGCTACGCTGGAAACGCCCGGTCTATCCCGGCGACACGCTGTCGTGCGAAACCGAAGTGGTTTCGGCGCGACCGTCGAACAGCCGCCCGGAAATGGGCAGCGTATCCAGCCGGGTCACTGTCCGCAATCAGGACGATCAGGTGGTGATGACCTTCATCTCGCTCGCGCTGATCGCCACCCGGGCCGGCGGCCACACCGGCTAGTTCCGGTCAGTTCGGGCGGCGACCGCCACGCCCGCCGGCACCCCGCGGTCCGCGACCTTCGCCGCCACGGAAGGCGCCCGGATTCCGCCCGATCCGCTCGGGACGGTTGAAGCCGCGGGTGGCCCCTGCATCCGGACGGCGCGGAACCGCCGACTGGCTGCTGCCGCGCGGGACGTTCTGGAACCCGCGTCGCCCGTCGAAGCCGGGCCGCGACTGGCCGGGCGCCGCATCCGGGCGATTGCCGCGCCAGCCGCCGCGTGGGCGATCGCCGAAGTTCGGGCGCCCGTCGCCAGCCCCCGCGCCGGGCCGGTCGCGCCATCCACCGGGCCGTGCGGGATAAGGCGACTGGCTGCTGCCGCGCGGCACGTTCTCGAAACCCGGCCGGTTGTCGAACCCCGGACGGCGATCGCCGCGCCAGCCCGGCCGGTTCCAATTGTCCCAGCGCGGCCGCCCGCCACCCCAGTCGCCACGCCACTGGCCGCGACGCTGCTGCCAATAGGCGCGCTGGCGATCATTCCAGCGGAACGGGCGGCGGTAGCGGTCATAGACATAATAGCCGGTGCCCGGATAATAATAGTCGCCGAACCAGCCCCAATACGGGTCGCCGAACCCGCCGGCATAGCCGTCATAGAAGCCACCACCATATCCGCCGCCATAATAGCCCGGGGAGCCGTAGCCGACATTCACCCCGCCATAGCCATAGTCGCCATAGGCACAGGCGGACGCGCCCGCCCCCAGGGCAAGGGTCAACATGATTGCGCGAAGCCGATGAAACATGGCGCTTGCTCCCGCTGGCGACGGGCTGCGGGCTCGGCGCCAAGGTTGGACGATGGACAGGCAACGGTCGGTCGCAACCGCTGGTTCCTGTACGGGCTGCAACGGGTACGCCCCCCTGTCTGAACCGGGGCTGTCCGGGGCGGGCAGGTTGTTGATCGGACGGTCTTTTCCCGGCGCGAAGGGGATAGCGTCAGGATGTCCCCTGCACCGCCACCCGGTGCGCCCCGTCACCGTCGCCCCGGTCGAAGCACCCGTCCCTTGCCCGGATCGCGTCCGGCGCGAAAATCGCCCGTGCGGCATTGGCTGACGACGATTCCCGGATGCGCTCAGTGCCCCGGAAAGGCCACCAGCGCCGACACCCCGATGCCCTCGGCCCGCAGCGCAGCGGCGCCGCCCAGGTCGGGCAGGTCGATCGCGAACGCCGCCTGCTCGACCGTAGCGCCCGCCTTGCGCAACAGCCGCACCGCCGCTCGCGCGGTTCCGCCGGTGGCGATCAGGTCGTCGACCAACAGCACCCGCGCGCCGGGCGTGCAGGCATCGGCATGGATGGCGATCCGGTCGGTGCCATATTCCAGTGCATAGTCTTCGGCGATGGTCGCGCCGGGCAGCTTGCCATCCTTGCGGATCAGCACCACGCCGGCGCCGAGCGCGAGCGCGACGGCGGGCGCGAACACAAAGCCACGGGCCTCGATCCCCGCGACCAGATCGATCGGTCCCTCGACCGCCGCGACCATGCCCTCGACGGCAAGGCGCAGCCCTTCGGGATCGAGGATCAGCGTCGTGATGTCGCGAAACCGGATGCCGGGCTTTGGAAAGTCGGGAATGGTACGGATGCGCCGGACGAGCTCCGCCGGCCCGACGCCATCCGTCCCGCTCAATGCTTCATGCCCCGCCAGATGTTGCGATAGGCACCAAATGCCAGCCCGGTGAAGATCAGCAGGAAGATCACCGTCGCCAGCCCCCAGGTATGGCGCGTCTCCAGCTTCGGCTCGGCGGTCCAGGTCAGGAACGCCGACACGTCCTTCGCCATCTGGTCGACCGTCGCGCGGGTGCCGTCCTGGTACTGGACCTGATCGGTCCCGGTCAGCGGCGGCGCCATGGCGAGGTTCAGCGTCGCGAAATACGGGTTGTAGTGCAGTCCGTCGGGCGTCCTGGCATCGGGGAACTTCCGGAGCAGTTCCGCAGGCTGGGCACGGTATCCGGTCAGCAGCGAATAGACATAGTCGGAACCGTCGTCGCGTGCCTTGGTCATCAGCGACAGGTCGGGCGGCACCGCATTGTTGTTGGCGGCACGCGCCGCGACGTCGTTGGCGAACACCAGCGGGAAACGGTCGGACGGCAGGTTCTTGCGCGTCGCCGCCTCGCCCGTTTCCGGGTTCACGCTGGGCTGTTCGATCTGCCAGTCGGCAGCGATCGTCTTGACCTGACCCTCGTCATAGCCAAGCGCCTCGAGATCGCGGAACGACACCAGCCGCAGCGAATGGCAGGCGGAGCAGACTTCCTTATAGACCTGAAACCCGCGCTGGAGCTGCTGCTTGTCATACGTGCCGAAGATCCCGGCCGACTGCAGCCCCGCATCGCGCGGCTTCAGGTGGAATTCGTGCTCGGCGGAATGGATCGGCGTATCATGGATCATGCCGCTGACGGTCGAGAACACACCGAGCAGCAGCGCGAACAGAAAGCCTGCGCCGACGACGAGGTTCAGGTTGCGGGCGAGAAAGCGGGAAGCGAAGGAGAGCATCGTGGTTCCCTTACTCGGCCGCGGCCGGCGTGGCATGGCCATGGGCGGCGGTCTGCGCGGGCGAGGTGCCGCCTTCACCCTTCAGCACCGCTTCGGTGATCGAGTTGGGCAGCGGGCGTGGACGCTCCATCGCCGACACGATCGGCAGCACGACCAGGAAGTGCGCGAAATAATATCCCGCCGCGATCTGGCTGAGCAACACCGTGACCGGCGTCGCCTCCGCCCCGCCGAGATAGCCGAGCACCAGCACGTCGGCGAGCAGCACGATCAGGAAGATGCGGTAGGTCGGGCGATAGTTCGCCGACTTTACCGGCGACTTGTCCAGCCACGGCAGGAAGAACAGCAGCAGGATCGAGCCGAACATCGCCAGCACACCCCACAGCTTCGCCGGGAAGATGAAGTCGACGGTGAACGCCTTCAGGATCGCGTAGAAGGGCAGGAAATACCATTCGGGCACGATATGCGCGGGCGTCGAGAGCGGGTTGGCCGGGATATAGTTGTCCGGGTGCCCGAGCAGGTTCGGCGCGAAGAAGATCAGCGCGGCGAACACGACCAGGAACACGCCCAGACCGGCACCGTCCTTGGCGGTGTAATAGGGATGGAAGGGCACGGTATCCTGCGGGCCCTTCACCTCGACGCCGGTCGGGTTGTTCGAGCCGGGGATATGCAACGCCCAGATGTGCAGGACGATGACCCCCGCGATCACGAACGGCAGCAGATAGTGGAGCGAAAAGAAGCGGTTGAGCGCGGCATTGTCCGGCGCATAGCCGCCCAGCAGCCACACGCGGATCGTCTCGCCCACCCCGGGTATCGCCGAGAAGAAGCCGGTGATGACCTGCGCGCCCCAGAAGCTCATCTGCCCCCAGGGCAGCACATAGCCCATGAACGCGGTGGCCATCATCAGCAGGAAGATGACGACGCCGAGCAGCCACACCATCTCGCGCGGGGCCTTGTACGACCCGTAATAGATGCCGCGCGCGATATGGGTATAGACGACGATGAAGAACATCGACGCGCCGTTGGCATGGGCATAGCGGATGAACCAGCCCGACGGCACGTCGCGCATGATGCGTTCGACCGAATCGAACGCCACCGCGCCGTTCGCGGCATAATGCATCGCCAGCACGATGCCGGTGATGATCTGCACCGCCAGCGCCGCGCCGGCCAGCACGCCGAAGTTCCAGAAATAGTTGAGGTTGCGCGGCACCGGATACCCGGCGCCGACCGCGTTATACACCAACCGGGGAAGCGGCAGCTTCTCGTCCAGCCAGCGCATCAGCGGCTGTTTCGGTTCGTAATGCCTGGCCCAGGGGAAGCTCATGACTCTCTCCTCAGCCGACCGTCACGACGGTGTCGGACGTGAATGCATATTCGGGAACGTGCAGGTTCTGCGGCGCGGGTCCCGAGCGGATGCGCCCGGCGGTATCGTAGGCCGAGCCGTGGCACGGGCAGAAATAGCCGCCGAACGGCCCCTTGTTCTCCCCCTCGCCCGCGCCCAGCGGCACGCAGCCGAGGTGCGTGCAGACGCCCAGCGTGATGAGCCAGTTGGCCTTGCCGGTCTTGGTACGTTCGTCCAGCGTCTGCGGATCGCGCAGGTCGCTCAGCGACACCGCATTCGCCTCGGCGATCTCTTTGGGCGTCAGGTTGCGCACGAACAGCGGCTGCTTGCGGAACGTCGCCTTGATCGCCTGTCCCGGCTCGATCGCCGACAGGTCGATCTCGGTCGTCGACAGCGCCAGCGTATCGGCGGCGGGCGACATCTGGTTGATGAGCGGCAGCGCGATCACGCCCGCGCCGACCCCGGCGAACGCCACCGCGCCGATCGACAGATAGTCGCGCCTGCGGGGATTGTCCGGCCCGCCGTCCAGCGCGGTAGCGCCGCCTGCGGGTACGTGCTGATCGTCGTCAGTCGCCATTCAACAGCCCTTGTCGTCGAGCGCATCCGCGCCCTGCCCCTCTCCGGTCGCCTTCGTGGAAGCGACGCCGGACCGATCGGTTTTCCGCCCAGTCGCACGGGTGATAGCCGGGCGTTCGACCGTTTGCCAATCCCTTTTGCCGTATCATGCGCCTGCGCGGCCATGGCATGTTCAGATTGGCGCAAGCCACGACATGGTCTATGCGCGCGGGTCTGCACCCTTTTCTCCTCGCGCATTCTGGGAAGTTCATGCGTCGTCTTGCTATCCTGTTCGCCCTCATCGCCTCGTTCTTCGCGCTGCCCGCCATGGCGCAGGTCATCGACGTGCCCGGGCGCGAGCCTCCGCCGTCGACCACCGATGCGCGCAACCTGTGGATCCTCGACCTGTCGACCGGGGGGCGGGTGACGATCTGGCTGCGGCCCGACGTCGCGCCCAAGATGGTGGCGCGGATCAAGACGCTGACCCGCGACAAATTCTACGACGGCCTCGCCTTTCACCGCGTGATCGACGGGTTCATGGCGCAGGGCGGCGATCCCGACGGCGACGGCACCGGCGGATCGAAGCTGCCGAACGTCGACAAGGAGTTCAACTACCTGCCGCACGTGCGCGGCGCGGTGGCGGCGGCGCGCGCGCAGGACGAGAACAGCGCGAACAGCCAGTTCTACATCATGCTGGCCCCCCGCCTCGCGCTGGACAAGAAATATACCGTGTTCGGCCGGGTCATCAGCGGCATGCAATATGTCGACACGATCGAACGCGGCGAACCGCCGGCGAACCCGTCGCGCATCGTCCACGCCTATATCGCCAGCGACAATCCCCCGCCCTATCAGCCCGCGGCACCGGTCGCGCTGCCCGAAGCCGTGGCGCCGCTGCCCGCCACCGCCCCGCGCACCGCCGCGCCGCGCGCCGCCCGGCCCGTCCGCCCGCGCTGAAGCCCCCGATCGCCGATGCACGTCGACCTGTTCGATTTCGAACTGCCGAACGATCATATCGCGCTACGCCCGGCATCCCCGCGCGATGCCGCGCGAATGCTGGTGCTCGACGGTGCCGCGACGCTGGATCGCGGCGTCGCCGACCTGCCCGGCTGCCTGCGCGCCGGCGACCTGCTGGTATTCAACGACACGCGGGTCATCCCCGCCCAGTTGGAGGGCAGGCGCGGCGACGCGACGGTCGGCGCGACGCTGCACAAGCGCGAGGGGCCGCGCCGCTGGCGCGCCTTCGTCCGCAACGCCCGCCGCCTGCGTGACGGCGACAGCATCGATTTCGGCGCGGGCGTCACCGCGATCGCCGGCGACAAGGGCGAGGATGGCAGCGTCGCGCTTGATTTCCAGGGCGACGACCCGGTCGAACTGCTGCTGGAACGCGCCGGTCGCATGCCGCTCCCGCCCTATATCGCGTCGAAGCGCGGCGGTGCCGATGCCCGCGATGCCGAGGATTACCAGACGCTGTTCGCGCGCGAAGCCGGTGCCGTCGCGGCGCCGACCGCTGCGCTGCACTTCACGCCGGGGTTGATGGCGGCGCTCGACGCAGCGGGGATCGGCCATGCCACGCTGACGCTGCATGTCGGGGCGGGCACCTTCCTGCCGGTCAAGGCCCAGGATACCGACGACCACCGCATGCATGCCGAATGGGGGCGGATCGACCGGGACACCGCCGACCGGCTGAACGCGGTGCGCGCGGCCGGCGGGCGGGTGATCGCCGTCGGCACCACCAGCCTGCGCCTGATCGAAAGCGCCTGCGACGCCGACGGCCGGGTCCAGCCGTTCGAGGGCGATACCGCGATCTTCATCACGCCCGGCTATCGCTTTCGCGGGATCGACGGGCTGATGACCAATTTCCACCTGCCGCGCTCGACGCTGTTCATGCTGGTATCGGCGCTGATGGGGCGCGAGCGGATGCAGGCGGCCTATGCCCATGCGATCGCGGAAGGGTATCGCTTCTATTCCTATGGCGATGCCAGCCTGTTGCTGCCTGCCTGAACCTGCTCCGGGTCCGTCGCCCAAGCCGGCCGCAAACCGCTCACTCTCGTTCGTCACTCCCGCGAAGGCGGGAGTCCATAGACGCAGACGTTGCGGATTTAGCCGAGACACCAGCGTCTATGGATTCCCGCCTTCGCGGGAATGACGAAATTCAGGACCACTCCGCCTATTCGACCGTCACCGATTTCGCCAGGTTGCGGGGCTGGTCGACGTCGGTGCCCTTGGCCACCGCGACATGGTACGCCAGCAATTGCACCGGCACCGCGTACACGATCGGGGCGATCAGCGGGTGGACCTTGGGCATGGTGATCGTCGCCACCGCGCCGTCGCCGGCCGCCTGGATGCCGTCATAGTCGGAGATCAGCACGACCTTGCCGCCGCGCGCCTGCACTTCCTGCATGTTGCTGACGGTCTTGTCGAACAGCGGCCCCGATGGCGCGATGACGATGACGGGCACCTGGTCGTCGATCAGCGCGATCGGCCCGTGCTTCATTTCGCCCGCGGCATAGCCCTCGGCATGGATATAGCTGATTTCCTTGAGCTTGAGCGCACCCTCCAGCGCCAGCGGATAGTCGGTGCCGCGGCCGAGATACAGCACGTCGCGCGCGGCGGCGATGACGCCGGCCATCCCCTCGATCGCCTCGTCATACGCCAGCGCGCCGTTGATCGACGCCGGTGCTTCGGCGAGGTGGCGGACGATGCCGCGCTCCTCGGCCTCGCTCAGCCGCCCCTTCGCCTTGGCGAGATTCGCGGCGAGCGCCGCCAGCACCGCCAACTGGCAGGTGAACGCCTTGGTCGAGGCGACGCCGATTTCCGGCCCGGCATGGGTCGGCAGCAGCAGGTCGGCCTCGCGCGCCATGGTGCTGGTCGGCACGTTGACGACGACGGCGATCGTCTGCCCCTCGCCCTTGGCATGGCGCAGCGCGGCGAGCGTATCGGCGGTCTCGCCCGACTGGCTGATGAACAGGGCGAGGCCGCCCTCCTCCATCACCGGCGCGCGGTAGCGGAACTCGGAGGCGACGTCCAGGTCGACCGGCACCCGCGCGAACTGTTCGAACCAGTATTTGGCGACCATCCCGGCATAGAAGCTGGTGCCGCAGGCGACGATGGTGACACGCCTGATCCCCGACAGGTCGAAATCGGGGATCGGCAGCGTCACCTTGCCCTCGAACCGCTGAAGGTACGAGCGCAGCGTCTGGGCGACGACGATCGGCTGCTCGTAAATCTCCTTCTGCATGAAGTGGCGGTGATTGCCCTTGTCGATCAGCGCGCCGGTGACGCCCGACAGCGTGACCGGGCGGTCGACCGGGTTGTTGTCGCGGTCGAAGATGTCGGTGCCGTCGCGGCGGCAGACGACCCAGTCGCCCTCCTCGAGATAGGCGATGCGCTGCGTCAGCGGCGCCAGCGCCAGCGCGTCCGAGCCGAGATAGACTTCGCCATCGCCGTACCCGACGACCAGCGGCGAGCCGAGGCGCGCGCCGATCAGCAGGTCGTCATGCCGGCGGAACAGGATCGCCAGCGCGAACGCCCCGTGCAGCCGCGGCAGGATCGCCTTGACCGCATCGGCCGGCGACAGTCCGGCCTCGACCTGTTCGCTGACCAGATGGGCGACGACCTCGGTATCGGTCTCGCTGGTGAACACCCGGCCGCGCGCGGTCAGTTCCTCGCGCAGCGGCTTGAAATTCTCGATGATGCCGTTGTGCACCACCGCGACCTCCTGGGTGGCGTGCGGATGGGCGTTGTCGGTGGTCGGGCCACCATGCGTCGCCCAGCGGGTATGGGCGATCCCGATCGTGCCGGGCAGCGGGTGGGCGGCGAGTTCGGCGGCGAGGTTCTTGAGCTTGCCCGACGCGCGGCGCCGCTCGATCGCGCTGCCCTCGACCGTGGCGATGCCCGCCGAGTCATAGCCGCGATATTCGAGGCGCTTGAGGCCATCGAGCAAGCGGTCGGCGACGCTTTCGGTGCCGATGATGCCAACAATTCCACACATAGTCGTCTCTCTCCGGCGGGATGCCCCGCTTATTTCTTCGCGGCCTTGGCCGCCTGTTGCTTGTGGCGGAAGCGCATCGCCCAACCGGGGTGGTCGGCGCGCTCGGCCCGGACCAGCGCCAGCGCGTCGGGCTCGACGTCGCGGGTCACGACCGATCCCGCGGCGACCAGCGCGCCGTCGCCGATCTTCACCGGCGCGACCAGCGCGCTGTTCGACCCGATGAATGCGCCCTCGCCGATCTCGGTACGGTATTTGAAGAAACCGTCATAGTTGCAGGTGATCGTGCCCGCGCCGATATTGACGTTCGCGCCGACGCTGGCATCGCCCAGATAGGTCAGGTGATTGGCCTTTGCCCCCACGCCCAGCGTCGTGTTCTTCACCTCGACGAAATTGCCGACGCGGCTCCCCTCGCCCAGCACCGCGCCGGGGCGCAGGCGGGCATAGGGGCCGACGTCCGCCTTCGTCGCGACGCTCGCCCCCTCCAGATGGCTGAAGGCGTGGATGACGACATCGTCGGCGACGGTGACGCCGGGGCCGAACACGACGTTCGGCTCGATCGTCACGTCGCGGCCGAGTTTGGTGTCGTGCGCGAAGAACACGGTGTCGGGTGCGACCAGCGTTACGCCGTCGGCCATCGCGCGGGCGCGGGCGTGGCGCTGCCACGCCGCCTCGACCGCCGCCAGTTCGGCGCGGCTGTTGATGCCCGCCACTTCGTCCGCCGCCGTTTCGATCACCACCGCGCCGCGCCCGTCGGCGATCGCCAGCATGACGATGTCGGGCAGATAATATTCCCCCGCCGCATTGTCGTTGCCGACCCGTTCGAGCAGCGCCCACAGGTCCGCCGAACGCACCGCGGTCACGCCGCTGTTGCACAGATCGACCGCCCGTTCGTCGGCCGATGCGTCCTTGTATTCGACCATCCTCGCGATGTTGCCCGCGTCGTCGGCGATGATCCGGCCATAGGCGGCGGCATCCGCCGGGCGGAAGCCCAGTACCGCGACCGTCGGCCGGTCCGCCGCGTCCAGCCGCGCCGTCAACCGCGCGACCGTATCCGCCGACAGCAGCGGCGTATCGCCGAAACATATCAGCACGATGCCGTCATGGTCGGCCAGCGTCTCCCTCGCCTGCAGTGCGGCGTGCGCCGTGCCCAGTTGCTCGCGCTGCCACGCGATCTCGACACCGCGCCCGGCCACCGCCTGCTCGACCTGTTCGCCGACCGCGCCGACGATGACGACGCGGCGGGTGACGCCCGCGGCGGACAGGCTGTCGAGCAGGTGGAACAGCATCGGTTGCCCGGCCAGCGGATGCAGCACCTTGTGCCTGGTCGACTTCATGCGCGTGCCCTGCCCGGCGGCCAGGATCACGGCGGCGATTGGTTGTGTGCTCATGGCGGTCGTCTGTGGCACACGACCCTTGCCAATTCCATATCGCGCGCGCCAATGCGGCAATGATGACAAAGATTTTATTCGATATTGTCGGCTTCGATCTCGACGGGACCTTCGTCGATACCAGCGGCGACCTGACCGACGCCGTCAACCACGCGCTGGCGGACGCCGGCCGGCCGCCGCTCACCCGCGAACAGGTGATCCCGATGATCGGCGGCGGGGCGAAGCATATGCTGCGCCAGGGGATGGACGCGACCGGCGGGTGCGACGAGGCGGAGCTGAACCGCCTCCACCGGCTGCTGCTCGATCATTACGAAGCGCATATCGCGGTGCATTCGCGGCCCTTCCCCGGGGCGATGGCGGCACTCGACCAGTTGGACGCGATGGGCGTGAAGGTCGCGATCGTCACCAACAAGCTGGAGGGTCTGGCCCGCCTGCTGCTGGACCAGCTTGCCCTCACCCCCCGCTTCGCCTGCATCATCGGCGGCGACACGCTGGGCCCCGGCAAGTCCAAACCGAACCGCGCACCGATCGACGCGATGATCGAGCGATGCGGCGGCGGGCGCGCGGCGTTCGTCGGCGATTCGCATTTCGACGTCGATGCGGCGCGGAATGCCGGCATCCCTTCGGTCGCCTGCTCGTTCGGGTTCCTGATGCAGCCGGTGGCCGACCTGCGTGCCGATGCGGTGATCGATCATTTCGACGAACTGATCCCGACGCTGGCGCGTTTGCCGGCCTGAACCGTCCCTCTCGCAAGGAATTGCCATGTCCCGCCCCGTCGCCCTCATCACCGGTGCATCGTCCGGTATCGGCCTGAGCTTCGCGCATCACCTCGCCCGCACCGGCCACGACCTGGTCGTCGTCGCCCGGCGCGAGGACCGGTTGCGCGACCTGGCCGAGCAACTGTCGGTCGAGCATGGCATCGATGTCGAGGTGATCGCCGCCGACCTCGCCGACCCCGACGACCTCGACGTGGTCGAGGAGCGGCTGGAGGCGGGCGATCCCGTAGCGCTGTTCGTCAACAATGCCGGATTCGCCGCGATCGGCCGTGTCGGCGAAGGCGATCGCGACGACATGACCGACATGCTGCTGCTCAACGTCGTCGCGTTCAGCCGCCTCGCCGACGCGGCGATGGCCGGCATGCAGCGCACCGGACGGGGCACGATCATCAATGTCGGATCGGGCACGCTGTTCACCAAGATGCCGACCTATGCCGGCTATGGCGCGACCAAGGCCTATGTCGCCTATTACACCCGCGTGATGCAGGCCGAAACCGCTGGCGGCAACATCCGCGTCCAGTTGCTGATCCCCGGCGTCACCGCGACCGATTTCCACCATGTCGCGGGCAAGAGCATCGACGCCTTCCCGCCCGAGCGCGTGATGGAGCCCGACGACCTGGTCGTCGCATCGCTGCGCGGGCTGGAACTGGGCGAAGCGGTCTGCATCCCCTCGCTGCCCGACGTGGCGGACTGGGAAGCATTGGCGGCGGCCGAGGCGAAGATCGCGCCGAACGCGTCGCGGGACAAGGTGGCGGAGCGGTATCACGCCTGACGCCCGCCCCGTCCGGGGGAGCGGCTTGCCCACCAATTATTAAGCTCCCCCGGCTACGCCACGACGTGATAGCGACCAATCCGGGTCGCGGGGGCGTATGATGGGCAAGCAGGTGCAGCGGATTCTGGTCGTTTTCGGCACGCGGCCCGAAGCGATCAAGCTGTTCCCGCTGATCCACGCCCTGCGCGCCCATCCCGGATTCGATACCCGCGTCGTCGTCACCGCCCAGCACCGCGAGATGCTGGACCAGGTGCTGGAATTCGCCGGGATCGTCCCCGATATCGACCTGGACATCATGACCACGGGCCAGTCGCTCGACGGCCTGACGGCGCGCCTGCTGGACGAACTGGGCCCGGTGTTCGACCGCGAAAAGCCCGATCGCGTCGTCGTGCAGGGCGACACCGCGACGGCGATGGTCGCCGCCCTCGCCGCCTATTACCGCAAGGTGCCGGTCGCCCATGTCGAGGCGGGGCTGCGCAGCCACGACATCTATCACCCGTGGCCCGAGGAGGTGAACCGCAAGATCGTCGGCAGCATCGCCGACCTGCACTTCGCCCCGACCCGGACCGCCGCCGACGCGCTGCTGGCCGAGAATGTACCGGCGACACGCATACTGGTGACGGGTAACACCGTGATCGACGCACTGCACATGGCCCGCGAACGGATCGCCGCCGAGCCGGGCCGGACGCGGGCGCTGGACACCCTTGCCGATCGGTTCGCGGGCAAGCGCGTCGTGCTGGTGACGACCCACCGACGCGAGAATTTCGGCGGCGGCATGGAAAGCATCGCCCGCGCCATCGCCCGTATCGCCGCACGCGACGATGTCGGCGTGATCTTTCCGGTCCATCCCAACCCGCAGGTGCGCTCCGTCATGGACGCGATCCTGGGCGACAATCCGCGCGTGGCGATGATCGCCCCGCAGGACTATCCGCATTTCGTCCGCCTGCTCGACCTGTGCCACCTCGTCCTGACCGATTCGGGCGGCGTGCAGGAGGAGGCGCCCGGCCTCGGCAAGCCGGTGCTGGTGATGCGCGAGACGACCGAGCGTCCCGAAGGCGTGATGGCCGGCACCGCGAAGTTGATCGGATCGGACGAGGACCGCATCGTCGCCGAGGTCACGCAGTTGCTCAACGACCCGACCGCCCATGCCGCGATGGCAAGGGCGCACAATCCTTTCGGAGACGGCCATGCCTCCGCCCGCATCGTGGAGACCCTCTATGCTTGAACAGCGCATCGCCGCCGCCGGCACCTATGACGTGTGTGTCGTGGGTCTGGGCTATATCGGCCTGCCCACCGCCGCCGTCGTTGCCCGGTCGGGCGCGCGGGTGATCGGCATCGACGTCAGCCAGCGCGTGGTCGACACCGTCGCGCGCGGCGACATCCATATCGAGGAAGCCGATCTCGACACGCTGGTCCGCGACGTCGTGCTGCTCGGCCGCCTGACCACGGCGACCAGCCCGGCGCCCGCCGACGTGTTCGTGATCGCGGTGCCGACGCCGTTCGGCCCCGGCCATGCCCCCGATCTCAGCTATGTCCTGAACGCGACCCGCGCGATCGCGCCGGTGCTGGCGAAGGGCAATACGGTGATCCTCGAATCGACCTCGCCGGTCGGCACCACCGAACAGATCCGCGACCTGCTGGCCGAACTGCGCCCCGACCTCGCGCTGCCGGGCGTTTCGGAGACGCCGGACGTGGCCGTCGCCTATTGCCCCGAACGCGTGCTGCCGGGGCGCATCATCCTCGAACTCGTGTCGAACGAACGCTCGATCGGTGGCATCACCCCGGCCTGCGCGGAGGCGGCGTGCGCATTCTACCGCCGCTTCGTCGAGGGCGCGTGCACCGTCACCACCGCGCGCACCGCCGAAATGGTCAAGCTGGTCGAAAATACCAGCCGCGACGTCGCCATCGCGTTCGCCAACGAATTGTCGATCGTGTGCGACAGGATGGACCTGAACGTCTGGGACGTGATCGAGCTGGCCAACCGGCACCCGCGCGTCAACATCCTGAAGCCCGGCCCCGGCGTCGGCGGGCATTGCATCGCGGTCGACCCGTGGTTCATCGTCGATGCCGCCCCCGAACAGACGCCGCTGATCCGCACCGCGCGCGAGGTGAACGACGGCAAGGTCGACCATGTCGTCGCCCGTACCGTCGCGATGCTCGACGCGTCACCCGAAGCCCGCGCATCGCTGCTGGGCCTGGCGTTCAAGGCGGACATCGACGACCTGCGCGAAAGCCCGGCGGTAAAGGTCGCCGCCGACCTGATCGCGCGATATGGCGACCGCATCGACCTGGTCGAACCGTTCGTCACCACCCTGCCCGGTGCGCTGGACGGCGGGCGGCTGGTTTCGCTCGACGGCGGGCTGGCCAACGACATCCTCGTCGTGCTGGTCGATCACAGCGTGTTCAGGGGCGTTCCGGTCGATGCCCGGGCGGGCAAGCAGGTGTACGATACGCGCGGCATGTGGCGGTAGATCATCGTCCTTCCGGCCCGCGCCCGAAATCGGCCCGGTCAGGATCGTCGCCACTTGGTCCACAGATGCCGCGCCAGCATCGCCGGCGGCATCCGCAGCCAGTGCGAACGGACATAGAAACCGAACTCGGTCCCCTTGTGCCGTAACCGCCCCCAACCGTCGCGGGCCAGCAGCCGCCGGGCGAACAGCGCGTCGGATGGAACGGCCGCCCCCCCGCCCGGCGTGCCATAGATCCGATGCGCCAGCCGCAATGCCCGCGCCGTCGCCGCGGACAGGCCGTGCCGCGCGGCGCGTTCCGTCACGCTTCGGCAGAAATCGGGATCGCTCTCGGCAAATTCGCGCACCAGCCGGTCGATGTCCCACAGGTTGCGCAGCCCCCCCTGCAGGTCGCCATCGGCGAACAGGTGCGCGGCGGCATGGACCACCATGTCCGCGTTCGACAGCACGAACAGCCCGTTCGCCAGCGGTACCGCATCGGCGAGCAGCGCCGCCGCATCGGGCGTCGGCCGCGCGGTCGGGGGCAGGATCGTGTGATGGACGTCGATCATCCGGTCGCGTGTCCGGTGGATCAGCGGCGGCAGTTCGTGCATCCAGCGCCGATAATAGGCATCGTCATAGGGATCGGGCTTGACCCATTCCCACCCCGCCGCCAGCAGGGCGTCCTCGACCCGGTCGAGGTACCCCCGCGGCACGAGGATATCGAGGTCGCCGATCGCCCGTCCCCGCCCCGCATCCAGCCCGGCGGCGGCGAACGCCGTCCCCTTCAGCAGCACCACCGGCACGTCCAGCGGCGCCAGCACCCGCCGCGCCGCCTCCGCCTCCCACAGCGCCACCACCCGCCCCTGCTCGGCCGAGGCGCGGGCATCGGCAAGGATGCGCGCGGCGGCGGCCGGCATGGCGATCCCGTCGAGCCGGGCAGCGACGCTCCCGATCAGTTGCTCCGCGCGCGCCGCCGCGATCAGGGCGTTCCACTGGGGCCGGCGCAGCCGCTCCGCCCGCGCCGGATCGCGCAGCACCGCCGCGACCAGCGCACCGCTCATGCAAGCGCGCTCCACAGCGTCCCGACCAGCGCCAGCGCGCTCGCGGTATCGGGATAGTCGATCGCCCGCACCGGCAGGCCGCGCACCAGCGTGGTCAGCGCATCGAACCCGCGCTCGCCCATCGCGACATAGTTGGTCGACGCCTGGGTCAGGCGCACGAACGTCTCGGCCGGATCGACGGGGCGCACCGCCCGCGCCGGTCCATAGGTCGGGAACAGCAGCAGCGCCGGTATCGCCGGCGCGTCCATCGCCGCGATCGATGCGGCATCGGGGACGAGGTGGCGGATATCCCCCTTGGGCGTACCCGCCAGCAACGGCCCGAACCGTTCCCCGGGCGCCGCGCGCTCCATCACCCCGATCGCCGCATTCTTCAGGCTGACGAGGCGGGGAAAGGCATGGACCAGGCCGGTCATCGGATCCAGCAGCGCGAACTCGTCGCCCATCAGCCGCCAGCCCTGCGTCATCAGCAGCGCCGCCAGCGTCGACTTGCCCGCCCCCGATTCGCCGGTCATCAGCAGCGCCCGCCCGTCCCGCTCGACGGCCGAGGCATGGAGCAGCAGGTAGCGGCGCTGCGCCAGCGCCATCTGCAGGTTCATCCCCATCTCCGCCGCCAGCAATCCCTGCGCGAGCGGCAGCGGCGCGGCGTCGGGAATGGTGAAGTCGCCGCCGATCATCACCGAGGGCCGCGCCACCCGCCGCCACGGCCGCGCCGCGAACAGGCGCACGTTGAAGTCGGCGATACCGTCCGCGGGCTGCGGATAGTCGCGATAGAGGTCGCGGAGCCGGTCGACCGGTCCCGGCCAGTCGCTGCCGATCCGGAACCCCACCGGCCCGATGCGCAGCGTCGCGACGTGCCTCACAGCCGCTCGACCAGCCCGGTATCGACCAGCTCGTCCAGCCGCGCCGCAAGGCCCGCCGCATCGGCATCGGCCAGGTCGTAGCGCTCGGCCAGCGCCGCCAGCAGCGCGTCGGCCGTCATCGTGCGGCCGGCGAGAAGGTCGAGGATCTCGGGCACCGGTGGCGCGACGACATGGGTCTGCCCCGACGCGCGGTGATAGACGGCGCTGAGCGTGTCGAGCGGCACGATGCGCAGCGATGCCACCGGCGGCGCGCGATAGCGTGCCGGCATGCGCGCGTCAGCCGCGCGGCATCTGGAGCGATGCGAAGCAGGTGAAGCCGCTGGTCCCGTTCTGCAGCCGCTGGACATATTTGAGATAGGCCCGGGTGGTATCGCCATCGGCGCCGGGCAGGTTGCGCCCGTTCATCGCCGCCCTGACCTGTTCGCCGGTGAACGGGCGGTTCGCGCCGGGAAAGGCGCCGGGCGTGCCGGGGGGCACGGCCTGTCCGTCGGCGGCGATCATCTGGCCGGCGCGGGCGCGGTCGGGGATCGGGATCTCGCAGGTCATGATCGACGCCTGGGTCTGCGCCAGCGCCGGGCGGATCGATACCACCGCCACCGCGCCCGCCCCGCCGATCAGCAGCGTACGCCGCGCCAGCGTGCCGTCGGACGGGGGGGTGGGAACGTCGGTCATGCGCCATTTTCCCCACTGCGCCGGTTTTCGCAATCACAAAGAGGGTTAAGCACTGTCCGACGACGGGGCACCGCCACGGCTCTGGCCTTGCGCGATACTTCCGCCTAATCGGGGGTGATGGACGAATTCGGCCCCCGCCTGCCCCTCGCCCTCGTCATCGCGGTCGGCGTCGCCCTGTTGGCGCTGCTGCTGGGGGCAGGGATCAACGCCAGCGCGGTCGTGCTGGTCGGTGCGGTCGCCGCGGTGCTCGTCGCCGGGCTGCACGCGCCCCAGCGCCGCCCGACCGAATCGCCCGACACCGCGCGCCAGCATGCCGCCGCCGCGACCCAGTCGGCGATCGACGCGGTCGACGAACCGATCCTCGTCATCGCCGCCGGCCATGTCGAGGCGGCGAACCCCGCCGCGCTCGCGCTGCTCGGCCAGCATGTCGTCGGCGGCGACGTCCGTCTCGCCATCCGCCACCCCGCCGCCGCCGAACGGCTGTTCGGCACGCGCGACGATCGCGAGCCGGTGGGGCTGGTCGGCCTCGGCGCGCGCGACCAGAGCTGGGAAATGCGCGTGCGGCCGCTGACCCACGACCGGCGGCTGGTCCATCTGGTCGACCGCACCGGCAACCGCGCGACCGAGCGGATGCGCGTCGATTTCGTCGCCAATGCCAGCCACGAACTGCGCACCCCGCTCGCCTCGCTGCTGGGCTTCATCGAAACGCTGCGCGACGAGGCGGGCGAGGACGCGGGCGTGCGCGAACGCTTCCTCAAGGTCATGAACGACGAAGCGCGGCGCATGCAGCGGCTGATCGACGACCTGATCTCGCTCAGCCGGATCGAGGCGGAGAAATATCGCCCGCCCGACCAGGCGGTCGACCTGTCGGCGATGGTGCCGGCCGTCCGCGACGAACTGGCCGCGACCAATCCGACGCGCGGCGCCGACATCGCGCTGACGATCGACGGCGACGTCACCGTGATCGGCGACCGGGCGCAGCTTTCGCAACTTCTCCACAACGTCCTGGGCAACGCGATGAAATACGGCCGTGCCGGCACCCCGGTCGAGGTGCGGCTGACCCCGCGCGACACCATGGCCGAACTGGTGGTGCGCGATCATGGCGAGGGCGTCGCGGTCGAGCATCTGCCGCGCCTGACCGAACGCTTCTACCGCGTCGATTCGGGACGCAGCCGGGCGCTGGGCGGCACCGGCCTCGGCCTCGCCATCGTCAAGCATATCGTCGAACGGCATCGCGGGCGGATCGACATCGGCAGCGTGGTGGGCGTCGGCACGACGGTTTCCGTCCTGCTGCCGCTGCACGGTGTCATGAAGCCGTAACGCCATGGTAACAGAGCACCGCCGAGCGTCGCGAATGTCCGTGTACGCCCCTGGAAACTGGAACCGCATGTATCGCCGGATCGCGTCCGTCCTGACCCTCTGCGCAGCGCTTGCCGCGTGCGAGCCGCAGACGTCGCGCGACCATATCCGGGTGGTGGGGTCGTCGACCGTCTATCCCTTTACCACCGCCGTCGCCGAAATGCTGGTCAACGCCAACCCCGACCTGCGCGCGCCGCTGGTCGAATCGACCGGCACCGGCGCGGGCGCGGCGCTGTTCTGCGCCGGCGTGGGGCCGCAGCATCCCGACATCCTCGACGCATCGCGCCGCCTGAAAAAGTCCGAATACGCCACCTGCCTGGCGCATGGGGTCAAGGACATCATGGAGGTGCAGGTCGGCGTCGACGGCGTGGCGTTGGCCGAATCGAACAACGGGCCGAAGCTGCAACTGAGCAAGCGCGACGTGTATCTGGCGCTGTCGGCCAATCCGCTGGGCAGGCCCAATAGCGCGCGGATGTGGAACCAGATCAACCCGGCGCTGCCCGCGATCCCCATCCAGTTCTTCGGCCCGCCCGCCACCAGCGGGACGCGCGACGCGCTGGTCGAACTCATCATGGTGCCGGCCTGCGAAGCCGCATTCCCGCAGGCAAAGGCGCTGAAGACCAGCGACAAGGACCGGTACGACGATATCTGCACCCGCATCCGCGAGGACGCGGCCTATGTCGACAAGGGCGAGAACGACAATCTGATCGTGCAGAACCTGTCGACCAATCCCAACGCGATCGGCATCTTCGGCTATTCCTATCTCGAGGAAAACAGGTCGCGCCTGCACGGCGTGCCGATCGACGGCATCGTGCCCAGCTATGACAGCATCGCCGACGGCAGCTATCCCGGTGCCCGCCCGCTGTTCCTCTATGTGAAGAAGGCGCATATCAAGCCCGTGCCGGGCATGATCGATTTCCTCGCCACCTATGCCCGGTCATGGGACCCCGGCGGGCCGCTGACCCGGCGGGGGATGATCGCCGCACCGGAAGCGATCCGTGCCGAATCGAAGGCGGAGGTCGCCAGCCAGACGCCGATGAACCCCGCGGGGCTGCACTGATGCACGGCATTACCCTGATCCTGCTGATGCTGGGGTTCGGCGGCATCGGCTGGATGGTCGCCCGCGCCCGCGCCGCGCGCTTCGCGAGGCCGGTGACTGCCGCCGACCGTCCCAATTCGCTGCCCGGCCAGCATGGCTGGCACATGGCGATCTGGATCGCCGCGCCGGCCCTGCTGTTCCTCGGCGTCTGGAGCGCGGTGTCGCCCGCGCTGGTGCGCGACGCGGTGCTCTCCACCCCCGCCGCCACCGGGCTGCCCGGCCCCGGCTTCGAACGCTCGGCAATCCTGGCGGAGGCGCGCGCGCTGGCGAGCGGCGATGCCTATGGCGCATTCAATCCGCAGGCGGAGGTGCTGGCGCCGGCCTATGCCGCCGCGCAGAGCCGCTACGACTGGATCGGCACCACGCTCGCCATCCTGCTCGCCTTTGCCGGCGGCGCGTTCGCCTTTACCCGCATCCGCCCCGATTTCCGGGCACGGACGCAGGTGGAGCGCGCGGTGATGCTGGCGCTGCTGGTCGCGTCGCTGATCGCGATCTTGACCACGCTCGGCATCTTCGTGTCGCTGGTCGTCGAAAGCTGGCGCTTCTTCCGCATCGTGCCGATCACCGACTTCCTGTTCGGGACGAACTGGAGCCCGCAGGTCATCCGCTCGACCGATCCCGGCGCGACGCTGGGTGCGGTGTCACTGTTCTGGGGCACCTTCTTCATCGGCGCGGTGATCGCGATGATCGTCGCCATCCCGTTCGGGCTGATGAGCGCGATCTACCTGACGCAATATGCCCGTCCGGCCGTGCGCAGGTGGATGAAGCCGATCCTCGAGATCCTCGCCGGGGTGCCGACCGTCGTCTATGGCTATTTCGCGGCGTTGACCGTGGGGCCGGCGATCCGCGACCTCGCGGTCCTGCTCGGCATGCCCTTCGCCAGTTCGGAAAGCGCGCTCGCCGCCGGTCTGGTGATGGGCGTGATGATTATCCCGTTCGTCTCGTCGATGGCCGACGATTCGATCGCCGCCGTGCCGCAATCGATGCGCGACGGCAGCCTCGCCATGGGCGCCACCACCAGCGAGACGATCGGCAAGGTGCTGCTCCCCGCCGCACTGCCCGGCGTGGTCGCGGGCGTGCTGCTGGCGGTGTCGCGCGCGATCGGCGAGACGATGATCGTTGTCATGGCGGCATCGGGCGCGGCGTCGATCACGCTCAACCCGTTCGAGAGCGCGACCACCGTCACCAAGCAGATCGTCGACCTGCTGACCGGCGAGGCCGAATTCGACAGCCCCAAGACGCTCGCCGCCTTCGCGCTGGGCCTTACCCTGTTCGCGATCACCTTCCTCCTCAACGTCGTCGCGCTGCGCGTCGTGAAGCGGTATCGGGAAGCCTATGAATAGTCCTGCGAACGTCGCCGGATCGCCCGCGGTCGAGCGGAACGTGCCCGCCCATGTCCCCGAGCGCGTGCCGACCGACTGGAAGATGGCGTCGATGCAGAAGCGCATCCGCCGCCGCTATGCCGCCGAACGCCGCTTCCGCTTCTTCGGGCTTGCCGCGGTCGTCCTGTCCGGCGGGTTCCTCGCCTTCCTCCTCGTGACGATGCTCATCAGCGGCATCGGCGGGTTCCAGCGCACGCTGGTCACGCTGCCGATCGATTTCCCGTCGGCGGGGCTGGAGGTCGATCGCGCGCAGTTGAAGGGGCGCGGCGCCGATCTGGCGCTGGCCGGCGCCGGTCTCGAGAACACCGTCAACGGCGCGGCGGCCGCGGCGTTCGGCGAGGATAATCGTGTCGTGTCCGACAGCGCATGGCTGACCGTGCGCGATGCGATCAAGGCCGATCCGTCGATCCTGACGCGCAGGGTCGCCCTCCCCGTCCCCGCCGCACCGGGGCTGGAGGAAGCCGCCAAGGGCGATGGCGAGCCGGCCGACGAAGCGATGGTTGCACGGCTGCGAAAGGCCGGGGCGATCTCGACCGGGTTCAACACCGATTTCTTCCAGTCGGCCGATTCGACCGATCCGACGGCGGTCGGGATCTGGGGCGCGCTGAAAGGCTCGCTGATGACGATGCTGGTGACGCTGCTGATCGCCTTCCCGGTCGGCACGCTGTCGGCGCTCTACCTCGAGGAATATGCTCCCCGCAACCGCTGGACCGACCTGATCGAGGTATCGATCAACAACCTCGCGGCCGTCCCCTCGATCATCTTCGGCCTGCTCGGGCTGGCCGTCTTTCTCGGCACGCTGAACCTGCCGCGCTCGGCACCGATCGTCGGCGGACTGACGCTGGCGCTGATGATTATGCCGGTCATCGTCATCGCCGGGCGCAACGCGATCAAGGCGGTGCCGCCGTCGATCCGCGACGCGGCACTCGGCATCGGCGCGTCGAAGGTGCAGGTGGTGTTCCACCATGTCCTCCCGCTCGCGCTGCCCGGCATCCTGACCGGCACGATCATCGGCATGGCCCGCGCGCTGGGCGAAACCGCGCCGCTGCTGATGATCGGCATGCGCGCCTTCATCAGCCAGCCGCCACAGGGATTTGCCGATCCCGCGACCGTGCTGCCGGTGCAGATCTTCCTGTGGTCCGACCAGGTCAGCCGCGGCTTCATCGAAAAGACCAGCGCGGCGATCCTCGTGCTGCTGGCGTTCCTCCTCGCGATGAACGCGCTCGCCATCTATCTCCGCAATCGCTTCGAGACCCGCTGGTAATGACCGACACCCAACTCAACAACGCGACCCCGAAACTGTCGGCGCGCGGCGTCGATGTCTTCTATGGCCAGAAACAGGCGATTCGGGACGTGTCGATCGACATCGACATGGAACATGTCACCGCGTTCATCGGCCCGTCGGGCTGCGGCAAGTCGACCTTCCTGCGCACCATGAACCGGATGAACGACACCGTGTCGTCAGCCCGCGTGACCGGCGACATCCGGCTGGATGGCGAGGATATCTACTCGCCGGCGATGGACGTGGTGCAGTTGCGCGCGCGCGTCGGCATGGTGTTCCAGAAACCGAACCCCTTCCCCAAATCGATCTACGAAAATGTCGCCTATGGCCCGCGCATCCACGGGCTGGCGACATCGAAGGGCGAGATGGACGGCATCGTCGAACGCTCGCTGACCCGTGCCGGGCTGTGGAACGAGGTCAGGGACCGCCTGACCGACAGCGGCACCGCGCTGTCGGGCGGGCAGCAGCAGCGGCTGTGCATCGCCCGTGCGATCGCGGTCGATCCCGAAGTCATCCTGATGGACGAACCCTGCAGCGCGCTCGACCCGATCGCCACCGCCAAGATCGAGGAGCTGATCCACGAACTGCGCGGGCGCTATGCGATCGCGATCGTCACCCACAACATGCAGCAGGCGGCACGCGTGTCGCAACGTACCGCCTTCTTCCACCTCGGCACGCTGGTGGAATATGGCAGGACGTCGGATATATTCACCAACCCCCGGCAAGAGCGGACAAAAGACTATATCACGGGGCGTTATGGTTGAGGGGGGCGAGATGACGACGGGCCACGAACATACCGTCAAGGCATTCGATCGCGATATCGGGCACCTGCGTGCGCTGATCTCGCAGATGGGTGGCCTTGCCGAACAGGCGATCACCGACGCGATGCTGGCGCTGAGCCGCAACGATCCCGCGCTCGCCAAGCAGGTCCGCGCGCAGGACAAGGCGATCGACGCGATCGAGGCGGAGGTCGAAAAGCTGGTCGTGCGCGTCATCGCGCTGCGCGCGCCGATGGCCGACGACCTGCGCGAGGTGGTGGCGGCGCTCAAGATCGCGGCGGTGATCGAACGCATCGGCGACTATGCCAAGAACATTGCCAAGCGCGTGTCGTCGATCCATGGCGAGACGCACGACCCGCGCATCGAACCGCTCAGCATCCTGCCCGCCATGGCACAGCTCGCCTCGGACATGGTGCACGACGTCCTCGACGCCTTTTCGGCGCGCGACGCGCAGGCGGCGGTCGAAATCTGCAAGCGCGACAACGCGCTCGACGATTACTACAACAGCATCTTCCGCGTGCTGGTGACGTACATGGTCGAAAATCCCAAGACGATCAGCCAGGTCGCCCACCTGCTGTTCGTCGCCAAGAATCTGGAACGCATCGGCGACCATGCGACCAATGTCGCCGAAATGGTGTATTTCGCTGCCACCGGCCAGACCATGGCAGAGCGTGAAACCACGGAATTCGCAGGATAATCATGACCAAGGCTCGGATGTTGCTGCTGGAAGACGATGCGGCGCTGGCCGAACTCATCGCCTTTCATTTCCAGCGCGAGGATTTCGAGGTCGTCCGCACGCACGAGGGCGAGGAGGCACTGCTCCTCGCGCGTGAGGCGACGCCCGACATCGTCCTGCTCGACTGGATGGTGGAGGGGCTGTCAGGGATCGAGGTCTGTCGCCAGCTACGCCGCCAGGCGGAGACGCAGAACGTGCCGATCATCATGCTGACCGCGCGCGGCGAGGAGGAAGACCGGGTCCGCGGGCTCGAAACCGGCGCCGACGATTACGTCACCAAGCCGTTTTCCCCACGCGAGCTGGTCGCGCGGGTCAATGCGGTGTTGCGCCGCGTCCGTCCGGCGCTGGCCGGAGAGGCGCTGACCTACTCGGATATCGAGATGGATACGGTCGGCCACCGCGTGCGGCGCGGCGGCGAAGTCGTGCCGCTCGGCCCGACCGAGTTCCGCCTTCTGAAGCATTTCCTCGAACATCCCGGCTGGGTCTTCTCGCGCGAGCGCCTGCTCGATGCCGTCTGGGGCCATGATTCGGATATCGAATCGCGCACCGTCGACGTTCATATCCGGCGGCTGCGCAAGGCGATCAACGTCGGCGACCGGCCCGATATCATCCGGACCGTGCGCTCGGCAGGGTACGCGCTGGACGCGACAGGCTGAAAACTTCGACGGAAACCTTTTCGATATGGCTCGTTTGGTTCGCAGCCTCAACGAAACACGTCAAAAAGGAGTATTCCGATGAAGACTGTTGCTTTCATGGCTGCCCTGCTCATGGGTAGCGCCGCCGTTGCGCAGACCACCCCGCCGACCACGCCCCCCGCCGACGCGACGATGCAGCCCGGTACGCCGGCCGCGCCGACGCCTCCGGCCGACAACATGACGCCCCCGCCGGCGCCGACCGCGCCGGCCGATCCGATGGCGCCGAGTGCCGCCCCCGCCCCGATGGCGGGCGCGCCGATGACCGGTACGCCGCAGGTGCAGTTCGCACCGCCGCAGATGACGCCGCCGCCGGCCCCGAAGGAAAGCTATCCGGTGTGTTCGCGCACCGTCAAGGACGGCTGCCGCAACCCCGGCGGCAAATAGGACCGCACGGGCCTGACCGGCCGGAAAAGGCGCCCCGCCACCCGGCGGGGCGCCTTTTCCATTGCCTGGGGCTGGCAGGGGGATAGGTTGCGGACAGCAACTACAAGGGACTGTCCATGCCGCTTCGCTTCGATCAACGGGTCGCCATCGTCACCGGTGCCGGCGGCGGTCTGGGCCGGGCCTATGCGCTCGAACTCGCCCGGCGCGGTGCCAGGGTGATCGTGAACGATGTCGGGGCCAGCCGCGACGGCACCGGCGCATCGGACGCCGCCGAACAGGTCGTCGCCGAGATCGCGGCGCTGGGCGGCGAGGCGATCGCCAGCGGGGCCAGCGTCACCGACGCTGCGGCGATGGATGCGATGGCGGCGGAGGCGATCGACCGGTTCGGCCGGATCGATATCCTCATCAACAATGCCGGCGTCTTGCGCGACCGCAGCTTCGCCAGGATGACGGCGGAGGATTTCGCCTTCGTCCTCGACGTGCACCTCACCGGATCGGCCAACGCCACCCGCGCAGTATGGGGGACGATGCGGGCGCAGGGGCATGGCCGCATCCTGATGACCGCGTCGTCGAGCGGACTGTACGGCAATTTCGGACAGGCCAACTATGCCGCCGCGAAGCTCGGCATCGTCGGCCTTGCCCGGACGCTGCACCTCGAAGGCGCGAAATACGGCATCCGCGTCAATACCATCGCGCCGACCGCGGGCACCCGCATGACGCAGGACATCTTTCCCGAACAGGCGTTCGCCGCCTTTACCCCGGACAGCGTCGCGCCGGCGGCGGTCTATCTGGTGTCCGACGACGCCCCGTCCGGCGCGATCGTCGGCGCGGGCGCGGGCGTGTTCCAGGCGGCCTATATCACCTTGACGCCCGGGGTAAGGCTGACCGGCGACGACCTGTCGGCGGAGGGTGTCGCGGCCCATTGGGCGGCGATCACCGACCGGCGTGGCGAGATCGTGCCCGGGTCGGGCGCCGAACAGGCGATGTCGATCCTCCAGCAGTTGCAATAGCGTGGCGGCGCCCCCGATCGACGGCGTCCTCGAAACGGCGCTGTACGTGCGCGACCTCGACCGCTCGGTCGCGTTCTTCGCCGACATTCTGGACCGGCCGCTGCTGATGCGCAACGCGCGCATGGCGGCGCTGGACGCGGGGCGGCGCAGCGTGCTGCTGCTGTTCCTTGCCGGCGGATC
Source organism: Sphingomonas hengshuiensis (assembly GCA_003240755.1). Taxonomy (GTDB): domain Bacteria; phylum Pseudomonadota; class Alphaproteobacteria; order Sphingomonadales; family Sphingomonadaceae; genus Sphingomonas; species Sphingomonas hengshuiensis_A. The sequence continues at coordinate 26,997 of QFNF01000017.1, read as the reverse complement.
GGCGGACGACATGGAAACACCCGGTGGCACGATTCCCGGCCATGACGGCAACGGCCGGCTGCACATGGCCTTTGCCATTGCCGCAGCCGACTACATCCCGTGGCATCACCGCCTGACCGGGCGCGGGATCGCGATCGACAGCGAGGTTCGCTGGCCCGGCGGTGGGCGCAGCCTCTATTTCACCGACCCCGACGGCCATGTCCTCGAACTGGCGACGCCCGGATTGTGGCCGACCTACTGAGCCTGCCGGTGTATTGCATCGTCAATACACGACTGCTATACCTGAGTAATACAGGGAGGTAGCGGCATGTACAGCGAAAGCGATCTGACCGGCGCGGTGGAGGCGGGCGTGGTGTCGCGCGACGCCGCCGAAGCGTTGCGGGCCCATGTGGCGCGGCAACGCGCGACGCCGGTGGTGGACGAGGAACATTTCCGCCTGCTCACCGGGTTCAACGACATCTTCGTGTCGGTCGCGCTCGCCTTGCTGCTGGTATCGCTGGCATGGATCGGCGGCACGATCCTCACCCCGCTCGGGGGCCTCGGCGTCGTGGGGGCGGCGTGGTTCCTCGCCGAATATTTCACCGCGAAGCGGCGGATGGCGCTGCCAGCATCCTGCTGCTGCTGGCGTTCGTCGGCGGGGTGGCGGCGACGCTGGTCGGCATCGTCGTCGAACTCGGTCCGCAGAACCTGCCCGACCGGACGACCGCGATGCTCTTTGCCGGGATCGGCATCGTCGCGGCGGGGGCGGCATGGGCGCACTGGCGCCGGTTCATGGTGCCGATCACCGTCGCCGCGGGGGCGGGGGCGCTGGTCGTGACCGTGTCGGCGCTGATCGTCGCGGCGGTGCCGTCGCTCCGCAGCAATTTCTATCCCGTCACGCTGATCGGCGGCATCGGCGTGTTCGTCGCCGCGATGCGCTGGGACATGTCCGACCGCGACCGTCGCACCCGGCGCAGCGACGTCGCCTTCTGGCTCCACCTCGTTGCCGCACCGTTGATCGCGCACTCGCTGTTCCAGCTACTGGGCGTGTTCGGGCCTGCCGTAACGCTGCCGATGGCGGCCGTGGTGATCGCGCTCTACGTCCTGTTCGGGGTCGTGGCCCTGGCGGTCGATCGCCGTGCGCTGCTGGTCTCCAGCCTCGCCTATGTCCTCTATGCGCTCTACGCGCTGTTCCAGAAGGCGGGCGCGGTCGAACTGTCGGCGGCGTTCACCGCCTTCGTCATCGGATCGGCGCTGCTGACGCTGTCGGTTTTCTGGCAACCGATGCGCTGCGCGGTGGTTGGACTGTTCGGCGGCCTCGGCGAACGCCTGCCGCCGGTGGCGATGGCCTGAAACCATTCCTTAGGAAGCGAACCTGACGGCCCCGGACAACCGGGGCCGTTCTTTTATGGGCTTGCCGGGACACACCCCGCGTTGGCGGACACGGAAGCGCGTCCTATTCCTCGACCAGCTTCATCAGCCGGCGTTCGACCGGTGCCAGTACCGGGCCGAGGTCATGGCCGCGCTTCACCACCGCCCCGGCCTCGCCGACCAGCGCCCACATGCCCTGCCGGTTGCGCAGGCTCGGCCGCTTTTCGATCCGGAACTCGGGCCGTTCGGCGGCGCGACGAAACGCGCTGAACACCGCCGCGTCGCGGCCCAGGTCGATCGCATAGTCGCGCCAGTGCCCCGCCGCGACCATCCGCCCATACAGGTCGAGGATACGGGTCAGCTCGGCGCGCTCGAACCCGACCTGGCCCGGCTGCCTCGGCTGGGGAAAGGGGGTGACGATGCCCATCAGGCGCGGTCGCGATGGTCCCGTTGCTCGGCGAGCAACTCGTCGAGCCGCCGCCTGAGCGTCTCCACCTCGCACCGCAGCAGTTCGACCCGCTGCGTCTGCGGATCGAACGTGTCGCGGCACGGCGTGCCATAGGGGACGAACCGCGGATCGGTCGCCTGCCCGCCCTCGACCACCGTCGGGCGCGCCGGGATGCCGACGACGGTCGTTCCTTCGGGTACGTCCTTCGTCACCACCGCATTGGCACCGACGCGCGCCCGCACCCCGATGGTGATCGGACCCAGCACCTGCGCGCCTGAGCCGATGATCGCGCCGTCGCTGATCGTCGGGTGGCGTTTGCCGGCGATGCCGTTGTCGGGGCTGGTCCCGCCCAGCGTGACGTTCTGGTAGATGGTGACGCCGTCGCCGATCTCCGCCGTCTCGCCGATCACCACGAATCCATGGTCGATGAAGAAATGCCGGCCGATGGTCGCGCCGGGATGGATGTCGATCGCGGTCACGAAGCGCGAGAAATGGTTGACCGTCCGCGCCGCGAAATACCAGCGCGCCCGGAACAGCCGGTGCGCGACCTTGTGGAACGCCACCGCCCACACGCCGGGATAGGTCAGGATTTCGGCGCGCGACCGCGGCGCGGGATCGCGCGCCTTGATCGAATCCAGATAGCGCAACAGCCGCGCGTACATGGGCAGTCCCCTTTGTCTCACAGCGTGATGTAGGCCGCCCGCCCCGCCCCGCCAAGTCGTGCTGTAGGCGCAACAAACCCTATGTATCTTGTAGGCATTGTCGTTTGCCGTCATCACTGTCCGCCGCTGAGCCGATATCGAAGGAAATTGGATGTTCGAGAATATCGACTGGGCGCGCCTGGCCGAATTCGTGGCTGCCGGATTTGCCGCCCAGATCGTCGATGGGGCACTGGGCATGGCGTTCGGGGTGATTTCATCGACCCTGCTGGTCAGCGTGCTGGGCGTCCCGCCGGCGACCGCGTCCGCCAGCGTACATGTCGTGGAATGCTTCACGACCGGCGTGTCGGGGATCAGCCATGTGCTGCACCGGAACGTGAACTGGAAGCTGTTCTGGCGCCTGCTGCTGCCCGGCGTCGCCGGCGGCGTGACCGGTGCCTATCTGCTGTCGTCGCTCGACGCGTCGGTCACGCGGCCGTTCGTGATGACCTATCTGGCGGCGATCGGCCTGTATCTGCTGTGGCGGGGCCTGCGCAAACCGCCCGAGCCGAAGGAGCCGAAGGTCATCGCCCCGCTGGGCCTGGTCGGCGGGTTCCTCGATGCGGCGGGCGGCGGTGGCTGGGGACCGGTGGTGACGTCCAACCTGCTGGTACAGGGCGCCACGCCGCGCACGACGATCGGGACGGTCAACACCGTCGAATTCTTCCTGACGATCAGCATCTCGCTGACGTTCCTGGTCCATCTCGGGCTGGAAGCGTTCACCACTGCCGTGGCCGGGCTGCTGATCGGCGGCGTCATCGCCGCGCCATTCGGGGCGATGTTCGCGAAATACATCCCGGCGCGCACGCTGCTGATCCTGGTCGGCATCGTGCTGACGATCACCAGCCTCTACAGCGTGTATCGCGCGCTGGCCTGACCGGTACGTCACCCCGGCCGCCGCCGGCGGTGACGTTTCACGCTGTCAGGCGACCGCGGCGTGGACCGTCGCGACCGCGGCCAGCACCGCGCCGATCCGCACCGCGCCCTGGATCACTTCGGCCTTGATCCCGTGCTTCTTCAACACGTCCTCATGCGCATCGATGCACATGCCGCAGCCGTTCATCGCCGACACCGCCAGGCTGAACAGTTCGAAATCGACCTTCTCGATCCCCGGCGCGGCGATGACGTTCATCCTCAGCTTGGCCGGCAGATTGCCATATTCCTTGTTCTTGGCGAGGTGGACGAAGCGGTAATAGACGTTGTTCATCGCCATCACCGCCGCCGCCGCGCGCGCCGCATTGGCCGCTTCGGGCGACAGCTTGTCGGCGACTTCCGCCTCGGCGGCGTCCACCAGCGGCTTGTGGCCGGTGGCATGGGCGCAGGCGAGCATCGTCCCGAACTTCTTCTGCGGGTCGAGCACGGTCTCGTTCAGCAGCGAGCCGACGTTCAGGCGGATATCCTTGGCGAAATCGGGCAACTGGCCCGCAAATTCCTTGAGCGACATGGGGGTAACTCCGTCAAATACACGACACCCCAGCCGACCGGGCGACAGGCCCGGTCTGCGCTGGGGTGCCGGAAAGAGGGGGGCGAAGCGAAGCCCGCCCCCGCGATGGATCAGGCCGCGACCTGCAGGACGTCGTCGCCCTTGTTCCAGTTGCACGGGCACAGCTCGTCGGTCTGCAGCGCGTCGAGCACGCGCAGCGTCTCGGCCGGGTTGCGGCCGACGTTCAGGCCATTGACCTGCACCGCCTGGATGACGTTGTCGGGATCGATGATGAAGGTCGCGCGGAACGCGACATGCTCGTTCCTGTCGAGGATGCCGAGCTTGCCGGCCAGCACCGCGCCGTTGTCGGCGATCCACGGGAAGTCGGCGGCGGCGAGGTCCGGGTCCGACTTGCGCCATGCGAGGTGCACGTGCGCGGTATCGGTCGACGCGCCGATCAGCACGGCGTCGCGATCGGCGAAGTCGCCCTTCAGCTCGCTATAGCCCACGATCTCGGTCGGGCAGACGAAGGTGAAGTCCTTCGGCCAGTAGAACAGCACCTTCCACTTGCCCGGGAACGCGTCGTGGCTCAGCGTTTCGCCGGCCGGAAGCGCGTCGGTGCCCTGCTGGACGGGAACGGTGAATTCGGGGAGTTTGTCGCCAACGGTCAGCATGAGGTGCCCTTTCGTTTGGTGCGCTGCCGCACCGTGAATTGCTGCATCGCGATATAGGATGCGCTCCGTACCGATCCAATCGGAATTCCCCTTGGGATCGATCGACGGAGCCAATAAATAGACGGCATGTCGGTGTACCTGCCCACGCTCAAGCAGCTTCAATATCTGGTCGCGCTCCGCGACGCCGGTCATTTCGGCCGGGCGGCGGAGGCGTCGTTCGTCACCCAGTCCACCTTGTCCGCCGGGATACGCGAACTGGAAACGCTGATCGGCGTGGTGCTGGTCGAGCGGACCCGCCGCGTGGTGCGCTTCACCCCGCTGGGGGAAAGCATCGTGGCCAAGGCGCGCAAGGTGCTGCGCGAGGCGGAGGAACTGACCGACATGGCCCGCGCCGCCGGGCGGCCCCTGTCGGGCGAGATGCGGATGAGCGTCATCCCGACCATCGCGCCGTTCCTGCTCCCCCGGCTGCTGCCGCGGCTGCGCCAGGATTATCCCGACCTGCGGCTGTATCTGCGCGAGGAGCCGAGCGCCGCGGCGTGCGAGGGGCTGCACCATGGCCGTACCGACTGCGTGCTGCTGGCGCTGCCCTATGCCTGTGGCGAGGTGGAGGTGGCACCGTTGTTCGAGGACCGGCTGTTCCTCGCCGTGCCCGGCAACGACGCGTCCGGCAGCGGCGAGGCGCTGGTCGCCGACGATATCGATCCCGAACGCCTGCTGCTGCTCGAAGACGGGCATTGCCTGAAGGATCATGCGCTGCGGGCGTGCGAACAGCCCGAGGCACGCGGGCAGGCGATGATGATGGGCACGTCGCTGCACACCATCGTCCAGATGGTCGACAACGGTCTTGGCACCACCATGCTGCCCCAGATGGCGATCGATGCCGGCATCCTCGACAATACCGGCGTCAGTGCGCGTGCGATCGAGGCACAGAACGCGTCGCGCGGCATCGCACTGGTATGGCGGCGGGCATCCCCGCGCGAACGGGATTTTCGCCTGCTGGCAGAGGTACTTGCCGCGCATCGCGGCTGAACGTCCGCGCGCGGGCGGGAACCGTTCGCCGTCCCGAACCGTATTCTCCGGGTCGAAGCCGTTTCGGCACCGCATCCTTTTTCGCAACCACCGGGAGATACCGATGATTCGCGCCACGATTTCCGCCGCCGCGCTCAGCCTGTCGCTGGCCGCCGCCGCCAACGCCCAGACCACGACCCGGCCCGCCCCGGCTCAGCCGGCACCCACGACGACGCCGACCACGCCGACGACCTCGACCGGCACCACACCGGTCGGCACCACGCCGGTCGGTACCACGCCGGTCGGCACGGTGCCGAACGGTGCCGGCGCCGATGCCACTGCCAAGGCACCGGTCATGGTCGGCGGCGCGCCGATGCTGCCGACCGCGACGATCGTCGCCAACGCGTCGAAGGCGAGCAACCTCAGCACGCTGGTCAAGGCGGTACAGGCCGCCGATCTGGGCGCGACGTTGTCGGGTCCGGGTCCGTTCACCGTGTTCGCACCGACCAACGAAGCGTTTCAGCGCCTTGCCCCCGGCACGCTCGACCAGCTCATGAAGCCGGAGCAGAAGGCCTCGCTCACCAAGCTGCTGACCTATCACGTCGTGGCCGGCAAGTTCGATGCCGAAGCGCTCAAGAAGCAGGTCGAGGCCGGTGGCGGCACCGCCACGCTGACCACGGTCGAGGGCCAGCCGCTGAAAGCCACGCTGGAGAACGGCGCGCTGGTGCTGACCGATGTCGGCGGCGGCAAGAGCTATGTCACGCAATATGACGTCGAACAGTCGAACGGCATCGTCCATGTCGTGAACGGCGTGCTGGCACCCAAGCTCGGCTGATTTCGGGTTTTGGTTCAGGCAACGACCGGGCGGGAGCGATCCCGCCCGGTTTTCGTTCGGGGCCGCCCCGTCCACCCTGCCCCATTCGGTTCGAACAGATCCGAGCTACTGCAACCACATGGTCGAGGGTTCGTGGACGCAGGATCGGCAAGCCCGTTCGTCCCGAGCAGTCATGCGGCGACATCGAAATGGCGTATCGCAGGACCGGCCGCAAACGCTACGCTTCGCCATCCCATCGCGCCGCCGCGGCATCGTCGCTGTCCCGCGCCTCAACCCATCTGGCCTCCGCTCCGCGCCGCTCGCGCTTCCAGAATGGCGCCCCGGTCTTGAGCCGGTCGATCAGGAACGCACACGCCTCCAGCGCCGCGGCGCGATGCCGCGCGGCGGTTGCCACGAACACCACCCGGTCGCCCGGCACCATCGGCCCGACGCGGTGCACGATCGTCGCCTTCGCCAGCCCCCAGCGTTCGGCCGCCTGCGCGCACAGGGCTTCCAGCGCCTGCTCGGTCGCGCCGGGATAATGTTCGAGCGCCAGTTCGGTCACGCCATCGTCGCCGCGCACCAGCCCGGTAAAGGTCGCGACGGCACCGGCATCGCCGGCTTCCACCGCCACCAACTCCGCCGCGACGTCGATCGGCGCCTCCTGCACGGCGACGCGGATCATCCGCCTGTCACCGGCGGGAACAGCGCCACCTCGCCCGCCCCCGCGATCGGCGTGTCGAGCGGCACGAACGCCTGGTCGACCGCCGCGCGCAACCGCTGCCGGTCGGCGAACGCCGTCGCATAGCCCCCGCCCCTCGCCGCCAGCCAGTCGACCAGATCGGCAACGGTGGCGACCCCGGCGGGCGGGTCGACGCGTTCGGCCCCCGTCCCGATCGCTTCGCGCACCCACGCGAAATACAGCAGCTCGATCGCCATCAGGTGTCCATGTGCCGGAGGCCCATCCGCAGATAGTCCCAGCCGGTGATCGCGGTCAGCACCGCCGCGCCCCACAGGCATACCAGCCCGGTGACGTGCACGAACGCATGGGCCGGCACCGCGCCCGCGAGGATCAGCGCGCCGAACGCGACCAGTTGCAACGTCGTCTTCCACTTGGCGAGCCGCGACACCGGCAGCGACACCTGGATACCGGCCAGGAATTCGCGCAGGCCCGACACCGCGATCTCGCGCAGCAGGATGACCAGCGCCGCGATCAGGTGGATGCCGGTGATGATCGCGACGTCGTGGCGCGTGCCGACCAGCATCAGGATGACCGCGGCCACCATGATCTTGTCGGCGATGGGATCGAGGAACACCCCCAGCTTCGACACCGTCCCCTGCGCCCGTGCGAGATAGCCGTCGAAATAATCGGTGATGCCCATCAGGCAGTAGAGCGCGAAGGCGATCGCATAGCCCGTCTGCCACATCGGCCACCACAGGAACGCGACCAGCAGCGGCACCGCCAGGATACGCGACAGCGTCAGGATGTTGGGAAGCGTCAGCACGTTCCGGCGCTTAGCATCCCCGATGGGCCGGGCGAAAGCGGCAAAACGGCGATTGAAGCGCGCGGACGTGCTGGCTACACCCCGTGCGATAGCCCGACGGGCACATGGATCAGGTCGTACCCGGAATGAATAATGCGCTGGGGTTGCTGAAGCAGCGCCGTTTCCTGCCGCTGTTCGTCACCCAGTTCCTGGGTGCGTTCAACGACAATCTGTTCAAGCACGCGATGGTCCTGTTCGCGACCTATCAACTGTTCCGGGACCCGGCGAGCGAACAGAATTTCAACGCGCTGGCCACCGGTCTTGCGATCCTGCCGTTCGTGCTGCTGTCCGCGCTGTCGGGGCAGTTGGCCGACACGCACGACAAGGCGCGGATCATCCGCATCGTCAAGACCGCGGAGATCGGCATCATGCTCTACGGCGCGGCCGGCATGCTGATCGCGCGCACCGGCCATGTCACCGCCGGCGTGGTGATGATGCTGAGCGCGGTCGTGCTGCTCGGCGTCCATTCGACCTTTTTCGGGCCGATCAAATACGCGATCCTGCCACAGCATCTGGAGGATCATCAGGTGCTGGGCGGCACCGGCCTGATCGAGGCGGCGACCTATCTGTCGGTGCTGACCGGCACGATCGTCGCGGGATGGATCAGCGTCGAATGGGCGGCGGCACTGGTCGTCGTGGTGGCGATCATCGGCTGGTTCACCGGGCGACAGGTGCCGCCCGCGCCACGCAGCGGCCCTGAACTGACGATCAACTGGAACCCGTTCACCGCGTCATGGCATCTGATCGCGGCGACGATGCATATCCGCCGCCTGTTCCTCGCGATCATCGCCATCAGCTTCTTCTGGACGATCGGGTCGGTGCTGATCGTCATCTTCCCGGTGCTGGTGAAGAATGTCCTGACCGCCGATCAGCAGGTCGCCTCGCTGACCATCGCCATCTTCTCGATCGGCGTCGCGATCGGATCGGTCATCATCAACGCGCTGCTGAAGGGGCAGATTTCGGCGCGCTATTCGCCCGCGTCGGTCATCGCGATGGCGGCCTGCGTGCTGGCCTTCGCGTTCGAGGCAAAGGCGTGGGTGCCGGCCCCCGGCGACACGCTGTACGGCGTGGTCGACTTCGCCACCCATCCGCAATCGCTACTGCTGCTCGGCACGCTGGCGCTGATCGCGATCTTCGGCGGCATGTTCGTCGTCCCGCTCTACGCGTTCCTGACGACGACCGTGACGAAGGACCAGACCGCGCGGACGGTGGCGGCGAACAATGTCGTCAACTGCGCGTCGATGACCATCGGCGCGGTCAGCGTCATCCTGCTGACGAAGCTGGGCGTCGGGCCGACCGACATGCTGCTGGTCGTCGCCGCGATGTGCCTCGGGTCGGCATGGCTCGCATGGCGGCTGCACCGCGCCTGCGACGAAGGGTGCCCGGCATAGGCGCCGATCGCCCTCCCCGCGCGGGCGGGAAGGACACCGATTCCTACAGGAAGAACGTGTAGAAGCAGATGAAAAAGGCGGTGAAGCTGACCACGAACAGCTTCAGGTCGCTGTCCTCGCTGGTCACGGGGGGGCTGGCCACGCGCGACAGGGTGGCGCGGAACGGATGACGGCTGCGGGGTTCGCTGTGCGGTTTCATCATGCCCGCGTTAACGCATTCTTTACCATTTGGTCGCGCGCCATTTCGTCCGAAACCGTCCGATAGCGGGACGAGTCGCTATCCGGCCGCCACCGCCCGGTCGAGGTGCAGATAGGCAGGGGTAAAGATCGCCATCTCGCACAGCCGGTCGAGGTCGAGGATGGTCAGCGTCCGCCCGCTCCACGCGATCAGCCCGTCGCGCCGCAGATCCTGCACCATGCGGTTGACATGGACCGGGGTCAGCCCGGTCGCCTCCGCCAGATCGGCCTGGGTCAGCGGAAATTCACAGGTCCGCGCCGTACAGCGCCCGACCAGCCTCAACCGGAAATACACCTCGCAGAACAGCAGCGCGATCCGCTCGCGCGCGGTGCGCAGTCCCAGGCTGGCGATCCATTCGCGGTGCGTCCCCATCGCGACATGGTCGTTCCACCACAGGGCCTGCGCGATGCCGTGGCTGCCATGGCTCAGCGCGCTGAGCTGCTCGGGCACGACCTCCGCCACGGTCATCGTCGTGATCGTGCCGATCGCATGGTCGGTGCGTCCCACCACCTGCAGATGCGGGTCGAACAGGTCGCCCGGCAGCAGCAGCGACAGCATCTGCCGCCGCCCGTCGGGCAATTGCCGATACCGGCACCCCCAGCCGTCGAGCACGAAATGCACAAATCGCGGCACCTCCCCCTCGGCCACGACATCGCGGCGTGGCGCGACGATGCGTTGCCGCTGATCGAGCAGGGCGTCGATCGCCGTCCGGTCGGTTTCGGTCAGTTCGGAATATGCGAGCAGTCGAGAACGATAGCGCAGATCATGGCCCCCTGTCATAGGGGGCTCCAGCTAGCGCTTAATGCGAAGCGGCACGATATACTGGTTTAATCGGCGACATTTGGCACCGATTTTGGACCGCGTCCGCAACGAACATCGACCAGTCAGCAAAAAACCCCGCATCGCTGCGGGGTTCTTGGAAAATGGTGGAGCCGAGGGGGATCGAACCCCTGACCTCTGCAATGCCATTGCAGCGCTCTCCCAGCTGAGCTACGGCCCCTCATTTGTATCGGCCGTCCGGCATCTGGAAGACCGGTCGGCGTCCCCGTCGGGGAAGGCGCCCTCTATGCGCAGGGCGCGGTCTTGGCAAGCGGGTTTTTGGCCCGCCCGCCAAAAAAGCGTCACCGTTCGGCTTCGTTGTCCTCGTCGGACGTGTCGACGCCCAGGTCGTCGTCGCCGCCCAGGTCGACATCGTCGTCGGCCGACGGCTCGTCGTCGCCCTCGATGTCCAGATCGTCGCCCAGATCGGCGTCCTTGGTGCCTTCCTTCTCGACCTTCACCTGTTCGAACGGCAGCGGCTGCTTCGACTTCAGGATCGGTTCGGGATTCCAGTGCACGCCGCAATTGATGCAGGTGACGGGATCGTCATTGCCAAGGTCGTAGAAGCGCGTGGCGCATTTCGGGCAGGTACGCTTCGTACCCCATTCCGGCTTCACCATGTGTAGCCAAACCTCTCGGTGTTGTGGAAGAACGGGGCGGAAACCCCGGATGGGGCCGCGCCTTGCCATAGCGGGCACGCGCTGTCAAAGCCGCCGGTCATGCACGATCACGCACCCCGCCCCCTTTCCGTCTCCGCCAGCGGCCCGCTGACCGGATCCGCCCCCGTACCCGGCGACAAATCGATCAGCCACCGCTCGCTGATGCTCTCGGCGCTGGCGGTCGGCACCAGCCGCGTGACCGGGCTGCTGGAGGGGGAGGACGTGCTCGCCACCGCCGCCGCGATGCGGGCGATGGGCGCGACGATCGTGCGCGGCGACGACGGCGTGTGGACGATCGACGGGGTCGGCGTCGGCGGGCTGCTGCAACCGGCGGGCGCGCTCGACATGGGCAATTCGGGCACCTCGACCCGCCTGCTGATGGGGCTGGTGTCCTCGCATGCGATCACCGCGACCTTCACCGGCGACGCCTCGCTCATCAAGCGGCCGATGGGCCGCGTCATCGACCCCCTGTCGCAGATGGGGGCGGACATCACCGCCAGCCCCGGCGGGCGGCTGCCGCTGATGCTGCGCGGGATCGTGCCGGCCGTGCCGATCGAATACACGCTGCCGGTCGCGTCGGCCCAGGTGAAATCGGCGATCCTGCTCGCCGGGTTGAACACGCCCGGCATCACCCGCGTCATTGAACCCGTGCCGACCCGCGACCATAGCGAGCGGATGCTGCGCGGCTTCGGCGCGAAGCTGACCGTGGAGAAGACCGGGGCGGGCCGCGTGATCGAACTGCACGGCGAGGCGGAACTGCGGCCGCAGACCATCACCGTGCCGGGCGATCCGTCCTCCGCCGCCTTCCCCGTCGTCGCCGCGCTGCTGGTGCCCGGCAGCCATGTCACCATCGCCAATGTCGGCCTGAACCCCACCCGCGCCGCGCTGTTCGACGTGCTGCGGGAAATGGGCGGCGACATCGGCTTCGAAAACCCGCGCGACGTCGGTGGAGAGCCGGTTGCCGATATCGTCGTCCGCGCCTCGACGCTGCACGGCATCGACGTCGACCCGGCGGTCGCGCCGGCGATGATCGACGAATTTCCGGTGCTGTTCGTCGCCGCCGCGCTGGCCAGGGGCCGCACCGTCACCCGCGGCCTCGAGGAACTGCGCGTCAAGGAAAGCGACCGCATCACGACCATGGCCGAAGGGCTGCGCGCGATCGGCGCGACCGTCGAGGAAACCGGGGACGGCCTCATCATCGACGGCACCGGCGGCGACCTGCTGCCCGGCGGCGGCACGGTCGAGGCAAAGCTCGACCACCGCATCGCGATGAGCTTCGTCGTCGCCGGACTGGTATCGCGCGCGCCCGTGACGATCGACGACATGGCGCCGGTGGCGACCAGCTTCCCGACCTTCACCGCGCTGCTGCGCGGGCTGGGCGCATCCCTTTGATTATCGCGGTCGATGGCCCGGCGGCGTCGGGCAAGGGCACGATCGCGCGGGCGCTGGCGCGGCATTACGGCCTGCCGCACCTCGACACCGGGCTGCTGTACCGCGCGGTCGCGACGCTGGTGCTGCGCGAAGGGCTGGACCCGACGGCGGAGGCGGATTGCGTCGCGGCCTGCGACTTCCCCGATACGCTGCTGGACGATCCGTGGCTGCGCACCGACCAGGCCGGCCAGACCGCGTCGATCGTATCGGCCCATCCGCTGGTCCGCGCCGCGCTGCTGCGTCGCCAGCGCAAGTTCGCGCAGCAACCGGGCGGCGCGGTGCTCGACGGCCGCGATATCGGCACGGTGATCGCGCCGGACGCCGATGCGAAGCTGTTCGTGAAGGCGACTCCGGCGGTTCGCGCGCGCCGGCGCCATGCCGAACTGGCGCGGGGCGGGTCGGATGTCGGCTACGACCGGGTGCTGGCCGATATCCGCGCGCGCGACGACCGCGATTCGAGCCGCGCCACCGCACCGCTGACCATGGCCGCCGATGCCGCGCCGCTCGACACCAGCACCCTGTCGATCGAGGCGGCGGTCGAACGCGCCATCGCCATCGTCGAGGGGCAGCGGGGGCGATAGCCGCCCGCCCGAAACGCTTTCCTACAGGAAGGCGATCTGCCATCGTCATCGGGCCGCCCCCATCGCACACCCGCGACGGGGTATCCGGCCTTGGTCGAAACGTCGCCCCGGCAGGGGCGCGGCGCACGAACGCCACGAGTGTGAACTTTGTGAACTTTGGCCGGCCGGGGCGCGCGCAAAACGGCCTGTCGCCCCGCCGTGTCGCCCTCTATAGCAAGGCTTCCTTCCAGCGCGGACCCTGCCCCATGATCCCCGGTTTCGACCTCGCCACCTTCGTCGCCGCCACGCTTGCCGAGGATATGGGCGACGCGGGCGACATCACCGCCGCCGCGGTCATCCCGGCCGACGCGGTCTTTACCGGCGTGATGGACAGCCGCGATGCGATCACCGTCGCCGGGCTCGACATCGCCGCCGCCTTCTTCCGCCATCTCGACCCGGCGGTCGCGATCGAGCCGCTGGTCGCCGATGGCGATCGCGTCGTGGCCGGCACCGCGCTGCTGCGGCTGCGGGGGCGTGCCCGCGCGCTGCTGACCGCCGAACGCTCGGCGCTCAACACGGTCCAGCACCTGTCGGGCATCGCCACCCTCACCGCCACCTATGTCGCGGCGATCGCCGGGACCGGCGCGACGCTGCTCGACACGCGCAAGACGATTCCCGGCCTGCGCATCCTCGAAAAATACGCGACCCGCATGGGCGGCGCGACCAACCACCGCATGGGCCTGTGGGACGCGGCGATGATAAAGGACAATCACGTCGCGGTCGCCGGATCGGTCGGCGCGGCGACCGCCCGTGCCAAAGCGGCGGGGATCGACCGGATCATCGTCGAGGTCGATTCGCTCGACCAGATCGAACCGGCGCTGGCGGCGGGCGCCACCCATCTGCTGCTCGACAACATGGCGCCGCCGACGCTCGCCCGGGCCGTCGCGATGATCGCCGGACGCGTGCCGGCGGAGGCATCGGGCGGGGTCCGCCTCGACACGATCCGCGCCATCGCCGAAACCGGCGTCACCTATGTCAGCGTCGGCCGTCTTACCCAATCGGCGCCCGCCGCCGATATCGGGCTGGATTTCACGCTCGACGGCGCGGGCGCGGCGGCATAACCACCGACAGCGCAACCTGGGGGGAAACGCGATGCGTCCGTCTTCGATCGTCCGGTTCGACCGGCTCTATCTCGCCTCGATCGCCATCGGGCTGATCGGCAACATCCTCGAATGGCCGATCACGATGGCGCGACTGGCCGAAAACCCCGATACGGCGGCACTGGGGTCCGGCGCGGCGGTGGCGGCCGGGGGCATGATCGTCATTGGCGTGGCCATCGCGCTGCTGCTGTGGTTCTTCATCGCGCGACGGGCCAGTGTCGTCGCCAAATGGATCCTGGTGGTGTTCACCGCCTTCTCGGTCGGCAGCCTGCTGCTCGGCTTCTCCAGCGGCGCGGTGATCCTCGACACCGGCGGCATCGTGCGCATCGTCGCGGTCGCGTTGCAGGCGGCGGCGGTGTTCTTCCTGTTCCACCCCGACGCCGCCGCCTGGTTCGCGCCGGCCGTGCTGGAGGAGGACGCGTGAAGCGGATCGCCCTCACCCTCGCCGCACTGCTCGCGCCGCTGGCGGCGCAGGCGCAGGCGCTGCAATGCGCGGCCCCGGCGCAGGTCGAACGTCCGCGCCCCGACCTGCCCGACGCCCGGCAGCCGCGCCGCGTCCTGCCGATCGGCAGCTATACGCTGGCGATCACGTGGAGCCCCGAATATTGCCGCACGCGCCGCGACGATGCGCGTAACGCCTTTCAGTGCGGGGGCGGCAACCGCTTCGGCTTCACGCTGCATGGCCTGTGGCCCGACGGGACGGGCAGGCAATGGCCGCAATATTGCGCCTCGACGCCGATCCTGCCCGACGCGGTGATCCGCCAGAACCTGTGCGTCACCCCCTCCGCCCAGTTGCTCCAGCACGAATATGCCAAGCACGGCACCTGCATGGGCGTGTCGCCCGCCGCCTATTTCAACGAATCGCGCGCCCTGTTCCAGCGGCTGCGCTTCCCCGACATGATGGTGCTGTCGCGGCGCCCGAACCTGACCGCCGGACAGGTCGCCGCCGCGATCGCCCGCCTGAACCCGGGCATGACGCCGCGGTCGATGCGCATCACCGCCAACGCGCGCGGCTGGCTCGACGAAGTCTGGCTGTGCCTCGACAAGCGGCGCCGCTACACCGCCTGCCCGGCGCATCAGGGCGGCGTGACGCCCGCCACCCGCGTGAAGATCTGGCGCGGCGGGCGCGGCGCCGACGCCTGACTATCCCTCGACCGTCGCCGTCGCCGGATGGTGGCGGTCGAGATGCCGGCGGATGATGCGCAGGTTGCGGGTGTTCGACCGGAAGAAGAAGTCGGGCACCGCCCCGACGATCGGGATCAGTCCCAATGCCCAGTCGGTACCGACATTGCCCGCCATCCGCGCCATCTGCCACCGCGACATGCCCAGGTTGCGCGCCTCCCACAGCATGTAGCTGCCCATCGCCGCGCCGATGAAGCTGCCGACGACGGGAATGAAGTTCAGCAGGAAGTCGAGCCCCACCGGATGCTTCGTGCCGGGGATCGTCATGGACCGCTCCATCAGCCGCTCGATCGCCACCACGCGGCGGCGCACGGCGGCGGGATCACGGTCGAGATGTCCGGCGATCTGCTCGAACAATTCGGGGGAGATGCGGGTCGGCTTTGCCATGGATCCTATCTGGTATCGGTGCGCAGATGGTTCAACGGATGCACCGCGCGGGCATTGGCCTGGAACGCGCGCAACCGCGATGCCACCAGCGACCAGCGCCACGGGCGCGCCAGCGGCACGAACGCGACGTCGGCGGTCAGCGCCGCATCGGCGGTTGCCAGCAGTTGCGCCCGCTCGGGCAGGTTGTCGGCATCGCGCACGGCGGCGATCAGCGTCATCGCCTCCAGCGAACAGTCGCGGCACGCCGTGGCGAGATACCAGCGCGCGCTGTCATAGGGTGCGACGCGGTCGACCAGCCGCAGGTCGGCCGGCGCGTCGATCGCCACGCGCCGGCCCGCGATCCCGATCCGGGTCAGCGCCGCCGCGACCCGCCCCCACAGCAGCGTGGCGCCCGGCCCGTCGGGCAGCGCCACACGCAGCCGTACCGGCCGGCCATATGCGGCGACCTGCGCCCGCGCCGTCGCCCAGCGCTGCTCCTCGGTCAGGTTGCGCCACGGCGGCAACGCCGGATCGGCCAGCGAATCGAGCCGTTCGGGCAGCACCGTGTCCGCCGCGCCCCAGCCGGAATCGATCCTGCCGGGCAGGTTCGCGCTCTGCAGCACCATGCCCACCGCCGCCCGCCCGAACGGCGTCGACAGGAACCCGGCGCGCCCGACAAAGGCAAAGCCGAACAGCCCGCGCGCCGGATCGACGCGGACATCCGCCGGTCGCACATTGGCGGCGGCGACCAGCGGCCAGTCGGCGAAATCGCCGCCCAGCACCAGGTCGCTACGCTTTTCGGCAAAGCGCACGACCGCCAGCGCCGCGCGACTGCCGCGCAACCTGACCTCGTCTGCGCCGATCGGCGGCGGCGCTTCCGGGTCGACCGGCGCGCGCAGCCGGATGCCGCGCCCCTGCAGCCGCCGCAGCGGCCCGGTGCCCTGCGGCCCGCGGATCACCGCCAGTTCGGGCTGCGCCAGCAGGGTCAGCAATTCGGTGTTGGGCCGCTTCAGCCGCACCTCGATGACCTGCGGCGTCATCGCCACGATCTCGTCAATCGACCGCAGGAACGGCGTCAGCCGATGCGCCGCCTCGACCCGGACCGCGCGGCGCAGCGCCGCCACGACCTGTTCCGCAGTGACCGGCCGCCCGTCGCTCCACGTCGCGTCGCCCAGCCGAAAGATATAGCTGCGCCCGTCATCGACCATGTTCCAGCGCTCGGCGAGACCCGGCTCGACCTGCCCCGCGGCATCGAAGCGCACCAGCCCCTGCGCCAGCGCACTGCGCAGCAGCACCCGCTCGACATCGCCCCGCGCGCCCTGTTCGACCGCATCGACGACCACCGGCCGCTCGTCCGCTCCCCGATCACACGCACCGAGCGCCAGCAGCAGGGGAGCAAGGATCAGGAAACGCGCCATCGGCCCCTCTTGCCACGAAAGCCCGGTGTCGGGCCAGTGGCTGGTACGGACGGCGGGACTTGAACCCGCACTCCCGATGGGAAGCGGATTTTAAGTCCGCTGCGTCTACCGATTTCGCCACGTCCGCGTGGAGCACGCCGCGTTCCAAGCGGATCGGGCGGGGCCCGTCAAGCGCCTGCGTCAGCGTAGCGTCCGGATGATGCCGGAGAAGTCGGTCGCCGCATTCCCGTCCTCGACGAAGCGCGCATAGCGTTCCGCCGCGCGCGCACCCATCGGGGTGTCGGCGTCGACGCCCGCCGCCGCCTGCATCGCGAGGCGCAGGTCCTTGAGCATCAGCGCGGCGGCGAAACCGCCCTGAAACCCGCGATCGGCCGGGGTTTCCGGTCCGACCCCGGCGACCGGGCAATAGCTGGTCATCGACCAGCACTGGCCCGAACTGACCGACGAAATGTCGTAGAAGGTCTGCGCGTCGAGCCCCAGCTTCTCCGCCAGCGCGAACGCTTCGCACGTCGCGATCATCGATGCGCCGAGCAGCATGTTGTTGCACATCTTGGCCGCCTGCCCCGCGCCGCTGGCACCGGCATGGATCACCGCCTTGCCCATGTCGGACAGGAACGGCTCCGCCCTGGCGAAGGCGGTGTCGCTGCCCCCGACCATGAACGTCAACGCGCCGGCATTTGCCGCGGCGATGCCGCCCGACACCGGGGCGTCGACCGCATGCAACCCCCTGGCCCGCGCCGCGTCGGCGACATGGCGCGCGGTATCGACGTCGATCGTCGAGCAATCGATCAGCACCGCCCCGGTATCGACCGCCGCGAACAGCGCGTCGGAATAGACCTGCGCGACATGGGTGCCGGCGGGCAGCATCGTCACCACCGCCTGCGCCCCTGCCGCCGCCTCGCCCGCATCGGCGACGGCCAAGCACCCCGCCGCCTGCGCGCGGGCGAGCGCGTCGGCGGACAGGTCGAACGCGCGGACGTCATGTCCCGCCTTCGCCAGATTGGCCGCCATGCCGCCGCCCATATTGCCCAGGCCAATGAATCCGACGCGCGCCATATCCCGCTCTCCTATCGCCCGGTCCAGTTGCCGGGGCGCTTTTCGACGAAGGCAGTCATGCCTTCCTTCTGGTCCGCCGTGCCGAACAGCCCGTGGAACAGGCGGCGTTCGAACTGGACCCCCTGCGACAGCGTCGTATCGAACGCGGCGTTGACCATTTCCTTGTTCGCCCGGACCGCCAGCGGCGCCATCGCGGCGATGGTCGCGGCGGTCTTCACCGCATCCTCGACCAGATCGTCGGCCGGCACGATCCGCGCGACGAGGCCGCAGCGTTCCGCCTCCTCCGCGCCGATCATGCGGCCGGTCAGGCACATCTCCATCGCCTTCGCCTTGCCGACGGCGCGGGCGAGGCGCTGCGACCCGCCCATTCCCGGCGTCACGGCAAGCTTGATCTCGGGCTGGCCGAACCTGGCGGTATCGGCGGCGAGGATGAAGTCGCACATCATCGCCAGCTCGCATCCCCCGCCCAGCGCGAAACCGGCGACGGCGGCGATGATCGGCTTGCGGGTGCGCACAAAGGCATCCCACCCGCTGAAATGGTCGTCGCCGTACATGGCGGCGAAGTCCATGTCCTGCATCTCCTTGATATCGGCGCCGGCGGCGAACGCCTTGGCCGATCCGGTGATGACCGCGCAACCCTGTGACGGGTCGGCATCGAACGCGCGCATCGCGTCCAGCAGTTCGGACAGGATCTGCGCGTTCAGCGCGTTGAGCGCCTGTGGCCGGTTGAGCGTGACCAGCGTCACCGCATCGCGGCGCTCGACAAGGATGGTCTGATACTCGGACATGCTATTCCCCAATCATTGCGGCTGCCATTCGTCGCCCGCATCCAGCGGTGCGAAGATGCGGTCGATCATGTGGTCGCTCACCCCCTCGGGCGTCGCCGGGTTCCATTGCGGTGCGTGATCCTTGTCGACGATCACCGCGCGGACGCCCTCGACGATGTCGGGGCGCTGGACGATACGGGTCACTACCGCATATTCCTGCCGCATCTCGTCCTCGAACGTCGGCATGGTCGCACCGTCGAGCAGCAGCTTGAGCGACACCTTGCACGACAGCGGCGAGCGCTGGCGCAGCGTCGCCAGTTGCGCCTGTGCCCAGTCGGACCTGTCGTTTTCCAGCGCGGACAGGATATCTTCGAAATCGTCGCTGGCGAACAGCCGGTCGATCGCCGCGCGCTGCGTCAGGATCGCCGCGTCGCCGGGCGCGGCCGCATGCTCGGACAGGATCGTCGCGGTCGCCGACGGATCGGCGGCGATCGCGCGCGTGATCCCCTCCAGCGCGCCGGCATGCACCAGATGCGTCGCAAGGCCCAGCGCCAGCATCTCGCCACCGTCCAGCCGCGCGCCGGTCAGCGCCAGATACTGGCCGATCCGCCCCCGCAGGCGCGACAGATACCAGCCGCCCCCGACATCGGGGAACAGGCCGATCGCGGTTTCCGGCATGGCAAAGCGGCTGTTTTCGGTCGCGATGCGCACCGTGCATGGCTGCGAGATGCCGACCCCGCCGCCCATCGTCACCCCGTCCATGACGGCGACGGTCGGCTTGGCATAGGTGAACAGCCGGTGGTTGAGCCGGTATTCGGTCGCGAAGAAGGCGCGGGCACCGGCACCGTCCGCCGCGCTGCTCGCCGCGATCATCCGGATATCGCCGCCGGCACAGAAGCCGCGACCCTCGGCATGGTCGATCACCACCGCCTGCACCGCCGGATCGTCGCGCCATGCCTCCAGCGCGGCGAGCATCGCATCGCACATCGCATGGTTCAGCGCGTGGAGCGCCTTCGGCCGGTTCAGCCGGATGCGGCCGACATGGCCATCGACGAACGTCAGCACGTCGCTCATTTCAGCAAATCCCGCCCGACGATCATCCGCATCACCTGGTTCGTCCCTTCAAGGATCGAATGCACGCGCAGGTCGCGCCAGAAACGTTCGATCGGATAATCCATCAGATAGCCATAGCCGCCATGAAGCTGCAGCGCCTGATCGACCACCTTCGATCCGGTGTCGGTGGCGAAGCGTTTCGCCATTGCGGCGAAGCGCGTCTTGTCGGGTGCGTTCGCGGTCACTTTGGCGGCAGCGGTGTAGAGCAGCGCGCGCGCCGCCTCCAGCTCGGTCGCCATGTCGGCCAGCGTGAACTGCGTGTTCTGGAACTCGGCGATGGGACGCCCGAACTGCTGCCGCGCCTTGGTATAGGCGATCGCCTCGTCCAGACACCGCTGCGCACCGCCCAGCGAACATGCGCCGATGTTGAGCCGCCCGCCATCGAGGCCCTGCATCGCGATCGAAAAGCCTTGTCCCTCGGCGCCGACCAGATTGGCGGCGGGGACGCGCACCTGGTCGAGGATGACGGCGCGCGTCGGTTGCGAATGCCAGCCGAGCTTGCGTTCGTTCGCGCCGAACGACACGCCGGGCATGTCCTTTTCGATCAGCAGGCACGAAATGCCCTTCGGCCCCTCGCCGCCGGTGCGGACCATCACCAGATAGACGTCGTTGTCGCCCGCGCCCGAAATGAACTGCTTGGTGCCGGTGACGACATAATCGTCGCCGTCGCGCACCGCCCTGGTCTTGAGCGCCGCCGCGTCCGATCCCGAGGACGGCTCGGTCAGGCAATAGCTGGCCAGCTTGTCCATCGTCACCAGATCGGGGAGGAAGCGCGCCTTCAGTTCGGCCGATCCGAACGCATCGAGCATCCATGCCGCCATGTTGTGGATCGATATGAACGCGCTGGTCGACGGACAGCCATAGGCCATCGCCTCCATGATGAGCGCCGATTCCATCCGGCCCAGACCGATCCCGCCCGACTCTTCGGACACATAGATCGCCGCGAAGCCCAGCTCGGCCGCCTGTTTGATCGTATCGCGCGGAAAGATGTGCTGCTCGTCCCATTCCGCCGCATGCGGGGTAATCGCGTCAGCGGTGAAACGCCGCGCCAGTTCCTGTATCTCGCGCTGGTCGTCGGTCAGGTCGAAGGGGTTCACGCATCACTCTCCACTATCGCTTCGGCCTCGATCTCCACCCGCCATTCGGGGCGAAGCAGCGCGGCCACCACCAGCATCGTCGCGGCGGGCCGCACGCTGCCGAACATCCGTCCATGGACCCGCCCCACCGCATCGGCGTCGGCCGGGTCGGTCAGGTACATGCGCGTGCGGACGACATCGTCGATCCGTCCGCCCAATTGTCCGATCGCCTCCGCGATGATCGCGAAGCATCGTTCCGCCTGGCGCTCGGCGCCGCCGGGGGTACTGCTGCCGTCCGGTTCGACCGGTGCGGTGCCCGACACCAGAATGCGGTCGCCCAGCCGCACCCCCCGCAAAGCCGATCGCGGCTTCGTAGGGCGAGGCGGACGCGGTATGCCGTCGGCGCATCACTGCCCCTCGTGCAGCACGCGGCGCCGGTACAGCGGCGTCGCGATCGACGGGGTGTTGCGGTCGTACCAGCGCGGCGCCGGCAGCCCCTTTTCCCACGCAATCGCCTCCAGCAGCGTGCCCTGCGCCGACGGCACATCGGGATGCAACTTCGCGATCGGATCGCGATAGGCGCCGTCAGCGCCGACGATCTCCCACCCCTTCCGGCGCAACCCCGCGACAAGGTCGGCGATCCAATAGGCGGCCAGGTCGGTTTCGTGGAGCAGCATCACCTGCACCGGCTGCCGCCCCAGCGCCCGGCGGGCCAGGCCGTCGGCGAACTCGGCGGATTGGACATGTGTCTCAACATAGAGGTCGCGCAACGCATCGAGGTCGATCGGCTTGCCGGCCCTGCGCGCCTCGATGGTCATCGCCTCGATATTCCAGTCCGATCCGTCGACGGTGACATAGCCGTTCGACAGTCCGCGCGCCGCCAGCCCGGCGCGCACCGCATCGCGCTTGCCCTTGTCGCTGCCGCCTTCGTCCAGGAACGGGAAACGGAACCATGGACGTACGCCCCGCCGCCCTGTCAGCCACGCGCCCGCCCGGTCGATGTCCGCCAGATAGGCCTGCGCGGTCATCGACTTCAGCCCGGGATGGCTGAAACTGTGGTTGGCGATGACATGCCCCGCGGCGACATAGGCCGCGATCCGCCGCTCCCCGCCTGCGCCATCGGGTCCGGCAAGGCTGCCCGGGACGACGAAGAACGCGGCCTGGCGAACCTTCGCCTTCCGCAGGCCCGCGATCAGCCGCCGGGTGCGTTCGTCGGGCGTCAGGAACGGCCCGCGCACGCGCGGCGCATCGTCGAAGGTCAGCGCGATGCGTTTCTGCGCCACCGCCGGCATCGCGGCGACGCACGCCGCCACGACCGCCACCACCCACCGCGTCATGCCCCTACCCCATCGTCGGAATGACGAACGCATCCTGCGTCCGCGCCGCGGCGCCGTCCTCGGCCTGCGAACCCGTCGCCGATCCGTCGGGCCAGCGCTGGGTGATCGTCTTCACCCTGGTCCAGAAGCGCACGCCTTCCTCGCCATGCTGGTTCACGTCGCCGAACGCGCTGCGCTTCCACCCGCCAAAGCTGTGATAGGCGACCGGTACCGGGATCGGCACGTTGATGCCGACCATGCCGACATTGACCCGCGCGGCGAATTCGCGCGCGGCATGGCCGTTGCGGGTGAAGATCGCGACGCCGTTGCCATATTGGTGCTCGCTCGGCAGGCGGACGGCGGTTTCGAAATCGGGCGCACGGACGATCTGGAGGACGGGGCCGAAGATTTCCTCGCGATAGGATTCCATCTGCGGCGTCACATGGTCCAGCAGCGTCGGGCCGATGAAGAAACCGCGCTCATGCCCCTGCAGGCTGAAACCCCGGCCATCGACGACCAGCTCGGCGCCTTCCTCGACGCCCCTGGCGATCCATCCCTCGACCCGTGCCTTGTGCTGGGCGTTCACGACCGGGCCGTAATGCGCCTCCGCATCGGTCGACACACCGACGCGCAAGCCGGCGATCGCGGGGATCAGCTTTTCGCGCAGGGCCTCGGCGGTCCTGTCGCCGACCGGCACCACCACCGGCAGCGCCATGCACCGCTCGCCCGCCGAACCGAACGCCGCGCCCGCCAGATCGGCGACGACCTGGTCGAGATCGGCATCGGGCATGACGATGCCGTGGTTCTTGGCCCCGCCCATCGCCTGCACGCGCTTGCCCGCCGCGACGCCGCGCCGATAGACATAATGGGCGATGTCGGACGATCCGACGAAGCTGACCGCGCCGATCGCCGGATGGTCGAGGATCGCGTCGACCACCGTCTTGTCGCCATGCACGACCTGCAGGATGCCTTCGGGCGCACCGGCCTCCAGCATCAGTCGGGCAAGGCGGACGGGGACCGACGGATCGCGCTCGCTGGGCTTCAGGATGAAGGCGTTGCCGCAGGCGATGGCCACGCCGAACATCCACATCGGGATCATCGCCGGAAAGTTGAACGGGGTGATCCCCGCCCCGATACCCATGGGAACGCGCATCGAATACACGTCGATCCCCGGCCCGGCGCCCTGGGTATAGTCGCCCTTCAGCAGATGCGGCACGCCGCAGGCGAATTCGATGACGTCCAGCCCGCGCTGGATATCGCCCTTCGCATCGGCGATCACCTTGCCATGTTCGCTCGACAGCAATTCGGCCAGCTCGGCCATGTTCGCTTCGACCAGTTGCTTGAACGCGAACAGCACGCGGGCGCGCTTCTGCGGGTTGGTCGCCGCCCAGCCCGGCTGCGCCGCCTGCGCCGCCGCGACGGCACGGTCGAGATCGGCGGCGGTGCCGAGGCGGACATGCGCCTGCACCTCGCCGCGATTGGGATCGAACACCGCGCCGGTCGCGCCGTCCGTGGCCTGATTCCCGCCTGCGATCACATGATCGATGACCCGCATAGTCTCTCCTGTCGGTGCGGCCGGGCCGGTCTGTCGCCGACTCATTCCCGCGTAATATTATTGCTTTTGGCATAGCCGCGCGCGGCTGTCAGCGCTCAATCGTCGGAACGTTGCCACCGGGCGATCGCTCCGGCGGTAACGGCACCGTCGCGCGCGCCGGCATGTCCCGTCGCGACGCACCCCGGGTCCGGCGAAAGGACGGGTGGCAACGGCGGACGGAGGAGCGACCGGAAACACCCCCACAAAGGCCGGGGCGTACCGTCAGCGCCGGTTGCCCTCCAGCCCCGGCCCCACCGCCGCCTGGGGCAGGTAGCGCGGCGCCACCCGCGCCCCTGCCCGCTGTTCATAGGCATAGCCCGCCGACAGCACGTCCGCATCGGCGTTCGCGGTGCCGATGAACGACAACCCGACCGGCAGCCCCTGCATCAGCCCCATCGGCACGGTCAGGTGCGGATAGCCGGCGACCGCGGGCAGCGTCGATGCCGACGGCCCGCCATATTGGTCGCCATGGACCGGATCGCTCAGCCACGCCGCGCCATAGGTCGGCGTCACCAGCAGCCCGGCCTTCGCCGCTGCCAGCATCGCATCGATCCCCTCCCGCCCCGCCAGCCGCAGCGACGTGGCGCGCGCGGCACGATAGGCGGGATCGGCGATCCCTTTGGTCTTCTCCGCCTGCTCGAACAGTTCCTGCGCGAAGAACGGCATTTCCGCATCCGCCCGCTCGCGATTGAACGCGATGACCTGCGCCAGCGTGCGCGTCTTCACCGCCGCCGGCGTGGTCGCGAGATAGGCGTCGAGATCGGCCTTCAGCTCGGTCTTCAGCACGACCAGCTCGGCGGTGCCCAGCCCGTCGAGCTTCGGCATCGTCACGTCGACCAGCGTGGCACCGGCCGCGCGCAGCACCGCCAGCGCCGCATCGAACCGCGCGGCCAGCGGCGCGGGCAGGTCGTCCGGCCGCACCACGCCGACCCGTTTGCCCGCCAGCGCCCCGGCCGACAGCCCTGCGGCATAGTCGCGTGGCGTCGTCCGCGCGGTCGCCGGGTCGCCCGGGTCCGGACCGACCATCGCCGACAACAGCAGCGCGGCATCGCGCACCGACCGCGCCATCGGTCCGGGCGTATCCTGGCTATGGCTGATCGGCACGATCCGGCTGCGGCTGATGAGGCCCAGCGTCGGCTTGAACCCGACCAGTCCGTTGATCGACGACGGACACACCACCGACCCGTCGGTCTCGGTCCCGACCGCGACGGCGGCAAGGCTGGCGGCGACCGCCGCGCCCGATCCCGACGACGATCCGCAGGCGGTACGATCGAGCGCGTATGGATTGCGCACCAGTCCGCCGACCGCGCTCCACCCGCTCATCGACCGCGTGGAGCGGATGTTCGCCCATTCGGACAGGTTCGTCTTGCCCAGGATCACCGCCCCCGCGCGGCGCAGCGCGGCGACGAGCGGCGCGTCGCGGCCGGTCACATTGTCCTTGAGCGCCAGGCTGCCCGCCGTGGTCGCCATGCGGTCGGCGGTTTCGATATTGTCCTTGATGAGGATCGGCACCCCGTGCAGCGGCCCCCGCACCCGCCCGGCGCGACGTTCGGCATCCAGCGCCTGCGCCTGCGCCAGCGCATCCGGGTTCAGCGCGATGACGCTGCGCAGCGTCGGTCCCTGCCGGTCGATCGCCGCGATCCGGGCCAGATAGGCGCGGGTGACGGCGACGCTGGTCAGCGTGCCCTGGCGCATGCCCTCCTGCAACCGGTCGACCGACACTTCCTCGACCGCATCGCCGCGCGATTGCCCCGCCACCGACGGCGTCGCGCAAGCCATCGCCGCCATGCCCAGGATTCCGTACCGGCGCATGCTCGTGCCCCCCATGATCGTTTCGCCGAAGCTAACGCCGCCGGCGGCCCGCGCAATGCCGGAAACGCACGCAGCCACAAACAAAAACCCCGCCGACCCAATGGGTTGACGGGGTTCTACATGGTGGGCGCGGCAAGGATTGAACTTGCGACCCCTGCGATGTCAACACAACCTGACACCACAGCAACCATTTATGAAAACCGCAACTAGCTGAGAATCTTTCGATTGATCGACGCAGCCTTAGCGAAGCGCCGGCACGATCCTACGTGTTCCACATGACGAACGAACTCACCGAAACTGCCCAACGTATGCTCAAGGCGAAGGGGCCTTTGGTTTGCGAGGTTTGCGCCTTTGACTTCGAAGCGACCTACGGCGAGCTAGGCGCAGGGTATATCGAGGTTCACCACTTAAAGCCGGTCCATACGCTTAAGCCCGGTTCTAAGGTTAAGCTGTCAGATTTGGCGTTGCTGTGTGCGAACTGCCACCGGATGGCACATCGAAAGCCGAGTTCGATAACCTTTCGGACGCTTCGTGACGCATTCTCTACGGTCAGGGACGAATGTACGTCGCGGTAGCTCGCAACGCTGCGCGCGCCCGCTGTTATGAAACGCTGACATACGCGGGCACACAAATGGCCAGCATCATCGGCCTGGTTTTACCGGCAAAACCATTGCTAGCGTGGCATCAATTGGGTCTATGTCATTCTAGGAAATCGTGCTTTCTATATCACGTATCACCATCAGGGGAGGCAGGATGCTACCGGTTCCAGCACTTGATTTTGGTCCGATTGACGCCGTCAATTATCGCCAGCGTGACAACAAAAATCTGCTTGGTAAAATTCTGTACAAGGAAAAGTTTTTAGACGAAATAATCAAGCCTAGTAAATACTTCTTGATAGGCGAAAAAGGGACAGGCAAGACCTCGTACTCGGTCTTTCTCGAAAACAATGATTATTCAAATACTAGAGCGCGAGTCATAGAGCTAGGGTCAGGACTCGTTGATCATAGCCAGAAGATGACGGTTGCGGCGAGGGCGACGGCGGCGAAGAAGGCGGTTGGGCAGCGGTCGTAGCGCGTAGCG
>QFNF01000016.1 GCA_003240755.1 Sphingomonas hengshuiensis | reverse complement strand
CTGGTCAGCGGAATCTCCAGATAGTCCGCGATCGCGGTCGACAGGGGAAGGTTGGAATTGCCCGCCAGCAGCTTCATGGGTGCGCCCGTATCCATGATGGAAAGAATGGATGCGCCATAGAGTGCGCGGACGGATTGTGAAACCCATGTGACGCGAAGGGAATGATGCCGCGCCGCTGATGCGGTTGCCGCAGCCATGCCCGCTCCCTACACGACGGGCATGACCGTCACCCGTTTCGCCCCCAGCCCGACCGGCTTTCTCCATATCGGCAACCTGCGCACCGCGCTTCACAACTGGATGTTCGCGCGGGCGCGGGGCGGACGGTTCCTGCTGCGGATCGACGACACCGACGCGCAGCGCAGCGAGGAACGGTTCGTCGACGCGATCCGTGCCGACCTCGCATGGCTGGGGCTGGTGCCCGATGGCGAGGAACGCCAGTCGGCGCGGTTCGACCGGTACGAGGCGGTGTTCGCCGGGATGGTGGCGAACGGGCGCATCTATCCGGCCTATGAGACGCCCGAGGAACTGGACCTGCGACGCAAGATCCTCGCGGGGCGGGGCCTGCCGCCGGTCTATGATCGCGCCGCGCTGACGCTGACCGACGGCGATCGCGCGCGGCTGGAGGGCGAAGGGCGGCGGCCGCACTGGCGGTTCCGGCTGGAGGCGGCGCCGATCGTCTGGGACGATATGGTCCGGGGCCCGCAGAAATTCGACGGGGCGCTGCTGTCCGACCCGGTGGTGCGGCGGGCCGACGGGTCGTGGCTGTACCTGCTGCCCTCGGTCATCGACGATGCCGATATGGGCGTGACCCATGTCGTGCGCGGCGAGGATCATGTGTCGAATACCGCGATGCAGATGCAGATGTTCAACGCGATGGAGGCGACGCCGCCGGCGTTCGCGCACGAAGCGTTGCTGGTCGGCAGCGAAGGCAAGCTGTCGAAACGGCTGGGATCGCTGGGCGTCGCGCATTTTCGCGAACAGGGAATCGAGCCGGAGGCGGTCGTCGCGCTGCTGGCGCGGCTGGGGACCAGCGATCCGGTCGAGGCGGCGGTCGATCCGGCGCCGTTGATCGCAGCATTCGATTTCGGCCGGTTCGGGCGGGCACCGGCACGGTTCGACGAAAGCGAACTGGCGCAGGTCAATGCGCGGATCGTCCACCAGTTGCCGTATGCGCGGGTGGCCGCAGCACTGCCCGGGGGCATGGACGCGGCGGCATGGGACGCGGTGCGCGGCAATATCGCGCGCATCGACGAGGCGGGCGCGTGGTGGCGCGTCGTGACCGGGCCGGTGGAAAAGGCGCCGGTGGCGGAAGAGGACCGTGCCTTCCTGACGCGCGCGGCCGCGGTCGCGGCGGACCTGCCATGGGCCGATCCGTGGGCGGAACTGACCGGCGCGCTGAAGGCGGAGACCGGGCGCAAGGGCAAGGCATTGTTCCTGCCGCTGCGCCGCGCGCTGACCGGCATGGACCATGGACCGGACATGGCCGCGCTGCTGCCGCTGATCGGGCGCGAGCGGGCGATCGCACGGCTCGCCACCTGACGCGCACGTCAGCTTTACACGTCCGACGACAGGGTATCTCATCGCATCGGCCGGATGGACGGCAGGAGATGTGGATCGAGAGGACGGTGGCATGGCATATCAGGGACAGCGTGGCCTGAACCCGGTTGGGCTCGGCATGGCGATTGCGATCAACGGCGGCCTTCTGGCGCTGGCGATCCTGACGGCGACGACGGTGGTGACGCGTATCGATCCGTCCGGGCCGATGGAAGCGGTCAACATCCCGATCGAACCGCCGCCGCCGATCGAGGAACCCAGACCGGTCGAGCGCGCGATACCCGATCCGGCGCCGGTGCCGCTGCCGTTCAACCCGCCCGCGCCGATCCCCGCGCCGGGGCCGGTCATCGCCAGCGCCGATACGATGCCGACGGCAGCCCCGCCGCTGCTGCCGTCGCCGCCCGCCCCCGGCGCGACGGGCACGGGCAGCCCGGTGACGGTCGCGACGCCGCTGCCGGTGCTGGTCGATGCCAGCGTCGACCCGCGCTATCGCGGCGATTTCCAGCCGGACTATCCGGCGTTCGAGCGCAACCAGGGGCGCGACGGCATGGTGGTGGTCCGGGTGCTGGTCGGCACCGATGGCCGCGTCGTCGCGGTCGAGCAGGTCCGGGCGACCAGCGCCGCGTTCTTCGATGCGACGCGGCGCCGCGCGCTGTCGAGATGGCGTTTCCGTCCCGCGACCCGCGACGGCGTGGCGGTGGAAAGCTGGCGCGAGATGACCGTGCGGTTCAACATGGAAGACCGCTGACCGGTCGGCCGCCCCCCGGCGAGGGTCGGGGTATGGACCGACCGGAACGGGGCACGGCCACGCGCGGAGGCCGCGACCGGGACGTGCCCCCCATGCGGCGGACGCCGCAATGGCGGCAACCGCGCAGGGGGCTGGCGGTTACGGTCGCCCGCGCCTATCTTGCCGGGCGTGAAGCTGCGCCATCTTTTCTCGCCGATCCACGCCGTTCGCGACTTCGTGGCGTTCGCCCGGGCGCGCGAAAAGCATGAATGGTGGTTCCTGCTGGCGTCGATCTGCGTCGTGCTGGTGATCGGCTGGGCGTTCGTCCACGATTCCTATTTCGAACGCGCGTACAAGCCGAACATCATCTATGTCGAAAGCTGGCCTGCCAACCGCAGCGACGCGGAGATCATCGCGCAGCAGCAGATCGATCTGGCCAAGGAGCGCGCCGAGGCGGCCGAATTCGAGCGCGAACGTGCCAAGCGCCAGGCCGAGTGGAAGAGGATCGACGACAAGCTGAAAAGCTGGGGCATCTGACCCGCGCCGCCGACGATAGGCGCTGGATGGGCGCGGCGCTGACGCTGGCCGAGCGTATGCGCGGGCGGACCGCGCCCAATCCCAATGTCGGTTGCGTGATCGTTCGCGACGGCCGGGTCGTCGGCCGCGGCTCGACCCGGCCGGGCGGGCGCCCGCATGCCGAGGCGGTGGCGCTGGCGCAGGCGGGCGAGCAGGCCAGGGGGGCGACCGCGTATGTCACGCTGGAACCGTGCGCGCATGTGTCGCCGCGCGGGCCGGCCTGTTCGGACCTGCTGGTGCAGGGCGGCGTGGCGCGGGTCGTCGTCGCCCTGACCGATCCCGATCCACGGACCGATGGACAGGGCATGTCGCGGCTCGAGGCGGCGGGGATCGCGGTGGATCGCGGCGTCCGCGCGCAGGATGCCGCGCGCAGCATGGCGGGGTTCCTGACGCGCCGGACGCTGGGGCGGCCGTTCGTCACGCTGAAACTGGCGCTGTCGCTCGACGGCGCCGTGTCGCGCGCGGACGGGCAGAGCCAGTGGATCACCGGGCCGCAGGCACGCGCGCACGGCCATCTGGAGCGCAGCCGGCACGAGGCAATCCTGGTCGGGCGCGGCACGGCGGAGATCGACCGCCCGACGCTGAACGTCCGGCTGCCCGGCCTTGCCGATCGCAGCCCGCAGCGGGTGGTGCTGTCGGCGGACTGCGCGGCGCTGGACGGGTTCACGATGCTGCCCGGCGTCGAGGCGCTGGCCGGTCTGCCCGGCGACCATGTGCTGGTCGAGGGCGGGGCCGCGACGGCGGCGGCGTTCCTGCGCGCCGATGCGGTCGACCGCCTGCTGCTGTACCGCGCGCCGATCCTGATCGGCCATGGCCGCACGTTGCCCGATATCGGGCTGGCCGATCTGGCGGCGGCGCATGGCCGGTGGCGATTGCACGACGCCCGGATGCTTGGCAGCGACCGGCTGGAGGTTTACGAGCGCGTCAGGATCGAGCGACCGGCCGGCCCGCCCGCGCGGGGATGACGAAAAGGAAAGCGTCGGTCGATCCGTGAGAAGGAGCGAAGCGTGTTCACCGGAATAGTCAGCGACATAGGGCGCATCGAATCGATCGACGGGCCGGGCGACCTGCGCGTGCGCATCGGT
The DNA here is from genome assembly GCA_003240755.1 of Sphingomonas hengshuiensis. Taxonomy (GTDB): domain Bacteria; phylum Pseudomonadota; class Alphaproteobacteria; order Sphingomonadales; family Sphingomonadaceae; genus Sphingomonas; species Sphingomonas hengshuiensis_A. Next base: position 80,681 of record QFNF01000016.1, on the reverse strand, counting down.
TGCGCCTATGACACGGCCACCATCGACATGGGCGCGTCGATCGCGTGTTCGGGCGTGTGCCTGACCGTGGTCGGCAAGGGGCCCGGCTGGTTCGCGGTCGACGTGTCGGGCGAGACGGTGTCGCGCACCGCCGACCAGTGGCGCGAGGGGCAGAGACTGAACCTCGAACGCGCGCTGAAGCTGGGCGACGAGCTGGGCGGGCATATCGTCACCGGCCATGTCGACGGCGTCGGCACGGTCGTGGCGACCGAAGCCGACAGGGATTCGACCCGCGTCGCCTTTGCCATCGACCGGGCGCTCAGCCCGTTCGTCGCGACCAAGGGGTCGGTGACGATCGACGGCGTGTCGCTGACCGTCAACGACGTCGCCGACGATGCCGCAGGCACGCGCTTCACCGTCAACCTGATCCCCCATACCCGGTCGGTCACGACGCTGGGGGCCTTGGCCGTTGGGCAGTCGGTCAATATCGAGATCGACGTGCTTTCCCGTTACCTGATGCGAATGGAACAAGTCCGTGGCCAACGCTGAACTGGCGGGTCTCCGCCACGCCTTCCTCTCGTCGCCGGAGGAGATCATCGACGAAGCCCGCAACGGGCGGATGTTCATCCTGGTCGACGACGAGGACCGGGAGAATGAGGGCGATCTGGTCATTCCGGCACAGATGGCGACGCCCGATGCGGTCAATTTCATGGCGCGGCACGGGCGGGGCCTGATCTGCCTCGCCATGGCGAAGGCGCGCGTCGAGCAACTGGGCCTCGACCTGATGGCGCGCAACAACGGCACGCGCCACGAAACCGCCTTCACCGTTTCGATCGAGGCGCGCGAGGGGGTGACGACCGGCATTTCAGCGGCCGACCGCGCGCGGACGATCGCGGTGGCGATCGATGCGTCGAAGGAAGCGTCGGAGATCGTGACGCCGGGCCATGTGTTCCCGCTGGTCGCGCGCGAAGGCGGCGTGCTGGTGCGCGCGGGCCATACCGAGGCGGCGGTCGACGTGTCGCGCCTTGCCGGGCTCAATCCCTCGGGCGTGATCTGCGAGATCATGAACGAGGACGGGACGATGGCGCGGATGGACGACCTGGTCGCCTTCGCGCAGTTGCACGGCCTGAAGATCGGCACGATCCGCGACCTGATCGCCTATCGCCGGCGCCACGACCATCTGGTCGAAAAGCGCGCGGAGACCGTGTTCGAGAGCGAATGGGGCGGCGAGTGGCGCGCCATGACCTTCTGGAACAAGGCGACGGGCAGCGAGCAGGTCGCGCTGGTCAAGGGAATGATCGATCCGGGCCGGCCGACGCTGGTCCGGATGCACGCGCTGTCGCCGTTCGCCGACCTGTTCGGCGAGGGCGGCGCGCGCGGCGGGCTGTTGCGGCAATCGATGCGGATCATCGGCGAGGAAGGCGCGGGCGTGGTCGTCGTCATCAACCGCCCGCGTCCCGACGGGCTGACGCTGGCCATCCATGCCCGCAGCGGCGCGCCGGTGCCCGACATGGAGGAACTGCGCGACTATGGCGTCGGGGCGATGATCCTGAACGAGCTGGGCGTCGAGGACATGGTGCTGCTGACCAATACCCATCACACGCTGGTGGGGCTGGACGGATACGGGCTGAAGATCGTCGGCGAACGGCCGATCGTGGAGAATTGAGACATGGCGAAGCTGCTGATCGTCGAGGCACGGTTCTACGACCATCTGAACGACCTGCTGCTCGACGGCGCGCGCGCGGCGATCGAGGCGGCGGGGCACGAGCACGAGACGATCACCGTGCCCGGCGCGCTCGAGGTGCCCGGCGCGATCGCGATCGCCGACGCGGCCGGGACGTATGACGCGTTCGTCGCGCTGGGGGTTATCCTCCGCGGCGAAACCTATCATTTCGAGGTCGTGTCGAACGAAAGCGCGCGCGGGATCATGAACCTGTCGCTGGAGGGGGTGCCGGTCGGCAACGGCATCCTGACCGTCGAGAACGAGGCGCAGGCGCTGACCCGCGCCAAACGCGACGAAAAGGACAAGGGCGGCGAGGCGGCGAAAGCCGCGCTGGCGATGCTGGCGCTGCGCGAGCGGTTCTCGGTGTAGAATTCCTCCCCGTGCGGGGTGGATCTTACGCCGGCGCCGTCGCTCCGACCGGGCCGACCTCCGCCGGTTCCCCGCGCGAATAGACGCCGACGAGCAGCCCGGCCGCCAGCACGCGGCCGGCCATCGCCTCCACCACCGCGCCGCGGCCCGGATTGGCGTCGAGATGTGGGGCGTCCTTCAGCGCGAAAAGCTGAAAGGCGTAGCGATGCTCGCCATGGCCGGTCGGCGGATCGGGCGGCAGCCAGCCTTCGCGCAGATAGCTGTTGCGGCCGACATCGCCATGGATCGCATCGCCGTCGCCATCGGGGCGGATCGCGCCTTCGGCCAGTTGCCCGTCGGCCGCCGCGATGTCCCACAGGATCGCATGGACCAGCGGCTGCGCGGCGGGCGCGTCGGGATCCTCGACGATCAGCGCCAGCGAGGTCGCACCCGCCGGCACGCCGCGCCAGTGCAGCGGCGGCGATACGCCCTCGCCATCGGCGGTGAAGCGGTCGGGCAGGCGCTGCCCGTCGGCAAAGGCGAGGCTGGCAAGATCGAGGCTGTCGAAACTGCCGAGCGCGGGATCGACGATCGTCAGCTTCGATGCGCCGGCGCGGACGTTCCGCAACAGGACGCCGAGCCAGCCGGGGACATGTTCGAGCATGAGGGTCCTTTCCGTACCTGTCGCTGCCGATAACCGGCGAGCGGCGGGTCGGGGTCCGTGGCCACGCCAATAATTCGAACGGTGGATGCAGCGAACGGGCGGGTCCGGGCGTTGGGCGGGCGGGGAACGTATAATCTATCGACAGGGTGGCGATGATCGACTGGCGGCGAAGCTATTGCGGGGAGGCCCCCGGCGCGGGCGACTGGCTGTCGCGGTGGAACGGCGATCCGGTGCTGATCGCGCTGCTGGCCGCGCTACTGGTGGCGGCGGTGCGACTGCCCGCCGGCCGGCGTTCGTTCGGGATCGCGGGCGTCGCCACGCTGGCGGTCGCGTTCGTGTCGCCGCTATGTTCGCTGAGCGTCGCGCTGTTCGGCGCGCGGGCGGTACACCACCTGCTGCTGATCGGCATCGCCGCGCCGCTGCTGGCGATCGCATGGCCGCCGCGGGCGCGCATCGGCGTGGCGCTGGCGCTGCCGCTGTCGACCGCGATCCTGTGGGCGTGGCATGTGCCGGCGCTGTATGACGCGGCGCTGGGCCATGTGGGCCTCTACTGGCTGATGCAGGCGAGCCTGCTGGCCGGGGGCTGGATGTTCTGGGCGGCGGTGCGGCGCGCGGCGCCGATGGAGGCGGTGGCGGGCATCGCGGGCGGCGCGGTGCAGATGGGGTTCCTCGGCGCGCTGCTGACCTTCGCCACCCGCCCGCTCTACGCCACGCACCTGGCGACTACTGTGTCGTTCGGCATCGGCCCGCTGGCCGACCAGCAACTGGCGGGCCTCATCATGTGGGTGCCGGGCATGGCGCCCTATGCGATCGCGGCGGCATGGGTCGCGGCGCGGCGCTGGCGGATGATCGGCGCACAGGTGACGGCATGATCCTCGCATGGGTGAAGGGGCTGCACATCGCCGCGCTGATCCTGTGGTGCGCCGGGCTGGTCGCGCTGCCGCTGGTGCTGTCCAAGCACGACGTCGCCGAGGAACAGGCCAATTACGCCCGGCTGCGCAAGATCACGCATTACGGCTATACCCGGATCGTCACGCCCGCGGCGGTGGTGGCGATCGCCGCCGGGACCCTGCTGATCTTCCTGCGCCAAGTGTTCGAGCCGTGGATGTTCGCCAAGCTGGTCGCGGTCGGGCTGCTGGTCGCGCTGCATTCGCTGGTCGGGCATGTCGTCGTGCTGATGAGCGAGCGGCGGGGCGAATATGCCCCGCCTTCGTCCAAGCCGCTGCTGGCGGTCGTGCTGGCGACGATGACCGTCGTGCTGACGCTGGTGCTGGCCAAGCCGGTGATCCCCGACCTGACCCCCGCCTGGCTCGACATACCCCAGAACCGTCAGCTCCCGCTGGAGGCGACCCCGACTTGATACTCGAACACCAACTTGCCGCCATGCCAGCCGGTAAAGCCGGTGAAGCCGACCGCGAACAGCGAGAGGAGGATGCCATAGGGCAGGATCGCCGCCTCGTACCCGGCGGTCAGCCGATAGCCCCAGTTCGCGCCGAGGATCGACAGCAGCATCACCGCGATGATGAAATGCGTCCAGCTCGACGCGCGGGCGCGGATGCCGGGCACCCACAACAGCTCGACCGTGCCGGCGACGCCCGCCAGCACGCCGAACAGGAACCCCGCGCCCGACGCCCACAGCGCCGCGCGCGCCCAGAAATCGTCGCCGGTCCACCAGTAGAGCGCGTCGGCGCCGAAGGTGCAGGTGGTCAGCGCCACCGGAAAGGCGACGAGCATCGCGTGGATCGGATGTCCGGCGACCGCAACCTTCGATTCGGTGCGATGGAATGCCGGATTGGCCTCGATCGGGTCGATCAGGCGGTCCTCCACCACATGTTCACCCGGTTTCTGCGTCATATGTTCCCCCTTTGCCGCCCAGTCGGTACGGGGATAACGGCGCTGGCGCTTGCGGGTTGCGCCGGGCCGCTGTCGGTGCTCGATCCGGCGGGACCGCATGCCGCATCGGTCGCGACCCTGTGGTGGGTGATGCTGGGGGGCGCGGTGCTGCTGGCCGGGCTGGTCTTTGCGCTGCTGGCGGTCGCGATGGTGCGGCGGCATCGCGAGGAACGGGTGGCCGACCGGACGTGGATCGTCGGGCTGGGCCTTGCCATGCCGAGCGCGGTGCTGATGGCGCTGCTCGGCTATGCCCTGTTCGTCGGCGGCCGCATCCTGCCGACGCCCGCGCCCGACACGGTGACGATCGGGGTCGAGGCGCGCCGCTATGCCTGGGCATTTCGCGACCCCGCCGGGCGGACCACCGAGAATGTGCTGCACATTCCCGCCGGGCGGCCGGTCGACCTGGTCATCACCGCGACCGACGTGATCCACAGCTTCTGGGTCCCGCGGCTGGCGGGCAAGATGGATGCGATCCCCGGCCATCCCAACCGGTTGCGGATCGTCGCGGCACGGCCGGGGCGCTATCAGGGCGAATGCGCCGAATATTGCGGGACGGGGCACCGCGACCACGGCTTTACCGTCATCGCGCACGACGCTGCCGGATGGGCCGCACGCGAACAGGGGACACGATGAAAGCGCTGACGCTCCACCGCGAACTGACCGCGATCTGGCGGACCGAACCGGGTCTGCGCGGACAATTGCGCTCGGTCAACCATACCGACATGGGTCGCCGCTTCATCCTCGGCGCGTTCTTCTTCTTCGCGGTCGGCGGCGTGCTCGCGATGCTGATCCGCGCGCAACTGGCGACGCCGCACAGCGCGTTCGTCGGGCCGGCGGTGTATAACCAGTTGTTCACGATGCATGGCAGCATCATGATGTTCCTGTTCGCCATCCCGATGTTCGAGGGGCTGGCGATGTACCTGCTGCCCAAGATGCTGGGCGCGCGCGACCTCGCCTATCCACGGCTGTCGGCGCTGGGATGGTGGTGCTACGTGTTCGGCGGCAGCATCCTGATCGCGGCGATGCTGGCCGGGGTGGCGCCCGATGCCGGGTGGTTCCTCTATCCGCCGCTGTCGGGGCGGACCTATACGCCGGGGATCAATTCCGACGTCTGGCTGCTGGGCGTGACCTTTGTCGAGATTTCGGCGATGTGCGCGGCGATCGAGATCGCGGTGTCGATCCTGAAGCTGCGCACGCCGGGCATGCGGCTCGACCGGATGCCGCTGTTCGCGTGGTACATGCTGGCGACGGCGGGGATGATGATCTTCGGCTTTCCGCCGCTGATCCTGGGGTCGATCCTGCTGGAGGTCGAGCGCGCGTTCGGCTGGCCGTTCTACGCGCCCGAACTGGGCGGGTCGCCGCTGCTGTGGCAGCATCTGTTCTGGCTGTTCGGCCATCCGGAAGTCTATATCATCTTCCTGCCCGCCGCAGGGGCAGTGTCGACGATCCTGCCGGTGATGGCCCGTACCAGAATCCTCGGCTATGGCGCGCTGGTCGCGGCGGTGATGGCGCTGGCGTTCCTCAGTTTCGGGCTGTGGGTCCACCACATGTTCACCACCGGCATTCCGCACATGGCGCTGGGCTTCTTTTCCGCCGCATCGACGCTGGTCGCGATCCCGACGGCGATACAGGTCTTCGCATGGCTCGGCACGCTGTGGGCGGGGCGGCCGCAATTGAAGCTGCCGATGCTGTACCTGATCGGCTTCTTCATCGTGTTCGTGCTGGGCGGGCTGACCGGCGTCATGCTGGCGGTGGTGCCGTTCGATGCCCAGGCGCACGATACCGCGTTCGTCACCGCGCACCTCCATTACGTTCTGGTCGGCGGGTTCGTGTTCCCGATGCTGGCCGCCGCCTATTACTGGCTGCCGCATTTCACCGGGCGGGGCCGCGTGATGCGGCTGGGCGAGGCGGCGTTCTGGCTGATCCTGATCGGGTTCAACCTCACCTTCTTCCTCATGCACCTGACCGGGCTGCTGGGCATGCCGCGGCGCATCGATACCTATCCCGAGGGGATGGGCTGGACGTGGCTGAACCTGTTGTCGTCGGTCGGCAGCTTCCTGATGGCGTTCGGGTTCGCGCTGTTCGCGATCGACGTCGCGTTGCAGATCTGGCTCGGGCGGCTGCACAAGCGCAACCCGTGGCAGGCGGGCACGCTGGAATGGGCGATGCCGACGCCGCCGACGGCGTACAACTTCGCGAGCCAGGCCACGGTCGAGGGGCGCGATCCGCTGGAGGACCGGCCCGACCTGCCCGCGGCGCTGGCGCGCGGCGACGGATGGCTGGGCCATGCCCGCCATGGCTGGCGCGAGACGATGGCGGTCGACATGGTCAGCGGTGCGCCCGATCATATCGCGGTCCTGCCGTCCAATAGCTGGCTGCCGATCACCACCGCCGCGACGCTGGGCGGATTCTTCCTGTCGATGCTGGGCGGGCTGTATCCGCTGGCGCCGCTGTTCCTGGTGGCGGTGGCGATGCTCGGCTGGCGCTGGGCATGGAGCAACGGGCAGCGCCGCGATTTCGGGCCGCTGCCCGCCGGGCCGGGCGGCGCGATGCTGCCGATCGCCGGCGAGACGCGCGGTACGACCGGCTGGTGGGGCAGCGTGTTCGCGCTGACCGCCAGCGGGACGCTCTTTGCCTCGCTGCTGTTCGGTTATGCGTTCCTGTGGACGGTGGCGCCCGACTGGCCCCCGCCGCAACGGATCGCGCGGGCGCCGCTGGAACTGGTGCTGGCGATCGCCGGTGCCGGCGTGGCGGTGGTGGCGGCGCGGCGCGGGCAATGGGCGGCGGCGCTGGCCGGGCAGGGGGCGATCGTGGCGGCGATGGTATTGCTGATCGTGCTGCGGCTGCCCGTGCCGACCTCGCATGCCTATGCCGCGACGAGTGCGACGGTCGCGGCCTATGCGATCTTCCATGCCGGGCTGGCGATGCTGATGCTGGCGTTCCTGCGCGTGCGGATCACCGCCGGATTCGTCGGTGGCCAGCGACAGGGCGAGCCGCGCATCGTCCGCCTGTGGAGCGACCACGCCGCCGGGGCTGGGCTGGTCGCGGCGCTGGTGGTCGCGCTGCCGGGATGGTTCGCATGATCGCGCTGCTGCGGATGACCGCCGGGCTGTTCCACTGGGCGCTGGCATTCGGCGTCCTGTACGGCCTGCACGGGATCGGATGCAGTGCCGGCTGGGCGCGGATCATGGTCGCGGGAACCAGCCTGCACCGGCTGTTGCTGATCCTCGCCTGGATCGGCGGGGCGGCGGCGGGGGTCATGCTCACAGGGTGGTTGCGCCGGACCGGCGGCAACACGCTGCTGGACAGGGGGGCCGTGATCCTCGGCTGGGTCGGTGTCGCGGCGATCGTCGTCGGCGGGCTGCCGATCGTGACGATCCCGGCATGCCTGTAGGGATAGGATTCGGCATTGCTGCGTTGCAGCATGCATAGTTTGTCCGGAGGAGCGATCCGATGTCGTCACAATCCCCCCGTCTCGCCCTCGCGCTGCAGGGGGGCGGTGCGCACGGCGCCTATGGCTGGGGCGTGCTCGACCGCCTGCTCGACGAGGATATCCCGATCGTCGCGGTGAGCGGCGCATCGGCCGGCGCGCTGAACGGTGCGGCGCTGGTGAGCGGGCTGGTCGCGGGCGGGCGGCAGGGCGCGCGTGACGCGCTGGAACGGCTGTGGGACACGGTGTCGCGCAACTCGCCGCTCCAGGCGTTCGATATCGACCTGTGGACCGCGCCGCTGTTCGAACCGCTGTTCCAGCGAACGCTGGAATTCACCAAGCTGTTCAGCCGCTATATCGCGCCGCTGTCGCCGGGCCTGCGCAACATGGCCGCGCTGCGCCGGGTGGTTGGCAGCAGCCTCGACCTGTCGTTGCTGCGCGATCCCGGGGCCACCCCCTTGTCGATCGCGGCGACGCGGGTGTCGACCGGGGCGGCGCGACTGTTCCACAACGACGACATCACGCTCGACGCGCTGATGGCCTCGGCCTGCCTGCCGGACCTGTTCGGGCCGGTGACGATCGATGGCGAACCCTATTGGGATGGCGGGTTTTCGGCCAATCCCGCGCTCGAGCCGCTGATCTTTGACGGCCATGGGCAAAGCGACCTGCTGATCGTGCAGATCACGCCGTTCGCGGCACAGGACACGCCGGACACGCTGGTCGAGGTGATAGGGCGGATGAGCGATATCGGCTTCAATGCGTGCCTGCTGCGTGACCTCAAGTCGCTGACCGAGATACAGTCGATCGCGCGACGCGCGCCGCCGATCGACGAGAGGTTGACCGCGCTGGCCGAAACCAACCTGCACTTCATGGAGGCGCCGCACGCATTGGCCGCGCGCGGTCCGACCGGCAAGAGCGACACGCGGCGATCGCAGTTGGAGGCGCTGCGCGAACTCGGCTGGGCGACGGCGGATGCATGGCTGCGGGAAAATGGCGGGAAGCTCGGCCGCAAGTCGACGCTGACCGCCCTGCCCGAAACAGTCGCCGCCTAGGCGGTAACGATCGCGTCGCCCCGTACCGTGACCGGCCATGGCGTCAGCGCCTGACCGGGGCAGGGGCCGCCGAGGCACCTGCCGTCGGGAATCGCGAACAGCGCGGCGTGCCAGCTACAGGTGATCGCGCTGCCGTCGGGGGTGAGATAGGCGTCGAGCGTCTGCGCCAGCGGCAGGCCCATATGCGGGCAGCGGTCGACATAGCCGAAGACGGCCGCCCCCTGTCGCACCACGAACCCGTGAAAGCGGCCGGCGCGCAGTTGCAGGACGTAATTGCGCGCCGCGCCGTCGGCAATGTCGTCGAGCGGGCCGATCGTTACCCCCGCCGGGGTCGCAAAGACGCGGGTGTCGGTCATTCGGGTAGCCGCGCCTTCGCAAAGCCGGTCCAGACATCGTCGTAATCGAGCTGCATCGTCGGTGCCGCCATCGCCCATGCGGTCGGACGGACCACGTGGCGGGTTTCGAACATGAACGCCATCGTGTCGGCGATGCGGTGCGGATGCAGGTCGGCGGCGACGGCTTTCTCATAGCTCGCCTGATCGGGGCCGTGGCCGTTCATCTGATTGTGGAGCGACGCGCCGCCGGGCGCGAAGCCGCCTTCCTTCGCGTCATAGGCGCCCGTCACCAGCCCCATGAACTCGCTCATGACGTTGCGATGGAACCATGGCGGGCGGAACGTGTCCTCGGCCACCATCCAGCGCGGCGGAAAGATCACGAAGTCGCAATTGGCGGTGCCCGGCGTCTCGCCGGGCGCGGTCAGCACGGTGAAGATCGACGGATCGGGATGATCGAACGATACGGTGTTGATCGTGTTGAAGCGGGTGAGATCGTAGCGGCACGGCGCCAGATTGCCATGCCACGCCACCACGTCGAACGGCGAATGATCGAGCGTGGTCGTCCAGAGCGCGCCCTGGAACTTCTGGATGACCTCGCAAGGGGCGTCGCGATCCTCGAACCAGGCGCAGGGCGTCTCGAAATCGCGGGGGGACGCGAGGCCGTTGGCGCCGATCGGCCCCAGGTCGGGCAGGCGGAACAGGTTGCCGTAATTCTCGCAGACATAGCCGCGCGCCGGCCCCCCGGGCAGGCTGACCCGGAAGCGGACGCCGCGCGGGATCAGTGCGATCTGGAGCGGAGCGATATCGATCCGGCCAAGCTCGGTATCGATCGCGAGCCGCCCGTGTTGCGGCACGATCAGCAATTCGCCATCGGCCGAGAAGAAGGCGCGATCCATGTCGCGGTTCGCGGCATAGAGATGGATGCCGACCCCGTGCTGCGCCGCCACGTCGCCGGTCGCGCCATAGGTGACGAGGCCGTCGACCCAGTCGGTCGGTTCGTGCGGGATGGGCAGCGGGTCCCAGCGCATCCGGTTGGGGCTGGGCGGGGTGTCGATCGGGGCGGACCGGAGGTGCGGCGCGCCGGTGTAGGGCACGAACGCGCCATGGTTGGCGGTCGGGCGCAGGCGGTAGAGCCACGACCGGCGATTCTCGGCGCGCGGCGCGGTGAAGGCGGTGCCGGAGAGTTGCTCGGCATAGAGGCCGAACGGCACGCGCTGCGGACTGTTGCGGCCGATCGGCAGCGCGCCGGGAACGGCTTCGGTGGCGATGTGGTTGGCGAAACCGGGGTGGTAGGTCATGTCCCTCTCCCTCATTATCCCGTCATTCCGGTGCAGGCCGGAATCCATGGTGGCGGGGCGTCGCGCTTAGATCGATACCGGTCGTCTCGATGGACCCAGGCCTGTGCCGGGGGGACGGTGGTGGTGCCGCCCGCCGGGTCGTCAGTCGCAGCGGAGCCGCGCCTTGTGGCCCGGCTCCGCTGCGCTGGCCGGACGGAACCGGGTACCTTCGCACCCGCATTCGGTCGATGCCTCAGGCATCGACCGTAATGACGCCCCGTCGGATCTGGTCCAGTTCGATGCTTTCGTACAGCGCCTGGAAATTGCCGTTGCCGAAGCCTTCATTCCCCTTGCGCTGGATGATTTCGAAGAAGATCGGGCCGAACATCGGTTCGGTGAAGATCTGCAGCAGCAGCCCTTCCTCACCGACATTGCCGTCGATCAGGATACGGTTGCGGCGCAGGCGTTCGAGGTCCTCGCCATGGCCGGGTACGCGCTTGTCGACCAGTTCGTAATAGGTCTCGATCGTGTCCTGCAGCTTCACGCCACGGTCGCGCAGCTTCTCGACGGTTTCGAAGATGTCGTCGGTGGTGAAGGCGAGGTGCTGGATGCCTTCGCCATTATAGTCGCGGATGAATTCCTCGATCTGGCTCTTGTCGTCCTGGCTTTCGTTCAGCGGAATGCGGATGGCCTTGTCGGGCGCGATCATCGCCTGGCTGAACAGGCCGGTCGCCTTGCCCTTGATATCGAAATATTTCTGTTCCTCGAACCCGAAGATCTGGTTGTAGAAGGTCGACCAGGTCCGCATCTGCCCGCGCTTCACATTGTGGGTGAGGTGGTCGAGCAGGTCGAGCCCGACATTGTTCGCGGCCTCCGCCTCCGCGGCGCCGGGTACCTGTTCCCAATCGTCATACAGCGACCCGCCGGTGCCATGCCGGTCGACCAGATACAGCAGCGACCCGCCGATCCCCTCCAGCGCATAGCCTTCGCCCAGTGCGCCGCGCGACGCGTCCGCCGGGGTGGCACCGCGCGCCACCGCCGCATCGAACGCCGCCTTCGCATCCGCCACGCGGAACGCCATGCCCGACGCGGACGGCCCGTGCTGCGCAGCAAATTCCGCAGCATGCCCGTCCGGAATGCGGTTCAGCAACAGGTTGATCCGGCCCTGCCTGTAGCGGACCACGTCGCGCGTCCGGTGCTTCGAGGCGGCAACGAAGCCGAACTGTTCGAGTTGCTGCGCCATGCGATCGAGGTCGGGGGCGGTGAATTCGCAGAATTCGAACCCGTCGAGGCCCATCGGGTTCACGTCCATATGTTCCATGGCAGCATCCTCTCGATATCGTATCAATTGATACCAATTTGATCCGATGCCCTGCGCGAGTCAAGCGTCTCCCACGGTGGTGGCGACCATCGTGTGGCGAGGTGGTCGACAAACGCGATCACCGCCGGGCGCGGCATGTCGTTGTGGATCGCATGGATCGCCAGATCGTGCGCCCCCTCCCAGTCGGGCAGCACCCGTACCAGCCGTCCCGCCGCCAACGCATCGCCGACGTCCCACAGGGAGCGCAGCGCGATGCCGACCCCGGCCAGGGTCAGTTCGCGGACGATCTCGCTCGAATTGGTCCGGACATGGCTGACCCCGGCGATCTGCGCCCGCCGCGTGGGGCGCAGCAGCGTCCATGGCAGTTGCCCGTCGGCGGCGAGCAGCCGGTGGCGGGCGAGCGCGGCGGGGGTGTCGGGCTCGCCATGTTCGGCCAGATAGGCGGGGCTGGCACATACGACGCGGCGATTGCCCGCCAGTCGACGCGCGACATGGCCGGCGGGCGGATGGGCGGTGATGCGGATCGCGCAATCGATCCGGTCGGCGGCCAGATCGACGATATGGTCGGACAGCGACAGTTCGAGTTCGACCGCCGGATGGTCGCGCAGGAAGTCACCGATATGCGGCGCAATATGCAGCCGCGCGAACGAGGCCGGCGCGGCGATGCGCAGCGGCCCTGCCGGTGCGGCCACCGCGCCGGTGACTCGCGCCTCCGCCGCCGCCAATGCCGGCAGGATCGCGCCGAGATCGGCATGGAGCCGGGCCCCGACCGGGGTCGGATGCAGCCGTCGCGTGGTCCGCTCGATCAGCCGCGCGCCAAGCCGGTGTTCGAACCGGGCAAGCCGTTTGGACACCATCGCCGGCGACATGCCCAGCGTCCGTGCAGCGGCGGCGATGCTGCCGGTGTCGAGGATGGTCACGAACAGGACATGGTCGGGATCGGCGGACATTCGTTCCCCCCTGGAATGACTGACGTTCGATTATGCCTGCTACCGGGTGGAAAGGCGAGGCGCTATGGTCCCGGTCGAACCGCGTACGGCGCCATGCCGGGGCAACGGACAGAAGGGAGAATGCGCGATGGCCGAAACCACCGTCGAACGTGCCGGATTGCAGGTTGCCGGCCAACTGGCCGACTTTCTCGAAGGTCGGGTGCTTCCCGGCACGGGCATTCCCGCCGATTCGTTCTGGGAAGGGACGGCGGCGATCCTTGCGCGGTTCACGCCGGAGAACCGTGCGCTGCTGCACACCCGCGATGCGTTGCAGGCACGGCTCGATGCGTGGTTCGCCGAACAACAGGGGCAGCCGATCGACCCGGCCGAGCAGGAAGCGTTCCTGCGCTCGATCGGCTATCTGGTCGACGAACCCGCCCCCTTCACCGTCGATCCCGCCCATGTCGATCCCGAGATTGCGACGCTCGCCGGCCCGCAACTGGTCGTGCCGATCCTCAACGCCCGGTTCCTGCTCAACGCCGCCAATGCGCGCTGGGGCAGTCTGTACGACGCGCTGTACGGCACCGATGCGATCCCCGGCGAAGCGGCGCCCGGCGGCTATGACCGGGCGCGCGGTGCGCTGGTCATCGATCGGGCGAGGGCCTTTCTCGATGAGGCCGTCCCGCTGGCCAACGGGAGCTGGCGCGACTGGAACGGCGATGGGCCGAAGCTCGCCGATCCGGCGCAACTGGTCGGGCAGGCGGGCGACAATCCGTTGCTGTGCCATCACGGCCTGCATATCGAACTGGCGATCGATCGCACCCATCCGATCGGTCGCGACGATCCGGCGGGGTTGGCCGACATCCTGCTCGAATCGGCGCTGACCACGATCTGCGACCTCGAGGATTCGGTCGCGGCGGTCGATGCCGCCGACAAGGTCGCCGCCTATGCCAACTGGCTGGGGCTGATGCAGGGGACGTTGAGCGCCAGCTTTGCAAAGGGTGGGCGCAGCGTCACGCGAACGCTGGCCGGGGACCGCCGCTACGCCGCGTCCGATGGCGGCGAACTGGTGTTGCCCGGCCGGTCGCTGCTGTTCGTGCGCAATGTCGGGCACCTGATGACCACGCCGGCACTGCGATTGCCCAACGGTACGGACGCGCCGGAGGGGATACTCGACGCGATCGTCACCAGCCTGATCGCGCTGCACGATATCAACGGCCCGCGCGCCAACAGCCGCGCCGGATCGATCTACATCGTCAAGCCCAAGCAGCATGGGCCGGACGAAGTCGCGTTCACCGACCGGCTGTTCGATGCGGTCGAGGATCTGCTGCACCTGCCGCGCCATACGATCAAGGTCGGGGTGATGGACGAGGAGCGGCGGACCTCGGCCAACCTTGCCGCGTGCATCCATGCGGTGCGGCACCGCATCGTGTTCATCAACACCGGCTTTCTCGACCGTACCGGCGACGAACTGCACAGCGCGATGCGCGCCGGGGCGATGATCCCGAAGGGCGAGATGAAGGGCGCCGACTGGATCGCGGCATATGAGGACCGCAACGTCCAGATCGGGCTTGCCTGTGGCCTTGGCGGGCGGGCGCAGATCGGCAAGGGGATGTGGGCCGCGCCCGATCGCATGGGCGAGATGCTGGTGCAGAAGATCGCGCATCCGCGGAGCGGGGCGAGCACCGCCTGGGTGCCGTCGCCGACCGCCGCGACGCTGCACGCGCTGCATTACCACGCGGTCGATGTTGCGCAGCGACAGGCGGACCGGGCCGCCGAGCCGGTCGCGCCGCTCGGGCGTCTGTTGACGCTGCCGCTGGCGACCGGGCGCAACTGGGACGCCGGCGAGGTCAGGCGGGAGCTCGACAACAATGTCCAGGGCATTCTCGGCTATGTCGTGCGCTGGGTCGACCAGGGTATCGGCTGTTCGAAGGTGCCCGATATCCACGATGTCGGGTTGATGGAGGACCGCGCGACGCTGCGCATTTCGTCGCAGCATATCGCCAACTGGCTGCTGCACGGCGTCTGCACGCCGGCCGATGTCGATGCCGCGTTCGAACGGATGACGGTGAAGGTCGATGCGCAGAATGCCGAGGACCCGGCGTACCGGCCGCTGGCGGGCGGCATCGCGCTACAGGCGGCGCGGGCGCTGGTCTATGAGGGGCTGGCCCAGCCCAACGGCTATACCGAACCGCTGCTCCATGCCTATCGCGCGCGGGCGAAGGCGGCGGGATAGCGGACACGCCCCGTCCGCGCGCGGCCGTTCCGCTCAGGCGGGCGCGGCACCGCCCGCTGCCGGTTCCAGCACGTTGATCGCCGCATGGACCCGCGCCTCGATCTCCTCGCGCGGCAGGCCCGGCGGGATCGGGTCGAGGAAGCGGATGGTGATGACCCCCGCCCGGCTCGATCCCCGGCGCGGCATGCAGTGGCCGCTGTCCAGCGCCACGGGCACCACGGCCATGTTCAGCGCCTTGTACAGCCCGGCAAAACCCGATCGCAGCGCAGGGGACTCACCGACGGCCACCCGGGTGCCTTCGGGAAAGATCAGTACCGAGCGGCCTTCGGTACGTGCCACCGCCGCTTCCTTCAGCATGACGCGCAGCGCCCTCGACGACGCATCGCGATCGACCCCGATCGCGCCATAGGCCCGCGCGGTCCTGCCCCAGAAGGGCATGTCGATCAGCTCGCGCTTCATCACGATCAGCGGCCCGTCGATCAGCTCGGCCATCTCCAGCGTCTCGAACATCGCCTGATGCTTGACCGCGAACAGATACGTGCCGGGCGGGCGTGTCCCCTGCACCCGCACCCGTACGCCCAGGATCCAGCGCGCGAGGAAGCGGTGCAGGCGGATCCACACATGGGCATGGGCGTGCATCGCGTCCCGCCCGATCCGTGCCGACAACGGCGCGCTCAGCACGATCGGCACCGATGCGCCATAGAACAGGATACGGAACAGCCAGGTACGGGCCCATGCGATCACAGATCGATCCCCAATCGCATCACGATGCCGCGCACGACATATTTGTTATATTCCCCGAACAGCAGTGCGAAGCCGGGGCTGCCCACCACCGGATCGGGTACGATTTCGATCGAATTGCCCAGCGCGTGGCGCAGTTCCATCGCCGCGCGCGCCATATGCCAGTTCGACGTGACCAGCCGGACCGAGCGATAGCGGTTGCGCCGCACCCAGTCGGCGGTTTCGTCGGCATTGGAACGGGTATCGACCGCTTCATGCCCCAGATCGACGCAGCAGCGGAACAGGCGGCGCGGCGCGCCGTTCGCGGCGGCCAGCTCGCCCGGCCGGACGTCGGGATCGACCCCGGTGACGAGCATCCGCTTCGCCTCGCCGCGCTCGACCACCGCCAGCCCGCGCTCGATCCGGCCGGGACCGCCGGTCGGCACGACCACCCCGTCGGTCCGGCGCGCCTGCGTCAGCGGCGTGGGCAGCGTAACCGCGAACAGCGCGAAGCCCAGCGCATAGAGCAGCACCAGCACGGAGAGGACGCGGCCCATCACAGCACCCGCGCCAGTCGCCGCAATACCGCCACCCGCGCCGCCAGCATCGCCAGCAGCGTGAAGGCGAACGGCAGCGCCGCCACTACCATCCAGTCGAGCGGGGCAAGGGTAACGCCATCGACCAGTTGCGAATCGAGCGTCGCCATCCGTTCGCCGAGACCGGCCACGACCAGCCCGCCGGCCACCACGCCGATCGCACCGCCGGTCAGCGTGTCCTGTCCGATGCGGCGCTGGAACAGCCGCGCGATCTGAAGGTCGGTCGAACCCAGCATGTGCAAGATGTCGATCGTCCCGCGATGCGTATCAAGCCCCGCGCGCGCCACGAGCAGCACGACCGCCGCCGTGGCGCTGGCCATCACCAGCACGAGGCCGAGCGCGGTCCAGCCGAGCGCACCGACGAACGCCCGCACCGGGGCCAGCCATGTCGCATGGCGATCGACACGGATGCCGGGACCGACGCTCTTCGCCAGCGCTTCGACCCGCGCCACCGCGGCGTCGTCGCCCGACGCCAGATCGACATCGATCATCGCCGGCATCGGCAGATCGGCATCGAGCCCCGCCTCACCCAGCCATGGCCGCAGCAATTCGACCAGCCGCGCCCGATCGACCTCGGCCGCCCGCACGACATCGGCCGACGCCTTCAGCCGGGCGAGCAGTCGAACCGTTTCCGCGTCCCGCGTCGTCGCGTCGCCCTCGATCACCTGCACCGTCAGCCGCGCCGCCAGTTGCCGGTCGAGCGTACCGCCGGCATTGCGCGTCGACAGGCCGAGCGCGGCGCTCAGCGTCGTCAGGAAGATCATGATCGCCATGATCCACACCATCGCCCGGCGCCCCTGCCGATCGTCGAGCAGCGGCTGCACGCCCGCACGCCGGGTCATGGCGTCGCCGGGGGGTGGCGCGGCATACCGGTCGTATCCGCCAGCCGCCCGCGCTCCAGCCGCATCAGGCGGGCCTCGGGCACGCGGTCGAGCAGGTGATGGTCGTGCGTCGCCATCACGACCGTCGTGCCGAGGCGGTTGAGCGACGCGAACAGTTTCAGCAGCCGTTCCGCCATGTCGGGATCGACATTGCCGGTAGGTTCGTCGGCGACAAGGATTTCGGGCCGGTTGATGACCGCGCGCGCGATCGCCACCCGCTGCTGCTCGCCGCCCGACAATGTCGGCGGGCGGGCATCGGCGCGATCGGTCAGCCCGACCCAGGCGAGCATTTCCCCCACCGGCTCGGCGATATCGTCCTCGGGCATGCCGGCGACGCGCAGCGGCAGCGCGATATTGTCGCGTGCCGACAGATGGGGAACCAGCCGGAAATCCTGGAACACCACGCCGATCCGTCGGCGGAACCCCGGCAACCGCCGGCGCGGCGACGTCACCATATCCTCACCGAACAGCCGGATCACGCCACGGCTCGGCCGTTGCGACAGATAGAGCAGGCGCAGCAACGACGTCTTGCCCGCGCCCGATGGGCCGATGAGAAAATGAAAGGTGCCGGCGTGCAGCGAAAAGCTGACGTCGCTCAGCGTTTCCGGCCCCTGGCCATAGCGCAGGCCGACATTTTCGAACTGAACGATGCTGGCCACGAACGCCCTTGCTTCCACCGGTCCTCCGCCCATCGCACATGGCCGCGATTGTCTCAAGCGCCACGCAATCGCGCCTTGCCATCGACGCCCGGTCCGCCGTAGATTCAATGCGGTAATCGTCGTGCCCAGTTGGCCCCGCACCGGCGGCCCGGCGCGACCCATCCGGGGGGCAGGGGACGCGATGATCCTCGAATGTACGCAATGCCATATGCGCTATCTGGTCGCCGATGCGGCGATCGGGCCGGCGGGGCGCACGGTGCGCTGTGCAGGATGCCGGCATAGCTGGTTCCAGCCGCCGGCGATGCTCGATCTCGGCACCACCGCCGCGGTGACTCCGCCGCCCGAACCGGCCCGCGTCGCACAGCCGGCGATGGCCGACGCCGGGGCGCCGCGCGCCCGCCCGGTACCGGGCGACGCGTCCGCCGACACCCCCCATGCCGACACCCCCTATGCCGAAGCGCCGCGCGCCGCGCCGTTGCGCACCCGGACGGCCGAACCGCGCCGCTATGTCGATCCGGAGGCGGAGCGCGCCGAGCGTGGCGAACCGATCAACGCCTTTGCGCACCAGGCGCCGTTCGTACCGCGCCGCAACCCCGCGCGCCGCCGCACGGCGATGGCGGTCGCGGCGGGTGTCGCGATGCTCGCGGCGTGCGGCGGCATCCTCTACACCGGTACGCCGGGCATCGCCGAGCAACTGGGCCTGTCGGTCGCATCCGGCGCCGACAGCGCGCTCAAATTCGCGATCAACACCCCGGAACGGCGGCTGTTGTCGAGCGGCAACGAACTGTTCGCGGTGTCGGGGCGGATCATCAACGAAACCGGCGCGCGCCAGCGCATTCCCGATATCCGCGCGGTGCTCAAGGACAGCCAGAACCGCGAAGTCTATAGCTGGACGATCAAGCCGCAGACGCGCGCGATCGGCCCGAGCGGCAGCCTGACGTTCAACAGCGCCGCGCTCGACGTGCCGGCCAATGCGAAGGAGCTCGAACTGAGCTTCGCCTCGGGGCTGTAGCGGTTCGCCCCCCGGCCCCCTGTTCCCGCCTGCGCGGGGGGCGTCTGGTGCGGCATATGGCCTTATGCCGCCAGTTTGAACCGCAACAACCGGTCCTCCAGCGCGATCAGCGCTTCCGCCCCGCCGCCGACCGCCCGCACGATCTCCGGATGCTGCGCATCCAGCCCGCCGGTCAGCGACCCGAATGCCGGCAGGATCAGCTTTGTCGCCGTCGCCACGAAACACCGTCGCGACACCCCGCGGCCCCGCAGCTTCAACCGCAGCTTGGGATGGAAATGCCCTGACAGTTCCGCTCGGGTCTCGCCCGGATCGGCCTCGTGACGGAGCACCAGTCCGTCGACCACGGCCTCATCGACCACCCGCCCGCCGCAATGATCGGCGACGACCCGGTCGTGATTGCCGGTGATCCACGTCCAGTCGGCGCTGCCGGTAAGCACGCGCAACCGCGCCTGTGCTTCCTGCGACAACCGGTCGCACCCGCCGACGTCGTGGAAACTGTCGCCCAGGCACCAGATTTCCGCCGGCCGGGTCCGTGCCACCACCGCCTCGATCCCCGCCAGCGTCTCCAGCGTGTCGTAGGGGGGCAGCATCTGCCCGAACTGCGCGTACCAGCTCGCCTTTTCGAAATGCAGGTCGGCAAGCAGCAATGCGCGCCGTTCCGGCCAGTATAGTGCACCGGCGGACAGGGCATCGAAAGCGCGGCCGGCGAACGAAAGGCGAACCATCGCCCGCCTATAGCGCAGCCGGCGCGGCGCTCAAGGCACGGGGGCGAAACGATCGGCAGGCGGTCGCCGCGGTCCGGCGCAACCGTCGCAAGGCTGCGTTCCGGCGCCCCGCACACGGGGAAGCGAAGCCGCTCCCCCCTACAGCCACATGTCCACCACATGGATCGCCAGCCCGACCGTGCCACCGACCAGCGTCCCGTTGATGCGGATGAACTGCAGGTCGCGCCCGACCGCGTTTTCCAGCCGCCCGGTGATCGTCCGTGCATCCCAGCCGCGCACCGTGTCCGACACCAGCCGGACGATGCCGTCGCCATAATCCGCCACCGCCCCCACCACCGCGCGGCGGGCGAAGCGGTTGACCTTGGCCTTCAGCACGGGATCGGACTGGAGCGTCTGGCCGAGCTGGCGCAGCGCATCGCCGATCGGCCCGGCCAGCGCCCGGTCGGGGTTGCGCGCGGCGTTCAGCATGCCGCCACGGATCTTTTCCCACACGCCCATCCACCACCCGGCCAGCGCCGGATTGTCGATCAGCTCGTTCTTCACCCGCTCGACCTTCGCCTGCATCTCGCTGGAATGCTGCAGATCGTGCGCCAGCAGCGCCAGCCCTTCGTTCGCCTTGGCGCGCAAGGGATGGGCGGGGTCCTCGGCGACCTCGGCCAGCATCTTGTGCAGCCCGTTTACCACCGACGTCGCCAGCGTCTCGTCCAGCCCGGTCCAGCGCAGCACCGCGCCGGCGCGCTTCTGGACCATCGCGCGAACGAGGTCGTCATTGGCGTCGAGCGTCTTGGAGGTCCAGCGGATGATGGCATCGACCAGCGGCAGATGCCGGTCGTCGGCGATCGCGGCCTCCAGCGTCCGGCCGAGCGAGGGCGACACCTGCATCGCGCGCAACCGGTTGGCGAGCGCGCCGCGTACCATCGTTCCGAACTGGTCGGGGTCCAGCCCCTCGAGGACGTTGACCGCAAGCCGCGACGCGCCGTGGCGCAACCGTCCGCTGCGGCCCGCCGGATCGGCCAGCCATCTACCCGCCGCGCCGGCCGCATCGACCCGGTGCATCCGCCGCGCGACAACGTGCGCGGTCAGGAAATTGTCGCGCAGGAACACCGCCAGCGTGTCGCCGATCCGGTCCTTGTTGCGCGGAATGATCGCAGTATGCGGGATGGGCAGGCCCAGCGGATGGCGGAACAGTGCGGTAACGGCGAACCAGTCGGCCAGCCCCCCGACCATCGCCGCCTCGGCAAAGGCCTGTACGAAGCCCCAGGCGGGATGCCCCCCTTCCAGGCGCCGCGACAACAGGAACAGCGCCGCCATCGCCACGAGCATGAAGGTGGCGACGCGGCGCATGCGGCGAAGCGGTGCGGGAACCGCATCGCCACCGCGGGCGATGTTCGGGGATAATGTCATCCCCGAAACAATCACCGGGCGCGGGGAAAGTTCAATGGCGTGGGGCGGGCTATTCCGCCGCAGGCAGCGACTTGCGCCCGTCCCCCGGCGGCGGCAGCGGCCCGCCGGGCCTGTGGTCGATCGCCAGCCCGTCGGCGTCGCCGGGACGATAGGTCAGCAGCCGCCGCGACAGCCGCGGGCCGATCCAGCGTTCCAGCCCGACCGCGAGGCTGAAGGCGCCCGGTACGATCAGCAGCGTCAGCAGCGTGGACAGCGTCAGGCCGCCGATCACGGTGACGCCCATCGGCGCGCGGGACGATGCATCGCCGGACAGCGCCAGTGCGGTCGGCACCATCCCCGCGACCATCGCGACCGTGGTCATCACGATCGGCTGGGCACGCTTGTGCCCGGCATCGAGGATCGCGACTTCCTTGTCGACGCCCTTCTCCATCTCCTCCAGCGCGAAGTCGATCAGCAGGATCGAGTTCTTGGCGACGATGCCAAGCAGCATCAGCAGCCCGATATAGACCGGCATCGAGATCGGATTGCCCGTCACCCACAGCGCCAGCAACCCGCCCAGCGGCGCCAGCAACAGCGACCCCATGTTCACGAACGGCGGCATCACCCGCTTGTAGAGCAGCACCAGCACGCCGAAGACGAGCAGAATGCCGGAAATCACCGCGACGATGAAATTCTGGATCATTTCATTCTGCCACTTCGCCTGACCGACGGTCAGTTCGGTGACGCCCAGCGGCAGGTTCCGCATGGTCGGCAGGTCGTGGATCGCCTTTTGCGCGACGCCGGTCACGACGCCGGGGGCCAGATCGGCACCGACGACCAGACGGCGCTGCTGGTTGATACGGTCGATCTTGGTCGGGCCGGCGCCAAAACCGATATCGGCGACCACCGACAGCGGCACCGATCCGCCGCTCGCGGTCGGCACCGGCAGGTTCTTGATCGTCGACAGGCGCGAGCGCGCATCGCGCGACAACGCGACCCGGATCGGGATCTGCCGGTCGTTGAGCGAGAAGCGTGCGCTGTTCTGGTCGATGTCGCCCAGCGTCGCGATACGGATCGCCCCCGACAGCGCAGCGGTCGTCACGCCCAGGCTGGCGGCGAGGTCGCTGCGCGGGCGGATGATGATTTCCGGCCGCTTCAGGTCGCCCGACACCCGCGGCGCGACGATCATCGGCAGCTTCTCCATCTCCTTGACCAGTTGGTTCGCGGTCTCGTTCAGCTTGACCGGATCGTCGCCGCCCAGCGTGACCGACAGGTCGCGGCTGCTGCCGCCCCAGCCGAACTGCGACCGAAACGACACCCGCGCATCGGGTATCGCGGCAAGCTGCGGCGCGAGGCCGCGTTCGAACTCGGTGCTCTTGACCGAACGCATCGCATCATAGGACGCATCGTCGAGCAGGCCCAAGCTGTGGCGGACGCGCTCGCCAAAGCTCGGCTTGTCGATCAGTTCGGCGGTGACGCGGCCATTGCCGGCATAGCTCGACGAATAGACCGACCTGACCAGCGGCTGTGCCTGCAACAGCGTCTCGACGCGCTTCACGACGGCGGCGGTCTGTTCCAGCGTGGTGCCGGGCACCATTTCGATGCTGGCAGTCACCCGGTCGCGATCCTGCGGCGGCTGGAACGTCTGTGGCAGGACCATGAACATGACGACGGTCAGCACCAGCGCGGCGAAGGCGCCGACCACGGTCGACCAGCGGTGGCGCAGCGTCCAGCGCAGCACGCCCATGTACCGGTCCATCAGCCAGCCCTCGCCATGGCTGGCCGACCCGTGGGCCTTGAGGAAATAGGCGGCGATCATCGGCGTGATGAGCCGTGCGACGGCAAGGCTCATCAGCACCGAGGCAACGACGGTCAGGCCGAAATTCTTGAAGAACTGGCCCGAAATGCCGGGCATCAACCCTACGGGCAGGAAGACGGCGACGATCGCCATCGTCGTCGCCAGCACGGCGATGCCGATCTCGTCCGCCGCGTCGATCGATGCCTGATAGGCGGATTTGCCCATGCGCATGTGGCGGACGATATTCTCGATCTCCACGATCGCATCGTCGACCAGCACGCCCGCGACCAGGCTGAGCGCCAGCAGCGTCATCTGGTTGAGGGTGAAGCCCATCATCTCCATGAACCAGAAGGCCGGGATCGCGGACAACGGGATGGCAAGCGCGGAGATCAGCGTCGCGCGCCAGTCGCGCAGAAAGATGAACACGACGATGATGGCGAGGAACGCCCCCTCGATCATCGCATGCATCGCCGATTCGTACTGGGCCTCGGTGAACTTGACCGAGTTGGACAGCAGCGCGAAGCGGACCTGCGGGTTGCGCTTCTGCAGGTCGGCGAGCCTCTTTTCGGCCTCGTGGAATACGGTGACGTCCGACGCGCCCTTCGCGCGCTTGATGTCGAATGCCAGAACCGCGCGGCCGTTATATTCGGCGCGGCTCTTCGGCTCGGCATAGGCGTCGCGGACCTCGGCAATGTCGGCCAACCGCACCGAACGCCCGCCGGCGACCGGCACCTGCGTCTGCGACAGGGCATAGGCGGTGGCGGCATTGCCGAGCACGCGCACCGATTGCTGCGACCCAGCGATTTCCGCCTGGCCGCCCGCCGCGTTCAGATTGACCTGGCGCAGCGCCTGGTTGACCTGGCTGGCGGTCAGCCCCTGCGCCTGCAACCGTGCGGGGTCGAGCGTGACGCGAATCTCGCGGTCGACGCCGCCGACCCGCTCGACCGTCGCCATGCCCTCGATCGCCAGCAGTTCCTTGGCGACGGTATTGTCGACGTACCAGCTCAACTGCTCGGGGGTCATGTCGTCGGCGATCGCGGTCCATGACGCGATGTCCGAATCGGTGGTGTTGGCGCGATAGACCTGTGGTTCGAGGATGCCGTCGGGCAACTGGCTGCGGATTTGGTTCACCGCCTCGCGCACGTCGTTGACCGCCCGGTCGATCGGGGTGCCGATGTCGAGCTGGATGACGGTGGTGGAGCTGCCTTCGGTGACGCTCGATTCGATCTGGTCGATGCCCTGCAACGCGCGCACCGCGGCCTCGACGCGTTGCGTCACCTGCGTTTCGAGTTCGGTGGGGGCGGCGCCGGGCTGGCTGATGACGACGATCGCGACCGGGAATTCGATGTCCGGGTCCTGGTTCACGTCCATCCGCATGAAGCTGACGATCCCCGCCAGCGTCAGTGCTAGGAACAGGACCAGCGGCGGCACCGGATTGCGGATCGACCAGGCCGATATGTTGCGGAAACCCATCGCGCTATTCCTTGCGAGCAGGACCGGCGGCGGCGCGCACCGGCACCACCTGCTGCCCCGGATTGAGGAACGCGCCGGCACTGGCCACCACGCGTTCGTCGCCCATCAGCCCCGACGCGATCAGAGCGCCTTCGTCCGATACTTCCGCCACGCGCACGTCGCGGCGCACCGCCTTGTCCTGCGCATCGATGACATAGACATAGCTGCCCTTGTCGTCGCTCAGCACCGCCGATTCGGGTAGCAGCGGCGCGGTGGACGCGCCCGCGGCGATCGTCGCGCTGGCAAAGCCGCCCGGACGCAGCGCGGGGTCGTAGCGCAGCGCGATGCGGGCGATGCCCTGCCGCGTCTGCGGGTCGATCACGGGCGACACCTGCCACACCTCGCCCTTGAACACGCGCGTGTCGCCGACCGGCACGACCTGCGCCGGCACGCCCGCGCGGACCGAGGCAAGATCGGCTTCGGACAGTTGCGCGCGCATTTCCATCTGGCCCCCCATCGCGATCCGGAACAGCACGCCGCTGCCGCCGCCGATCACCTGGCCGGGTTCGACCGCGCGGGTGAGCACCAGCCCGGCGGCGGGGGCACGGATGTCGAGCCGCCGGTTGCGCGCCTGCGTTTCGGCCAACTGCGCCTGCGCCACGCGGACACGGGCGTTGGCGGCGTCGCGCGTCGCGGTCTTGCGGTCGATATCGGCCTTCGACACGAAGCCGCGCTCGACCAACTGGTTCGACCGGTCGAGTTCGGTCTGCGCGATCTGCGCATCGGCGCGCGCGACGCGAACCTGCGCCGCCAGCGATTCGGCGGTCTGCGCCTGCACCGACCGGTCGACCGTGGCCAGCACCTGTCCGGCGCCGACCCAACTGCCGGGTTCGACCAGCACGCGGGTGACGAGCCCGCCTTCGCCGACGACGCCGACCGGCATCTCGCGCCGCGCGGCGAGCGAGCCGGTGCCGGTGACGTTGCGCGTCACCGTCTCGCGACCCGGGACCACCACGGTCACTTTGGGCAGCGCGCCCGTAGCGGCGGCGGGCGGGCCGCCCTTCGCGGCCGGTGCATCGCCGCCCTTCCGCCCGAACGCCCACAGGGTGCCGATCACGACCAGCAGGACGATGACGATGCCGACGATGACCGCGCGGCGGCGCGATCGCGGTGCGCCGTCGGGGCCGGTCAGTTGGGCGCGGTCGTCCGCCATCGTCGTCGATTCGTAATTCATCCACCCCATCCTACAGGAGGCCCCCGGCCCGTTGGCGCTGTATTACCCCAATACAGCACCCATCTCAAGCATACACATCGCGTTTTTCGATAAGAACGACAAGCGTCGCATCGATTGCGTTCAGCGTGCGTTTTGACGCGCGTCCGTAACGATCGCCCGTCGCTGCGATTATATTTCGAAAGGGAAAGCCGATGCTTCGTTCCGCCCTGATCCTGGCTGCCGCCGGCACCGCACTGCCCGCCGCCGCGCAACAGGTCGTGCCTGCCACCAACCCGATCCTGACCGATGCGACCCTGCTCGACGTCGTGGCCGAGGGAAAGGCGACGCGGGTGCCCGACATCGCGACGATCCGCGCCGGTGTCGTCAGCCAGTCGCCGACCGCCGCCGCCGCGCTTGCCGATAACGCGCAACGGATGACCCGCGTCGTCGCCGCGCTGCGCAAGGCCGGCGTTGCCGACCGCGACCTGCAGACCGCGCAGATCCAGTTGCAGCCGCAATATCGCTATGCGGAGAACCAGCCGCCCGCGATCACCGGCTATCAGGCGAGCAACAGCGTCTCGGTCCGCTTCCGCGACGTTGCCAAAAGCGGCGCCATCCTCGATGCACTGGTGGCACAGGGCGCCAACCAGATCGACGGGCCGAACCTGTCGGTCGACGCGGCGGACGCCGCGCTGGATGAAGCGCGCGCCGATGCGATCCGCCGGGCACGGGCCCGCGCCGAACTCTATGCCCGTGCGGCCGGGATGCGGGTCGACCGGATCGTGTCGATCGCCGAGAATGGCGGCGAACAGCCGCCGATGCCGATGCCGATGATGGCGTCGGCGCGGGTGGCGAAGATGGCCGATTCCACGCCGCTGGCCGCGGGCGAGCAGGATCTGACCGCGACCGTATCGGTACGCTTCCTGCTGCGGTAAGCGGGACGGGCTCCCCTGCCGGACGACGCAGGGGAGCCGGCATCGCGTCGCGCGCGGCGTCCCCGCCCGCACGGGCGCGACGACCGATCTATTCCAGAAACCGTTCAGCGACCTCCGCCGGCACGCGCAGCAATCGCCCGCTGTGGCGGTCCATGATCGCCCAGGTCGTCCGCGCCTCCACCTTTACCCGGCCGGTGGCGTCCATGAAGCGCATCAACCGGTCGAACCGCGCGCCCCGCGGCGCGTCGCCGACCCACGTTTCGGCGATCACGGTCTCCCCGGCGACGACGTTGCCGCGATAATCGATCTCGTGCCGGGTCACGACCCACACATAGGCATCCTGCTGCGCCGGTGTCGCGACCTCGCTCCAATGCGCGATGGCGACGTCCTGGATCCAGCGGACCCAGACGGCATTGTTCACATGGCCCAGTTCGTCGATATCGTCCGGTCCGGCGGTGATCGACCGGGTGAAGCGGGGCCGGGTCATTGCGGGACGATCGGTTCCGATCCCGGACGCGGCTTCAGGTCGCTGTCGGAAATCCGCCATGCGCGCTGTTCGGCGGTTGCGCCGTCGATATCCCCCGTCCGGTGCAGCGTGACCGGTCCGGCCAGCGTTACCGGGGTCCCGTCGCGCAGGCGTCCCGTCACCCGCACCGGGATCCGGATGTACCGCTGTCCGGCGCCGGCATCGATCCGGCCCGGCGTGCCTGTCACCGCGCGATATTCGGCATATCTGGCAAAGGAATCGGCGAACGCGGCCTGCGTCATGCCCGAGGCCTCGCCCCGCCCGCCCCATAGCCGCCACGCGTCACCATAGCGCCCGTCACCCAGCGCCGCGAAATAATCCCTGAGCACCTGAACCGCGGCATCCGCACCCGGTTCGGTCGCCACCGGACCGGGCGCGGGGGCTGGCGACGGGGTCGTGCCCGGCCCATCGACAATGCCCCCGCCCGGGGGCGTGGCCGGTGCGGGGGCGACCGGTGCCGGCACCAGATCCGCTTCCGCCGCCTGGTTGACGATGGCGGCGTCGTCGGCCGGTTCGCCACCGCCACAGCCGGCCAGCAGCAGGGCTAGCGCGATGCCGCCTGCCGTCCTCACGGTTCTATCGCGTCGCGACCGGCGTCGTCGAGGTCGTCGTCCCCGGCGAGGTTGTCGTCGTCGAAATCTTCCTGCAACTCGTCCTCGGCCTGGTCGCCCTTGCCGGTGGCGGCGGCATCGTCGTCTTCCTGCGCAAGCTCGTCGTCGGCCATGTCGAGTTCGTCCTCGTCCTCGTCGTCGGACATGCCCAGATCGGGTTCGAGGTCGGTCAGGATCGTGCCGTCGCTCGGCCCGTCGCGCGTGGCTTCGAGTATCTCGGCGCGCTGGCTTTCGTCATAGCCATCCTCGTCATAGCCGTCGTCGCCGGTACCCTGTCCGTTCACCTGATGCCCGCCCATGGCGTGTCTCCTGTTGGTTCAGGACGGGGAAACCCGCAGCCGAGCGGGCCGGTTCCTACCCGCGGTGGAACAGGCGGCCGTGTTCGGTGCGAAATACGACGAGCAGAGCGATCAGCCCGAGGGCCAGGAACCCGCCATAGAGCGGCACCGTCGTCCCGTCGAACGACTGGCCGATCACCGCGCCCAGTACCGCGCCGGCCAGCATCGATACGAACCCCTGCAGCGACGATGCGGTGCCGGCGATCGATCCCATGTTTTCCATCGCCATCGCGGAGAAATTCGAGGTGGCAAGGCCGAAACACGCCATCATGACCGCCTGCAGCACGATGAAGCTGACCAGCGATTCCAGCCCGACCAGCGTTACCGCCAGATGGACCGCCGCGACCACGACCAGCCCCACCAGCGCGGCGTGCGAGATCAGTCGCGTGCCGAAGCGCATGACGATCCGCGAATTGAAGAACGACCCCGCCGCCATCGTCCCCGCGACACAGGCGAAGACGATCGTCAGCAGCCTCGGCCGTTCGAACGTCACTTCCATGATCTGCTGGATCGATCCGACAAAGCCGAACAGCCCGCCCGACAACAGTGCCGCGGCGACGGTATAGCCCACCGCATAGCGATCCCGCAGCACGATGCGATAGCCGGCGAGGATGCGCTGCGGCGCCAATGGCTGGCGTTCCGACACCGGCAGCGTCTCGGGCATGCGCGATACGAACCATGCGAGGATCACGACCGTCACGATCGCGATACCCCCGAAGATCCAGCGCCACGACCCGAACGCCAGCACCAGTTCGCCGAACGAGGGCGCCAGTACCGGGGCCGCCATGAAGAAGATGAAGGCGAGGCTCATCACCCGCGCCATCGCGCGTCCCGAATAGCAGTCGCGCACCAGCGCCACCGTCACCACCCGCGCGCCCGCGACCGCCGCGCCGGAGGCGAGGCGCGCGATCAGCAGCAGCATGAAGCTGCCCGAAATCGCGGCGACCATATTGGTGATCGCGCTGGCGACGAGCGCGAAGATCAGCACCGGCCGCCGCCCGAAGCGATCGGCGAGCGGGCCATAGGCCAGTTGCGCGACCGAAAAGCCGATCAGGAACGACGTGATGACGAACTGGCGGCTATTGGGTTCGGCGACATCCAGGGCGGCGCCGATCGCCGGCAGGGCGGGCAGCATCGAATCGATGCCGAGCGCGGTGAGCGCCATCAGCGCCGCGATCAGCGTGACGAACTCGCCGAACGGCAGCGGCGAACGGTCGGCGGAGACGGGCGGGGGCGGGGCGGCGGCTACGGATTCGGAAGTCTGCGACATGACCCGGCCTCCATGGCGCATGTCGTCCGCCGGGTCACGCAAAGGATGGCCCTGTTCGTCTGCCCGCCCTAAGTCTATCTTCATCGCTTGTTCCGGTATCTTTCAGGATTTTACAGCCCATGGCCGACACGCCGCTTTCGCAGGTTCCGCTGATTTCGATGGCGCGGGCGGAGCAGGACCCCGACGGCTTCGCCCGCGATTTCGGCGGCTCGTTCCAACGCTTCGGTTTCGCGATGGTGTCCGACCATGGCGTCGACCAGGGCGTGATCGACCGTGCCTGGGCGATGACCAGGGCGTTCTTCGACCTGCCCGAGGCGGACAAGCGCCGCTATTTCGTCGAAGGGGGCGGCGGTGCACGCGGCTATACCCCGTTCAAGACCGAAATCGCCAAGGGCGCGACCCATGTCGATCTCAAGGAATTCTGGCATGTCGGGCGCGAACTGGCCGCCGGGCATCGCTATGGCGACGTCATGCCCGCCAATGTCTGGCCCGACCGGCCGGAGGGGTTTCGTCAGGCGTTCCTCGACCTGTTCGCCGCGCTGGATGCGGCCGGCGACCGGCTGCTGTCCGCGATCGCGCGCTATCTGGGGCTGGCGCCCGACTGGTTCGACCGCGCGGTCAAGGACGGCAATTCGGTGCTGCGCCTGCTCCATTACCCGCCGGTCCCCGCCGATGCGCCCGAAGTCCGCGCGGGCGCGCATGAGGATATCAACCTCATCACGCTGCTGCTGGGGGCGGAGGAAGCCGGCCTCGAACTGCTCGACCGCGACGGCCGGTGGTTGCCGGTCGCGCCGCCGCCCGGTGCGATGGTGGTGAATGTCGGCGACATGCTGCAACGCCTGACCAACCATGTCCTCCCCTCGACGACCCACCGCGTGGTCAATCCGGCGCCCGAACGCCGTGGTCATTCGCGCTATTCGATGCCGTTCTTCCTCCACCCCGCGCCCGATTTCCTGATCGAGACGCTGCCCGGCTGCGTGAGCGCGGAGCGCCCGAACCGCTACGAGACCCCGATCACCGCGCACGACTATCTGTACCAGCGGCTGGTCGAGATCGGCCTCATCAAGCAGTGACGCTTTTTCGTCATTCCCGCGAAGGCGGGAATCCATAGCCGCCGCCGTTGCGGTTCTTTCGAGACGTCGGCGTGTATGGATCCCCGCCTGCGCGGGGATGACGAACGTGGGGGCGGCCAACACCCTTTCCCTCTCGCTTCGCACCCACTAGAGAAACGAAACCGGCCGGGGCGATGCTCCGGCCGCAATTTTGTTACGTCTGCAACCAGAGGATATCATGACCGAACCGCTCCGCGTCGCCATCGCCGGCCTTGGAACCGTGGGCGCCGGGGTCATTCGGCTTATCGAGACCAATGGCGAACTGATCGCAAGGCGTGCCGGTCGCCCGATCGAGGTCGTCGCCGTCTCCGCCCGCGACCGGACGCGCGATCGCGGGATCGACCTGTCGCGCTACCAATGGGTCGACGATACCGCAGCGCTGGTCCACACCGGCGACGCCGATGTGGTGGTCGAACTGATCGGCGGATCGGACGGCCCCGCGCTGACGCTGGCGCGCACGTCGCTGGCGGCGGGCAGGAGCTTCGTCACCGCGAACAAGGCGATGATCGCGCATCACGGCCTCGAACTGGCGCAAGCCGCCGAGGGCAAGGGCGTCGCGCTGAAGTTCGAGGCGGCGGTCGCAGGCGGCGTGCCGGTCATCAAGGGCCTGCGCGAAGGGGCGGCGGCCAATGAAATCTCGCAGGTGTTCGGCATCCTCAACGGCACCTGCAACTTCATCCTGTCGAAGATGGAGGCCGAAGGCCGCGACTTTGCCGAGGTGCTGGCCGAGGCGCAGGCACTGGGCTTTGCGGAGGCGGATCCGAGCTTCGACATCGACGGTGTCGACGCCGCGCACAAGCTGTCGATCCTCGCCAGCCTCGCCTTCGGCACCACGCCGGCGTTCGACGCGGTCGCGATCACCGGCATCCGCCACGTGCTGGCCGCCGACATCGCCGAAGCGGCGGCGCTTGGCTATCGCATCCGGCTGGTCGGCGTGGGCGAGGCTGGGCCGCGCGGCCTGTTCCAGCGGGTGCATCCGCATCTCGTGCCGCTCGACCATCCGCTGGCGCATGTCACCGGATCGCTCAACGCCGTGGTGGCCGAGGGGAATTTCGTCGGGCGGCTGTTCTTCCAGGGGCGCGGCGCCGGCGATGGCCCGACCGCCAGCGCGGTGGTTGCCGACCTGATCGATATCGCGCGCGGCGAATTCGGCCCGCCCTATGCGATGCCTGCCGCATCGCTCACGGCCGCCGCGCCGGAAGCCGCCGGCGAACGGCGCGGCCGTGCCTATGTCCGGTTGCAGGTTGCCGACAAGGTCGGCGTGCTCGCCGAAATCGCCGCGGCGATGCGCGATGCCGGCGTCTCGATCGAAAGCCTGATGCAGCGGGGCGCCAACCCGGATGGCAGCGTGCTGGTGGCGATCGTGACGCATGAAGGGCCGGAGCGCTGCGTCGCGCAGGCGCTCGAAAAGCTGACGAGCTCGACCAGCGTGCTGGGTCAGCCGATGTGGATGCACGTGCTGGGCGGGTGATCCTTCACCACGGCTTCACCACGGCGCATGACGGCACCGGAAAGAACCGTTCGCGTTGCGACCGGGCCTGTTGCGGCGGCGGCCGCTCGGGACGGACGGTGCCGCCGCATCCGGTCCTGCTACGGGCTGACGGACGCTGGTCGCCCCGCCACCGGAGGTCGAGCGCCGTCAGGGCAGCGGGATCGCCGATTCCGCCTGGCGCTGCGCCCGGCGTTCCGCACGGGCCGCATTGGCGCGCTGGATGAAACAACCGGTCTGGCCGCCGACGCCGGCGGTCGAGCAACTGCCGATGCCGCTTGCGCCGGCGTTCAGATTGTCGCCGACCCGCGTCGCCCAGCTTTCGCCGTCGCGCGTCGGCACGACATCGCGCAGTTCCTTGGGGATGCGGAAACGTTCGCGCTCGCTGCGCCGGACGCAGACCACGATTTCCTCGCCGCTGGAATTGGTCGGGCATTTGTCGTCGCCATAGATCACCAGCGTCCCGTTCTGCACCTGCGCAGCGGCAGGTCCGGCGGGCAGGGTGAAGGCGGCGATCGCGGCGGC
The DNA here is from genome assembly GCA_003240755.1 of Sphingomonas hengshuiensis. Classification (GTDB taxonomy): domain Bacteria; phylum Pseudomonadota; class Alphaproteobacteria; order Sphingomonadales; family Sphingomonadaceae; genus Sphingomonas; species Sphingomonas hengshuiensis_A. The sequence goes on along the minus strand of QFNF01000016.1, from coordinate 48,249 downwards.
ACCGGCCAGAAGAAAGCGGGTCATAAAATCCTCCTGCACGGGTAACGCCCGGTCGGTCAAATGCGTTTCGAAACTTCGATGGCGATGCGACAGCCCGCACGGATCGTCGCCGACAGCAGTGGATAGGCGGGGGCGCGTTCGGCACCATGCGCCAGCGCCGCTTCCTTGTGCTCCAGTTCCTCGGCCTGGAATTTGCGGATCGCGGTGCCCAGTTCGGGGTGGTCGTCGCCCAGCTCGGCCAACTGGTCCTCGTAATGCCTGTCGATCTCGGTCTCGACCGCGGCGGTACACGCCATCGCGGCTTCCGGCCCGATCGCCGCCGTCGCCGCGCCCAGCGCAAAGCCGGCCACGTCCCAGATCGGCTGGATCAACGTCGGTCGCACGCCGCGTTCGGCGATCAGCGCGTCGAAATAGGCGCGGTGCTCCGCCTCCTGTGCCGCCATGCCCTCGATCGCGGCCGACATCGGGCTGCGATCGCCCATCACCGCCAGTTGCCCGGCATAGATGCGGGTCGCGCCATATTCGCCCGCCTGATCCACCCGGATCATCGAACGGATGCCGCCCGGTTTCCGGTCGCCCGGCCGCCACTTGCTCATGTCCGCCTCCGTGTCGCCAGCCACAGGATCATGAACGCGCCGACCAGCGAAAAGATCGCATTGAATCCGGCGAGCGAGATGCCGAGGAACGTCCATTGCGGCACGTCGCAGCGGACGACCGGCTGGCGCACGATCGCCGCCAGCAGGTCGCCGCCCGACGCGCCCAGCGTGTTCGCGCAGGCCGTGACCCCCTGCCACCAATGATATTCGACCCCGGCATGGAACACGCCGATCAGCCCGCTGAGCAGGATCGCGACGCCGGCCAGCAGGACCAGCGCCCGCTTGCCCGAGGTTCGCGGCACGACGAACGACAGCGCGGCCAGCGCGATCGCGACATAATGCGGCCAGCGTTGCCAATGGCACATTTCGCACGGGTACAGGCCGCCCAGATATTGCGACGCCAGCGCCCCCGCGACGAGCGTGAGCGGCAGCAGCAGCGCGATCCAGCGCGCGAGCGGCAGGTCGTTGGCCCGCATGGGTTCAGCGCTTGCCCGGGCGGGTCGCGGGCGCTGCCGCCAGCCGCGTGGCGGGACCGACCCGGCCCATCGTCTGCAACGCGTAATAGAGCTGGAAATCGTCGATGCCGCGCTTCTTCAACGCCTCGGCACTTTCGGCGAAGCGCGGATCGTCCTTGGTATCCTCGGTCAGCGTCTTGTCGTCGACCCCGGCCTCGTTGACCAGGTGGCGGCGCAGGTCGGCCTCGCGATAGACCGGGCGGTCCTTGTAATCGGGGTCGGAGATCTGCGGCACCTTCAGGTCGGGGTCGATGCCCCCTTCCTGTACCGACCGGCCCGACGGCGTGTGATAGCGCGCGGTGGTCAGGCGGACGGCGGTGTTCTTCGACAGGTCGAAGATCGACTGGACCGATCCCTTGCCGAAGCTGCGCTCGCCCATCACGATCGCGCGGTGATGGTCCTGCAGCGCGCCGGCGACGATCTCCGACGCCGACGCGGTGCCGGGATTGGTCAGCACGATGATCGGCAGCCCCTGCGCAAGGTCGCCCGGCACCATCTCCTCGGCGAAATAGCGTTCGGTATCGGCCTTGTCGCGCCCGCGCTGCGACACGATCTCGCCGCGCGCCAGGAACGTGTCGGACACCTCGATCGCCTGGGTCAGCAGGCCCCCGCCATTGTCGCGCAGGTCGAGGATATAGCCCTTGGGCTTGTGGCCCAGCGCCTTGTCGATCCCGACGATCGCCGCGCGGGTATCGGCGCCGGTCGTCTCGCTGAAGGTGTTGATGTTGATGATCCCGATTCCATCCTTCACCTCCCACTTCACCGGCTTCTGGATGATGGTGCTGCGCACCAGCGTCAGTTCGATCGGCTTGTCGCGGCCCGGACGGACGATGGTCAACGATACCTTCGATCCCGTCGGCCCGCGCATCTGCGCGACCGCATCGTCCAGCGTCCCGCCGACGATCAGCTTGCCGTCGACATGGGTGATATAGTCGCCCGACTTGATGCCGGCGCGTGCCGCCGGCGTATCCTCGGTCGGGGTGATGACCTTGACCGCGCCGTCCTCCAGTGTGACCGACAGGCCGAGGCCCGAATAATTGCCGGTCGTGGCAATGCGCAGATTCTCGAAATCCTTGGCATCGAGATAGCTCGAATGCGGGTCGAGCGCAGCCAGCATGCCGCGCATCGCCCCTTCCATCAGCGTCTTGTCATCGACCTTGTCGACGTAGCTCGCCTTCACCCGGTTATAGACGTCCATGAAATTGTCGAGTTCGCGGAAACTGCCGGCATCGGCCTGCGCCATCGCACCGGTTGCGACGGGAACCAGCGCCAGCGCGCCGACGATGGCGGTGGCTTGGAAGAACGAACGGGACATACGCATAAAGGCTTTCGACTGCGGTACGCCTGCCACACTAGCGGGAAATCGTGGCGCGATCAAAGAACTGTCTGGCTGAACGGGATGTGGCTGGAGCGCGGTTGCGCGAGGGGGTTCGCCCTGCCATCGCCATGCCGGTCCTTTCGCGTGGCTCGGTGCGCCGCCCTCACGGCGGTTCGCGGCACTTCTACAGCATCGCCGCCAGATCGACCGGTACTCCGCGTCGCCGCAGCTCGATGGTGACTTGTGCCGCGTCCCCGGCCGGCACCCGGCCGATCGGCGTACCCGCTGCCACCCGGCCCCCGACCGGCCCCACGCTTTCGCCCAGCCCGGTAACGGTCGTCGTCCAGCCGGCGCCATGGTCGAGGATCACGATCCGGCGATAGCCGCGGAACCGTTTGCTGAACGCGATTCGCCCCGGTGCCGGCGCCACGACCATGGCGCCGGCCGCGACGGTCAGCGTCAATCCGCGCGCCCGTACGCCGCTGTCGCTGATCTCGCCGAACCCGGTGGCGACCGTACCACGGATCGGCAGGCGATAGGCGGGCGGGGGCAGGGACGCGGTCCGGCTGTCCGGACGCGGCAACGGCCCCGGCAACGCGGCCAGGGCGGCGCGGGTGTCGCTCGCCGCGCCCAGTTCGTCCAGTTGGTCGACAATGTCCCGCGCCCGTTCGCCCAGTGCGATCGCCCGGTCCGATTCGACCATCGCCCCGCGCGCCAATGCGTGCGACCGCAGCCGCTGCGCCGCTTCGGCCCGTACCAGCGCCAGCCGCTCACTTTCCAGCCGCGCATTGCTGGCGGCCAGCGCCGACAATGCCACCCCCGCCTGCGCGCGCAGCCGCGCGGCATCGGCGACATCGGCGCGCACTGCCGCCGTGCGCCGCTGCATCACCGGGACGACCGTACCCAGCACCGCGCGGACATGAACCAGATCGTCGGTCGATCCCGGCTGTGCCACCGCCAGCCATGGCGGGCGGGTAGCGAGCGACTGGAGTGCCCCGACCAGCCGCGCGGCGGGCGCCTGCCGCGCGGCGAGGACGGCCCGACGGCGGTTGAGCAGTTCGCCGACCAGCGCGACCCGCGCCTGTGCCGCCTGTCGCCCGGCCTCCGCCGCGGCGATACGCGCCGTCAGCGCCGCCTGCGCCGCGCGGGTTCGTTCCGCCCCCGCCCGCGCGGCACGCGCCGCCTGTTCCAGCCGGGCCGATCGGGCCGCGGCATCGGCCGCTGCGCGACGTGCGGCACCCAGTCGCTCGCGTCCCGCCGCGACCGGATCGTCCTGACCCCACGCCGCAGCCCCCCCCAGCGCGGCGATGCCGGCGATCAGGGCGAGTGCGCGTCTCATCCCTCGCGGTGATAGGGGTGGCCGGCGAGGATGCTCGTCGCGCGCCACAATTGTTCGGCCAGCATCGCCCGCGCCATCAGATGTGGCCATGTCGCCCGCCCGAACGCGAGCAGCAGGTCGGCTGTATCCCGCGCCGCATCGTCGAAGCCGTCGGCGGCGCCGAGCAGGAACCGCGTCTCGCGCACCCCGTCGTCGCGCCACCGGCCGAGTTGCGTCGCAAAGGCCCTTGACGGCAGGTCGCGACCCTTTTCGTCGAGCATGACGATGCGCGTCCCCGGTTCGACCGCAGGCATCTTGCCGCCGGTGTCGGGCAATTCGGTGATCTTCGTCGGCCAGCCGACGCGCTTCAGATAGCGGTCGATCAATTCGCCTTCGGGACTACGCCCGATCCGCCCGCGTGCGACGATATGCAGCAGCACGGGCGACCGGGCTTTACGCGTGCGCGGTCGGGTTCAGCGTGTCACCGAACGCCCACATCCGCTCGAGGTTGTAGAAGGTGCGGACTTCCGGGCGGAACAGGTGGACGATCACGTCGCCGGTGTCGATCAGCACCCAGTCGGCGGTCGGGAGCCCCTCGATCCGCGACGGACGGCCGAATTCGGCCTTGACCCGCTCGGCCAGCTTCTGTGCCATCGACGCGACCTGGCGGCTCGACCGGCCGCTGGCGATCACCATGTAATCGGCGATGCTCGATTTGCCGGCGAGCGGGATCGACACCGTCTCCACCGCCTGGTCGTCGTCGAGGCTGGCCAGCACCATGCGGTGCAGCGCTTCGGTCTCGGTCATGGCGTCGGTCGGGTCGGTAGGGGTGGGCAAGGTCATCAGCTTTCAGGGGCCTGTGCGCCGGACCGGTCGGGCGGGATTGCCCGAAGGTGCCAGGCGGGATCGGCGGCGCGGATCGCGGTCGCCGACGTCGGATCGGGACGGAAGCGCAAACGGACCAGCGCCGGCAAACTCCACATCGTCCATCGTTTCGCCTGGCCTGCGGGCCGCGCATGGCGCCGCAACCAGCCCATCGCAGGACTAGCGAGGGCACGGCCATCATAGCCCGGACGCGCGATGACCGCAATCGCCACCGTCCGCGCGATCCCGCGCCAGTCGCGCCACCGGTGGAAGTCCGCCAGATTGTCGGCCCCCATCAGCCAGATGAAGCGATGCTGCGGGTACAGCCGTACCAGTTTTCGCAACGTATCGACGGTGTAGCGCGTGCCGAGCCTACGCTCGATCGCGGTCGGCCGGATCGACGCATGCCGCGCAACTCTGCGTGCCGATGCCAGCCGTGCGGGCAGCGGCGCCATGCCCGCGGCGGGCTTCAGGGGATTGCCCGGCGACACCAGCCACCACACTTCGTCGAGCGCGAGCGCGCGCTTCGCCGCCAGCGACACCCGGCGATGGCCGCGATGCGCCGGGTTGAATGAACCGCCCAGCAGCCCGATCCGGCTCATATGCCGCAATCCTTGCCGCCATGGCGGACGCGTCGAAAGTGCATGCGGTCGGGCCGTGCGCGGCAGGTGGAAAGCGCTGGTCTGGCGAGTATGCGGAACGGGCGGCTTTCTCCGCCGATCCGGCATACCGCGCCGGGAAAGCTGTCCGGCAGCGCGGGTCGCGCCCGAACGGCCGTCAGCATCGCGGCCGCCGTGGCACGCGCGGCATCTATGGCATTGGCGATCGGCCGCATCTTCATGCTCGAACGCCCCTGCCGCGCCCCCGGCGGTATCAAGGCCGGGTCTGCCCCGTTCCCCGCACGATCCACTTGTAGGTCGTCAGCCCCTCCAGCGCCACCGGGCCGCGCGCATGCAGCCGCCCGGTGGCGATGCCGATCTCGGCGCCCAACCCGAACTCGCCACCATCGGCGAACTGGGTGGAGGCGTTCCACATCACGATCGCCGAATCGACCCGCGCCAGGAAATGTTCGGCGGTCGCTGCGTCCGATGTGATGATCGCGTCGGTGTGGTGCGATCCGTGCGCCGCGATGTGCGCGATCGCATCGTCGACGCCGTCGACCAGCTTCACCGACAGGATCGCGTCGAGATATTCGGTGTCCCAGTCGTCGTCATTCGCTTCAAGAATGTCGGGGTGCAGCGCCTGCACCTCGGCATCCCCGCGCAACTCGCAGCCGGCCGCGATCAGCCCGGTCAGGATCGGCAGCGGATCGGCGTAGGCACGATCGATCAGCAGCGTCTCGGTCGCGCCACAGACGCCGGTACGGCGCAGCTTTGCGTTCACCACCACCGCCTGCGCCATTGCCGGGTCGGCCGCGCGATCGACATAGCTGTGGTTCAGCCCGTCGAGATGCGCCAGCACCGGCACCCGCGCCTCCGCCTGCACCCGCGCGACGAGGCTCTTGCCCCCGCGCGGCACGATCAGGTCGATCAGCCCTTCCGCCGCCAGCATTTCCCCCACCGCCGCGCGATCGGTCGTCTGGATCAGTCGCACCACGCCCTCGGGCAGGCCGGCGCTCGCCAGTCCCCGCGCCATCGCGGCATGGATCGCGCGGTTGCTGTGGATCGCCTCGCTCCCCCCACGCAGGATCGCCGCATTCCCCGCCATCACGGCCAGCGCGCCCGCATCGGCGGTGACGTTGGGCCGGCTTTCATAGATGATGCCGATCACCCCGATCGGCACGCGTACGCGGGTCAGCACCAGCCCGTTGGGCCGCTCGCGCCGGTCGATGACCTCGCCGACCGGATCGGGCAAAGCGGCAACCGCCTCGACCCCTGCCGCCATCGCTTCCAGCCGGGACGGATCGAGCCGCAACCGGTCGAGCATCGCGCCAGACAGGCCGTTCGCCTCGGCCGCGGCGATGTCCCGCGCATTGGCGGCGAGGATCGCCTCGCCATCGGCCCGGATCGCGGCGGCGGCTGCGCGCAGAGCAACGGCCTTGGCGACGGTGGGCATGGTCGCGAGGGTTCGTGCAGCGGTTCTGGCAATGGTGCCAAGTTCGGCGAACGGTTGGGGTGGAGCGTTGGGATCGGTCATGACAATTCTTCGAGAGCGTGCGGCACGATGTCGCGCAGTTTGCCTGCCAGGTCCAGCCGCGTGCCGGCATAAACAAAAGGGGCGGGGGATTGCTCCCCCGCCCAACCGTGTTTTCGTGATGCGATGCTAAATTAGAAGCGCGCCCGGAAACCTGAGTAGAAGCTGCGTCCACGATAATCGTAGATCGCCGAGCCGGCACCCGTCGCGGTCGAACCGAGCGGGGGGGCCTGGTTGAACACGTTGTCGACGCCTAGGAAGAACTGCAGACCGTCCGAGCGAGTGTCGCCGCTTCCCTGCACACCGCCCACATTCCATTCGAACCGGAGGTCCGAATAGGTGATGACCGGATATTCCTGCGGTGAGGTGGCGTCGATGTTCGATGCGGGCAGGCCGTTCACCCCGCTCCGGAAGCTTTCGTAGGCCCCGGTGAACTGTTCACCGATGAAGCGGAAGCGATAGCCGAAGTTGAAGTTCTTGATGCCCAGGTCGAGGTCCAGCCGAACCTCGTCCTGCGGATCGCCCAGTTCGCTCATGATCCGGTTTTCGAAGCTCGGGTTGGTCACGTCTTCGAAATTGCTGCGCTTCAGTACATGCACGTAGAGCAGGTTGGTCGTCAGGCGAACGTCCTGGCTCAACCGCGCACGATAGATCAGCTGGGTGTCGATGCCGCGCGCCTGGCGCTTGGCAAAGTTCAGCGGTGCTACGATCAGCGAGTTGCCCAGGATCGCACCCGGCTGTTCACCGTTCGGGCCCGTGCCCGGACCAGCGAATCGCGTGAAGGCACTGCAGAACACGTTGTCCAGAGTCGGGAAGTCGTAGCAGTTGTTGAGGATCTGCTGTGCGCTGACGCTGGTGATGATGCCGTTCACCGTGATGTCGTAATAATCGACCGTCAGCGACAGGCCCGGCGCGAAGCGTGGCTGGAACACGGCGCCCAGCGTGTACGAGTCGGAGGTTTCCGCCGCCAGGTTCGGGTTCGAACCGCTGACAATCGGCAACGAGTAGGTAACCGATCCCAGATTGGCCAGATTGCCCGCGCCGACGGCGGTAGTGCAATTGGCGCGACGCGTCGTGGACCCGCCATTGATCGCGGTGATGTTGCAGGGATCGGTGATCGAGCTGAAGTTCGGGACCAGCGGGAAGCCGGTTTCCGACACGTTCGGTGCGCGAACCGCGCGCGCATAGTTGCCGCGCAGGCGGATGTCGCTGATCGGCGACCACTGAACGCCGCCGTTATAGGCGTATACGGTGCCCGTGCCGCCCTTGTAGTCCGACACGCGACCGGCGCCGGTCAGCGACAGTTCGTGGAAGAACGGAACTTCCTTCAGCAGCGGGACGCGAAGTTCGCCATAGGCTTCCTTTACTTCGAACGACGGCGGATCGAAGACGGGAATGGAAACGGCGTTGTTGAAGCCCTGCGTCGTGAACGGGTCCTGCTGATAGAAGGCCTTTTCACGACGATATTCACCGCCGATGGCGAAGCCGATCGGGCCGCCCGGCAGTTCGAACAACTGGCTCAGGTCGCCCGACATGAATGCCTGGCCGACGATCTGTTCCAGGCTGGACTTGGTCGAGAAGGCGCTGCTGAAATAGGCGATGGCATCGGCGTTGCCCGTGCCGGCCCCGAACGGGTTGTACGGACGGCAGGCGGCAATGTCAGCAGCAAGGCGTGCGGCGTTGGCAGCGCGGTTTGCAACCGAGACGCCATCCGTCCGTGCGTCCGGCACGGCAGCCGACGCGTCGAATTGCGAGCGGCACTGGATGGCGCCGGTTACCGGGTTGCGACCGGCATCCATCGCCAGCGAGAAACGCTGGCGGTCGATATACCCTTCAGTGATCGACGACTGGTCGAACCGGCCATAGTTACCCGAAATTTCGTAGGACCAGTCGTCGTTGAACGTACCGCGCACGCCTAGGACGGCCCGATAGGTGTCGCGACGGAACTTCTCGTCACGCAGGCCGACGTCCAGCAGGTTCTTGGCCAGGATGAAACGATAGGTGCCTGCTGCGATTGCCGCCCGGTCGGCGGCGGTAAGGTTGCCGGCGGCAGGGCACTGCACCGTCAGGCTCGGGTTGCAACCCGAGTTGAGGATGAGGTTCGAGAGTGTCGTGCGGTCCGTCGCATTCAGGAACGGGTTGTCGAGGCGCGGACGTTCGCGGAAATCGCCAATATTGCCCTGGTTGCCCGAACCCGTCTGAATGAACGACGGCCCGGCATTGTTGCCGATGGCTTCGTTGCGGTTGAACTTGCCTTCGAAGAATACCTCGAATGCCGGGCTGAACTCGAAATGCGACAGCAGGTTGAAGTTGTAGCGCTGCAGTTCGGGCAGAACCGACAGCGTGCGGCCTTCGCGGCCGGTCTGGCCGTTGCCCCCGATACGGCTGGCGTTGATGCCCGTGCCGAACGGCGTGCCGGTCTGTTGGACCAGACGCCCTTCGGGCGTAAAGAGATAGTTGCAGCTGAACGCCAGACCCGAATTGTTCGGTGCGCCGTTGTTTGCCGCCGTCGCGTTGCCGCAGGCGCCGCCCGCCGCATTGCGCTGGTTGATCGGGATCAGGCCGTACGGATTGATCGTGCCGCTGCGCACGTCGCGCAGGAAAATCGCGTCGGGGAATCCGTCGCTACCGTTGGGCAGGCCGCCGGTGTCGGCGTCGACCGTGAACAGGCCGTCCTGCTGGCGGAACGCCGGCACGTCCGACGCGAACACGCGCTCCTGGCGCGAATATTCGCCGTGCAGCGTGATGTTGCCCTTGCCGTCGGCGAAATTGCGGCCAGTCATGGCCGAGATATATTGCGACCCGCCAAAGCCGGCACCGGCGATGCTGGCCGAACCGCGGATCTGCGAACCTTCATAGGAGCGACGCAGGACGAAGTTAACGACACCCGCGATGGCGTCCGAACCGTACACGGCCGAGCTGCCGCCGGTGACGATATCGATCCGTTCGACCAAGTCGTTCGGGATCGAACTGACGTCCACCACAGACGCGTTGGATAGGATATCGGCAGCGACGTGACGGCGACCGTTGACCAGGACCAGCGTGCGCGCCGTACCCAGCCCGCGCAGATCGAGCAGGTTCAGGCCGGCGATGCCGATGCCCAGACCTGGATTCTGCTGCGAAAAGGTGCTGCGCAGCTGCGGCAGATCGTTCAGCAGCTCACCGACATTCTGGTCGCTGTTCTGGAAGATCACGTCGCCGGCGATAGAAGTGATCGGCACGTCGGCGGTAAGGTTCGGCGTACGGATGCGCGATCCGGTAACCGTGACGGTTTCGGCAGGTTCCTGCTGACAGATGGCGCGCGGATCGTCCGGCAAACACTGATCGGTCCCCCCGACGGCATCCGCTGCGGTTCCAATCGTTCCAGTCTGAGCAAAAGAAGCATGCGGCAGCAGCGCGACGCTGGCAAGCGCCGTCGCACCGAGAAGTCGGTTGAAATTCATGATTTTGGCCCCGTTATGTGGACCGGGCGACCCCGGTTCAACTGGGACAGAAAAATAGATTATTAGATGCCATGCAAGGGCCGGATGCGCACAAAAACAATACGGACACCCGACCGTTGCATGAATGTCACATAAACGAAACAGCACTACCGGCGAACGACATTAAACAATATCATGCCAGCCTTGTGTTATAATAATGCTGCGCAATATCTTTTTGTTACAAACCGCGAATCACCGCTCCACACACATGGCAATGCCCATGCCGCCACCGATGCACAGCGTCGCCAGCCCCTTTTTCGCATCACGGCGCTTCATTTCGTGCAGCAGCGTGGTCAGCACGCGCGCGCCCGAGGCGCCGATCGGATGGCCGATCGCGATCGCGCCGCCGTTCACGTTCACCTTGTCCGCGCTCCAGCCCATATCCTTGCCCACCGCCAGCGCCTGGGCGGCGAAGGCTTCGTTGGCTTCGACCAGGTCGAGGTCGTCGACGCTCCAGCCCGCCTTTTCCAGCGCACGGCGTGAGGCGGGGACGGGGCCGATGCCCATGATCGACGGGTCGACACCGGCGGTTGCCCAGCTCCTGATCGTCGCCAACGGTTCAAGGCCGCGCTTCGCGGCTTCGTCGGCGGACATCACCACCAGCGCGGCGGCACCGTCGTTCAGGCCCGACGCGTTGGCGGCGGTGACGGTGCCGTCCTTCTTGAACGCCGGGCGCAGGCCCGCCACGCCGTCGACGGTGGCGCCCGCGCGAATATATTCGTCCTGGTCGACGATGGTGTCGCCCTTGCGGCCCTTGATCGTGACCGGCGCGATCTCGTCGGTGAAGCGGCCTTCGCTGCGGGCGGCCTCGGCACGGTTCTGCGAGCGGACGGCGAATTCGTCCTGATCGGCGCGCGTGACCTGATATTGCTCGGCCAGATTCTCGGCGGTGATGCCCATGTGATAGCCGTTGAAGACGTCCGTCAGGCCGTCCTTTATCATCGTGTCGACCATCGTGCCGTCACCCATCTTGGTACCGGCGCGCAACTGCACCGCGTGCGCCGACAGTGACATGCTTTCCTGTCCGCCGGCGACGACGATGGTGGCGTCGCCGGTCTGGATCGCCTGCGCCGCCAGCGCCACGGCGCGCAGCCCCGATCCGCAGACCTGGTTGAGGCCCCATGCCGGCACTTCCTTGGGCACGCCGGCCGCCATCGACGCCTGACGCGCCGGGTTCTGGCCCTGGCCGGCGGTCAGTACCTGGCCGAGGATCACTTCCGACACGTCCTCGGGCGCGACGCCCGCCTCGCCGAGTGCGGCGGCGATCGCCTGCCGGCCGAGTTCGTGCGCCGGAACGGTCGCGAAGGCACCGAGGAAGCTACCGACCGGGGTACGCTTGGCGGCAACGATGACGACGTCGGACATGGGCAATCCTTCTCCTGAAAGCTTTGGTCGTTATCTAGTATGCGGAACGGCGCTTAGCCAGCGCGCAAGCGGTTCCCACAACAACCCCGGCCCGCGACTGCCGACGATCATCCCGACATGCCCCGCGCCGACGATCCGCTGGTCGGGCAGGCCGATCGCGCTGGCGGCCGGGACGATCCGGTCGCTCGCCGCGACGAATTCGACCATCGGCACGGCGTGGTGGGCCGACATGATCCGGTCGCCCACCCGCCAGCGCCCGCTGCCCGGCAGATCGGCATCGAACAGGTCGTCGAAGATTTCGCGCCCCGCGGCATAGGGGATCGGCGCGCCGCCATTGGCCCAGTCCTCCAGCGCGATGAACGCCTGCGCCGCCGACGATGCAGGGTCGAGGTCGGCGAAGCGCACGAACTTGTCGACGGTGCGCGCCGGGTCGATCTGCCAGAACATCGACTGGAGCAGTTCCATCGGCACCAGCCCGAGATGCTCGGCGGTCGACTGCGCAGCATGCCAGGTGTCGGCGATCGCCGCGCGTCCGTCCGCGCCGAACCCGGCGAAATGCCACGGCGTCGCGATCAGCGCGATGCCGGCGACCTCCGCATGGCCCGCCGCGGCCAGTGCGATCGTCCCGCCCAGACAATAGCCGACGACGACCGGTGGCTGGTCGAGCGTCGCCAGCAACCGCGCCGCGACCAGCGCATGCCCGCCAAGGTCCATCATGCGGTCCTCGGGCCCGGGGGTTCCCCAGTCGACCATCAGCACCCGCATCCCCTGTCCGGCCAGCCAGCGCAGCAACGAATTGTCGGGAGCGAGGTCGAGCACGAACGGCGGATTGATGAGCGACGGGATCACCACCACCGGCGGTCCCGCACCGCCATAGTTGCGCAGCATGACCCGGCCGATCCGCGCGACCGCTGCCGGGGCGGGGGTGCGCGGCAGGCGCGGAGCGTCCTGATAGCGCCGCAATCCGCGCAGTGCTTTTCCCCGCCGCGCCGGGTCTGCCGCAGTTTCGCTGCGCAGCATCGACAGAAACAGCGGCAGGGGGCGTGGCCCGTGTTGCGGCGCGGTATCGATCGGTGTACCCATCGTCATATCTTTCGCGCAAGGATTTCGCATGAAGAAGGCAGCGGCCGACGGCAGCCCCGTCATCATCAAGAAATACGCCAACCGCCGTCTCTATAACACCGAGACGTCGTCCTACATCACGCTCGAGCATCTCGCGGCGATGACGCGCGAGCATCGCGACTTCAAGGTCGTCGATGCCAAGACCGATGACGACATCACTCATAATGTGCTGACGCAGATCATCATGGAGGAGGAAAGCCGGGGGCAAACGCTGTTGCCCGTCAGCTTCCTGCGCCAGCTCATCACCCTGTACGGCGATTCGATGCAGGCGATGGTGCCCGGTTATCTGGAAGCGTCGATGGACAGCTTCCGCCGCAACCAGGAACAGTTCAAGACCGCGGTCGAGGGCGCGTTCGCCCATTCGCCCTTCGCCGAGATCGCCAAGCGCAACATGGCGATGTTCGAGGCGGCGGCGCACGCGTTCAAGCCCGGTGCCAACGGTGCTGCGCCCGGCACCACCGCTCCGGCGGCCGGGGCGGCGGAAGCGCCTGCTGCCAAGGCCGACGAAATGGCGGCGCTGCGGGCCGAACTCGCCCGGTTGCAGGACAAGGTCGACAAACTGGGGTGAGGGGCGGGGCTTCGGCCTCCCACCGCTCGCACACTCCGTCTGGTTCGAGCCGATCGAGAACCGGATGGTTCGTGGCGAGGGCGTTCTCGACAAGCGCGAAGCCGCCCGAGCCGAACGGGGGAGGGTTGGCCCGGCCCTACCCTTATTTCGGCTTCACGAACCGCAGCGTCATCCGGTCGCTCTCGCCGATCGCGGCATATTTCGCCCGGTCGACATCCTTCAACCGATAGGTCGGCGGCAGCGTCCACACGCCGGCCGGCCAGTTGGCGGTGTCCCTGGGATTGGCGTTCACGTTCGACCGCGCGGCCAGCCTGAACCCGGCCCTGGTGGCAAAGGCGATGACCGAGCTTTCCTTCATATAGCCCGATTTTTCCTCGGCTGCTGCATTGCGGCTTTCCGGAAGGCGATGTTCAACGACACCCAGCACGCCGCCGGGCTTGAGCATGCGGAACATGGCGTCGAACGCCGCCTGTGCGCGGTCGGGACCGCCGAAGCGCCAGTTGTGGACGTTGCGGAAGGTCAGCACCTTGTCGGCCACCCCGTCGGGAACGCCGGCCTGTCCCGCTTCCGCCGGGAATGCCGCGATCTGCACCTTGCCGAATGCGGCGGCATCGCGTGCCTGCAGCCGCGCGATCGCCTCCCCGCCGCGCGGCATCGGCGCCGCCGCGACATAGCGGCCCCGTTCGCGCAGCATGGGGGCGAGGATTTCGGTGTACCAGCCGCCGCCCGGCCAGATCTCGACCACCGTATCGGTCGGCCGGACCCCGAAGAACGCCAGCGTTTCCGCCGGGTGGCGATAGCGGTCGCGCGCGACATTGGCGGGGGTGCGTGCCGGCGACGCGACCGCGGCGGCGATGGCCCCCTGCGGCGCCTGTGCCGGCGCGGGGGTCAGCGCGACAAGCGCGGCACTTAGGGCTGGCAGCAACAGGGCGGTTCGACGCATGGAAAAACTCCTGACGGGAGGAACGGGTGGACGACGCACGAACGCTGTTATGGACCATCGCGGGCGTGGCGGCGATGCTGTTCGCGCTGTCGGTGTTCGCGGAACGGCGCCGTACGCTGCGCCGCGATCCCGACCGCGTCGGCTGGATGCCGTGGACGCTGGTGCAGCTCATCGCGGTGCTGGTGATGGTGTTCGCGGTCGCGATGGCGCTGAAATAGGGCGGCGGGACAGCAACAGCATTGCGTCACGCCGGCGAAGGGATGCGGACCGTTCGGCCATCCACCCCGGCGTTCGCGCCGGCGATGACGGTCAGTAGAAATTGGCGAGAGTCAGCGTCCGCTCCGTCCCGTCGCAGAGCGACAGCCTGACAACGCGTCCCGGCTTGTCGGTACCCCAGCGCACGTCGATCGTGCTGCCGGACGTCGGCGCGATCGGTTGGCCATCGACGGCGCAGATCAGCTCGTCCGCCTTCCACCCCGCCCGGGCCGCCGGGCCGCCCGCCATGACGTGCAGCACGCGCAACCGGGCGCGATCATAGCCGAGCAGCAGCCCGCTGGTCGATTTGAGCGGCGGCGGCGGGCTTTCCGGATTGGGTGCGATCACCATCTGTCCGGCGGTCGGGTCGAGCAGCACGCGGTAGCGCAGCAGCAGCCCGGTGCCGACCCGCCCGGCGATGCGCACCTGCCGGGCAAAGCCGCCATCGCCCTCGATCCTGAGTTCGATCGGGCCGGTCGCCCGTCCGCCCAGCGTCACCGCGTCGGTGACGGTCAGCCCGGCATCGACGACGCCGCCCGCACCGAACGCGATGGTCGAGGTGACGCGCGCCCCCCCGATCTCCGCCGGGCGCCACTGGCTGCGCGCGATGCTGAGCGACCCGCCGTCGCCGGTATCGACCATCAGCGGGCGGATGCGGCGTTTCCCGACCATCGCCTCGGTCAGATACAGCCCGTTGGCGGCCTGGAACGTCATCGGCACCTTCGTACCCGCAAAGGGCATCCGTCCGCTGGGCAACAGGCGGAAGCGGCGATTGGCGAAATCGATGTCGAGCGCGTTGGGGGCGATCAGGTCGGTGCCGACCAGCACCTCGGCATCGCCCGACGCGCTGGCCAGCAGTTGCGGCAGGTCGATCACCGCGACGCGCCCGCCGCTGCGGCTGAGCGCGCCGAACGCGATCGACTTCGTCGCTGCCCAGTCGACACGGATCGCCCCGCCCAGCGCGACGCCCGACGCCGCGCCCTTCGGATCGATCGTCAGTTTCGCCCGGCGGGCAAAGTCGCGGCTGACCGCACTATGGTTCAGCCCGGTGTCGAGCAGCGCCTGTGCCGGTACGCCATCGACCGTCATCGCGAAGCGCAGATGGTTGGCCGCGGTCAGCGTGAACGGCACCCAGCGCACCTCCGCATCGCCGGACAGGGTCTGCGCATGGGCGACAGGTGCGCCAAGCAGCAGCAGCAGCGCAAGGAACGGTCGGATTATCACCGTGCGAATGTAGGACGGGCCGGCCGCGCGCGCTACAGGCAGGCCTCCAGCAACGCCTGGTCGAAGCCATATTGCTTGGCCTTGTCCAGCGTATAGGGGCGCATCCCCATCGAACGATATTCGCCGATGATCTTGCCGTCGGCGCTTTCATCCAGATATTCGAACTTGAACAGTTCCTGGGTAACGATCACCGGGCCTTCCATGCCGATGACTTCGGTGATGTTGGTCACGCGGCGCGACCCGTCGCGCAGACGCTTCACCTGCACGATCAGGTCGACCGAATCGGCGATCTGGCGGCTGATCGCTTCCTTGGGCACCTTGATGTCCGACATCATCACCATGTTCTCCATGCGTGCGAGGCATTCGCGCGGGGAGTTGGAGTGGAGCGTCGCCATCGATCCGTCGTGACCGGTGTTCATCGCCGCCAGCAGGTCGAAACATTCGCTGCCGCGGATTTCGCCGAGGATGATCCGGTCCGGGCGCATGCGCAGCGCGTTCTTGACGAGGTCGCGGATCGTGATCTCGCCCTGTCCCTCGAGGTTCGGCGGACGGGTTTCCAGCGGCAGCCAGTGCGGTTGCTGCAGGCGGAGTTCGGCGGCGTCCTCGATCGTCAGCACGCGCTCGCCCGGGTCGATCATCTTCGACAGGGCGTTGAGCATGGTCGTCTTGCCCGAACCGGTACCGCCGGAAATCACGATGTTGAACCGGCTGGCCCCGGCGACCTTCAACGCGGTCGCCATCTTGGCGCTCATCGATCCGAATCCCGCCATCATGTCGATGGTGATCGGCTTGGCCGAAAATTTGCGGATCGAGATCGCGGTCCCCTTCAGGCTCAGCGGGGGCACGATCACGTTGACGCGGCTGCCGTCCTTCAGGCGGGCGTCGGCCAGCGGCGTGGTCTGATCCACGCGGCGGCCGACCGAGTTGCAGATGCGCTGTGCGATCTGGAACAGATGCTCCTCGTCGCGGAACTGGATCGTCGCCAGTTCCAGCTTGCCCTTGCGTTCGACGAAGGTCTGTTCCGGGCCATTGACCATGATGTCGCTGATCGCCGGATCGGCCAGCAATTCCTCGAGCGGGCCGAGGCCGAGCAGCTCGTCGACCAGCACCTTTTCCAGCGCGAACTGTTCGCGCCGGTTGAGCGTCAGCTTCAGCTCGGCCAGCACCTCGCCCACGATCGGTCGGAATTCCTCGGCCAGTTCGTCCTTGGTCAGGGTCGCGGCGGCTTCGGGATCGACGCGTTCGAGCAGGCGGGGGAGGACCTGTTCCTTGATGCGGTGGATCGACGATTCGAATCCCTCGACACGGCTGTTGCCGGCCTCACCCGACAGCGCCTGCCGGTCGGCGAGGCGCTGCATCGCATCGCCGACGCCCTGCGGCAGCGCACCGCCCTGTTCGCCGGGCATCGGTTCGCTTTCGCCACCGGGCAGCGGCGCCTGGCCCAGCGGCGGGAATTGCTGCGCGAGGTCGAGGTCGGCGGTGCGCGCCGGCCCCGATCCCTGCATCGGCCGGGCCACCCCGAAGGACGGCCTGCCGCCGCCCGATCCGCCCAAACCACTCCGCCGCCCGAATGCGTTCACGCCGTCACCCCGTCCAATGTCCGGCGGGCAGACTAGGCGAGAAGATTTTATAACTTCCTAACCACGCAGGACCGCGCCGCCCGGACGCAGGAAGGGCGGAAGCATGTCGCCATGCCCCGCCCATTGCGCCGGTCGAACAGGCCCGCCCGCGCGGGAATGGCGGGGTGGCGAGGATATCGCCACCCTTCGCGTCAGATATGGATCGGCTTGCCCTGCACCGCCATGGCCGCTTCCTTGAGCGCTTCGGCATGGGTCGGGTGTGCGTGGCAGGTGTAGGCGATGTCCTCGCTGGTCGCGCCGAATTCCATCGCCTGCGCCGCCTGTGCGATCATCGTGCCGGCCAGCGACGAGACGATCCACACGCCCAGCACCTTGTCGGTCTTGGCATCGGCGATGACCTTCACGAACCCGTCGGTGTCGCGGTTGGTCTTGGCACGGCTGTTGGCGGCGAACGGGAACTTGCCGACCTTGACCTCGCCCTTCTCCTTCGCCGCCTCTTCGGTCAGGCCGACGCCGGCGATTTCGGGCATGGTATAGACGACCGACGGGATCACGTCATGGTTCACGATGCCGGTCTGGCCGGCGATGAACTCGGCGGCGGCGACGCCTTCGTCCTCGGCCTTGTGCGCCAGCATCGGGCCATGGACCACGTCGCCGATCGCCCAGATGCCGTCGACGCCGGTGCGGAATTCCTCGTCGATGTCGACCTGTCCGCGCTGGTTGACGGTAAGGCCGGCCTTGTCGAGGGCGAGGCCATCGGTGTTCGCGCGGCGACCGATCGACACCAGCACCGCATCGGCGGTCAGCGTCGTCGCATCGCCACCCGCCGCCGGTTCGAGCGTCAGCGTGGCGGTGCCGCCCTCGACCGATGCGCCAGTGACCTTGGTCGAGGTCTTGAGCTCCATGCCCTGCTTCTTGAACAGCTTGGCCGATTCCCTGCGGACCTCGCCGTCGAAGCCGGGCAGGATCTGGTCGGCATATTCGACCACCGTGACCTTTGCGCCGAGGCGCCGCCACACGCTGCCCAGTTCGAGGCCGATCACGCCGCCGCCGATCACCACCAGATGTTCGGGCACCCTCGGCAGCGCCAGTGCGCCGGTCGAATCGACGATGACCGCCGCGTCGTTGTCGACCTCGACGCCGGGCAGCGGCATCACCGACGATCCGGTCGCGATGATGATGTCGCGCGCGGTGACGGTGCGGTCGCCGACTTTGACGCTGTGGTCGTTCTCGAACGCGGCATAGCCCTTGAGCCATTCGACCTTGTTCTTCTTGAACAGATATTCGATGCCGCCGGTCAGCTCGCCGACCGCCTTCTTCTTTTCGGCATGCATCTGCTCGAGGTTGAGCCTGGCGCCTTCCAGCTCGATGCCGAACTTGGCGAGCGCGCCGTGCGCGGCTTCCTCATAGAGTTCCGACGCATGCAGCAGCGCCTTGGACGGGATGCAGCCGACGTTCAGGCAGGTCCCGCCCAGCGTCTCGCGCCCTTCGGCGCAGGCGGTCTTCAGCCCGAGCTGTGCCGCGCGGATCGCGGCGACATAGCCGCCGGGCCCGGCACCGATCACGAGGACGTCGAAGTCATAGTCAGCCATTGGTCTTACATCCCGTCCTAGTCGTTGTGGGCGATCACGCGGATCGCGCCGTCGCCGGTACGGCGGCAGTTTGCCGCGAAATTGCGCAGGGCCGGAACCCCCTGCATCACATAATCCAGTGCATCGGCCCCGCCGAGGCTGTCGGCCATATAGACATCGGCCCTTGCCATCGCACGCGGATCGAAGCGGCGGGCGAGGGTTGCGTCGTCCACCCGGTCGAGCGCGTCGGCGAATGCCCGCATCAGCGGCGGCGCGATCAGCCCGATCCCGCCCTCGCCATGTTCGTCCGCGCCCAGTTCGGGCAGCGCGGCGATGACGATCCCGAGCACATGCCCTGCATCGTCCGCCGATCCGGTCAGCAGGTAATGGAGCACGTGCCACGTTTCGCCGAGATCGAGGAAGTCGAGATTCTCGACCCCCTCCTCGAACAGGAAATCCTCGAACACCGATGGGTCGGCGACCAGCCGGTCGATGTCGGCATCGCCGGCCCGACGCAGGTAGATCACCATGCCCATCGGTATCGATCCGCCCCTTACAGGTCGATCAGCAGGCGCGTCGGGTCCTCGATCGCGTTCTTGAGCGCGACGAGGAACGTCACCGCCTCGCGACCGTCGATCAGGCGGTGGTCGTAGCTGAGCGCGAGATAATCAGCGACCCGAACACGCCGCCGTTCGAGATGGTGAAGGTGCCGCCCTTCATCTCGTCCATCTTGAGCGTGCCGTCCTTGGCGCGCTTGCCGAAGTCGCCGATCGTCCTCTCGACCCCGGCGACCGACAGCTTGTCGGCGTCGCGGATCACGGGCACGACCAGTCCGCCCGGCGCCGACACGGCGACCGAGATATCGGCATAGTCGCGATAGACGATCTCGTCGCCCTCGATCGAGGCGTTGACCGACGGAATGTCCTTCAGCGCCATCGTCGCGGCCTTCACGAAGAAGCCCATGAAGCCCAGCCGCACGCCGTGCTTCTTCTCGAACAGGTCCTTGTACTTGGCGCGCGCCTCGATCACCGCAGTCATGTCGACGTCGTTGAAGGTGGTGAGCAGCGCGGCGGTGTCCTGCGCTTCCTTCAGGCGCCGGGCGATCGTCTGGCGCAGGCGCGTCATCTTCACCCGCTCCTCGCCACGGGCGGGCGCGGCGGCAGCGGCCGGGGCGGCGGCGGGCGCGGCAGCGGCGGGCGCGGCGGCGGCCGACTTGTCACCGGCGGCGGCGATCACGTCTTCCTTGGTGATGCGACCGTCGCGACCGGTGCCCTTGACCTTGGCCGGATCGACGCCGTGTTCGAGGATCGCGCGACGGACCGACGGCGACAGCGCGGCGGCGTCGACATTGCTGTCGCCGGCCGGAGCCTGCTGCGCAGCAGCGGGGGCGGGGGCGGCCTTGGGTGCATCGGCCTTGGGTGTTTCCGCCTTGGGCGCGGCAGCGGCGCCGTCGCCCGATTCGATCGTCGCGATCATCGCGCCGACCGACACGGTGTCGCCCGGCTGCACGGCGTGCGCGCCCATGACGCCCGCGACGGGCGCGGGCACCTCGACCGACACCTTGTCGGTTTCCAGCGACGCGATCGGTTCGTCGGCGGCGACCGCCTCCCCGGGCTTCTTCAACCATTCGCCCAGCGTCGCTTCGGTGATCGATTCGCCCAGCGTGGGGACCAGAACTTCGGTTGCCATCGGATCTTCCTCATCTCCCCCGTGGGGGCAATAGCACGGTTAGGATGCGGCCTTGCCGGTGGCGCGTTCGCCCTCGGCCTGACGGGTGCGGCGGATTTCGTCGCGGACATTGTGGCCGAGCGCATCGGCGACCAGCGCGCCCTGTTCAGCCTGGTGGCGCTTCATCAGCCCGGTGGCGGGCGATGCCGCCGCCGCGCGACCGGCATAGCGGGCGCGCCCGATCGGCGCGCCGGCCTCGGCCAGCGCTTCCTCGATCAGCGGTTCGACGAGGAACCACGAACCGTTGTTCTTCGGCTCCTCCTGCGCCCAGACCACGTCGGTCAGGTTCGGCAGCTTGCGCAGGCGCGCGACCAGCGCGTCCGACGGGAACGGATAAATCTGTTCCACGCGCACGATCTGGGTCGCCGTATCGCCCGCGGCATCGCGCGCCTCGATCAGGTCGAACGCGACCTTGCCGGAACACAGCACCAGCCGGGTGGTGTCGACATCCGCCGGTGCCGACGGATCGGACAGCAGCCGCCGGAAATGGGTGCCGGGCAGGAAGTCCGCAGTCTTCGACACCGCCATCTTGTGCCGCAGCAGCGACTTGGGCGTCATGATGACCAGCGGCTTGCGGAAGTTGCGGTGCATCTGGCGCCGCAGCAGGTGGAACAGGTTCGCCGGCGACGTGACGTTGGCGACCTGCATATTGTCGCCCGCGCACAGTTGCAGGAAGCGTTCGAGCCGCGCCGAGCTGTGCTCCGGACCCTGGCCTTCATAGCCGTGCGGCAGCATCAGGACGAGGCCGTTGGCGCGCAGCCACTTGGCCTCGCCCGCGGCGATGAACTGGTCGATCATGATCTGCGCGCCGTTGGCGAAATCGCCGAACTGCGCCTCCCAGATGACCAGCGCCTTGGGATCGGCCAGCGCATAGCCATATTCGAAGCCCAGCACGCCATATTCGGACAGCGGGCTGTCGAGCACCTCGAAATTGCCATGTTCGATCGACTGCAGCGGCACGAACTTGTGTTCGTCGCTCTGGTCGACCCACACCGCATGCCGTTGCGAAAAGGTGCCGCGACCCGAATCCTGTCCCGACAGGCGGACGCCGAACCCCTCGGACAGCAGCGATCCGAACGCCAGCGCCTCGGCGGTCGCCCAGTCGAAGCCTTCGCCATTGCCGAACATCGCCCGCTTCGCGTCGAGCACGCGGGCCAGCGTCTTGTGGACCTGGAGATCATCGGGGACCGTGGTCAGCGTGCGGCCGAGCGAATCGAACAGCTTCTGTTCGATGCCGGTGTCGACCGACCGGCGCGACCCTTCCGGGTCCATCGGCGCGTGCAGCCCCGACCAGCGGCCGGCGAACCAGTCGGCCCGGTTGGGCTTGTAGCTCTTGGCGTTCTCGAACTCGCCCTCCAGCAACTGGGTGAACTCGGCGGTCTTGGCGGTGACGAACTCGCCGTCGATGACGCCTTCGTCCTGCAACCGCTTGCCATAGATTTCGCTGACGCCGGGATGGCCCTTGATCTTCGCGTACATCAGCGGCTGGGTGAAGGACGGTTCGTCGCCCTCGTTATGGCCGAAGCGGCGATAGCACCACATGTCGATGACGATATCGCGCTTGAACTGCTGGCGGAACTCGATCGCCATCTTGGTGGCGAAGGTCACGGCCTCCGGATCGTCGCCGTTGACGTGGAAGATCGGCGCCTGCACGCCCTTCGCCACGTCCGACGGATAGGGCGACGAGCGCGCGAATTGCGGGCTGGTGGTGAACCCGACCTGGTTGTTGATGATGAAATGGACGCAGCCGCCGGTATTGTAGCCGCGGATGCCCGAGAAGCCGAGGCATTCCCACACGATGCCCTGTCCCGCGAACGCCGCGTCGCCATGGATCAGCACCGGCAGCACCTGTTCGTGCTTTTCGAGGTCGCCACGGAACGTCTGCTGCGCGCGCACCTTGCCCAGCACGACCGGGTTCACCGCTTCGAGGTGGCTGGGGTTCGCGACCAGCGACATGTGCACCGACACGTCGTCGAAGCTGCGGTCGGTCGAGGTGCCGAGATGGTATTTCACGTCGCCCGAGCCGCCGATATCGTCCGGGTTCGCGCTGCCGCCGGCGAATTCGTGGAACAGCACGCGGAACGGCTTGGCCATCACGTTGGTCAGCACGTTGAGGCGCCCGCGATGCGCCATGCCGTACACGATCTCGCGCACGCCCAACTGGCCGCCATATTTGATGACCGCTTCCAGCGCCGGGATCATCGATTCGCCGCCGTCGAGGCCGAAGCGCTTCGTGCCGACATATTTGCGGCCGAGGAACTTCTCCCACTGCTCGGCCTCGATGACCTTGGCGAGGATCGCCTTCTTGCCTTCCGGGGTGAACTGGATCGCCTTGTCGCGGCCCTCCATCCGGTCCTGGAGGAAGCGGCGCTCCTCCACGTCGGCGATGTGCATATATTCGAGGCCGACATTACCGCAGTAATTGGCGCGCAGGATGTCGACGATCTCGCGCACGCTCGCCCATTCGAGGCCGAGCGAACCGCCCAGATACACCGGCGTGTCGATCTCGGCATCGGAGAAGCCGTAATATTCGGTGCGCAGATCCTCGGGCAGCTCACGCCGCGCCAGACCCAGCGGGTCGAGATTGGCGGCAAGGTGCCCGCGGACGCGATAGGTACGGATCAGCAACTGCGCACGGATCGCGTCGCCCGCGGCCTTGGCCACGTCGACCCTGGGGGCGGCGGGCGCGGTCGCCGCGGCGGGCTTGCCGCCCTTGGCGGGCCTGGGCGCCGGCTCCATCTGCGTCGGGTCGAGCGCGGCGGTCAGCGCATCGGTGTCGGTCAGCGGCCAGCGGCTGCTCTGCCAGCTCGGATGCTGGACGGCGCCTTCGAGGCCGTCGAACCACTGGCGCCAGCCGGCATCGACCGACGAGGGGTCTTCGCGGTAGCGACCATAGAGCGTTTCCACGAATGCCGGGCTGACGCCGGCGGCGATGTCGAAATCCTGGCCTTCGTAGCCCATGGTCACTTCCTGTCCGCTTGTGCCCGGTCGAACCGGGCAGTGCCCCGTGCGGTTCCCTGCACGGGGCAAGTCAACCTCAACCGTTCAGCACCTGCAGCAGCGTCGATCCCAGCTCGCTGGGGCTGGCCGCAACCTTGATGCCGGCGGCTTCCATCGCCGCGATCTTGCTCTCGGCGTCACCCTTGCCGCCCGACACGATCGCGCCGGCATGGCCCATGCGACGGCCCGGGGGGGCGGTGCGGCCCGCGATGAAGCCGGCCATCGGCTTCTTGCGGCCACGCTTCGCCTCGTCGATCAGGAACTGCGCGGCCTGTTCCTCCGCATCACCGCCGATCTCGCCGATCATGATGATCGACTGGGTGGCGTCGTCGGCGAGGAACAGTTCGAGCACGTCGATGAAGTTGGTGCCGTTGACCGGATCGCCGCCGATGCCGACGGCGGTCGTCTGGCCCAGCCCGGCGTTCGAGGTCTGGAACACCGCCTCATAGGTCAGCGTGCCCGAGCGCGAGACGACGCCGACCGAACCCTGCTTGAAGATGCTGCCGGGCATGATGCCGATCTTGCACTCGCCCGGCGTCAGCACGCCGGGGCAGTTCGGGCCGATCAGCCGCGACTTCGAGCCGCTGAGCGCGCGCTTGACCTTGACCATGTCGAGCACCGGAATGCCTTCGGTGATCGCGACGATCAGCGGGATTTCGGCGTCGATCGCCTCGAGGATCGAATCGGCGGCGAAGGGCGGCGGGACGTAGATGACCGAGGCATCGGCACCGGTCTTCGACTTGGCTTCGGCGACGGTGTTGAACACGGGGAGGCCGAGATGCTCGGTGCCGCCCTTGCCCGGCGTCACGCCGCCGACCATCTGCGTGCCGTATTCCAGCGCCGCCTTGGTGTGGAAGCTGCCGGTTTCGCCGGTCATCCCCTGGGTGATGACCTTGGTGTTCTTGTTGACGAGGATGCTCATGCGTCTGCTCCAGCGTACCCCGGCGAAGGCCGGGGTCCAGTTGCGAAGGCGGTCATGGTCGTGCGATCCGATCGTACAGGTCGTCCCAATCGGGATTGAGGCCTTCGATCTCGCGCAGTTTCCAGGCTCGCTTCCATTCCTTCATTCGCCGCTCGCGCAGGCGGGCGGAATTGATGTCGTCATGCACCTCGTACCAGACGAGGCGATGACAATTGCGTTCTTTGGTGAAGCCGTCGACCGTTCCGTTACGGTGATCGAAGATGCGCTTCACTAGGTCAGTGGTCGATCCGACGTAGATCGTTCCGTTGTGCCCGCTGGCCATGATGTAGACGAAGGCGCTTCGTTCCATCTCTAACCTTCACCCAACTGGACCCCGGCCTTCGCCGGGGTACGGTTGTTTGCGGGGGTACGTTACCGAGTTACGCGAGGCTCTCGTCGATCCCCTTGCAGGCGACGAGCAGTTCCTTGACCGCGTCGACCGAGACCTGAAGGTTGCCCTTGGCTTCGTCGCCCAGCTTCACCTCGACGATCTTCTCGACGCCGCCGGCACCGATCACGACGGGCACGCCGACATACAGGTCGTCGATGCCGTACTCACCCGACAGATACGCCGCGCAGGGCAGGACGCGCTTCTGGTCATAGAGATACGCCTCGGCCATCGCGATGCCGCTGGTCGCGGGTGCGTAGAAGGCCGAGCCGGTCTTGAGCAGGCCGACGATCTCGCCGCCGCCGCCACGGGTGCGCTTGACGATCGCGTCGACCCGCTCCCTGGTCGACATGCCCATCTCGATCAGGTCAGTGACCGGGATGCCCGAGACGGTCGAGTATTCGAGGACCGGGACCATCGTGTCGCCATGGCCGCCCAGCACGAAGCTGTTGACGTCCTTGACCGACACCTTGAACTCGTCTGCGAGGAAGTGGCTGAAGCGCGCGCTGTCGAGCACGCCGGCCATGCCGACGACCTTGTTGTGCGGCAGGCCGCTGAATTCGCGCAGCGCCCACACCATCGCGTCGAGCGGGTTGGTGATGCAGATGACGAATGCGTCGGGGGCGTTCGCCTTGATGCCCTCGCCGACGGCCTTCATCACCTTCAGGTTGATGCCGAGCAGGTCGTCACGGCTCATGCCCGGCTTGCGGGCGACGCCGGCGGTGACGATGATGACATCGGCGCCCGCGATATCGGCATAGTCGTTGGTGCCGGTGATCGTCGCATCGAACCCTTCCACCGGTCCGCACTGCGACAGGTCCAGCGCCTTGCCCTGCGGCACGCCATCGACCACGTCGAACAGAACGATGTCGCCCAGCCCTTTCAGGGCGGCGAGGTGGGCGAGGGTCCCGCCGATATTGCCAGCGCCGATCAGCGCGATCTTCTTGCGAGCCAAGACGTCTCTCCGTAGCAAATTCGGACGCGGTCCTGCCGCGACGCGGGCGCTGTACGGCGTTTCGCCGGGAGAAACAACCCTAAAGCGCGCTTTAATGATAACGTATCGCAAAAGCAATATGGCGTGGTGATGGCGTTTTCCCGCCAGTTTGCCGGGTCCGTCCCGATGCGGGCGGCGATATCGACCGGATCGCGGCGGTCCGGTATCCGATTCTGCGCCCTCGAGGTGCGCGACTCTGCTGGCATGCTGCGCGGGCTTTGCTATGCAGGGGAAATTCGCGATCGCTTACAAGGTTTCGCCCATGCCCAACGCCCGTATCTATCAGATCCCCAAGAACGCGATGCAGTCGGGTCGCGCCAAGACGCACACCTGGATGCTGGAGTTCGAACCGGCCGAACCGAAACAGGCCGACCCGCTGACCGGCTGGGCCGGATCGGGCGACACGCGCGAACAGGTGAAGCTGAAATTCCCGTCGCTCGACGCCGCCACCGGCTATGCGACGCGCGAGGGGATCGCGTTCCATGTCGTGCCGGCGCCCGAGCGCAAGTTGAAGCTCCAAGCCTATGCCGACAACTTCAAATGATCCGCCCCCTCCTCGCCACCGCCGCGCTGGGGCTCGCAGTCCCGGCATCTGCCGCGACGCCGATCGCCGGGCGCTATCTGACCGAGGACGGGGCAGGCATCATCGAGGTCGGGCGGTGCGGCAACAGCGTCTGCGGGCGGCTGGTGCGTATCGTGAAGTCGCAGCCGGACGCGCCCAAGACCGACGTCAACAATAGCGACCCGGCGCTCCGCTCGCGATCGATCCTCGGCATGCCGATCCTGTCGGGCTTCACCGACGCGGGCAGCGACTGGCGCGGGCGAATCTACGACCCGCGCAACGGCAAGACCTATAAATCGATCGTGTCGCGCCAGCCCAACGGGACGCTCAAGGTACAGGGCTGTATCGCGATCTTCTGCCAGACCCAGCTCTGGAAGCCGGCAGGGTAGCGGCGGTACCGGCCCCGTTGCCAGCCGCCGGGAGGCGTGCGGGGGGGTATAGCGGCTTGATCGGGCGGCATCGCCCGGATGGTCGGAGCGACCCCGGGCGACCGCGATGTCGATGGACGGAAAAAGGCCGGGAGGGGGTGTCCCCTCCCGGCCTTTTCTGTTCTGGGTGGAACCGGCACCGGCGAAGCCGGTGCCCGTCGGTCGGGTGCCTTGGCACCCGCCGGCCGTTCTGATTTTCTGTCCGGGGCAGCTCTCGCTGCCCCGGTCGAAAATCAGAAGTCCATGCCGCCCATGCCACCCATGCCGCCGCCGGCACGAAACGGTCGCTTCGGTGGTGATGAGCAGGCCGGCGACCGAGGCCGCGTTCTGCAGCGCGGTGCGGACGACCTTGGTCGGGTCGATCACGCCGGCGGCGACGAGGTTCTCGTACACGTCGGTCGATGCGTTGAAGCCGAACGAGGTGTCGCTCTGGTCGAGCAGCTTGCCCGAGACGACGGCACCGTCATGGCCGGCATTCTGCGCGATCTGGCGGACCAGCGAGGTCAGCGACTTGCGGACGATGTCGACGCCGCGCGTCTGGTCGTCGTTCGCGCCGGTGACGCCTTCCAGCGCCTTGGTCGCGTACAGCAGCGCGGTGCCGCCGCCGGGGACGATGCCTTCCTCGACCGCGGCGCGGGTCGCGTGCAGCGCGTCGTCGACGCGGTCCTTGCGCTCCTTCACCTCGACCTCGGTCGCACCGCCGACCTTGATGACCGCGACGCCGCCGGCGAGCTTCGCCAGACGTTCCTGCAGCTTTTCACGGTCATAGTCCGACGAGGTGACGTCGATCTGCTGACGGATCGCGTCGGTGCGGCCCTTGATCGATTCCGCATCGCCGGCGCCATCGACGATGGTGGTGTTGTCCTTGTCGATCGTCACGCGCTTGGCGGTGCCGAGCATGCCGAGCGTCACCGTCTCGAGCTTGATGCCGAGGTCTTCGCTGATGACTTCGCCCTTGGTCAGGATCGCGATGTCCTCGAGCATCGCCTTGCGACGATCGCCGAAGCCCGGTGCCTTGACCGCCGCGACCTTCAGCCCGCCGCGCAGCTTGTTGACGACGAGGGTCGCCAGCGCTTCGCCTTCGATATCCTCGGCGATGATGAGCAGCGGACGGCCCGACTGCACCACCGCTTCGAGGATCGGCAGCATCGCCTGCAGCGACGACAGCTTCTTCTCGTGGATCAGGATGTACGGGTCGTTCAGTTCGACCTGCATCTTTTCCGGGTTGGTGATGAAGTACGGCGACAGGTAGCCGCGGTCGAACTGCATGCCTTCGACGACGTCCAGTTCGAATTCGAGGCCCTTGGCCTCCTCGACGGTGATGACGCCTTCCTTGCCGACCTTTTCCATGGCTTCGGCGATCTTCTCACCGACTTCCACGTCGCCATTGGCCGAGATGATGCCGACCTGCGCGACTTCCGACGAACCCGAGACGGGCTTCGAACGGGCCTTCACGTCCTCGACCACCTTGGTCACGGCGATGTCGATGCCGCGCTTGAGGTCCATCGGGTTCATGCCGGCGGCGACCGACTTCATGCCTTCGCGCACGATCGCCTGCGCCAGCACGGTGGCGGTGGTGGTGCCGTCGCCCGCGATGTCGTTGGTCTTCGAGGCCACTTCGCGCACCATCTGCGCGCCCATGTTCTCGAACTTGTCCTTCAGTTCGATTTCCTTGGCGACCGACACACCGTCCTTGGTGATGCGGGGCGCGCCGAACGACTTGTCGATGACGACGTTGCGGCCCTTCGGACCCAGCGTCACCTTCACCGCGTCGGCGAGGATGTCGACGCCGCGCAGGATGCGTTCGCGGGCGTCACGACCGAATTTTACGTCCTTGGCTGCCATGGTGGCTACCCTTTCCAGATGTCAAAGTTCACAAAGTTCACACTCGCCACGCAAGTGTGACGGAAGCAGAACCGGTCGCTCAGCCGACGATGCCGAGGATGTCCGATTCCTTCATGATGAGCAGGTCTTCGCCGTTCACCTTCACCTCGGTGCCCGACCACTTGCCGAACAGGATGCGGTCGCCGGCCTTGACGTCGAGCGGGGCGACCTCGCCCTTGTCGTTCTTCGCACCGGCGCCGGCGGCGACGACTTCGCCTTCCTGCGGCTTTTCCTTGGCGGTGTCGGGGATGATGATCCCGCCGAGCGTCTTTTCCTCGGCCTCGACGCGGCGGACGAGCACGCGGTCGTGCAGCGGACGGAAGTTCATGCGCGGTTCCCTTTAATGTTGAACATGTCTTGGCACTCACCGATCGGGAGTGCCAGCGCCCCGGATATGTGAAGCCGTTCAGCGACCGTCAAGCAGGGCGGGAACAATTTTGCCGTCAGTACGTGGCCGTCGTCAGACGGGGCGAACCAGCCCCAGTTTCTCCCGCCGCCGCCAGCGATCGACCAGCAGCAGCGCCACGACCAGCAACCCCAGCGCAAGCCCGATCCACACCCCGATCCCGGCGAGCGGCGTCCAGAAGCCCAGCGCGACGGACATGGTGAATCCCACCGCCCAATAGCCGATCAGCGCGATCACCATCGGCACCCGCGTATCCTGCACCCCGCGCAACACGCCCGCCGCCACCGCCTGCGCCCCGTCGGCGAGCTGGAAGATGGCGGCGATGGCGAGATATTGCAGCGCCAGCGCGATCATCGCCGCATTGGCGGGCGCGTCGACATCGACATAGACCGACAGGAACGCACGCGGGAACAGCCACAGGGTCAGCGCGGTGAACCCCATGAAGCCGGTGCCGACCGCCAGTGCCGACCAGCCGGCGCGCGCGATCCACCGCCGGTCGCGGGCACCATAGGCCAACCCGACGCGGATCGTCGCTGCCTGCGCGATGCCGAACGGCACCTGGAACAGGAAGGCGGCGATCTGCAGCGCGATGGCGTGCGCCGCGACCTCGGTCACGCCGATCCGCCCCATCAGGAACCCGGCGGCGGAAAACAGCGCCCCTTCGAACGTCATCGTCGCCGCGATCGGCAGGCCCAGCACGACGATCTGGCGCAGGCGCGACCATTCGCCGCGCCACCAGTTGCCGAACAGGCGGAAACGCCGCAGCCGCCGGTCGGCAACCAGCACCGCGGCATAGGCGAGCATCATCGCGCAGGCCGTCGTCAGGCTGGCGATCGCCGACCCTTCCAGCCCCAGCGCGGGAAAGCCGAGATTGCCGAACACCAGCAGCCAGTTGACGAGGACCGAGACGCCGAGGCCCATCGCGGTGATCGCCATCGCCCAGCCGGGACGCCCCAGCGCCGAGGCGGTGATGCGCATGACCGTGCCGGCCAGCGCGGGGACCAGCGCCCATAGCAGGATGTCGAGGAACGCGTCGGCACGGGCGGCGACGCGCGCATCCTGTCCGGCAAGCAGCAACAGGCCCTGCCCATGCGCCATCAGCGCCATGAACGGCAGGGCGCCCAGTACCGCGATCCACGCCGCCATGCGGAACGAGCGGCGTACCTCGCGGACCGCATGGCGGCGCTGGCCCAGTTCGGCGGCGATGATCGGGGCGGCGGCGCCGACCAGCCCGGACAGCGCGAACAGGATGACGCTATAGACATAGACGCCCAGCGTCGCGGCGGCGAGTTCGACCTCGCCCAGCCGCGCGACGAACACCACGTCGACCGCATAGACCGCCATCTGCAACAGGTTCGCGCCGACCAGAGGCGCGGCGAGCCGCAGCGTCGCGGCCAGTTCGGCGCGGGCGGTCGCGGGCGCGGCGGGGGTGGCGGCGTTGGTCATGGGCGGGCGTGTAGTCGGTCGGCGACGGGGATGCCAGTTTGCGGACACTCGTCATTCCCGCGCAGGCGGGAAGCCATACATGCTGACATTTTGACAGGATCCTCGCCGGTGGCGTCTATGGACTCCCGCCTGCGCGGGAGCGACGAAGGGGTGCGCGGGCATGACGCGGCGGCCGGTTCGGGGCGTTCCGGCCATGACGCCGCACCTTTTTCCCGGTAGGGCGTGGCGATGACCGAACCTGCCGAGCCCCGGCCGACCCGCGCGCCGCGTCGCGATGCCGCCCGGCGGCGCGAGGCGCTGATCGCCGCGGCCGCCGCATGCTTCGCCAGGCAAGGCTATGGCGTGCCGCTGGAGACGATCGCCGCCGCCGCCGGGGTGGGGCGGGCGACGCTGTACCGCAATTTCGAGGATCGCGAGGCGCTGGCGCTGGCGATATTCTCCAGCGCGGTCGACCGGCTGGAAGCGATGCTCGATCCCGCCGCGCCGATCGAAACCATGCTGGCGACGACGGTGCGGGCCGGGACCGGTGCGCTGTCGCTGTTCGCGCGGATCGCGGCCGACCTGCATCTCGACGATGCGAACCGGGCCGCGTTCCATCAACTGGGGATGCGGATGGAGACGATCTTCGCGCCGGTGCTGCAGGCGGCGCAGCGGCGCGGCGAGGTGAGCGCCGAGGTGACGTCGCGCGACCTGGTCCTGTCGCTGCGCATGGCCGGTAGCCTGGTGCTGCCGTTCATGGACGAGGCCGAGGTCAGCGCGAAGATCGAGGCGGCGTCGCGGCTGTTGCTGAAGGGCCTGCGCCCACGCTGACCGGGTCGGTCCAGCCGAGGCCCAGCGCCTTGTTCACCGCGATATAGCCCTGCGTCAGTTGCGCGCGCGCCTGCGTCACCGCGCTGGTGGCCGAGAGCTGCTGGCGCTCGACGTCGAGCTGGTCGATCAGCGTCGCCGTGCCTGCCGCCACCCGCTGGCGGTTGAGCGCGGCGGCGCGGGCGGCGGTCGCCTCCGCCTGCACCAGTTGGCCGAGTTGCCGACGGGTGTTGCCAAAGCGCGACAGCGCGGTTTCGGCGTCCTGCAGCGCGTCGAGCACGGTCTTGCGATAGGTCGCCTCGGCCCGATCGCGCTGCGCCTCGCTGGCGCGGGTGGCGGCGCGGTTCCTGCCGAAGTCGAGGAACGACCAACTGAGCGACGGCGCGGCCAGCGCGGTCAGGTTGCCGAGGTCGAACACGGCGCCGGGCGAAGTGCCACCCAGCCCCAGCAGTCCGAGGAAACGGATGCCGGGCAGCGCGCGCGCGCGGGCGACGCCGATCGCGGCGGTGCCGGCGGCGAGCTGCCGCTCGGCGGCGCGGACGTCGGGGCGCCGGGCGATCAGCGCGGCGGGATCGCCGACCGCGACCTGTGCCGGGGGCAGCGGAACGGGCGCGACCGGGGCGAGCGTCGCGTCGAGCGCGCCGGGCGTACGGCCGGTCAGCACCGCAAGCTGGCCCAGATATTCGTCGCGCTGCGCGGCCAGCGGGATCGCCTGCGCCTGCGTATTTTCGAGCTGGGTCTGAAGCCGTTCGACCGATA
This sequence comes from Sphingomonas hengshuiensis, assembly GCA_003240755.1. Classification (GTDB taxonomy): domain Bacteria; phylum Pseudomonadota; class Alphaproteobacteria; order Sphingomonadales; family Sphingomonadaceae; genus Sphingomonas; species Sphingomonas hengshuiensis_A. The sequence goes on along the minus strand of QFNF01000016.1, from coordinate 16,032 downwards.
GCTGGGACGCGGTGCCGGCGGCAAGGCGCTGGCGGGTGAGCCCTAGCTGCTGCTGCTGCAACCGGGTGGTCGCATCGCTCAGGGCGATGCGCGCCTGTACGTCGCGCAGGGCGACATAGGCCTGGGCGACGCCGGCCGACAGCGAGACCTGCGCGTCGGCAAGGTCGGCGACCCGCGCGTCGCCGGTCGCGCGCGCCTGTTCCACCTGCCGCCGCCCACCGCCGAACAGGTCGAGTTCCCACGAGGCGTTGAGGCCGAGATTGTAGAAGCTGACGCTGGTGCCGTCGTCCGCCTGCCCGATCGGGGGCAGTTCGGCGTGGAGAAAGGTGCCGTTCGCGCTGGCGCTGGGGGTGCGCGCGGCGCGCTGCTGCGCGACCTGGGCCTGCGCCTCGCGGACGCGGGCGACCGCCTGGTCGATGGTCGGGCTGTGCGCCAGCGCATCGTCGACAAGGCGGGTGAGCAGCGGATCGTTCAGCCCTTCCCACCAGCGGGCGAGGCCGGGCGCGGGGGAGAAGGCGGGATCGGTCGCGCGCACGAACCTGCCGCGCGTCACCGCGTCGGTGGCCGTCGCGGGCGGGCCGGCATAGTTCGGACCGACGGTGCAGGCGCCGAGCAGCAGCAGCGCGGACAGGGATAGCGTTCGGGTCATCAGTGCACCGTGGCCGGTTCGACGCCCCTGGGCAGGGGCCGGAGGAAGAAGACGAGCGGCAGGACGGCGAAGGCGCCCAGCCCCATGATCCAGAAGATGTCGTTATAGGTCATCGTCAGCGCCTGCGCCGCGATCTGTTGCGACAGCACGCGCAGTCCCGCCGACGGGTCGCCCACCGCCTGGCCGAGGCCCGCGACATAGGATTGCACCGCCGCGCCGTTCGCGTTCAGGCTTTCCTCGATCCGGCGCGAATGGAAATACATCCGCTGGTCCTGCAGGATCGAGATGCCGGCGAGCGAGAAGCTGCCGCCCAGATTGCGAAAGGCGTTGAACAGCCCCGATGCGTCGCCCGCATCCTCGGGCGGGACCGAGCGGACGCAGGCCTGGCTCAGGAACAGCATCGCGAGGATCTGTCCCACGCCGCGCAGCAGTTGCGACACGGTGAAATCGGGGCCGGACGACAAGGCGGTCAGGTTCGCGTCGAGCAGCGCGGCGGTGCCCATGATGAGCAGCCCCGCCGCCACCGCGATGCGGATGTCGATGCGCTTGAGCAGGATCGGCACGATCGTCATCATCAGCAGGCTGGGGATGCCCGACAGCAGCACGACCTTGCCCGCCTGCAACGCATTGTAGTTGGCGAGTGCCGCGAGGAATTGCGGGATGGCGTAGCTGGTGCCGTACAGCACGATGCCCAGCACGATCCCCATCAGCGCCACCGATCCGAACTGGCGGTCGAGCAGCAGTTTCAGCTTGATGATCGGTCGCGGCGCGGTCGCCTGTCCCCAGAACAGCAGGACGAAGCCGACGACGCTGGTGAACGCCATCCAGCGGATCAGCGCGGAATCGAACCATTGTTCGCGCTGCCCGTCCTCGAGGAAGACCGTCAGCCCGCCGAGGCCGAGCGCGAGGCCGGCGATGCCCAGCCAGTCGGCCTGTCGGAACAGGTGCAGCTTCGCCCGTTCGTGCGGCAGCCCGACCAGCAGCAGGGTGATGAGCACGGCGCAGATCGGGATGTTGAGGAAGAAGGCGTAGTGCCAGCTAATATTCTCGGTCAGCCAGCCGCCGACCAGCGGGCCCAGCACCGGGCCGAGGATCGCGGTCACGCCGAACACGGCGATGCCGATCGGCTGCTGCGCGCGCGGCAGGCGCTGCGCGATGATCGTCTGCGCGGTCGGGATCATGGCCCCGCCGGTGAACCCCTGTCCCACCCGGCCGAAAATCATCATCGGCAGCGTGGTGGCGATGCCGCAGATCACCGAAAAGACGGTGAACAGCCCGGCGGCGATCAGCAGGAAGGTACGCATCCCCAGCATCCGCTGCAGCCAGCCGGCCATCGGGATGATGACGATTTCGGCGACCAGATAGGCGGTGGCGATCCACGTCCCCTCGGTCCCGCTGGCGCCGATCTCGCCCTGGATGGTCGGCAGCGCGGAATTGACGATCGAGATGTCGAGCGTCGCCATCAGCGCGCCGAGATTGCCGGCGATCACCGCCAGCCATGCGGCGAGGTCGGCGCGTTCGGGCGGGGCGGCGGTTACGCCCGCGCTGGCCATCTCAACGCTCCGCCTGCTCGCGAAGTGCCTTCAGTTCACCGCGCGCGCCGCGGGTATCGACCGTGACCGTCACCGACAGGCCGGGGACCAGCAGGCGGCGGGCGGCGGGCGTCGCCTCGATCGAGACGCGCACCGGCACGCGCTGCGTGATCTTGGTGAAGTTGCCGGTCGCGTTCTGCGGCGGCAGCAGCGAGAATTGCGCACCGGTGCCCGGCGCCAGGCTTTCGACCCGGCCCCTGACCGTCACGCCGTCAAGCGCATCGACATGGATGTCGACCGGCTGGCCCGGTCGCATCAGGGCGAGCTGCGTTTCCTTGAAATTGGCGGTGATATAGAGGCTGTCGAGCGGGACGACCGACATGAGGCGGGTGCCGGCCTGGACGAACTGGCCGATCGTCACCGTCCTGTCGCCGATGCGGCCGCCGATCGGCGCGGTGAGCTGGGTCGCGCCGACATCGACGCTGGCGGCGGCAAGCTGGGCACGGGCGGCCTGTCCCTGGGCGCGGCCCTGTGCGACCTGACTTTCGAGCGAGCCGACGCGGCGCTGCTGCGCGGCGACGGCGGCCTGCGCCGCGCGGACATTGTCGGCCGACTGGCGCGCGGTGATTTCGAGCTGGGCGAGCTGCTGGCGGGTTTCGGCGCCCGATGCGGCGAGCGGACGGTAGCGCGCGACCTCTGCCGCGTCATAGGCGGCCTTGCTGCGCGCGGCGGCGAGCTGGGCTTGCGCCTGGTCGATCGCGGCATATTGTTCGCGGATCTGCGCGCGGGCGGTGTCGGCCTGCGCCCCGGCGACGGCGATCTGCGCCTCGGCCTGCGCCGCCTGGGCGCGGGCATCGCGCGGGTCGATGCGCACCAGCGGCTGGCCGGGGCGGACGTCCTGATTCTCGGCGACCAGCACCTCGGCGACATAGCCCGACACGCGCGGGGCGATCGTCACCATGTCGGCCTGTACCGTGGCGTCGTTGGTTTCCTGAAAGAATTTTCCGTTGTTCTGATAGTCGACATACCACCAGATGCCGCCGACCAGCGCGACGCATGCCAGCACCAGCAGGATCAGTTTCGCGCGCGGGCTGACCCGCTTCCTGGCCGGTTCCGCTGCGTCTTCCTGCACCGTTTCGTCGCTCATCGCCTGTCCGCCACCCATGCGGGGCCACCGGGTCCCGCGTTCGCGGGCAGATAAGCGGACAAAATGTCCGGATCAAGGCGAACGTTGGTGCGGCGCACAATTTGTCCGCCGAGGTTCGTCATTCCCGCACAGGCGGGAGTGACGACGTGGATCAGGCGCCTGACGCCAATATCGTCGGATCGGCGGTGCGCAGCGTGGCAAGAATGGTAGCGATGACAAGCTGGTCGTCATGGCCGAGGAAATGGCCCCCGGGCAGGCCGACGACCTGCGCCCCGCCACCCCGCAGCGTCGGGCAGAGGCTTTCGGACTCCTCCTGCCCATAGATGCAGACGACCGGCGCCCAGGTGAGCGCGCGCAATGCCGCCGCCGGGCGGGCGTCGGGGGTGCCGTGATAGAGGATGCCGGTCGGGTCGGAGCGGAAATAGACCGTCTGCGCCGGCACGACGACGCTGATCGCCGCGATGCGCGCGCGCAGGTCGGCGGGCAGGTCGGGCGCGGTCGCCGATACCATGTCGGCGCCGAACGACTGGCCCATCAGGATCACGCGTTGCGCACCGGTGCGGGCCAGCGCGGTGCGGATCGCGCCGGCGATCACCGCCTCGACCTCGCCCCGCGTCTTGCGCGTGCCGAAATTGACCGGCGAACTGACGCCGACGACGGGGATGCCGTGCGCGGCGAGGGCGGGCACGACCACCCGGCCGAGGCCGAAGCGCAGCCCCATGTCGCCCGAGACATAGACCGCGACGACCGACGGGTGCCGCTTGCCCCCGTCGAACAGGCGCAGCGGCTGGTTGTCGATCAGGTGCAGCGCGGGCGCGGCGAGCCCGAGCAGCACCAGCAGCCCGGCGAGCAGCGCGCCGATGCCGATACGGCGGCGCAGGCGGCGGCGGCGGGCGGGGCGGGACAGGGTCATGGCTGGGGCACCTTCGCTGGCGGCTGGACGGGTTCGGCGGGGGCGGGCGTGAGATAATGGCGCGGCTGGGGCCGGCCGATCAGGCGGGAGAGGTCGCGCAGCCCCTTCAGCAGGCCGATGCCGCCGGGGCCGGCGATGTAGCGCGGCTCCCAACCGGGGGCGAACTTCTCCTTGTAGGTGCGCAGGCCGCGAAAGCCGTAGAAACGCTCGCCATGGCGGAAGATGAACGCCGCGGCCTTGGCCCAGGCGGGCGCGAGGCGGCGGTCCTCGATCCCCGACAGCGGCGCCATGCCGATCGAGAAGCGGGCATAGCCGGCCTGTCTGGCCCACAGCATCAGGTTGACCATCAGGAAGTCCATCGTTCCCGGCGGGGCGTCGGCGCGGTGGCGCATCAGGTCGACCGACGCCTCCTTGCGATTGGCGGTCAGCCAGAGATTGGCGAAGGCGATGATGCGGTCGTCGATCGTCACCACCGCGACGTCGAAATGGTCGAGATAGGCCCGGTCGAAATGGCCGAGGCTGAAACTCTTTTCCCGCTGCGCCTTGGCCGACAGCCATTCGTCGGATACCGACCGGAGTTCGTCGAACACCGTCGCGATCTCCGCCGCGGCGACGATGTGCAGCCGGGCGCCCTTGCGCGCCACCGCCCGTTCGGACTTGCGCAGCGCGCGCAGCCGGGGGGTGTCGAGGGTGAAGGTCGCGAGGTCCACCACCGCATCCTCGCCGAACTTGACGATGCCGAGCCCCATGCCGATCGCGATGTCGAGGACGGGAGAGGACACTTCGTAGAGCAGCAGCCGCCCCTGTTCGCGGTCGGCGAGGTCGCGCAGGGTCCACAGCAGCTCGCCCCACGCCTCGCGGGGGCCGACGGGATCGCCCATCACGATCCAGCTCGCGCCGTGCACCTGGTACATCACGAACGCGTCACCGGCATCCGACAGCACGAAGCGCTTGTCGCCGGTCAGCGCCAGCATCGCGTCGGTGCGGTTCGCCTGGGTCAGGATGTGGTGGACCATCGCCGAATCGACCGGCGACAGCCCGCCGCGTGCCGATGCCCGGCCCGGCGCCATCAGCCGCCAGACACAGGCACCCGCGAGCATGACGATGACGCCGAGCGTCGCGCGCAGGAAGCGCGGCGCGTCGCTGTGCAGCGCGAACTTCCACCACAGATTTTCCGAATAGGGGACGTGGCGATAGGCGAAGAACCCGGCCCAGATCGTCAGCGCGATGACCGCGACGACCGAGGCGAGCCAGCCCGCACCCACCGGCTGCCCGGTGAGCGTGGTGCGGCGGTAGAAGGCGGCACGGGTCCATTGCAGCAGCGCGGCGAGGCACAGGCAGGCGACCGCCTCTTCGTAATCCAGCCCCTTGCCGATCGAAAAGAGCGCGCCGGCGATCAGCAGTGCGCGGGTGGCGAGGAACGCGCCGTCGAGCCGGCGATAGAGCGACGGCGCGAGCAGCAGCAGCGCGGTGCCGGTCAGGCTGGCGGCGATCGAGCTGCCCTCGATCAGCGGCAGCGGCAGGATCGCCGCCAGATCGCCCATGCGCGCGCGGACCGAGGGGAGCGATCCCGACAGCAGCAGCATCGCCCCGCCCAGGAAGGTCGCCGCGCTCAGCGCCAGCGGGGCGACCCCGGTGGCGACGGCGCGGACGCCGGAAAGGAAGCGGACCGAGCGCCGCCGCTGCCGCGCGCCTTCGTGCCATGCCAGCACGAGGATGCCGAGCCCGAGCGGCAGCAGGTAATAGAGCAGGCGATAGGCGATGAGGGCGGCGAACAATGTCGCGCGGTCCATGGGTACGACCGCCAGCACCACCGCTTCGAACACGCCGATGCCGCCGGGGACATGCGTCACCACCGCCGCGACGATGCCGAGCGTATAGGCGAGGACGAAGGCGGGCAGCAGCGCGGGCGCGGCGCCGGGGATCAGCACGAACAGCGCCGCGCTGGCGCAGGCGATGTCGGCCAGCGCGATCGCGATCTGCATCAGCAGCAGCGCCGGGCCGGGCAGCGGCAGGGTGAAGCCGAACAGGCGGACGGGCGCACGTACCACCGCGCAGGCGCCGAACAGCGCGACGGTCAGCGCGACCACCCCCCAGCCGGCGAAGCGGACCTGCGTCGCCGACAGGCGCAGACCGGCGAGGTCGAGCGCGCCGGGATGGAGCAGCAGCGCGACCCCGGTGACGCTTATCACCCCGGCCCAGAACGTGCCGCTGGCGATGGTGACGATGCGGGCGACGTCGGGGCCGTCCAGCCCGGCGGCGGTATAGATGCGGTAGCGCGCCGACCCGCCGGTCAGGAGCGCGAGGCCGAGATTGTGGCTGAGCGTATAGCTGGTGAACGAGGCGAGCGCGGCGGTGCGCCATGGCAGCGGTCGCCCGATCGTGCGCAGCGCCAGCACATCGTAGAAGGTGAGCGCGAGGTAGCTGCCCGCCGTCGCCAGCAGCGCCAGCGCGATCTTGCCCGCCGACAGGCCGTGCAGCGCGGCGCGGACGTCGGCGAACCTGATCTCCTGCGTCAGATGTTCGAGCGCGGCGAAGCCGAGGCCGATCAGCGCCAGCACGACCAGTACGCCGATCGGCGTGCGGTAGCGTTCCGCCATGCGGCGCAGCTCAGCCATGCGGCACCTGATCGATGCGCGACCAGGTCTGGCTGCGGCAGAGCATCCCGCCCCACAGGCAGCCACGGATCCGCAACGCGTCCGGGCGGGGCAGGTCGATGCGCGAGGCGAAGCGGCGGCCCATGTCGGGAACGAATACCGTCCCGCTCCACGCGCCGCTGCCATCGGCGGCATAATCCTGCAGCAACTCGGTGCCGAGCAGCCGGTCGGTGCCGCCGTCCCTCGCATCCGCCCGCGCCGTCGTGCTGGCCCATACGACCCAGCCGCACAGCCGCGTGCCGCACGGCCCGGTGCGTACCGCCACGTCGTTGTGCGGGCTGAGCCACAAGCCGCTGGGTGCGGGCGTGCCGGCGCCGGCCGGCATGGCGCAGGCCAGCCCCAGGCACGCCGCGATCCGGCCGATTCTGCGCATCGTCTTCCCCTTCATGAAACCGGGGATAGCGTGCCTCAGCTTGCCGGCGGATCAGCGCGCGCTGAACAATCGGTAATGTTCGGTGGCGGTGCCGCGACCGCGCGGGGGAAACGTGCCTATCCGTTCAGCGCATAGGTGATGATGAAGCAGGCGGCGGTCAGCAGCAGCATCGCCAGGATGAAGGTCGCATCGGCGATGCGTTCCAGCCGGTGGAGCCGCGTGGTGCCCTGTACCCTCAGCGCGAAATAGGAACTGAGCGTCGCGATCAGGAACAGCAGTGCGTCGATCGACAACAGGTCGTCGGCCATCGTCTGGCGCGCGCGCAGCGCGAGGGTGACGTGCAGCAGCCCGATGCCGGTCAGGCACACGCCGACCATCGCCGAGGCGATCGGGCAGATCATCCGGCAGGTACGCTCGTCCAGCGCGGTGCGGCGGCGGTGCCCGGGGGGCGGGGGGTCGTCGGGACGGGCCATCCCCGCGTTCCAGCACCCGGAGCAGGTGCGCCGTCAAGCCCCGCGCGATGCGACGTCGTGTGGCAATGGCGCAACGCGCGGCCCGGAAAACGGGGATTTCGCGCATGATATCGCCAAAGCAGGTTCGGTTCGCTATGGGGCGCCTCGCCCGTCCGCGATGCCGACGCGACGGGCAGGTGCGGCGATCCCAAGCTGTCACACTTCGCCGATAGGGCGAATCGTTCATTCGGCAGGGGAATTTCGATGACGAGCGCAGCGCTGGAGCGGGATGGACGCCCCGGCCCGAGACTGGACGACGGATTCGGTCGTGCCGGTATGTTGGGATTCGGCACCGCCATCGTCGCCGCCCTCGGCTATGTCGTCTATAACGTGTACCGCGATGCCGCCGCCGCCAGCGTCGATCCGCTGACGCTGATGCCGTTCGCGCTGCTCGTCCTCGCGCTCGTCATCGCGCTGGGGTTCGAATTCGTGAACGGGTTCCACGATACCGCCAATGCGGTCGCGACCGTCATCTATACCAATTCGATGCCCGCGCATGTCGCAGTCGTGTGGTCGGGAATCTTCAACTTCCTCGGCGTGCTGCTGTCGACCGGGGCGGTCGCGTTCGGCATCATCTCGCTGCTGCCGGTCGAACTGATCCTCGGGGTCGGATCGTCGTCCGGCTTCGCGATGGTCTTTGCGCTGCTGATCGCGGCGATCGCGTGGAACCTCGCCACCTGGGCGCTGGGCATCCCGTCATCGTCGTCGCACACGCTGATCGGGTCGATCATCGGTGTCGGCGGCGCAAATGCGATACTGCACGGACGCAGCGGGTCGGCCGGCGTCGACTGGGACAAGGCGGCGGAGATCGGCAAGGCGCTGCTGGTGTCGCCGATGATCGGCTTCGGCCTGGCGGCACTGCTGTTCCTCGCCATGAAGGCGCTGGTCCGCAACAAGGCGCTGTACGAGGCCCCGGTCGGCGACACGCCGCCGCCATTGTGGATCCGCTGCCTGCTGATCTTCACCTGCACCGGCGTCAGCTTCGCCCACGGGTCGAACGACGGGCAGAAGGGCATGGGGCTCATCATGCTGATCCTGATCGGCACGGTGCCCACCGCCTATGCGCTCAACCGCGCGGTCCCGGCACAATATGAGGCGCAGTTCGCCACCAACAGCGCCGCCGCCGTGCGCGTGCTGGCGCCGCAGGGCGACGGCGCCGCGATCGACGACACGACCGCCCGGCAACAGACGCAGCGCTATATCGCCGAGCGCCGGCTGGCGCCGGAAACCGTGCCCGCGGTCACGACGCTGGTCGGCACGATCGAACGGCAGGTGCGCGAATACGGCACGCTGGCCAAGGTGCCCGCCGCCGTCAGCGGCAACATGCGCAACGACATGTACCTCGCATCGGAAGCGGTGAAGCGGCTGGGCAAGGAACCCGCGCTGTCGCTGACCGAAGGCGACCAGCAGGTACTGGTCGAATATCGCGCGTCGCTCGACGCCGGCACGCGCTTCATCCCGCTATGGGTCAAGGTCGCGGTCGCCTTTGCCCTCGGGCTGGGCACGATGGTCGGGTGGAAGCGGATCGTCGTCACCGTGGGCGAAAAGATCGGCAAGACCCACCTGACCTATGCGCAGGGCGCATCGGCCGAGCTGGTGGCGATGGGCACGATCTTCGGCGCGGACAGCCTCGGCCTGCCGGTATCGACCACCCATGTCCTGTCGTCCGGCGTGGCGGGCACGATGGCGGCCAACCGGTCGGGGCTGCAGATGTCGACGGTGCGCAACCTGCTGATGGCATGGGTGCTTACGCTGCCGGTATCGGTGCTGCTGTCGGGGTCGCTGTACCTGCTGCTCAACCGGGTCTTCTGAGGCCGGTGCCCGCAGCGACGGAAGTGGGCGCGGCACCGACGACGCTGCGCCGCGATCCGGTGGCGTGGGCGATCCTGGTGCTCGTGTGGTTTTCCTGTGCGTGGTTCGGGTCGTGGGAGTTCAATCCCAACAACGCCGTGCGCATGTTCGCCACGCTGTCGCTGGTCGAGGACCGCGATGCGACGATCGACGAGTTCGCGCACCTGACGATCGACAAGGCGCATTTCGGCGAGCATTATTATTCGGACAAGGCGCCGGGGATGACCGTGCTGGGCATCCCCGCGGTCGCCCTTGCCGATGCGGTGTCGGGACAGAGCGCGCACGACTTCGTGCCGGGTTTCGAGAATCGCGCGTTCAACCGGTTCCTGAAGATCCGCATCCGGCTGGTGGCGGTAACGGTCTGTGCGCTGCTGACCGCGCTGGCGGCGATGCTGCTCTACGACCTGGTGCGCGGCGTGACCGGCGATGGCGCGGCCGGGGCGGTCGCCGCGCTGTCCTTTGCCCTTGGCACCACCATGTGGGGATGGTCGACGACGATCTTCGGCCATGCCCCGGTCGCCGCGTTGATGATGATCGCGACCTGGGCGGTGTGGCGCGGAACGGGGCCGGCGCGGTCGCGGGGCCATGCGGTCGCCGCCGGGCTGGCGCTCGGCTGGGCGGTGCTGATCGAGCATTCGGCGCTGGTCGCCGGGCTGCCGGTCGCGGGCTTCGCGCTGTGGCGGTTGCGGGACCTGCCACGGGACCACGCCGTACGCACGGTGGCGATCGCGCTGGCGGCAGGGGCTACGGCGCTGGTGGTTCTGGTCGGTTACAACCTGCTGGCGTTCGGGACGGTGTTCCGGCTGGGCTATTCGGGCGTCACCGATTTCGCCGGGATGCAGGAGGGGCTGTTCGGGCTGACCTATCCCAAGCTTCGTGTCCTGTTCGAGCTCATCTTCGGCGAGCGGCGGGGGATGCTGTGGGTCGCGCCGATCCTGATCGTCGCGCCGTTCGGGCTGGCGATGCTGGTGCGCGAACCGGCCACACGGGCGATCGGGTGGCTGGCGGTGGCGGGCGCCGTCGTGCCGTTCCTCATCAACGCCAGCTATTATTACTGGGACGGCGGCAACGCCACCGGCCCGCGCCATGCGTTGCCGGCGGTCGGATTCCTGGGCATCGGCATCGGCATGTTCTGGGCACGGGCGGGACGCTGGTCGCGGATCGCGGTCGCGGCGTTGCTGGCCGGATCGATCGTGCTGAACATGGCGATCGCCAGCGCCGAGATCACCGCGCCGCAGGACGAACCGCACGCGCTGGCGGTGGCGGTGTTCGCGGCTCGGTTCGACCCCGGCTATCTGCGCACCGTGGCCGATGAATGGCTGGGGTTCACGCCGTGGCAGGGGCTGGCGATCTGGGCGGTGGTGGCGGCCGTGCTGACGATCGGGTTGGCGGCGCTGGTCCATCGGGCACGCCGGCAAGCTTGACGCGCGGAGGTGCGGCTGGCGATGGGGCGTTCCTTCGCCACCGGCCTTGCCGCCGCAGCGACGTGCCGATCGATCCGCCGATCGTCTCCGGGGCGCTATCCCCCTTCGCGCGAACCTATTCGGCCGCCTGCGCCTGCGGTCCCGGAATGTCGAAGCCGAACCGCGCCTCCACCTCCGGGTCGAGCCACGCATGGATATGGGCGCGGTCGGCGGGGGAGATGGCGGCATAGGCGGTGGGGGTGAAGGGGCGCCTGCCCTGCCCCTTGTAGCTGTCCTGCGCAACGAACGGGTCGGCCATGGCGAGGCCGGTGGCGGCGGACAGGGCGGCGATGATCCCGGCCGGATCGGCGACGAACGCTTCGTGGCCGAGCAACGCGACATGGTGCGCACGGTCGTGCAGGCCGCTCCAGTGGCGCAGCTTGGCGGTGCGCTTCGCGAGCGGGTTGGCGAAGCGTTCGCCGGTATCGGGACAGCGTTCGTGCAGCATCTCGCGGCCCAGCACCGGATGGTCGTGCCCGACGCCCCAGAATTCGGTGTCCCAATAGCTATGCCATGGCGCGCGGATGAAGTCGGAAAAGCCGAGCGCCTTCACCTCGGGATGGGCATGCCATGGCTGGCGGTGCAGGCTGCGTACCCAGTCCACCGGATCGCGCGCGACCGCCAGCACCATCACGTCGCGCGGGAACAGCACCTGTTCGGGGACGAACCAGTGCTTGAATCCATGCGCTTCGGTAAAGGCCCCGCGGCCCAGATTGGCCTCGATCGACCGGATCAGGACGTTGGTGCCCGAGCAACGCTGTCCATAGACCTGGATCGCGCGGATCGGCGCATCGCCGCGGCGCAGGATGGTCAGGCCGGGGCAGGGGCGGGTCCAGGTCGACATGCGGCGCGTTATTCCCATGCGAATCATCGGAAATCATTGTGATACCGAAATAATTTCGTGTCTGGCCGTTACGCGGGGAGCCGGCAAGGGTTCCGCTGCGTTGCAATGGCCAGCGCGAAAGACGGGTTTTCTCCGGGGGGCAGCATGACGACGCGACCGATCACGTTCTTCATCCATCATCAGGGACGCGGCCACGCCAACCGGGCGATGGCGATCGTCCGCGAACTGCCGCCCGGGCGCCGGGTGACGATCCTGTGCGCGCGACCCGACCTGTTCGACGGATTCGACCGGCCGGTCGAGATCGTGCCGCTGCCCGACATGATCGGTGCGCCGGTGCCGACCAGGGCGCTGTTCGACCAGCCGACGCCGGACGTGCTGCACTGTGTGCCGCTGGGCGTCGAGGCGACGCGGCGGACGATGCGCACGATCCTCGACCATCTCGACGATGTGTCGCCGGCCCTGTTCGTGGTCGACGTGTCGGCGGAGATCGCGCTGCTGTCGCGCATCGCCAGCGTGCCGGCGATCAAGATCCGCATGCATGGCGATCGCGCCGATCCGGGGCATCTGGGCGCATATCAGGCCTGCGTCGGGCTGCTGGCGCCGTTCGACGAACGGATCGAGCAGGAGGACTTTCCCGCATGGGGCCGGGCCAAGACTTGCTATACCGGCGGGCTGTGCACCACGACCGATGCGGTGCCGACGAAAGCGGAGGCGCGGGCGAAGCTCGGCATCGATCCCGAACGGGAGGTCGTCCTGGTACTGACCGGTGGCGGCGGGGCGGGAACGCCCTATGCCCCGCTGACCATGGCCGCGCGCGCGGTGCCGGATGCGCTGTGGCTGGTGATCGGGCCGGTCCACCGCGAGGGGCATGAGACCGATTTCGGCAATCTGGTGGAGAAGGGCTGGGTCGCCGGCGTGACCGACCATATCGCCGCCGCCGATGTCGTGATCGCATCGGCCGGCGACAATACGGTGCACGAGATCGCCCGGGTCGGTCGCCCCTATATCTGCGCGCCCGAATGGCGCTATTTCGCCGAACAGACGCGCAAGGCCGACCGGCTGGCCGAGGTCGGGGCGGCGGTGGCGCTGCACCGGTGGCCGGGGTCGCTGGCCCCGTGGCGCGGGTTGCTGGATGCGGCCAAGGCGCTCGATCCGGCGGCGCTGGCCGCGCTCTACGATCCCGCCGCCGCGGCGCGGGCGGCGGATTATATCGAAGGGCTGGCGGTACGGCTCTGGGCCGATTGACGCGCGGCGCGGGCGAACAGCGCCGCCGATGCCAGCCACAGGACACAGAAGAAGGCGGTGCCGCCCAGCGTCTGGCGGATCCCCGCCAGGCCGGGTGCCGCCCAGCCGGCGGCGAGGCCGGTCAGGCCCACCAGCAACTGCGTCGCGGCGGCGGCGAGCATCGCCCAGGCGACGCCGCGCGCGCGCAAGCCGGCGAGCAGCGTGCCGACGACCGCGACCAGCACGGTGAGGCCGAAGATCGCGTTGACGTCGTTATCCTCGCTGCCGAAGAAACCGACCGCGGCGTTGACCCATAGGACCAGGAACGCGGCAACGACCGCGATCGCCGTGCCGCCGCGATAGGCGAGGCTGGTCGACGCCCGTGCCCCGATCTCGATCGCGCCGCCCGCGATGCCGAGCATGCCCGCGGCAAAGGCATAGTCGGCCGGGGTCCAGGGTGCCCCGGCGACGAGCGGAAGGGCAAGCAGCGCGGCGGCGGCGCCCCAGCCGAGCAGGCGGGGGGAAATCGATCGGGTCATGATGGTCCTCCTCGGTCGAAATGCGGGTACGATGACGGAGCCATGGATAGCGGGATGAGGATGTTGGAGTATCCGGTGAGATTGCGTGCATTTTCCGTGCAGAGGTCCATCCTCGAGTCCGTGGATATACCATGCACGGCCGCTTTTTCCATCAGTCCGCCCCCACCCCGACCTTTGCCGAAGCGACGTTTGGGCAACGGCCGATGGGGAAAGGGCGCGGCATCGGGACGAAGGGCGACGACCGGCGCTGCCCGCCGTCACCCCGGCCTAGCTGAACAACGCATCCTCGCGGCGGCTGGCCGCCACCTCCGCCGCCGTCGGCTCCCGAAGCAGCTCGATCGCTTCCGTGTCCGGGGACCAGCGGATCAGGTGCATGTCGGCGAACTGGCCGAGCCAATAGTCCATGCACCACCGCCCCCAGCGGGCGCGGAACCGCGTGGCGTTGCGCAGGATCGCGCCGAACTGGTGGAGCGGGGGGATGTGGACGGCATGATGCTGGTGATACGCCATCGCCCCGCCGACCCATGCCATCGGTATCCCGGCGGCCGCGAGGCGCCAGGCGAAATCGGTTTCCTCCGCGCCATAGCCGACATAGCCGGTGTCCATGCCGCCCGCCGCATCCCATGCGGACCGGGGCAGCGCGAAGGACAGGCCCCACAGCTCGCCATGGTCGGATACGGGCCGGATTTCGTCGTCGGCCAGCGCCGGCCGGGCCGGGTGGCGTACGCCCCTTGCCGGGTCGAACGGTCCGGGCGGCAGATAGCGTACCTCGCCCAGATAGACGGCGGGGGCATGGTCCAGCGCCTGCGCATAGCGTTCGACCAGGCGGGGCGAGGGTACGCAGTCGACGTCGAGGAAGATCAGCCGGTCGCCCCGCGCCGCCGCCGCCGCCGCGTTGCGTGCCTCGGCCAGGGGCATGGGGTCGCCGGGGACGAAGATTGCGCGCACCGGCACGCCCGGATCGGGCAGGCCGGCGGGCGCGGCATCCTGCATATAGGCGATGACCAGTTCGTCGGGCGCACGGCGCTGCCCGGCAAGGCCCGACAACAGCGTCGCCAGTTGCGCCGTCCGTCCGCGTACCAGCGTGCAGACCGAGATCACGCCGACAGGCGCTGCGCCGGCACGTTGCGGAAATGGGCGACCCCTTCCATGATCCCGAACGCATAGCCGCGCTGCGCGACATAGCTGTGGGCGAGGTCGGGACGCTGCGCGAGGCCATCGGAATAATTGCCGACGATGATCGCATGGGCGCAGGCACGCAGCATTTCGACGTCGTTGCCGCTGTCGCCGGCAACGATCACCTGGTCGCGGCGCATGCCGGCGCTCCTGCGGACATAATCGACCGCCGTGCCCTTCGACGCGGCCAGCGGCAGGATGTCGAGATAGCGGCCATGGCTGTGGATCACCGAGGCGGCGAAACCGGACCGGGCAAGCAGGTCGCGGACGCGTTCGGCAATGTCCGCCTCGCCGGCCGTGAAGTAACTGAGCTTGTGGCTGCGCTGTTCGAGCGGGCTTTGCGGGTGCAGGTCGCCGTGCGTGGCGAGCAGGGCGGCGATCGCGTCGCGGTTCCAGCCGGCATCGATCGTCGCCGTCCACGCATCATCGCGGACATAGATGCCGCCATGCGCACGGTGGTAGATCTCGGACCCGACCGAGGTAATCATGACCGCCGGCGGCGCGACCCGGTTCTGGGCAAGGATCGCGAGCGCGCTGTGCAGGCTGCGTCCGGTGGCGATGCCGAAGCGCATGTCATGCTGGTCGCCATGCCACAGGTTGAACGCCTGCGCCGCCTCGCTCTCGCCCAGCAGCGTGTTGTCGATGTCGGAAATCAGCAGGAGGCGCGGCGCCTCGACCGCCGGGGCGGGCGGGGCGATGACCGCGGCGGCCAGTTCGGCATAGCGTGCGACATGGCCGTCCCAGTCGTACAGTTCGGCGGCGGTGGCACCGGCCTGCGAATAATCGTCCCACAGGGCATCGTCCGACAGGATTTTCAGGATCGCCTGCCCGATCGCGTGCGGATCGCGCGGATCGACGAGGATGCCGTTGCCGCAGCCCTCGATGATATCGTTCGGACCACCGCTATCGGTCGCGACCAGCGGCAGGCCCGATGCGGCGGCCTCCAGCAGCGTCAGCCCGAAGGGTTCGTTGAGCGCCGGGTTCACGAACACGCCCCGCCGCGCGCGGGCATGGGCATAGATGGCGGGGACCTCGCCCGGCGCATGGGTCTTCGGGATCGCGACCGATCCGTACAGGTCGTAGCGGTCGATCAGCGCGAACAGTTCGGCCATGTTGCCGGCCAGTTCGGGTTCGAGGCTGCGCGGATCGTCG
>QFNF01000055.1 GCA_003240755.1 Sphingomonas hengshuiensis | reverse complement strand
GTCAGCCGCTCCTGGATGATCTCCAGATGCAGCAGCCCCAGGAACCCGCAGCGGAAGCCGAAGCCCAACGCCGCCGAGCTTTCCATCTCGAAGGTGAAGCTGGCATCGTTCAGCCGCAGCTTGCTGATCGATTCGCGCAACTTGTCGAAATCGGCGGCATCGACCGGGAACAGGCCGCAGAACACCACCGACTGTACTTCCTTGAACCCGGGCAGCGCTTCGGCGGTCGGGCGCCTGGCGTCGGTGATCGTGTCGCCGACCATCGTCTGCGCCACTTCCTTGATCTGCGCGGTGATGAATCCGATCTCGCCCGGGCCGAGATCGGGTAGCTGCTCGATCTTCGGCCGGAACGCCCCGACCCGGTCGACGAGGTGCGTCGTGTCGGCGTTCATGAACCTGATCTGCTGCCCCTTGCGGATCGACCCGTCGATCACCCGGATCAGGATGACGACGCCCAGATACGGGTCGTACCAGCTATCGACCAGCATCGCCTTCAGCGGCGCGTTCGCGTCCCCCCTGGGGGCGGGTATCTGTTCGACGATCGCGTCGAGGATCTCGTCGATGCCGATCCCGGCCTTGGCCGATGCCAGCACCGATCGCGACGTGTCGAGCCCGATCAGGTCCTCGATCTCGGCCTTGACCTTTTCCGGCTCGGCGGCGGGCAGGTCGATCTTGTTGATGACCGGGATGATCTCATGGTCGTGTTCGATCGACTGATAGACGTTGGCGAGCGTCTGCGCCTCGACCCCCTGCGCGGCATCGACCACCAGCAGCGCGCCCTCGCACGCCGCCAGCGACCGCGACACCTCATAGGCGAAGTCGACATGCCCCGGTGTGTCCATCAGGTTGAGGACATGGCCCTTCCATTCGAGGCGCACCGTCTGCGCCTTGATGGTGATGCCGCGTTCCTTCTCGATCTCCATATTGTCCAGCACCTGCGCCGACATCTCGCGCTCGGCGAGGCCGCCGGTACGCTGGATCAGCCGGTCGGCAAGGGTCGACTTGCCATGGTCGATATGGGCGATGATCGAGAAGTTGCGCAGTTTGTCGAGCGGAGTGGCCACGGTCACACAATCGAAAAGAGGTGGGGTTGCCAGCGCCCCTAGCAGCTTCCCCGGCAAAGCCAAACAGGCACCCGCGCGAATCCCGCTTGCGGACCCCGTGACCGCCCGCTATAGGCGCGCCTCCAAGCAACGGCAGGCGCCTTTCGGGGCCGTGCCGATACTCCGTCGGGGAGTAGCTCAGCCTGGTAGAGCACTGCCTTCGGGAGGCAGGGGCCGGAGGTTCGAATCCTCTCTCCCCGACCATATGGAACTGCGCGCGCAAACGCGATGGCGCCGGCGATCCGGCCATGGACCGCCCCGTTGCCGATCTTGCATTCCCTGTTGGACTTGATGGGCGGCACTGCTTCCATTTTTAAGCCGGCAGCCTTCAAGAACCCCGCTGCGCCGAGCCAATCGATCATGCGCGCATGGCCCGTTAATCGCCACACCCTATTGTGCAGCGCAGCATAGCCGCCATATCCTGTGTCTGTCGTCCTGATGGACCCCGCGATTGAAGGCACCGATTCATGGCTTCGCTCTCCGACACGCTGACGAACCTGTCGCGCATGCGCGCCGCCGGGGCGGCATCCGACGTACCCGACCGGCTGCACGACCTGACCGGCTTTGCCCCCGATCCCGGCAATCTGCGCGCGCGACTGCATGTCCCGACCGACCTGCGTCCCGGCGCGGCGTTGGTCGTGGCACTGCACGGCTGTACCCAGAATGCGGCGGTCTATGACCATGGCACCGGCTGGTCGACTTTGGCCGATGGCGAAGGGTTCGCGGTGCTGTTCCCCGAACAGCGCCGCGCCAACAATGCCAATCTGTGCTTCAACTGGTTCGAGGACGCCGACATCACCCGGATCGGCGGCGAGGCCGAATCGATCGTCGCGATGATCGACGCGGCAGTGGCCGCCCATGCGATCGATCCGGCGCGGGTGTTCGTCACCGGCCTGTCGGCGGGCGGCGCGATGACCGCGGTGCTGCTGGCGACATGGCCCGAACGCTTTGCCGCCGGCGCGATCATCGGCGGGCTCCCCTATGGCACCGCGATCGGCGTGCGTGCCGCGCTGGAGCGGATGCGCGGCCAGCCCGCCACCGCCCCGCGCGCCATCGCGTCGTCGGCGCGCATCCCGCGCGTCGCGATCTGGCACGGCACCGCCGACCCGACCGTCGTCGTCGCCAACAGCGATGCGCTGGTCGATCAATGGCGCACCGTCCACGCGCTGCCGGTCGAACCCACCGAACGCTCCGGCGACGCCAACTGGTCGCGCCGCGCATGGCTAGACGCTTCGGGCCGCCCGCTGGTCGAGGAATGGCGCATCGCCGGCATGGGCCACGGCGTGCCCGTCGACGGTCATAGCGGGATCGGTGCCGCCGGTCCGTTCATGCTCGACGTCGGCCTGTCGAGCACGCTGGAAATCGCGCGCGGCTGGGGCCTGACTGACGCCGCCGCCCGGCCGGCAACGGCTCCCGCAGCGTCCCCGACGCGACCGGCCGCCAAGCTCGAACGCATGACGCCCGCCCCCACGCCTGCCAGCGGCGTACAGGCGACGATCGAAAAGGCGCTGCGGACCGCCGGCCTGCTGCGCTGATCGCTTGCCGCCACAGCGGCGGTACGGCACAACCGCCGCGTGCTGCCCCGCCCGCCCCGTCCCCGCTCGCGCGCCTCCCGCGTCGCTGCCGACGATGCCGGCCGCCGGGGCGAGCGCATCGCGGGGTGGTGGCTGCGGCTGAAGGGCTGGCGTATCCTCGCCCGGCGGGTGCGCACCAAGGCAGGCGAGGTCGACCTGATCGCGCGCAAGGCGAACATCGTCGCCTTCGTCGAGGTAAAGACCCGCGCGACCGCGACCGACCTCGACCACGCGATCGACGAACGCCGCCTCGCACGCGTCGCGGCGGCGGCGGAGATACTGGCGGCGACCTATGCCGAAGGCTGCGACCTCCGCATCGACGTCATCCTCCTCGCCCCGCGCACCGCCCCACGCCATATCGAGAATGCGTGGATCGGGTATTAGCCCGTGAGACGAACCAGCCGGTCAGCCTGCCGCCAACGTCATCACAGCGAAGGCTGGGATCTCCCGGTTACGGCATGGAACGGGAACCGCACGAGGCCCGGCCTGCGCCAACGCGACGTCCTCTTCTACACCATCGCCCCTTACCGAGCGGCACCCAACGCAGCTACGGTGTCCGCCATGACACCAGCCAAAGCCTTCGAGTCCTTCGCCGCCTCGCTCATCGGGTTGCCGATACGCCATGTCTGGCGGGGCTATGGATCGGCGTTGTTTCTCGAACTCGGTACGACGCACCCGACGACCAGGCATGACGGCTCCCTCGGTATCCCGCAGGGCGACGTATCGCTCGGCGTCGAGTGGAGTTGGCGCATCGAGGATCAAACGGCGATCCGCTGCGGCAGTTGGAGCGACGAAGACCTTTGGGAGCCTGCCTTCGATCTGCTACGCAACGAACGGGTCGCACGATGCGAATTGTTCGGTTCCTTGCCCGAGGTGATGCTTACGACAGATAGCGGACGGCGATTCCTGACCTTTTCGACGACGGACGGGCAGCCGCAATGGCATCTGGTGGACTGGCGCGACGGCCCGGCCCGGTGGTTCACCGTTCGCGACGGTAAGCTTCACCTCGGCGATGGAACCGAGCTTCGGACCTGACGCCCGGCACAGTACGACGGTTCGACCGCCGACACCTCGGCTCGCCCGGTCGTTCCCGCTTTCCTACATCCCCCGCACGCGCCAGACTGCACCCCGGTCGCGTTCCGACCACGCTCTTTGAAACCGCCGCACCGCCCCAAATGCGACTTGCGCGCGAAACGTGGCGAGTGTGAACTTAGTGAACTTTGGCCGCCGCCCTACCCGAACCCCGGCACTTCCGGCGGGATCGCGGCGTTGCGCCACCGTTCCACCGGCACCGCGACCGCGCCGCCTTCGCGCTCGACCCGCTGGATCAGCGTCGCGCCCTGCTGCACCGTGCCGCCGATCGTCGCGCGGGTGCGGACCCAGTAATGATCCGACCTGAACCGGGTGCCCCCCGGCGCGGTCACGTCCTCGCGCGCCAGATCGTCCTTCGACAGATAGCCCTGCCGGTTGCGCGTCGCGATCAGCCGCGCCGCCTTTTGCGGATCGAACAGCACCGCCATCAGCTCCGGCGTCGCCGCGTTCAGATTGATCGCGGTATCGCCCGGCAATGCCGTCGCCATCCGCGCCAGCAGTTGCGCCTGCCCGGGGGGCAGGAACACGGCCAGCGGGCGCAGATCCTGCACCGGCCCCCGCTCGCGGATCAGCGCGATCGCCGCTACCGCCTTCTCCTCCTCGATTCCCGCGGCGGCGGCGATGCGCAGGAACAGCAACTGCGGGATCGGGTCCAGCTCGCGCCGCACCGAATTGACGTTGAACCGCCCCTCGGCATCGGCGATGGCGAGGTCGAAGCTGCCGCCGTCGATCGCGATCCCGTTCTCGCCGATCGCGCCCCATGGCTCGCCCGGATAATCGGCCTCGGGCGCCACCCGCGCATCGCGTTGCAGCGCCGACAGCGCCGACAGCTCGCCCCCGCGCACGATCGCCAGCGCGCGCGACGCCTCGCGCGAGCGGATCGACCGGTCGAGCGCCACCTCCTCGCGGTTTATCATCAGCAGGACGAGCCCGCTGGCGATCGCCACGAACATCAGCACGTTGACCAGGATCATGCCCTGTTCGCGCTCGGACACCGGACCGGTCATGTCGTCTTCGCCGGCACGGGCAGCGTGACGATCCGCCGCAGATTGCCGCCGCCCGGCCCGCCCACCCGCAATTCGACCGCCACCGCGCGCGGCCAGTCGAGCGAGCGGTCGGGCGCGGGCGGCCAGCTATCGCGCCACCCGCCGTCGAAATAGCGCCAGCGCGCCGCGATCACCTGGTCCAGCACCAGTTGCGCCCGGCCGTCGACGACGCGCTGCAACTGTCCTTCGGCGACGCGATACCCCACCCCGATCGGCGGCCCGCCCAGCCCCGGAGCGCTGCGCCGGAACCGCAGCCCGCCCGCATCGCCCCCCATCGGCCCCGGCGCGATCTGGTCGAGGTCGCTCGACACCACCACCATCGCGCGTTGCAGATCGGCGATCCGGTCGAGCCGTGCCTCGGTCTGCCCGTCGACCCCGATCACGCTGTCGACCAGCGCCAGCCCCGCCACCGCGATCAGCGCGAACAGGCCCAGCGAAATCATCAGTTCGAGCAGGGTGAACCCGCCCTCCCCGTGGCGCGGCGTCATGCCCCGCGGCTCTCCGCCACCTTGTCGTACACGCCGTTGCTGGGAACGAGGATCGCGAAGTCGCGTGCGCAACTGCCGTCCGAGCGGAACCGCACCGGCCCGGTCACGCCGTCGAACCCGGCCTCGCGCAGCACGCCTTCGCGGGTCATCTGGTCCGCCTCGCGCAGCGACCTCGCGATCAGCGCCGCGTCGTTGCCCAGCGCCGCGATCGCCCCCGGCCGACCGCCATTGCGCGCGGCATAGGCGCTGGCGAAGGTCGCGAACTTTGCCGGATCGGGGCTGGCGATCCACGCCCCTTCCAACGCGCTCAACGCCTCCGGGCGATAGTCGAGCGCCTGCATCGTCGCCAGCAACTGCATGCCGCGGTTCCTTAGCATGGGCGCCAGCGCCACCGCCGGTCCGGGCACGAACGCCGCGTCGCCCTCGACGCCCGGCGGCAGCGCCCCGTTCGCCAGCGTCACCGGCACGATCGTCAGCCCCAGATCGGCCTCCGCCGTACGCGCCGCCGCGACCGATGCCTGCGACCATGGGGTACCGTCGTCGACCACCACGATCCGCCGCACCCCGCGCGATCGGGCATAGCCAAGGATCGCCGCCGTCGCCTGTGCGGGCGTGATGCCGAACACGAACGCCCCGCCGCCGCGCGCCGCGGCATCGTTGGTCAGCGCGACGACCGGCACCTGCGTGCCCACCGCCGCCGCGACCGCCCGCGTCTCGGCGGCCGACAACGGCCCCAGCACCATCCCGGCGCCGCGCTTCACCGCTGCCCGCGCGGCATTCGCCGCGCCCGCCGGGGTCCCGCCGGTGTCGATCACGGCCAGCGCCGCCGGGTCGGTTTCGGCAAGCATCGCCGCATTGCGTATGCTAAGGCCCAGCGCCGAACGGTCGCCGCTCAGCGGAACCAGCAACGCGGCGGAGCGCTTGCCCCGCCTGGCAGCCATCAGGGGGGACGCGGCCGATGCCACCGACGACAGCAGCACCGCATCGCGAAGCAGTCCAAGCGTCGAGCGCCGCGATCGCATTGTCGAGTCCTTCGAGGTTGCTGGCACGGCGGCGTAGTATCCGCTTCGCGGCACTCGGCATAGCCTCGTTCGCGGTGGCGATCGTCGCGACGCTGCCCGCCAGCCTGATCGCGGGCAATACCGACTGGCGCAGCGGCGTCGGCGGCACGGTGTGGAACGGCGAGGTCGGCATCGCCGGCGGCAGCCGCCTCGAATGGCATTTCGCACCGCTGCGCAGCCTCACCAGCCTCGGCTTCGCGGTCGACTGGACCGCGACCGGGGCCGATACCGATCTGGGCGGACAGGCGCTGATCCGCCCCGGCGGGGTGCGGCTCGACCGGGTGAGCGGCTCGGCCGACGCCTCGCTGCTGGCGGCGCTGCAACCCGACCTGCCGTTTACCTGCGATTCGACATGGCAGGTCGACCTGCCCGTCCTGTCGACGATCGCCGGGTCGGCGATGGCGGACGGCCGCATCGCGATCGATCCGGGAAGCTGCGTGACGAAGCCGGGCAACGTGGCCACGCCGACCCCCGCGATGCTGCTGACCGCCGAGCATATCGGCACCCAGACCCGCATAAGGTTGGTTCCCGAAGGGCAGCGCCGCCGCACGCTGATGGACGCCACGATCGAGAAGAATGGCAGCCTGCGCTTCGCCATGACCGGCGACGGTGCCGCCATGCTGCCCTTTACCGGGCTTCCCGCCGGCGCCAGCGTGCAGGGCAGTTTCTAGGAACGGTATCGCTACCATCTTCTCGCGGGGGCTTGGCGCGGGCGCCGCCACGCGATAGCCCTCGGCCATGAACAGCCATACAGCTTCCGCCACGCCCGACCGCGCAGCCCGCCTGAAGGCGATCATCGGCGGCTCCACCGGCAACCTGGTCGAATGGTTCGACTGGTATGTCTATGCCGCCTTCTCGCTCTATTTCGCGCCGCACTTCTTTCCCAGCACCGATCGGACCGCCCAGCTTCTCGGCACCGCGGCGGTGTTCGCGGTCGGCTTCATCATGCGTCCGATCGGCGCGTGGGTCATGGGCATCTATGCCGACCGGCACGGACGCAAGGCGGGGCTGTCGATCTCGGTCACGCTGATGTGCGCCGGCTCGCTGATGATCGCGCTGACGCCGGGGTTCGCGACGATCGGCGTCGCCGCGCCGATCCTGCTGACGATCGCGCGGCTAATGCAGGGGCTGTCGGTCGGCGGCGAATATGGCGCCAGCGCAACCTATCTGTCGGAAATGGCGGGCAAGAACCGCCGCGGTTTCTTCTCGTCGTTCCAGTATGTCACGCTGATCTCGGGACAGTTGCTCGCGATCCTCGTCCTGCTCGTGCTGCAGGCGACGATGAGCGAGGGGCAGCTCGACGCCTGGGGCTGGCGCATCCCCTTTGCCATCGGCGCGGTGCTGGCGGTGGTCGTGTTCTGGATCCGCCGCGGCCTTGCCGAGAGCCACAGCTTCACCAACGCCAAGGCGGCGGGCGCCCCCAAGTCGGGCTTCCTCGAACTGGTGAGCAAGCATCCGAAGGAGACTGCGGTCGTCATGCTGCTGACGGCCGGCGGTACGCTCGCCTTCTACGCCTACTCGATCTACATGCAGAAATTCCTCGTCAACACCTCCGGCTTCAGCCGCGAGGTGGCCAGCCAGATCAACGGCGTGACCCTGTTCGTCTTCATGCTGCTGCAGCCGGTGGCAGGCGCGCTCAGCGACCGGATCGGGCGCAAGCCGCTGATGATCGCGTTCGGCCTTGCCGGCGTGCTGTTCACCTACCCGATCTTCTCCACGCTGGAGACGACCCGCGATCCGGTGACGGCCGGACTGCTGGTGATGGGTGCGCTCATCATCGTCACCGGCTACACCTCGATCAACGCGGTGGTGAAGGCCGAGCTGTTCCCCGCCCATATCCGCGCGCTGGGCGTGGCGCTGCCCTATGCGCTGGCCAACACGATCTTCGGCGGCACGGCGGAGGTCGTCGCGCTGAAGTTCAAGGATATCGGCTTCGAACGCGGCTTCTACTGGTATGTGACCGCGATGATCGGCGTGTCGCTGATCGTCTATCTGCGCATGCGCGACACGCGGACGCACAGCCAGATCATGGAGGATTGAGGCTACCCCTCCCCTCCTCACCAAAACCGTTCGGTTCGGGCAGCTTCGAGCTTGTCGAGAAGCGTCTGTCGAGAACTCCTCTGCCCAGCGGAACCCCGTTCTCGATACGCGCGCTCGACTTCGCCCGATCGCTACCCGAACCAAACGGGTGGAGGCGGGAGGCGCTTCAGTCCCAATCCTCGGGCGGCACCTCGTCCGGCCACCACTCCCGCCCGGGATCATCCTCCACCCCCACCGGGCGCGGCAACACCGGCACCGCGCCGTCGAATGCCACCCGGATCGCCGCGCCGGCGGGTGTCGGCTGCTGGAACACCGCCGCCACCGTGCGCCCGCTGCGCAGCATTCCCGCGATCCACGCCGCGCGATCGGCGGTCAGATAGCCGATCTGCACCCCGCGCTTGCTGACGACCATCACCGCGTTCGGATCGACCGGGTTGCGCGGTTCGGGCACCAGCGTCACCGCTTCGCCGGGCGAACACAGCACTATCTCGAACCGCCGATTGCCGCCGCCGCGATTGGGATGATCGGCACCGACGACATGCAGGCTCAGTTCACGCAAGCCCCACCTCCCTGGCAAAGCGCGCCGTCAGACTGCGAAAGGTGATCGACCAGCGGGTCTCCGCCATCGGCGCGATGCCATGCTCCCACGCCCACCGTGCTTCCCCGGTCAGGTGATAGGTGCCGCCCGCCGTCAGCGGCAGCGCGAACCGGTCGAACCCATCCGCCGTCCGCCGCCGAAACCGCAAGGTCGCCGGCGCACCGATCGAAACGCCGACGACATGCTCGAACACCGGCCGATCCCGATGCCAGCCGATGCCGGCACCGGGATCGTAGCGGGTCAGCAACGCCTGCACGAGCGCTTCCGCCGGCAACCCGGCAAACCCCGCCGCCGCCGCGCGCACGCCCAGCAGCCAGTCGGGCATCGGCTCGGCGCGCGCGACCTGCCCACGTTCGAAATCATACTGCCAGCCATGGGAGGCGGTCAGCCGCAGCCCGGTCCATTGCTGGAACCGAAAGGGGGTGAGCGGCGCGGCATCGATCGCTGCGGCGATGGCCGACAGGCGGTCTCCCGCCACCACGCCCGCGCGGTACGACAGGCCGGGCAATCGGGGCTCGGCGGCAAAGAGGTCGAGTTGCGGCATCGATGGAACGCAACATGGGTCGGCGGCGTCTGTCCATCAACAAGGGGCGACGGATATGATCGCCCGGAAACGGGGACACCTTCATGCCACAGCATAGCGCCGGCATCCTGCTTTATCGTCGCACGCCGGTCCCGGCGGTGCTGCTCGTCCATCCCGGCGGTCCCTACTGGGCGCGGCGACAGGAGGGTGCGTGGCAAATTCCGAAAGGTCAGGTCGAACCCGACGAAGCGGTCGAGGATGCGGCGCGGCGCGAGGTGGCCGAGGAACTGGGCGTCGCCGTCGTCGTCCCCCTCGCGCCGCTCGGCATGGTGCGACAGGCGGGCGGAAAGGCGGTGTCCGCCTTCGCCGCCGAGCAGGATGTCGACACGCAGGCGATCACCAGCATGACGTTCGAGCTGGAATGGCCCCCGCGCAGCGGCCGCCGCCGCGCCTTTCCGGAGGTCGACGCCGCGCGCTGGATGCCGGTCGCCGAGGCCCGGACAATGATGTTGAAGAGCCAGTTGCCGCTGCTGGACCGGATCGAACCGTTGCTGGGATAAGCGCCTTTCGGCCCGTTCGGTTCGAGCAGCTTCGGGCCGGTGGAGAAGCATCCGCCGACGGCCGCGGCGGCGCTTGCTAGCACAGTGGCAGCGAGGGCTCTCCCTCCGCGTCTCCGCCCACTTCACAACACCCCGACCGTGAACGCCTGCGCTTCGGCCCGCGTCAGCCGGTTGCGCAGCGGCAGCGTGAACGGCGCCGCGGTGATCTCGAACACATCGCCTTCCTGCGTCCGCACCCCGTCGGAGAAGGACAGGGTCGCCGTGCCGAAGAAGTGGATGTGGATGTCGCCGGGTTGGCGGAAGAGGGGGTATTTGAAATGATGATGTTCAAGATTGGACAGGCTGTGCGACATGTTCGCTTCCCCCGACAGGAACGGCTTTTCCCACAGCGTCGCGCCGCCGCGCACGATCCGGCTGGTCCCCGCGACATATGCGGGCGGGGGGCCGACCAGCAGTTCGGGGCCGATCGACGCCTGGCGCAGCTTGCTGTGCGCCAGCCACAGATAATTGTGCCGTTCGGTCACATGGTCCGAAAATTCGTTGGCAAGGGCCAGCCCGATGCGGTGCGGCGTGCCATCGGGGCCGATCAGGTAGATGCCGGCCAGCTCGGGCTCCTCGCCGCCGTCCTGCGCGAAGTGCGGCATGGCGAAGTCGCCGCCCGGCGCCACCAGTTGCGAGCCGTCGCCCTTGTAGAACCATTCGGGCTGTTGCCCGACCGCCCCCGCCACGGGCTTGCCGCCCGCGACCCCTTCGAGGAACATCCGCATCGAATCGGTCTGAGTCGCCGCCTGTGCCGCCGCACGGTGCATCCTGTCGCGCCCCTCGGCCGAACCGAGATGGGTGAGACCGGTGCCGGTCATCACCAGATGCGCCGGATCGTCATGGTCGATCGGCGACCCGATCGCCCCGGCAGCGAACAGCGCGGGCAGGTCGACCGCCTCGCCCCGCCCCGCAGCGGCGATCGCAGCGGCGATGCCCTGCCCCGCCCCGATCGCCCGCAGCGCGAGGGCGCGGACGCTGTCGACGCCGGGGACCAGATACGCGCCGTCGTCGGTCGCGGCGATCACGGCGCGCGACG
>QFNF01000054.1 GCA_003240755.1 Sphingomonas hengshuiensis | reverse complement strand
TCTCCAACGACGAACTCGTCGCGCGCGGCTTGGGCGAGTATGTCCGCCAACAGACGGGATAACTGCATGGCGCCCCTGCCAGCGTCTCACAAAGGATGGCATTTCAGGAAAAACCTACCCGTCCCACAGCCTGTGGGCCTTGCATTTGGGACCGGCTTTCGAGCTACTCGCTACACGAGATCATCGGAACTGCCTCGGTCGTTTCACAGTTAAAACGAGCGAAACCGGGAAAGTCGGCATGATCGCGTGCCTGCTTCGCTTCGCGATTCCGAAAAGGGTCGAAGCCGGCCGACATCGAAAGCACGCGCATGAATGCTGGCCTCCGCCGCCTCGCTGACTATCTGGGTTCCAGCTACTGGTTCGTGCCCACACTCATGGCCTTCGCCGCCATCCTGTTAGCCGGTGGGATGGTGGCGCTGGACAGCTACATTGGTTCGGCATGGATGGACGGCTACGTCTGGCTCTACGCCTCGCGCCCGGATGGCGCCCGCCAGGTGCTGTCCTCGATCGGCGGTTCGATGATTACGGTCGCTGGCACCGTCTTCTCGGTGACCATTGCGGCTGTGGTGTACGCATCCGGTCAGTATGGGCCGCGCCTGCTCACCAATTTCATGCGCGATCGCGGCAATCAGGTGACGCTCGGCACCTTCATCGCGACGTTTCTGTACTGCCTTCTCGTCCTGCGCACCATCCATTCGCCGGAAGAATCCGACGGGGCCGGCTTCGTACCGAACCTGGCCTTGCTCGTCGGCGTAGTGCTCGCACTCTGCTCGATCGGCGTGCTGATCTATTTCATTCACCATGTGCCATCCAAGATTCACATCAACAGTGTGATCGAGGATGTGGGTGATCGGCTGCTGCGCGGTGTCGACGACCGGTTTCCTCGCTTCGTCGGCGAGGCGCCGGACGATCATCAGGCTGCATCGTCCGACATCCCCGCGACGTTCCGCGACAATGCGGACGCAGCGGCCGGGCGGGAGCGGCAATCGGTCAAAGCCAAAGATACCGGCTACATCCAGTTCCTAGACGACGAAGCCGTCATGCGCCTCGCCAAGAGGCATGATCTCGTGCTGCGACTGCAATATCAGCCGGGCGACTTCGTCCATGTCGGGCGCACACTGATGGAGGTATCGCCTCCAGCGCCGTGTGACGATGACTGCACGGACGCTCTGCGCGGGGTATATACCATCGGCTCTCGGCGCTCGGCGCTGCAGGATCTGCGGTTCCTCATTGACGAGCTAGTCGAGATTGCCGCCCGCGCCCTGTCTCCGGGCGTGAACGACCCTTTTACCGCCGTAACCTGCCTTGACTGGCTGGGGGCGGCACTATCGGATCTCGCCGAGCGGTCGCTGCCCTCGCACCTGCGCGTCGATGACGAAGGCACTTTGCGCGTCATCGCCCATCCCGTGACATTCGGCTCGTTCATGGACCGGTCGTTCGGCGCGCTGGCGCAATATTGTGCGACCGACATGATCGCCGCCATGCGCTACCTCAACGCATTGGGCGAAGTGTCGCTGGAGTGCGATCAGCCTGATCGTCGCGCCGTCGTCCGGGACTATGCCGACAAGCTGGTCGAGCTGGCGGCAGAGGGCCTGAGCGGCTTCAATCTCGCCCGCGTCCGAGAGCGTGCCGACGAACTGCGCCGCGCGCTCGACGCGCCCGACTTCAAGCGCCGCCTGCGGGACGGCACCGCCTGGCTTGCCGGAACGGCTTGATCCCCATGCTGACACCCTTCGATGCCGCCGCGATCTTGATCGTGCTTGCCGCCACCCTCGGCTATCTGAACCACCGCATCCTGAAGCTACCATCCTCGATCGGCCTGACGGTCATGGGCTTGGTCGCGTCGCTGCTCGTCATCGGCCTCGATCATCTTCTGCCCGGCAGCGACGTCGGCGAACAGGTGGTCGGGTTCATCGCCGGCATCGACTTCCATACGACGCTCATGGATGGCATGCTGTCGTTCCTGCTGTTCGCGGGTGCCCTGCACGTCAAATGGGACGATATGCGCCGTGGACGCTGGCCGATCATCGGGCTGAGTACCGGGGGTGTCCTGCTCTCGACGGCGGTGATCGGCTTCGGCTTCCACTATGTCGCTGGTTGGCTGGGCCTCATCGTGCCTTTGATCTGGTGCCTGGTGTTCGGAGCGCTCATCAGCCCGACCGATCCGGTTGCGGTCATGGGCGTGCTCGGTCGCACCGATGTGTCGCCGACGCTGAAGGCGACGGTCGCCGGGGAAAGCCTGTTCAACGACGGCGTCGGCGTCGTGGTGTTCGCGATCCTGCTGGAAGCCGCGCTCGGCACCGAACCGCTGTCGATCGGACATGCGGGTGCCCTGTTCTTGCAAGAGGCGGGGGGCGGCGTGCTGCTCGGGCTCGCAGTCGGGTGGATCGGTTACCGCGCGATGCGATCGATCGACGAATACAATGTCGAGGTGATGATAAGTCTCGCGGTGGTGATGGGCGGCTACGCGCTGGCCTCGCAGCTCCACCTCAGCGGCCCGGTCGCAATGGCCGTCGCCGGTCTGCTGATCGGCAACAAGGGCGTGGCCGACGCCATGAGCGATGTCACCCGCGACTATCTGCTCAAATTCTGGTCGCTGATCGACGAAATCCTGAATGCGGTCTTGTTCCTCATCATCGGCCTTGAGGTGGTGGCGATCCCTTGGGATCCGCGTCTCGTCACATTGGGCGTGGCGGCCGTGCCGCTGGTCCTGCTGGCCCGGGTCATAGCCGTCGCTGCACCGCTGACGTTGCTCAAACCCATCCTGTCGCTTGGCCGTCTGGCGCCCGTGACCCTCATCTGGGGCGGGCTGCGGGGTGGCATTTCGGTCGCTTTGGCGCTGGGACTGCCAGACGGGCCGGCACGGTCGATCGCGCTGGCTGCGACATACGTCGTCGTGCTGTTCTCCGTCATCATCCAGGGTGGGACCATCGAGCGGATATTGCGCCGGATGGATACGGGGGAACGACAAGCCTAGCGGATCGGCACCAGCGTATTGACGTTCGCGTCGGCGTCCGTCTCGCCTGAGGGCGGAGCCACGCCGCGATCACGATAAGAGGGAAGGTCGGGTGCACCAGCGGGAACCGGATTTGCCTCCAGCCTCGCAATCTCGCGCTTCATCTCGGCGATTTCACGAACCTGTGCATCGATGATCCGGTCGGCAATCAGACGGACGCGAGGGTCACGGATATGCGCCCGCTCGCTGGTCATGATGGCGATGGAATGATGCGGGATCATCGCCTTCATCCAGGCAACATCGTCCACCGTCTCCTGCGAGCGGACCAGCCAGAGCGCACCACCAAAGACCAATATTGCTGCCGCGACGATGCCGATGTTCGCGCGGGCGTTTTTGTACATGCCCCACATGAAGCCGATCATGATGAGCGCCATGACCGCACCCATGACAAGCGCCATCCACATGCGGGTCTGGCTGAATTCGATGTGGCTGAGGGCGTAGGTGTTCAGGTACATCAGCCCGAACATGACCACCGTAGAGGTGGCTATCATGCCTGCGAAACGTGCGTAGCCCATGGTCGATGACCTCCCGTTTCGCAGCCATTGTAGCGCCACGGAACCCCGAGGGCTCGTGGCGCGCCGATGGGTCAGGCCTTCGCTGCCTGCGCTTCTGCCTTGGTGACCTTCAGATAGATGCGATTGTCCTCGACCCGATCGACCATGTCGAACGGCAGCGTGTGGTGCTGGTGGTCGGCCGAGTCCGTCTTCGTCAGCTTGATCGTCTCGCCCTCGACCTTGTCGACCGTGCCGACATGCTCACCGTCCGAACCGGCGATTTCCATGTGTTCCTTGATACGCAGCTTCTCGAACATGCTACCTCCTGGTTGAAGCAGTCCGAACGTCGCAGCAGCCGGACGGGTTCAATGCCTTTTGCAAAACGATGGCGGCAGACGATCGAACAGGCAGAATAATCCCGATCGAATTTGTGCGGTCACGGGGGCAATCGGCTGGAACGCGCGTTGTCGAGCATATAGCCTGATAAAAGCAGGAGGGGGTTTGTTCGACGTCATTGCTACGCCGCTTCAGGCGCATCAGCCGGTAATCGGCCTGGTGTTCATTGTGGCGCTGTTTGCCGCTTTTGCCAGCGAACGCTTTCCACCGGTCACGATCGCGATCGTCGGTGCCGGTGCCATGATCGTCTTCGGTTGGCTGACCCCTTCGCTGGTCACGGCCGCCTTTGCTAACTCGGCCCCGATCACCATCGCAGCATTCTTCGTCCTGTCTGGTGCTCTGGTCCGCACCGGTACGATCGAAGCGCTTGCCAGTATCGTCGTCCGCCGCGCGGCTGCGGCACCGCGGCGCACTGTGGCGGAAATGCTTGCCGGTGCCGCGACCGCGCCCGCCTTCATCAACAACACGCCGGTCGTCATCGTCCTCATCCCGTTGGTGCGGCGACTGGCGAAGACCGTGGGCATCCCGGCGACCCGGCTGCTGATCCCGCTGTCCTATCTCTCGATCCTGGGGGGCACGCTGACGCTGATCGGCACCTCGACCAACCTGCTGGTGGACGGTGTCGCCCGCGCGAACGGGCAAGCGGCATTCGGCATCTTCGAGATCACCGGCGTCGGCCTCGTTGCGATGGCGGCCGGCATTGCCACCATGCTGGTGCTTGGACCCAAGCTGCTGCCCTCACGGCCTGACAACGACATCGCGGATCGCCACCAGCTCCGCTACCTCACCGAGCTGACGCTATCAGACGATGAAGCGGCCAAGTGCCCGACCGTTGCCGACCTGGCCTTCCTCAAGCGTGACGCCGTCCGCCTTGTCGCGATCAGGCGCGGCAGCGAGTTGCTGCGCGAGCCGGCCCCCGACCTACGGATCAATCGCGGCGACCGCCTGGTGGTGGCCAGTTCGGCTGACGAACTGGATGGGCTTGCCCGAAGCCAGGGCGTGATCGTCGGCCTCCAGAATGTCGGTCGCCCCATCCGCCTTGCCGATAACGAGCGCGCCGACGAC
Organism: Sphingomonas hengshuiensis; assembly: GCA_003240755.1. Taxonomy (GTDB): domain Bacteria; phylum Pseudomonadota; class Alphaproteobacteria; order Sphingomonadales; family Sphingomonadaceae; genus Sphingomonas; species Sphingomonas hengshuiensis_A. The sequence continues at coordinate 6,426 of QFNF01000054.1, read as the reverse complement.
GTGCGGCTGATCGGCCTCACGATCGCGCCATCCCACCCCGCACTGGGGCGCGAACTGCGCGACATCCCGTTCCTGTCCAACCTGCCTGCGCGTGTGCTCGGGATCGGTCGCGCGCGGCATCTGCCCGGCCCCGATCTGGGCAGTGTACGGCTGCGGGCAGCCGACAGCCTGCTCGTCGCGGCCGATGCCAGCGCAATTGCAGCGCTGCACGAGAACACGAACCTCGTCGCGGAGGATACCAGCCACGTTCGCCGCTTCCGCCGGCGTCGTGCTCCGATCGCAATCGGAACGCTCGCTGGCGTAATCGCTCTTGCGGCTCTGGGGGTCATGCCGGTCGTCCTCCTTGCGCTAATCGGGGTGGGCATCGTTCTCGTCACCGGCTGCATCGACCCGGACGAGGCGTGGCGATCGGTCGACGGCAGCGTCCTGGTCCTCATCTTCGCAATGCTTGGCATCGGCAGCGGGCTGGAGGGGATCGGCACGGTGAAGCTTGTCGTCGACACGATCGCACCGTGGATCGGCGGACTGTCGCCGCTGATGCTGATCGTTGTCCTCTACTTCCTGACATCGCTGCTGACCGAAACGGTCACCAACAATGCCGTCGCCGTCATCATGACGCCGGTCGCGATCGGGATCGCACAGGCGACAGGCAATGATCCCCGCGCCCTGATCGTCGCGGTCATGTTCGCAGCATCCGCCAGCTTCGCGACACCGATCGGCTATCAGACCAACACGATGGTCTATGCGGCAGCCGACTATCGCTTCTCCGATTTTGTGAAGATCGGGCTGCCGATGAACATCGTGGTCGGCGCGGCGACGTGCTTTGCTATCACATGGCTTTTCCTGTGAAGGGAGCCGTATCGCTTGCGGAACAACGGTTTTGACGCCTCGTTCATCAACAATGCAGTCCGTCACGCCCCCGCCGGCGAAAAACCCGCTCGAACTTATCACGGCAAAGCTCCACATCGCCTCGAACGACTTTTTCCTGCAGTTGCCGAACATCATCGGCGGGATCGTCTTCGTCATCATCGCCTGGTTTGCCGGAAAACTCATCGCCAATGGGGTGCGGCGAGCTTTCCATCACAAGGGGCTGATCGACCTTGGTGGCGTCCTCGCCTCGCTGACCTTCGGTCTGGTCGTCGCAGCGGCCGTCCTGATCGCCTGCGTCATCGTCTTCCCGAGCGTGAAGCCCGCTACCATCATTTCCAGCCTCGGGATCGGTTCGGTCGCGATCGGCTTTGCGTTCAAGGACATCCTCCAGAACCTGCTGGCCGGCATCCTGCTGCTCATCAACCGCCCCTATCGGCGCGGCGACCAGATCGTGGTCAAGGATTTCGAAGGCACCGTCGAGCACATCCAGAGCCGGGCGACCCTCATCAAGACCTATGACGGTCGCCGGGTCATCATCCCCAATTCCGACGTCTATACCTCGCCGGTCACGGTCAACACCGCATTCCCGGTGCGCCGCGACCAGTTCGACATCGGCATCGGCTATGGCGACAAGCCTGATCGCGCGATGACAGTATTCGCGGAGGCAATCGCCAAGGTGGAAGGCGTCGAGGCGGACCCGGCACCGGAAGTGCTGCCTTGGGGATTGGACGCCAGCTCGGTGACGCTGCGCGCTCGCTGGTGGTCGGAATCCAAGCGCACCAACATCGTTCATCTGCGCGCGCGGGTCATTCTCGCGATCTGGCAGGCCGCGGCGGACAACGGCATCGACCTGCCGTTCCCGACGCAGCAGATCCTCTTCCACGACCAGACCGAGGAAACCGATGGCGACCGGACGCGGCAGCGGGAAGGCTGGCCCGCCGGTGCCAATCCGCCCCGCCCGCGGCGTAGCGAGCGCCAGCACGATGATGATCGAACGGCGGATCAGGCATAGGTGAATGGCATGAGCGATGTAGCACCTGCGCGGACCGACCTCAGCACCCGGTTGGCCCGCCTGGCGCTCTATCGGTGGTGGCGGCGCGCGATCGTCGGCCGCGTCGATCACGAAGCCGTCATTGCCCGTATCGTCGAGGAAAGTGGCTGGAGCCCGCGCTTCGCCTTCATGACGATGATGTCGGCGGGTATCGCTGTCCTCGGCCTCCTGCTTTCATCACCGGCCGTGGTGATCGGTGCGATGCTCATCTCACCGCTGATGAACCCGATCCTCGGCTTCGGCTTCAGCCTGGCGCTATTTGATTTCCGCGAATTGCGCCGGTCCCTGAAGGCATTGGCGATCGGGGCTGTCGCAGCGGTCGCCTTCACCGCGCTGATCGTGCTCGTCTCGCCGCTCCAGGCACCCACCGCGGAGATCGTCGCACGAACCCGGCCCAATCTGTTCGACCTGGCGGTGGCGCTGTTCGCGGCGCTCGCCGGCACCTTCGCCATCATCCGCGGGCGCGGTGATACTATCGTCGGCGTTGCGATCGCGACAGCGCTGATGCCCCCGCTCGCTGTCGTCGGCTACGGGATCGCGACACGCAATGTGCCGGTCGGAGCCGGTGCGTTCGCCCTGTTCGTGACGAACTTCATCACCATCGCGCTGTCGGCGACGCTGATGGCCCGCTTCTACGGTTTCGGACACCATCTCTCCCGGCGGCAAAGCTGGACCCAGACGCTGCTGCTGATCCTCGTGTTCGTCGTCATGGCGATCCCACTCGGCATCTCGCTCAACCGCATCGGTCGCGAGGCGGTGGCCGTGTCGCAGGCGCGCACGCTGCTCACCGACAAGTTCGGCGAAGAGGCACGGGTCACGCAGCTCGATCTGGATTTCGCAGCCGATCCGCTGATCGTACGTGCCGTCGTGATCGCGCCGCGCGGTGCGATGCAAAAGACCCCCGCACTGCAATCGGCGCTATCGCAACGGCTCGGCCGCCCGGTCCGCCTCGACCTCGATCAGATCCTGCTGGAGCCAGGAGCGGGAGCGTTGGAGGCGCAGCGGGAAGAACTGCGACAGGCCAGCGACTTTGCCAAGCTGGAGGCGCAGCACGGCGCCGACCTTGCCCGTCTGGTCGCGCTCATCACTGGCGTTCCCGCCGACGACGTGACGATCGACCGGGATCACCACCGTGTGATTGCCTCGGCCTCGCCATTGTCGGGCGCGACCCTCGAAACCTATCGGATGCTGGAAACCCGCGCAGAGGCGCAGGCCCAAGGCTGGAGCGTGTCTGTCGTTCCGCCGCAAGCTTCCCTGCCGGTGATCGCCTTCGCGGATAACGTCGATACGCTCGATCAGGCGGCGAATGCGGCCGTCGCCACGTCGATCTGGGCGGCCAAGCGCTGGAACATGACGGCTTTGGGCGTGCCCGGCTTGCCTGCCGGCGCCACTCCGGAACGGCCGAACCTCTCACAGCGGCGCGCGATCGCGATCGCATCGCTGCTTCGTACAGCCGGGATCACTCCGGTGCCGCTGCCGGCAGCCGGACAGCGTTTCGTTTTGACACCCGGCGTGGGAAGCACGCCATGATCCGTTCGCCCGAGGACATCGCATGATTGTCGCCATTGCACTCGTCGTTGCCCTCATCGTCACCCTCGCGCTCACCTTCAGCCCGTTCGCGCGAAGCGATGGCTGGCGTGCGACGGTGACGCCGCTCGCCTCGATTATCGGGTCGGGTTTCCTCATCTGCGGTCCGCTGCTCGCCCGCGAGTTCGGCAGCGCCGCCATTCTTGCCATGGGTCTGCTGCTCGCGATAGCCTATGCGGCTGGTTGGGTGATCCGGTTCAACATCACCCATGTCGAGAACCATCTGGCGGTCGCAACCTTCAACGATCCGATCGCCTGGGTCGCACGGATCACCCAAGGCGTTCTGGCACTCGCCTATGCCGTGTCGGTCGCCTATTATCTGAAGCTCTTGGCCGAGTTCACGCTCAAGCCGATCGCAATCGACCCGGCGTGGCAGCCGGTTGCCGCCAACATCATCGTGACCGTCATCATCGCACTCATGACGCTGCTGGCACTGGGCGGGAGCCTGCGGAAAGTCGAGCATCTCGCGCATGGGACGGTATCGATCAAGATCGGCATCATCGCCGGTATGCTAGTCGCGCTCGGCATCGCGTGGGGGATGGGAGGCATGGCCGACCCGCTACCACCAGTGCTAATCTCCTGGGCCAGCATCCCGATGCTGCTCGGTCTTATCATCACCGTGCAGGGGTTCGAGACGTCCCGCTATCTTGGCCATGACTATTCCGCCACGCTGCGGATCAAAACGATGCGTCACGCGCAGTGGATCGCATCCGCCATCTATCTCGCTTTCATCGCGCTGCTGACGCCGTTCCTAGCGCGTGCCGCGGCGACCGAAGGGGTGGCCGGCATCCTCGACATCATGGAGTTCATCGCCCCGGCGCTCGGCATCTTCGTCTTGGCCGGAGCGGTATCCAGCCAGCTCAGCGCGGCCGTCGCGGACTCAATCGGCTCCGGCGGTCTGGTCAATGAGGTGTCGCGGCGCAAGATCAGCGTGCCGCTCGCCTTCACCCTAGCCGGTGCGCTGGCGGTGCTGGTGGTCTGGCTGACCGATCCGTTCCAGGTCGTGGCGCTTTCGTCGCGCGCCTTTGCGCTTTTCTACGCGATGCAGTGCGTCTTGGCGCTGCTTGTCTCTGTTCGAAGCGGCGTCGGATCATTGCTGTATCGCGTCGGCTTCGTCGCCGTCGGCGTCATCTGCCTGGTCGCGGTATTCGTCGGTGCGCCGGCGGAAGGATAAGGCCGTCACTGCGGCCATAAGGGCGTCGCTGAGACAGCTTGCCTCACCCCGGCATCTGCGAACCTGGCTGGGTTCTGGTGGCAAATGGGTAGCGCTGTCAGTCCGGGCGGTTCGCAGCGGTCTTCAGGATGACTTCGGTATCGCAGCCAGCTCGATCGCCTTCGCCGCCTTTCTCGCCATCATCCCGCTCGTCGGCCTGATCGCCGGCGCCTACGGTCTGCTCGTCCCCGGTGACACCGTGGCCCGTAACCTTGCGAAGCTGACGGCGATCCTGCCACGCGACGCACAAGGGATCGTGGCGGGCGGATTGCGCGATACGCTGACGTCCGACCGCCCCGCCGGTGTGACGATCATCATCTCGCTGGGCATTGCGCTGTTCAGCGCGCGGCGGGCGGGACGCTCACTGCTTCACGGCATCAACCTTGCCTTTCGCATCGAGCGCGAGCGCCAAGGCATACGCCGCCAGATCACGGCCATGCTGTTGGTGCTCGGATGTGCTGCGCTGGTGCTGACGGCCCTGATCTCGCTGTCCGTGCTCGCGTTCCTGCAAAGCTATGTTCCCGATGGACTGCCTGGCGCGCGGCTCGCCTCGATGGTGCTCCTATTCGGATCGCTGACGTTGGGGGCCGGCATCGGCCTGATGCTGGTCTATCGCTACGCGCCGGCAAGCGAGGCGGCCATCCCGTGGCGATCGGTCTTGCCCGGAACGATCGCGGGTGTCGCGATGTGGTTAGGGGCAACCCTCGTATTCCGCCTCTATGTCACGCATCTCGCACGGTTCGGTGACACCTACGGATCGTTATCCGCGGCGGTCATCCTGATGCTGTGGCTGATGGTGTCCGCCTGGGCGTTGCTACTCGGCGCGCGCCTCAATGCCGAGGCGATGAACCACGCGGGCATCACGATCGAGGAGCGCGATGCATGACCGACAGTCAGACCGAACATCGTTATCGTAATCGTCTCCTGACGCTCATCTCGACCGTTCTGCTAATCGGGGCGCTGAAGGAGGCCTTCGCGGTCGTGATGCCGATCGCCTTTGCCGCGATCATCGTCGCGGCATTGTGGTCACTCAAGCGCAGGCTGGCGCAGTATATGCCGTCGTGGCTGGCCTATACGCTGACGCTGCTGTCGCTGGTCGCGATCCTCGGCGCCTTTGCCGCAGCGGTCTATCTGTCGATCGGCCAAGTCATCGCAGCGCTCACGGCGAACTGGTCGAGCCTTGAGAAGGGATTCGGCCAGCTTGCCGGATGGGCTGCCGAGCATGGCGTACCGATCGCCGGGACGATCAACCGCCAGCGGATCATGGCGCTGCTCCAGATGCTGGCGGGCGGCGTCTATGGGTTCGTCACCTATGTCGGGTTCATCGGCATCATCGTGATGCTCGGTCTGCCCGAAGTGCCACGGCTCAAGCGCCGGCTGTATGAGATGATGGAAAATGGCGATCGCGGCGAGCTGCTGACCGTTGGCGAGGATATCTCCGCGCAGGTGCGCCGCTATCTCGGCACGACGCTGGCCACAAGTATCCTCACCGGTATCGCCTCGGCGCTCTGGTCGTGGATGACCGGACTGGAGCTGGCGCTGGTTTGGGGCATCCTGAACTTCCTTCTCAACTTCGTACCCGTGATCGGGAACATCGTCGGGATCGTGCCGCCTGTGCTCTTCGCCTTTGTCCAGTTCGGCGGATGGCAGATGCCCACGATTGTCTTCGTCGGCTTCGTCATCCTGCAACTGACCATCAGCAACG
>QFNF01000053.1 GCA_003240755.1 Sphingomonas hengshuiensis | reverse complement strand
CCCGCCCCAGCCGCCGCCCGCGTCGACGATCGCCCCTGGACGCGCGAGGCGATCCGGAAACTGGAAGCGGACTTCTGCCGGTCGGCCGATACGCATCTGATCCGGCTCGATCTGCCGGGGGCGCAGGGCATCGCGCTCTACCTCAAGGACGAATCGGTCCATCCATCGGGAAGCCTGAAGCATCGGCTTGCCCGGTCGCTGATACTGTACGGGCTGTGCAACGGCTGGATCGGACCGGATACGGTACTGGTCGAGGCGACGAGCGGGTCGACTGCGGTGTCGGAGGCGTATTTCGCCAGGCTGCTCGGCCTGCGATTCGTGGCGGTGGTGCCGCGCGCGATCGCCAGCGCCAAGATCTCGGCAATCCGTTTCCACGGCGGCGAGGTGCATTTCGTCGACGATCCGCGGGAGGTCTATGCCGCGGCGCAGGCGTTGGCCGACACCCATGGCGGCCATTATCTCGACCAGTTCACCTATGCCGAACGGGCCACCGACTGGCGCGGCAACAACAATATCGCCGAATCGATCTTTGCGCAGATGGCCAAGGAGGACCATCCCGAGCCGAGCTGGATCGTGTGCGGTGCCGGGACCGGGGGTACGTCGGCGACGCTGGGGCGCTTCATCCGCTATGGCCGGTACGGCACGCGCCTGTGCGTCGCCGATCCGCAGGCATCGGTGTTCCATCGCCATTATGCCGATCCGCGCGTCACCACGGTCGAAGGCGAATGTTCCGGGATCGAGGGGATCGGCCGGCCGCGGGTCGAGCCGTCGTTCGTGCCGAGCGTCATCGACCGGATGATCGCGGTGGACGATTCCGACAGCATCGGCGCGATGCGCGCGTTGAGCGCACGGCTGGGCCGTCCGGTCGGCGGATCGACCGGGACCAACATCGTCGCCTGCACCGCACTGGTCGCCGAAATGGCGGCGGCCGGCACGGCGGGGTCGGTGGTGACGATTCTGTGCGATTCCGGGCTGCGTTACAACGACACCTATTTCGACGACGACTGGCTGGCCGCACGCGGGATCGACTGGCGGGCGGCGGCGGCGCGCTATGGCGCGTTCCTGGGGGATGCCGCATGATCCCGCTCAGCGTCACCGACCTGTTCACCATCGGCATCGGTCCGTCGAGCTCGCACACGGTCGGGCCGATGCGCGCCGCCCATGCCTTTGCCACGATGCTCGAAGAGGACGGGATCGTGCCGGAGCGGGTATATTGCGACCTGTACGGATCGCTCTCGCTGACCGGGCGGGGCCACGCCACCGATATCGCGGTGCTGCTGGGCCTGTCGGGTGCGACACCGGAGGGGATCGATCCCGACGCCGTCGCCGGCATCGTCGCGGGAATCCGGGGCAGCCACACCCTTGACCTCGCCGGGACGATCCCGGTCGCGTTCGATCCGGAGCGCGACATCGTGTTCCATCCCGGCTTCCTGCCCGGCCACCCCAACGCGATGGCATGTACCGCGGTGCTCGGCGACGGCAGCCGCATCACCCGCCGCTATTATTCGGTCGGCGGCGGGGCGATCCGGGCGGAGGGCGATGCGCCGCCGCGGATCAACCTGACGCTGCCCCACCCGTTCATGACCGGCAACGATCTGCTGGCGCTGTGTGCCGAGACGCGGCAGTCGATCGCCGAGGTCGTGGCCGCGAACGAAAGCGCATGGCGACCCGAAGCGGAAACGCTGGCCTTTCTCGACGCGGTGCGAGGGGCGATGATCGGATCGATCGATCGCGGTTGCGCGGGGAGCGGCGAACTGCCTGGCGGATTGCGGGTCCAGCGCCGCGCGCGGGCGATCCATGAGAAGCTGCTGGAGCGCGGCCCGCGCACCGACCCCAGCATCGTGTTCGAATGGGTCAGCCTGTGGGCGCTGGCGGTGAACGAGGAGAATGCGGCGGGCGGACGCGTGGTGACGGCGCCCACCAACGGCGCGGCGGGCGTCATCCCGGCGGTGCTGAAATATTACGAGACCTTCGTCCACGGATCGACCCGCGCGGGTACGCAGTCACTGCTGATGACCGCGGCGGCGATCGGGTTCCTCTACAAGCAGAACGCGTCGATCTCCGCGGCCGAGATGGGGTGCCAGGGCGAGGTCGGCGTGGCCTGTTCGATGGCAGCCGCCGGGCTTGCCGCCGCGCTGGGTGCGACGCCGGCACAGGTCGAGAATGCCGCCGAGATCGGCATGGAACATAATCTCGGCCTAACCTGCGACCCGATCGGCGGGCTGGTGCAGATCCCGTGTATCGAGCGCAACACGATGGGCGCGATCAAGGCGATCAACGCCGCCTATCTGGCGCTGCACGGCGATGGTCGCCACATCGTCAGCCTCGACCAGGTCATCGAGACGATGCGCCAGACCGGCGAGGACATGAAGAGCCAATACAAGGAAACCAGCCAGGGTGGCCTGGCGGTCAATGTCGTCGAATGCTGAAGGAACACCGATTGTCCGCACTTCCCGATTTCGCCGCGATCACCCCGGAGACGATCGCCCCGAGGCTCGACGCCCTGCTGGCCGGGCGCGATGCGGCGGCGCACGCTGCCAAGGCGGCGACCGCCAGCTTTGCCGACACATGGTTGCCGGTCGAGCGGGCCGATGTGGCGATCGACAATTTCTGGTCGAGCGTGTGGCACCTCCACGCCGTCGCCGACACGCCCGAACTGCGCGAGGCGCATGCGAGAGGCGAGGCGGTGCTGACCGAACGCGGCATCGCCGCGCAGCAGGACCGGGCGATGTTCGACGCGCTGCGGGCGTTGGAGGTGACGCCGGACTTCGGCAGCCTCGACGATGCCGACCGGGTAGCGGTCGAGCGATCGATCCGCGACCGGACACTGGCCGGGGTCGCGCTGGACGAGGAAGCGCGCGAACGGTTCAAGGCGGTGGCGACCGAGCTGTCGGCGCTCCAGACCGAATTCGCCAGTGCCGTGCTCGACGCGACCGATGCGTGGACGCTGCATGTGACCGATCCGGCGCGCCTTGCCGGGCTGTCGGAGGCGGACCGGGCGATGATGGCCGCCGCCGCCAAGGCCCGCGACCTGCAGGGCTGGATCGTCACGCTGCAACAGCCAAGCGTCGTCGCGGTGATGACCTTTGCCGAGGACCGCGACCTGCGGGCGCAGGTCTATCGCGCCTATGGCACGCGCGCGTCGGACCAGGGGCCGGATGCCGGCACGTTCGACAATGGCCCGCGCATCCGCCGCATCCTCGAGTTGCGGCACGAAGCCGCCGCGCTGCTGGGCTTTCCCGATCCGGTGGCGCGGTCGCTCAGCACCAAGATGGCGCCCGATATCGGCGAGGTGCTGGCGTTTCTGCGCGACCTGGCCAGGCGGGCGCGACCGCATGCCGAGGCGGAGATCGCCGAACTGCAGGCCTTTGCCGCCGAACATCTCGGGATCGAAGATCTGCAGCCGTGGGACGTGGGCTTTGTCGGCGACCGGTTGAAGCGCCATGCCCATGCCATCGACCAGTCGGTCATCAAGGCCTATTTCCCGGTCGACCGGGTGCTGGCCGGGTGGCGCGACCTGTTGGAGCAGTTGTTCGGCATCACGCTGACCAGGCGTCCCGAGGTCGCGACCTACCATGCCGATGCGCATTATTATGACGTGGCGGACGAGCGCGGCGTGTTCGCGGGCCTGTACCTCGACCTGCATGCCCGGCCGGGGAAGAAGGGCGGCGCGTGGATGGCCCCTGCCCGCCCCTATCTGAACGACCCGCAGCACCCGGGCATTCCGGTTGCGTACATGGTCTGCAACTTCGCGCCGGCCGGGGGTGCGACGCCGCTGCTGAGCCACGACGACGTGACGACCCTGCTGCACGAGACGGGGCATTGCCTGCACCACCTGTTCACCCGCGTGCCGCGCCCGGACATTGCCGGGACCGCCGGGTTCGAATGGGATGCGATCGAACTGCCCAGCCAGTTGATGGAGGACTTCGCGTGGGAACCGTCGGTCCTGTCGGCGATGTCGGGCCATGTCGAGACCGGCGCGCCGTTGCCGCGCGACCTGTTCGAGCGGATGCTGGCGGCGCGACGGTTCCAGTCGGGCATGTTCCTGCTCCGGCAGATCGAGTTCGCGATGTTCGACCTGCTGCTGCACCTCGGCAGCCACGGCGACGACCCGATGGCGGTGATCGAGGCGGTGCGCGACGAGGTGGCGGTGGTGCGGCCGCCGGCGTGGCACCGTTTCCCCCATGCCTTCGCGCATATCTTCGCCGGGGGGTATGCGGCCGGTTACTACAGCTATCTGTGGGCGGAACTGCTGGCGGCGGACGGCTTCGCGGCGTTCGCCGAGGCGGGGACGGTGGACCGGGCGACCGGCGACCGGCTGCGCGAGACGATCCTGTCGCGCGGCGCGGTGCGACCGGCGATCGAGCTGTTCCGGGCATTCCGCGGACGCGATCCCGATCCGGCAGCGATGCTGGCCCGGCACGGGCTGATCTGAGCCCAAAGTTCACAAAAGTCACACTCGCACGCTGTTTGTCGCGGGTGTGACCCCGGGCGGAACTTGTCCCCCCGCCCCCTTTGCGCGAACCGGGTCCCTTGCCCGGCCCGACGATGACCAGCGATGCGAAAAACCGGTCGTCATGGTGGGCGCCCGCCCGCATGTAGGAAAGCGCTTTCAACCGCCGGCGAGCACGGCGCGCCTGGCAGCGGCGATCGCGCGACCCAGCGCGGGGAGCGGGACGCCATCCAGCACGACCCGCACGGTCAGGCCGGGGCCTCGCGTCACCCTTGCGCGGCCGTCCGGCAAGTCGACGTCCAGCGAGTCGCGTGGCCCCCAGTCGAAGCCGGGCCGGCAGGCGATGGTGACGGTAATCGGCGCGTCCGGGTCCGCCACGCCGCCATCGCGCCGCAGGGCGGAGGGGGCGCGGTCGAAGGCCGACCGGAACGCCTCGTTGAAGCGCCGCACGCTGCCATAGCCGGCGGCGAACGCGATGTCGGTCAGCGGCAGGCGGGTATCGTGGACCAGATGTTTCGCAAGGTGGAGCCGCCGCGTCGATTCGATCGCGAGCGGGGTCAGGCCGAGATGCGCGACGAACAGGCGGCGCAGATGGCGTTCGCTCATCCCCAGCCGGTCGGCGAGGTCGGCGACGCTCCCCTCGACCAGCGCGCCATCGTCGATCAGCCGCAGCGCGCGGTGGATCGAGGCGAGCGTCCCGGCCCAGGCGGGGCTGTCGGGCGCGGTTTCGGGACGGCAGCGCAGGCAGGGCCGATATCCCGCCGCCTGCGCCGCCGCCGCGCTGGCATAGAAGGTGACATTGGGCCGCGCCGGGGTGCGCGCCGGGCAGACCGGGCGGCAATAGATGCGCGTGGTGCGCACCGCGGTGAAGAACAGCCCGTCCATCGCCGGGTCGCGGCGTTCGATGGCGGCATAGCATCGGTCGGGATCGAGCATGGGCCGGTTGTAGCCCGGCGGTGGCCGGCGACCAGCGGAAAACGGACATGGCCATGGTGCGATGTCCGGTTTCCGCTGGCGGCCCTGCCCCGGCGGCGGCAGGTTGTCGCCATGACCCAATTGCTCCTGTCCGAAACCCTGCCCAGTCCGGTGGGCGCGATCACCATCCTGACCGATGCGGCGGGGGTGCTGCGCGCGCTGGAGTTCGAGGATTATCACGACCGGATGGAGCGGCTGCTGCGGCTGCACTATCCTGGGGGGTGGCGGGTCGATCCGGCATCGGCACCCAGCGACGCGATGCGGGCGATGACGGCCTATTTCGCCGGCGACCTGGCTGCGATCGAGGCGCTGCCGACCGCGACCGGGGGCACCGCGTTCCAGCGGGCGGTATGGGCGGCGCTGCGCGACGTGCGCGCCGGGCGGACGGTCGCCTATGGCGATATCGCCGCCGCGATCGGGCGGCCGGGGGCGATGCGGGCGGTGGGGATGGCCAATGGCGCGAACCCGATCGCGATCGTGGTACCATGCCACCGGATCATCGGCCGGTCGGGGATGCTGACCGGCTATGCCGGCGGGCTGGCGCGCAAACAGTGGCTGCTGACGCACGAGCGGGCAATGCTGGCCTGACCGCCGGGCGGCAACGGATGTCGAGCGACGGCAGGGCCGCGCGGAACAGGTCAGGGTGGATCAGATCAGGGCGATGGCCGGATCCGCCCCCGGTGCCAACGCCGCATGGGCCCGCCATACCGCGGCAGCGAATACCGGGTCGTCGCCCAGATCGCCGAATATCTCGCGCATCGCCAGCAACGCCGCGACATCCCCCGCCCGCGCCAGCAGCGCGTCGGCGCGCGGGTCGATCAGTTGCTCGCCGCTCCCCTGGCGCCGTTCGAGGAAGCGGAACCATGCCGCGATCGGCACCGCCAGCCGGTCGACCGGACGCCCCGCCGCGCGGGCATCGCGGATCGTGTCGCACAGCCGGTAGGGCAGCTTCTGCGATCCGTCCCAGGCGATCTGTGCCAGTTGATGGGCGATCGCCGGATTGGCGAAGCGCGCCAGTACCGCGTCGATATAGCCGGACAGGTCCATTTCGGCGGGCGGCCGGATCGAGGGCGCGATATCCTGTCGCATCAGCCGCCCGACGAAACCGGCGAGCGGGGCACAGGCCATCGCGTCGCGCACCGTCGCCAGCCCCATCAGCAGCCCGACATAGGCGAGCGTCGAATGCGCGCCGTTCAGCAGCCGCAGCTTCGCATTCTCGAACCCGTGCACGTCGTGGGTGAACTGCACCCCGGCGAGGTCGAGGGGGGGGCGGTCGGTGGCGAAATCGTCCTCGATCACCCACTGGGTGAACGCCTCGCGCTGGATCGGCCATGCGTCGTCGAGGCCGGTGGCCGCACCGACCGACCGGCGCAGCGCGTCGTCGGTCGCCGGGGTGATCGAATCGACCATGGTCGAGGGGAAGCGGACATGGTCGTCGATCCACGCCGCAAGGTCGGGGTCGCGCGCGGCGGCGAGGTCGCGGACCGAACGGCGGAACCGCCGGCCATTGTCGGCAAGGTTGTCGCACGCCATCAGCGTGATCGCGCCACCCCCGGCCGCCCGGCGCGCGGCCAGCCCCGCGACCAGCCAGCCCGACAGCGTCGATGGTTCGGCGCCGGTCAGTTCGCGGATGATCGCCGGATGCTCCATGTCGAGCGCGCCGCCGGCGTCGAGATGATAGCCCTTTTCGGTGACGGTCGTACTGACCAGCCGCGTGGTCGGTGCGGCGATGCGCGACAGGATCGCGTCGCGGCGCCCGGCGGTCAGCAGCTCGACCATCGATCCGATGACGCGATGCCCGACCGTTTCCCCCAGCAGCGCCAGCGTATAGAGCCCGTCCTGCGGCCCCAGCGCATCGGCGACGCCAGTGGAATTCAGCGCGACCGCGCTGATCCCCCAGCGCGGATCGTGCGGGAGGATCGCGTCGACATAGGCGGCCTGATGGGCCCGGTGGAACGCGCCGGGGCCGATATGGACGATGCCGGGCGTCACGGCGCTGCGGTCATAGCCCGGCCGCGCGACCCTGGGCGGCAACGCCGGGAGGGTGGTGTCCGACAGTCTCACAGCTTGTACGCCTTCTTGACGAGGCCATAGGTCAGATCGTGCGCGACGGCATGCGCGTCCTCCTCGCCCAGCCGGTGTTCGGCGACCAGCCGCGCGAGGAAGGCGCAGTCGACCCGCCGCGCGACGTCGTGCCGCGCCGGAATCGACAGGAAGGCGCGGGTATCGTCGTTGAAGCCGACCGTGTTGTAGAAACCGGCGGTTTCGGTCGTCATCTCGCGGAAGCGGCGCATCCCTTCCGGACTGTCGTGGAACCACCATGCCGGCCCCAGCTTCAGGCACGGATAATGGCCCGCCAGCGGGGCGAGTTCGCGGGCATAGGTCGATTCGTCGAGGGTGAAGAGGATGATCGTCAGGTCGCTCGACGTGCCGACCACGTCGAGCATCGGCTTCAATGCCGCGACATAATCGGTACGGGTCGGGATATCGGCGCCCTTGTCGCGGCCATAGGCGTCGAACAGCCCGCGATTATGGTTGCGGAACGATCCGGGATGGATCTGCATCACGAGGCCGTCGTCGATCGACATGCGCGCCATTTCGGTCAGCATCTGCGCACGGAACAGTTCGGCGTCCGCGGCATCGGCGGTGCCGGCGATGACTTTCGCGAACAGCGCCTCGGCTTCGACGCGGGACAGGTTGGCGGTGCGCGCGGTCGGGTGGCCATGGTCGGTCGAGGTCGCGCCGGCAGCGATGAAATCCTGCCGCCGCAGGGCATGGGCGCGCAGATAGCCGGTCCAGCTTGCCACGTCCTCGCCGGTGAGCTCGGCGAATTTGGCGAGCGCCCCGCGAAAGGCCTCGTGTTCGCAGTCGATCACCGCATCGGGACGATAGGCGGTGACGACGCGCCCGCCCCAGCCGCTGGCGCGGATCGCGCGATGATGGTCGAGCGGGTCGTCGGCGCCCTCGGTGGTCGCGATCAGTTCGATGCCGAAACGGTCGAACAGCGCGCGCGGGCGGTAGGCATCGGTCGCCAGCAGCGCGCCGATCCGGTCGTAATAGTCATCGGCATTGGCAGTGGTCAGCGCTTCGTCGAACCCGAACACCTCGCCGAACACATGGTCGAGCCACAATCGCGACGGCGTGCCACGGAACAGGTGCTGATGGGCGGCGAACACCCCCCATGCCCGGCGCGGGTCAGCGACGATCGTTCCGTCGCGGCGCGGGACGGCGAGGTCGTCGAGCGCGATCCCCTGGCTGTACAGCATGCGGAACAGATAATGGTCGGGGGACAGCAGCAGTTCGGTCGCGTTGGTCCACGGGCGGTTGGTCGCGAACCATGCCGGGTCGGTATGGCCGTGCGGGCTGACGATCGGCAGGTCGCGAACCGCGGCATACAGGCTGCGCGCGATTCCGCGCGTCGTCGGATCGGCCGGGAACAGGCGGTCGGGGTGCAGCAGCAGCGTGGACATCGCATTCTCCTATGCCGCACCGACGCGACGTGAGGCTCGATGCGACATTGTGCCAGCGCTAGCAACGGTCTATTTGCCGGAAATGGCTGACCGAAATCCTGCCCGCGCCGTGCGGGTCGATCGCGACGACGATGTCGCGCTGCTGCCCGATGCCGTGGCGGCGCAGGACGTGGTGCACTGCGAGGGCGACGCGATCGTGGCGCGGATGGCGGTGCCGCAGGGGCACAAGATCGCGGTCCGGGCGATCGCGGCGGGCGCGCCGGTGCGGCGCTATCGCGCGGCATTCGGCATTGCGACACGCGACATTGCGATCGGCGAGCATGTCCATGTCCACAATGTCGCGACCGGGCTGTCGGGGGAGGACGCCTATCGCTACGCCCCTGCCCCGCCGCCGGGTGCCGGGACGCGCGCCGAACCGGGCTTTGCCGGCTATGTCCGCGCCGATGGCGGCGTGGCGACACGCAACGAAATCTGGGTGCTGCCCACGGTCGGCTGCGTCGGACGGCTGGGCGAGCGGATCGCAGGCGTGGCGGGGCCGCGCCATGCCGGGCGGGTCGACGGGGTGCACGCGTTCAACCATCCGTTCGGCTGTTCGCAACTGGGCGACGATCTGAACCGGACCGGGGCGATCCTCGCGGCGCTGGCGTGCAACCCCAATGCCGGGGGCGTGGTGCTGCTGGGGCTGGGATGCGAATCGAACCAGCTCGATGCGATGCTGGCGCGGTTGCCGGCGGACGTGCTGGCGCGGGTGCGGACGGTGCGGGCACAGGCGAGCGCCGACGAGTTCGCCGAGGCGATGGCGGCGGTCGACGCACTGGCCGAGGCGGCGGAGGCGACGCGCCAGCACGTGCCGCTGTCCGCGCTGCGGCTGGGGGTAAAATGCGGCGGGTCGGATTCGATGAGCGGCCTTACCGCCAATCCGTTGATCGGGCGGATGACCGACCGGGTCACGGCGGCGGGCGGCACGGTGCTGATGACCGAAATCCCGGAAATCTTCGGTGCCGAGCGGATGCTGATGGCGCGCGCCGCCGACAAGGCCGTGTTCGATCGGCTGGTCGAGGTGACGAACCGCTTCAAACGCTATTTCCTCGACCATGGCGAGCCGGTGTCGGAAAACCCCAGTCCCGGCAATATCGCCGGCGGCATCACCACGCTGGAGGAAAAATCGCTGGGCGCGGTGCAGAAGGGCGGGGTCGCGACCGTGACCGACGTGCTGGACTATGGCGAGCCGGTGCGCCGGGCCGGGCTGTCGGTGGTCGACGGCCCCGGCAACGACGCGGTATCGACGACCGCGCTGGCGGCGGCGGGGGCGACGCTGACGCTGTTTTCGACCGGGCGGGGCACGCCGCTGGGCAGCCCGGTGCCGACGATGAAGATCGCCACCAACCGCGACCTGGCGACGCGCAAGGCCGGGTGGATCGATTTCGACGCGAGCGTCGCGCTGGACGGCGGACAGGCGGCGGCGGCGGACGCGCTGCTGGCGCGGATCGTCGCGGTGGCGTCGGGCGAACGCGCGCGCAACGAAGTGAACGAGGAACGCGCGATCGGGATCTGGAAGTCGGGGGTCACGCTGTAGCGGGTGCGGCCAGCCGCAGGAAAACACTGTCGGACCATGTGCCGGCAACGCAGCAGGCGCGGGGGACATAGCGAAACGGTTCGAAGCCCATGCGCGCCAACAACCGCAGCGATGGCCGGTTGCGCGGATCGACCTCCGCCTCGATCATCGGCAGACGATGTACGGCAAAGGCACGGTCGATAATGGGTCGCAGCGCCTCGGTCGCGAACCCCTGCCCCCAGGCGTCGGGATGGAAGATATAGCCGATCGTCGGGAAGCGACGCAGGCCAGCCTTGCCGATCACCCGACCCTCCCGCTCGACTACGAAGTCCTCGCCGGTCCGCGGGTCGATGTCGATCATGGCATCCAGCCAGTCGCGCGTGTCGTCGATGATGTCGTGGAGCGTACGATACCAATATGCCATCGCCCGGCCGTCGCTCAGCATCGCATGGAATGCGTCCAGATCCTCGGCGCGTGCAGGCCGGATCAGCAGGCGTTCGGTGCAGATTTCGACCATGGGCGCCCCGACCGGTCAGCGTTCGAGCAGATCGTCGCGGTACCGCTTCGCCTTTTCCACATACACCGCCGCCGACAGTTTCAACCCGGCCAGTTGTTCGTCGGTCAGCGTCCTGACCGCGCGCGCCGGCGCGCCGACGATCAGGCTGCGCGGCGGAAATGTCCTGCCCTCCGTCACCAGCGCGCCGGCGCCGACCACGCAGTCCTCGGCGATCACCGCGTGGTTCAGCACGGTCGCGCCCATGCCGATCAGCACGCGGTCGCCGATGGTGCAGCCGTGGAGCACCGCGCGGTGGCCGATCGTGCAATCCTCGCCCAATGTCAGCGGGGCGTGCGGGTCGCTGTGCAGGACAGCGCCATCCTGCACATTGCTGCGCGCGCCGATCGCGATGGTGCCGTTGTCGGCCCGGACGACGGCGCCGAACCAGATACTGGCCCCCGCCGCCAGCCGCACCGCGCCGATCAGATCGGCCGAAGGCGCGACCCAGCCGTCCGGATGGAGGTCGGGCACGGCGTCGGCAAGGGTGTAGATCGGCATGGCGGCGATGCTATCACCC
>QFNF01000015.1 GCA_003240755.1 Sphingomonas hengshuiensis | reverse complement strand
ATGGAAGAGGGGACGCTGGCCAAATGGCTGGTGAAGGAAGGTGATACCGTCAAGTCCGGCGACATCATGGCGGAAATCGAAACCGACAAGGCGACGATGGAGTTCGAAGCCGTTGACGAAGGCACGATCGGCAAGGTGCTGGTCGCCGAGGGCACCGACAATGTGAAGGTCGGCGCGGTCATCGCGATCCTGCTCGAAGAGGGCGAGGACGCGTCGGCGATCGACGCTGCACCCAACAAGGCGGAAACGCCCGAACCGGCCGACGACCAGTTCAAGGGCAAGCCCGACGCGACCGATCCGAACAAGACCGGCGGTGAAGCCGCTCCCGCGCCTGCCGGTGCGTCGGATCACGGCCGCCCGGCCGGTGCCGCTGCCGCACAGGGCGATGGCGACCGCGTGAAGGCCAGCCCGCTGGCGCGTCGCATCGCCGCCGACAAGGGCATCGATCTGTCGGGCATCGCCGGCAGCGGGCCGAACGGCCGTATCGTCAAGGCGGACGTGGAGAATGCCAAGCCGGGCGAGGCAAGTGCGCCCAGGGCCGAAGCCGCAGCCCCGGCTGCGCAGGCCGCCGCATCGGCCCCTGCCGCCGAAGCGCCCAAGCCCGCCGCGGTATGGTTCGACGATTCGATCCCGCACACGGTCGAGAAGCTGTCGAACATCCGCAAGACGATCGCGCGCCGCCTGACCGAATCGAAGCAGCAGGTGCCGCACATCTATCTGACGGTGGATATCCGTCTGGATGCGCTGCTCAAGCTGCGTGGCGACCTCAACAAGTCGCTCGACGCGCGGGGCGTGAAGCTGTCGGTCAACGACCTGCTCATCAAGGCGCTGGGCGTCGCGCTCGAGAACAGCCCGAAGTGCAACGTCACCTTCCTCGGCAACGAAATGGTGCAGTATGGCCGCGCCGACGTGTCGGTGGCGGTGTCGACGCCGACCGGGCTCATCACCCCGATCATCCGCGACGCCGCCAACAAGGGCGTGGCGAAGATCAGCACCGAGATGAAGGACCTGGCGGCCCGCGCCAAGGAGAACAAGCTGAAGCCCGAGGAATATCAGGGCGGTACGGCGTCGCTGTCGAACATGGGCATGTTCGGCATCAAGCAGTTCGAAGCGGTCATCAACCCGCCGCAGGGCATGATCCTGGCGGTCGGTGCCGGCGAGAAGCGTCCGTACATCGTCGACGACGCGCTGGGCGTGGCGACGGTCATGACCGCGACCGGCAGCTTCGACCACCGTGCGATCGATGGTGCGGACGGGGCGGAGATGCTCAAGCTGTTCAAGGCGCTGGTGGAGTCGCCGCTCGGCCTGATCGCGTAGATGCGCATCCGGCTGCTGACCGAGATCGTGCACCTCGTCGCCGGAGTGGCGGCGGCGTGGGCGATCGGGTCGCTGTCGGCATGGTCCTATCCGCTGGGCCGGCGCGACATCTGGACGGTGACATGGGTGGCAATGGCGGTGGTCGTCGCGCTGGGCGTGCGCCAGATCCAGCGCGCCATGGCCGAGGAACGCGCAAGGGAGATTTCCGGTGATCGTTGAGGATGCCGTCGCGCCGCCGCCGGGACAGCCGGCGCTGCGCGTCACCGCGATGCCGGCGGACACCAACCCTTACGGCGACATTTTCGGCGGATGGATCATGTCGCAGATGGACATGGCCGCCGGGCTGGTCGCCGCGCGGCATGCCAAGGGGCGGGCGGTGACGATCGCGGTCGATGCGATGCAGTTCCACGCACCGGTCGCGGTCGGGGACGAAGTGTCGGTCTATACCGATATCGTGAAGGTCGGCCGCACGTCGATGACGATCGAGGTCGAGGCATGGCGGCGCGACCGTTTCGGCGAGGCGGTGAACCGCGTGACGCAGGCGCGCTTCGTGTTCGTGGCGATCGACGAGGATCGCAGGCCGCGCGCGATCGCGGGCTGACGCAATCCTGCTGCAATTATTTTAGCTGCTCGACCGGGCAGCAGCGAGCGAAAAGGCAAAGTGATGGCTGATACCTACGACCTCATCGTGCTCGGTTCCGGCCCCGGCGGCTATGTCGCGGCGATCCGCGCGAGCCAACTGGGCCTGAAGGTCGCGATCGTCGAGCGCGAGCGGCTGGGCGGCATCTGCCTCAACTGGGGCTGTATCCCGACCAAGGCGCTGCTGCGGTCGGCGGAAATCTATCACTACATGATGCACGCCGCGCAATACGGCCTGTCGAACGAGAAGCCGTCGTTCGACCTCGCCAAGGTGGTCGATCGCAGCCGCAAGGTGGCGGGCCAGTTGAACGCCGGCGTCAAGGGCCTGATGAAGAAGAACAAGGTCGCCGTCCATGAGGGCGTCGGCACGATCACGGCCAAGGGCAGGCTGTCGGTCAGGCAGGGCGACAAGACCACCGAGTTGGAAGCCAGGCACATCATCATCGCGACCGGCGCCCGCGCCCGCGACCTGCCGTTCGCCAAGGCCGACGGCGCCAAGATCTGGACCTATCGCCATGCGATGGTGCCGCCCGAAATGCCGACCCGGCTGCTGGTCATCGGTTCGGGCGCGATCGGTGTCGAGTTCGCCAGCTTCTACAACGATATGGGCGCCGAGGTGACGATCGTCGAGATGCTCGACCGGATCATGCCGGTCGAGGACGCCGAGGTCAGCGAGTTCATGCACAAGGCGCTGACCAAGCAGGGCATGACGATCAGGACCAAGTCGGGCCTCGAAAAGCTGGAGGCAACCGGTTCGGGCGTCAAGGCCGCGATCAAGGGACCGGACGGCAAGATCGAACAGGCCGAATTCAGCCATGCGATCGTCGCGATCGGCATCGTGCCGAACACCGAGAATATCGGACTGGAAGCGCTGAAGATCGAAGCCGAGCGCGGTCACATAAAGACCGACGGTTATGGCAGGACCAATGTCGATGGCATCTGGGCGATCGGCGACGTGACCGGCGCGCCGTGGCTGGCGCACAAGGCAAGCCACGAGGGCGTGATCGCCGCCGAGGCGATCGCGCAGGCGCTGGGCAACAAGGACGTCCATCCGCACGCGATGGACAAGAACAACATTCCGGGCTGCACCTATGCCCGCCCGCAGGTGGCGAGCGTCGGCTATACCGAGGCGAAGGCCAAGGACGCGGGCTACAGCGTCAAGGTCGGCAAGTTCCCGTTCATCGGCAACGGCAAGGCGATCGCGCTGGGCGAGGCCGAGGGTTTCGTCAAGACCGTGTTCGATGCCAACACCGGCGAGTTGCTGGGCGCGCACATGGTCGGCGCGGAAGTGACCGAGATGATCCAGGGCTATGTCGTCGCCCGACAGTTGGAAACGACCGAGACCGAACTGACCCAGACGGTGTTCGCGCATCCGACGATTTCCGAATCGATGCACGAATCGGTGCTGGCGGCATACGGTCGCGCGATCCACATCTGAGGCGTCACCGAAGCGTCACAATGACCGCTTGACCCGCGCCATCGCCGACCGGCATGGCGCGGGTCCATGAAGCATTTCCTGCCCGCGGCGGTCGCCGCGTCGTTCGTGGTCGCACCGCCTGCCGCTGCGCAGACGGTGCAGGAGCTGCAGCGGCAGATCGACGAACTGAAGGCGGTCATCGCCGAGATGAAGGCGGCGCAGGCCGCAGCGAAGCCGCCGGTCGTCGCCGCGGTACCGACGCCATCTGCAGCAGTGCCGGCGCCCACCGCGCCCGCAACCGCACCGGT
Source organism: Sphingomonas hengshuiensis (assembly GCA_003240755.1). Lineage (GTDB taxonomy): Bacteria > Pseudomonadota > Alphaproteobacteria > Sphingomonadales > Sphingomonadaceae > Sphingomonas > Sphingomonas hengshuiensis_A. The sequence goes on along the minus strand of QFNF01000015.1, from coordinate 56,787 downwards.
TCAGGTCGCCGCGGCGGCGGCGACGCCCCGGCGCGAACGCTGGTACGACCGTATCCGGCTGCGCGGCTATACCCAGTTGCGGCTGAACGAGATCGTCGGCGGCGATCGGACCGCGCCTGCCGGACAGGCCCGGCTGCGATCGGTGCACGACAGCGGCATCGGCGACGATACCGGCTTCACCTTTCGCCGTATCCGCCTGATCCTGCAGGGTGATCTGGGCGAGCGGGTGTCCTTCTACCTCCAGCCCGACTTCGCGACGGCGGTGACGAGCCAGTCGGTCGGCGAGCGGCGCGAGGGGTTCCTGCAACTGCGCGACGCCTATTTCGACGCGTTTCTCGATCCGGACAAGCGCTTTCGCCTGCGGTTCGGCCAGTCGAAGGTGCCGTTCGGGTGGGAGAACATGCAGTCGTCGTCGAACCGGGTACCGCTCGATCGCAGCGACGCGATCAACAGCGGGGTGCCGAGCGAGCGCGATATCGGCGTCGTCGCCTATTATACGCCGGCCCATGTCGAGGACATCTGGGAGCGGCTGACCGAGGACGGGCAGAAGCTGTTCGGCAATTACGGCGCGTTCGGGGTCGGGATATACAACGGGCAGGGGGTCAACCGCGAGGAAGCGAACGATGCGGTGATGGCGGTTGCGCTGGCGACATGGCCGTTCGAGATCGGCGGCGGCCGGGTGCTGGAGGTCGGTGGCAGCGCCTTTACCAACCGCGTGCAGCCCGAGGTGCGTACCGGCGGGGTGAGCGACGTGGCGTTCACCGACGAGCGGATCGGGCTGCACGCGATCCTGTATCCCGCGCCGATCGGGTTCCAGGCGGAGTGGAACTGGGGGCGGGGGCCGGAATATGACCGGACGCTGCGCGCGATCACGACGAAGCCGCTGCACGGCGGCTATGTCCAGGCGATGGCGCGGGTCAAGGATTCGCCGGTCGGGCCGTTCATGCCCTATGCCCGCTGGCAGACCTATCGCGGCGGGTGGAAGGCGGCGGTGAACGCCCCCCGGCTGGAAACCGACGAGATCGAACTGGGCATCGAGTTCCAGCCGGTGCCCGCGCTGGAGCTGACTCTGGCCTATGCCCGGATGGAGCGCGCCGAAGCGGACGAACGGCGGACGGGCCGGGCGGAGGGCGATGTGATCCGCACCCAGTTGCAGTTGAATTATTAGGGTTTGCCCCGGGGGCAGCCATCAAGGGCCGCACAAGGTACCGCGCCGGCAGGAAGGGACGGCATGGCGATCCTGTTGCCGGTTCGCGCGGCCGGCGTTGTCGATCGGGATCGGGTGTCGGACGTCCGGCGTTGCCGCCCGGTTGAGGGAAAACCCGCATTCCAACCCGCCCGACGATCCCTATCTTCGGGTCCGAAGGAGACCAACGATGAGCATTCTTCCCATCAGCAAGGCGCCCCAGCCCGACGAGGCGGAGTTCAACGCCTTTTTCCCGTCCAAATTCTCGCTGTCGCAGTTCACCAGTGCGAAAAGCGATCTGGAGGGAGCCGACTACCCGCAGCCCTATACCGGCACCGGCCGTATCCTGGTGATCGGCACCGACGAACGCTATCTCAAGATGGAGAATGGTACGCTGTTTTCGACCGGCAACCATCCCGTCGAGACGCTGGTGCCGATGTACCATCTGCACAAGGCAGGGTTCGAGTTCGACATCGCGACCGTTTCGGGCAACCCGGTGAAATTCGAGTTCTGGGCGATGCCGACGGACGACGAGGCGATCACCGGCCTGCATCAGGCGTATCTGGAACAGTTCCAGAAGCCGCTGAAGCTGTCCGACGTCGTCGGCGCGCTGGGCCCGGACAGCGACTATGTCGCGGTGTTCGTCCCCGGCGGGCACGGTCCGCTGGCCGGACTGCCCTTCAGCGACGAGGTCGGCGCGGTGCTGCGCTGGGCGCTGGACCAGGACCGTCACATCATCTCGATCTGCCACGGCCCGGCCGCACTGCTCGCCTGCACGCCCGCAGTCGATGGAGCGGCTTTCCCCTTTGCCGGGTACGAGATCACCGCCTTCCCCGACGCATCCGACCGCATGACGCCGGAGATCGGCTATATGCCGGGTCATCTGACGTGGCATTTCGGCGAGAAGCTGAAGGCGCTGGGCGTGACGATCGCCAATACCGATCCGGACAAGTCGACCCACAAGGACCGCAAGCTGTTGACCGGGGCCAGCCCGTTCGCCGCGAACAATCTGGGCAAGCTGGCGGCCGAAACCCTGCTTGCCGAAATGGCCACCGGCTGACCATGGACGGGTCGGTGTTGGCACGGACAGCCGCGACGGTCGCCGCGATCGAGCGGGGCGACGACATGGACGTGGTCCGCCACGCCGTCCGCACCTTTGCCGACCCGCTCGGCTATGACCGGTTCGTCCTCTACACCGCGCCCCGGGCCGGCGGGGGGATCGTCGAGCGGATCCTGTGGCTGGAGGGCGACTGGTTCGGCAACGGCGATCCGGTCACGCCCGAAACCTATCTGGCGCGTTGCCCGGTCAATCGACACGTGCTGGAAACCGACCGCGCCTTTTTCTGGGCAAAGACGGGCGAAGGCGGGCAGGAAACCTATCGGGTCGTCGCCCGCCCCAACGGACCGGGTATCAAGGGGTTGCAGGTACCCGTTTTCGGCCATGCGGGCCTGATCGGCGCGATGAGCCTTGGCGGCAGGGCGATCGACAGCAGCGTCGAGGCGCGCCTTGCGCTGTCGACGATCGCGACCGCGACGTTCCATTCCGCCCTGCGCCTGACCGGTTCGACGGGGCCGCACCAGGTTCCGAACCTTTCGGCCCGCGAACTGGAGGTCGTCCGCTGGATCGCCTCGGGACGCCGGCAGGCCGATGTGGCGGTATTGCTCAACCTGTCGGAGCGTACGGTCGAAAACCATCTGCGCCGTATCCGCCATCGCCTGTCCGTCAGCAGCACGGCGCAGGCCGTCCAGGTCCTGGCACGGTCCGGCGCGATCGACGCATAGGGCGCGGCCATTACCCCGCCGCTTTCGCCAGCCCCCGCGAAATCTGGAGCGCGGCGTTCAGCCGGGCCTGCGGGTCGCCGAAGCTGCGGCTGATGACCAGCTTCATGTCGGGGCGCAATTTCGCGGTGCCGGCGAGCTTGTCGACATAGGCGAGCAGCCCTTCGACGCTGGGGAACCTGTCCTCGTGGAAGCTGACGATCGCGCCCTTTGCGCCGACGTCGATCTTGGCGACGCACGCCTTTTTCGCGTTCAGCTTCGCCTCGATCAGTTGCAGCAGGTTGGCGGTCGCGACCGGCAGCTTGCCGAAGCGATCGATCAGTTCGGTGGCGAAGGCGTCGATGCCGGCGCGATCCTCGACATCGTTCAGGCGGCGGTACAGCCCCATGCGCAGGTCGAGGTCGGGGACATAATCCTCCGGGATCAGGATCGGCGCGTCGACGGTGATCGCGGGCGAGAAGTCCTTTGGCCGGTCGTCGCGCAGACCCCCGGCCTTGGCGTCGAGGATCGCTTCCTCCAGCATCGACTGGTAGAGTTCGAAGCCGACTTCCTTGATATGGCCCGATTGTTCGTCGCCGAGCATGTTGCCGGCACCGCGAATGTCGAGGTCGTGGCTGGCGAGCTGGAACCCGGCGCCCAGCGATTCGAGGTCGGAGAGGACCTTCAGCCGCTTTTCCGCCGCCTCGCTGACCAGCCGTTCGGGCGGCGTGGTCATATAGGCATAGGCGCGGGTCTTCGACCGGCCGACGCGGCCGCGGAGCTGGTAGAGCTGCGCCAGACCGAACTTGTCGGCGCGGTTGATGATGAGCGTGTTGGCGGACGGTATGTCGAGGCCGGATTCGACGATGGTGGTCGATACCAGCAGGTCGTAGCGCTTGTCGTAAAAGGCGGACATGCGCTCCTCGACCTCGGTCGGCGCCATCTGCCCATGGGCGACGACGTAGCGGATTTCGGGAACGTCCTCCGACAGGAATTTTTCGATGTCGGGCAGGTCGGCGATACGCGGCGTGACGAAATAGGCCTGGCCGCCGCGATAATGTTCGCGCAGCAGCGCCTCGCGCAGCACCACCGGGTCCCATGGCATGATATAGGTTCTGACCGCGAGGCGATCGACCGGCGGGGTCTGGATCACCGACAGTTCGCGCAGGCCGCTCATCGCCATTTGCAGCGTGCGCGGGATCGGGGTGGCGGTCAGCGTCAGGACGTGGACGTCGGCCTTCATCGCCTTCAGCCGTTCCTTGTGGGTCACGCCGAAGCGCTGTTCCTCATCGACGATCACCAGCCCGAGCCGTTTGAAATCGACCTGCTTCGACAGCACGGCATGGGTGCCGACCACCACGTCGATGGTGCCGTCGGCAAGGCCGTCGCGCACCTTCTTCGCCTCGGTCGCGGTGACGAGGCGGGAGAGGCGGCCGACCTCGATCGGGAAGCCTTCGAAGCGGGCCTTGAAGTTGTTGTAATGCTGGCGGGCGAGGAGGGTGGTCGGACAGACGATCGCGACCTGCATCCCCGCCATGGCGGCGACGAAGGCGGCGCGCAGCGCGACCTCCGTCTTGCCGAAGCCGACATCGCCGACGACGAGCCGGTCCATCGGCTTGCCCGCGCCCAGATCGTCCAGCACGTCGGCGATGGCGCGTTCCTGATCGTCGGTTTCCTGATAGGGAAAGCGGTCGACAAAGGCGGGATAGCCGCCGGCATCGGGTTCGGCGACGTCGGCGGGGCGCATGGCGCGTTTGGCGGCGGTGGCGATCAGTTCGCCCGCGATCTCGCGGATGCGCTCCTTCATCCGCGCCTTGCGGCGCTGCCACGCCTCGCCGCCCAGGCGGTCGAGCGACGCGCCTTCCTCGCCCGCGCCGTAGCGGCTCAGCACCTCGAGATTCTCGACCGGGACATAGAGCTTGTCGCCGCCGGCATATTCGAGCGCGACGCAGTCGTGCGGGGCCTTCGCCACAGGCACCTGCGTCAGCCCGACATAGCGGCCGATGCCGTGGTCGGCATGGACGACCAGATCGCCGGGCGAGAGGGTGGCGAGTTCCTGCAGGAAGGCGTCGGTATTCTTGCGGCGTCTGGCGCGGCGGACGAGGCGGTCGCCGAGCATGTCCTGTTCGGTCAGGACGGCGACGTCGGCGCTGGTGAAGCCATGGTCGAGCGGCAGGACGACGAAGGAGACGGTCGATTTCGCGCCGCCCAGCGCCTGTTGCCAAGTCTCGACGGTCGACACGCCGGTCAGGTCGTGATCGGCGAGCAGCCCCATCAGCCATTCGCGCGCTCCCTCCGAATAGCTGGCGAGGACCGGCTTGCGGCCCTGTTTGCGCAAGGCCGCGATATGATCGACGACGGCTTCGTAGATATTGGCCTGTTGCGTGCGTTCGGGGGTGAAGTCGCGCGGGCCATCGACCTCGAAATCGATCGAGGTGGCGCTGTCGGGGGCGTGGAACGACGTGACCTGATGAGCGGCGGTATCCGACAGGCGGTTCGCCCATTCGTCGGCCGACAGATAGAGCGCGTTCGGCAGCAGCGGGCGGTAGCTGCCCGGATCGGCGGTCTGCGCGCGGACGCGGTTGGTATGATAGTCGGCGATCGATTCGAAACGCTGTTCGGCGGCGGCGGGGACCCCGGCGTCGCGCACGATCACCGCGTCGGGGGAGAGATGATCGAAGAACGTCTCCAGCCGGTCCTCGAAGAACGGCAGCCAGTGTTCCATGCCCGACAGGCGGCGACCGTCGCTGATCGCCTGATAGATCGGGTCGCCGGTCGCGGTCGCGCCGAATTTCTCGCGGTAGCGGGTGCGGAAGCGCTTGATCGATTCCTCGTCCAGCAGCGCTTCGGAGGCGGGGAGCAGGGTGAAACCGTCGACCCGGCCGGTGGTGCGCTGGTCCTCCGGGCTGAACGTGCGGACCGTCTCGATCTCGTCGCCGAAGAAGTCGAGCCGCAGGCCGGCGTCGGACCCCGAGGGCCACAGGTCGACGAGGCCGCCGCGCACCGCGAACTCGCCCGCGTCATGGACGGTGTCGACGCGGTTGTATCCGTTCGCTTGCAGGAGGGCGGACAGGCGGGGCAGCGAGATGCGCTCGCCCGGCGCGAGGCGGGCGACCAACTGGCGGATGCGGAACGGGGTCAGCGTGCGCTGGGTCGCGGCGTTGACGGTGGTAACGATCAGGCGCGGCCCCTTTGCCTTCGACTGGAGCGCGTGGAGCGCGGACAGGCGTTCGGCCATCGACCGCAGCGTCGGGCTGGCGCGGTCGTAGGGGAGGCAGTCCCAGGCGGGGAATTGCAGCACCGACAGGTCGGGGGCGAAGAACGGCGCGGTGGTCGCGATGGCGCGCATCGCCGCTTCGTCGGGGGCGATGTAGATCAGGTCGCCCTTTGCGCCGCGGGCGAGGTCGGCGAGGAGGACGGGGAGGAAGCCGGCCGGCACCCCCGCGAGGGTGAGGGAGCGGGGGGCGGACAGGATCTTGGAGAGGTCGGGCATTGTGTACCTAATAGCCCTCTCCCCCTTGGGGGAGAGGGTTGGGAGAGGGGGTGATAGGTGCCGTTCGTGGCTGCCCCTCTCCCCAACGCTCTCCCCGAAGGAGAGAGGGAGATTTCAGATCACCGCGAAACCGGCACGAAATCCATTTTCCGCATGGCGTGCAGCACGGGGTGGTCGAACCGGGGCGGGGCGGGCTGCACGCCCATCGCCCATGCCATGATGTCGACGTCCTGTTCCTCGAGGAAGGTTTCGAACCAGTCCATGTCGGCGTCGCTCCACGATGCGGAATGCGCGTCGAAATAGCCGCCGATCATCAGGTCGGCTTCGCGGGTGCCGCGATGCCAGCTTCGGAATTTCAGGCGCTTGAGGCGGGTTTCGCGGTCCATGGGACTCCAATGGCGATGGACCGACGGACGCTGGCAGCGGCCGCCGGTTCGGATATAGGACCAGATAGTCATGCGTCCCGATCTGCTCAACCCGCTGTTTGCCGAAGTGACCGCGCTGAAAGGCGTGGGGCCGGCGCTGGCCAGGCCGCTGGAGCGGCTGAAACTGTCGCGGGTGGTCGACGTCGCGTTCCATCTGCCGACCGGATGGGTCGACCGGTCGAAGCGGACCGAGCTGATGGAACAGGATGCGGGGCGGGTGATCGCCATCCCGCTGACCGCGACCGATTACCGGGTCAGCGCCGGGCGCGGGCCGACGCGGGTGCGGGCGCAGGATGCGCAGGGCAACGTCGTCAGCCTCGTCTATTTCGGCGGGTCGTCGGGCTGGGCGAAGAAGCTGTTCCCGCTGGGCGAGACGCGGCTGGTATCGGGCAGGCTGGAGACATACGGCCAGGAACTGCAGATGGTCCATCCCGACCATGTGCTGCCCGTCGACGAAGCGGATTCGCTGCCAGAGCGGGAGGCGATCTATCCGCTGTCCGAAGGGCTGACCTCGCGCCGGGTCGGGCAGTTGGCGGCGCAGGCGATCGAGCGCGCGCCAGCACTGCCCGAATGGATCGAGCCGAGCGTGCTGGCCACCCGCCAGTGGCCGGCGTGGAAGGAGGCGCTGGCGCGTATCCATGCCGATCCGGCGGATGCGCAGGCGCGGGCGCGGCTGGCCTATGACGAAATCTTCGCCAACCAGCTCGCGCTGTTGCTGGTGCGCGGCGAAGCGCGGGCGCGTAAGGGGCGGGCGCTGAGCGGCGACGGGCGGCTGCGCGCGAAGCTGGACCTGCCGTACCGGCCGACGGGGGCGCAGACGCGGACGATCGGCGAGATCGAGGGGGACATGGCGCAGACCCAGCCGATGCTGCGGCTGCTGCAGGGCGATGTCGGGTCGGGCAAGACGCTGGTCGCGCTGATGGCGCTGCTGATCGCGGTCGAGGGGGGCGCGCAGGGGGCGTTGCTGGCGCCGACCGAAATCCTCGCGCGGCAGCATGTCGCCACGTTGCAGCGGCAACTGGCGGGGACCGGCGTCACCGTCGCCGCGCTGACCGGCCGCGACAAGGGGCGGGTGCGCGAGGGGGTGCTGATGGGGCTGGCCGACGGGTCGATCGACATCCTCGTCGGCACGCATGCGATCTTTCAGGAGGCGGTCGGCTATCGCGACCTGGGACTGGTGGTGGTCGACGAACAGCATCGCTTCGGCGTCGCGCAGCGGATGATGTTGCAGGCGAAGGCGGCACGGCCCCCGCACCTGCTGGTGATGACCGCGACGCCGATCCCGCGCACGCTGACGCTGGCGCAATATGGCGAGATGGACGTCAGCCGGCTGGACGAGATGCCGCCGGGGCGTGAGCCGATCGAGACGCGGGTGGTGTCCGAGGACCGGATCGGCGAAGTGATCGATGGCCTTGCCCGGCACCTGTCGGCGGGGAAGCAGGCCTATTGGGTCTGCCCGCTGGTCGAGGAGAGCGAGAAGTCGGACCTTGCCGCCGCCGAGGCGCGGGCGGAAACGCTGCGGCAGCGGTTCGGCGACAAGGTGGCGCTGGTCCATGGCCGGATGAAGCCGCTGGAGAAGGACGCGGTGATGGCCGAATTCTCCGCCGGCCGCGCGGGCGTGCTGGTGGCGACGACGGTGATCGAGGTCGGCGTCGACGTACCCAACGCGACGCTGATCGTGATCGAGGCGGCGGACCGGTTCGGGCTGGCGCAGTTGCACCAGTTGCGCGGGCGGGTGGGCCGGGGTGGCGGCAAGTCGGTGTGCCTGCTGCTGCGCGGCAACAGCCTGTCGGAGACGTCGCGGGCGCGCCTTGCGCTGATGCGCGAGAGCAACGACGGGTTCCGCATCGCCGAGGAGGATCTGCGGCTGCGCGGCGGGGGCGAATTGCTGGGCACGCGGCAGTCGGGGGAGGCGGTGTTCCGGCTGGCGACGCCGGAGATGCTGGGCGAACTGCTGCCGGTCGCCAATGCCGATGCGCGGTTGCTGGTCGATCGGGATGGCGGGCTGGAAGGCCCAAGGGGGCAGGCGGCGCGGGTGGCGCTGTACCTGTTCGAGCGCGATGCCGGGGTCGGGCGGTTGCGGTCGGGGTGAGTCTTTCGTCACTCCCGCGAAGGCGCGAGTCCCTATGCGCTGACGTTGCGGAGGGAGCCGGACGGTTGGCGTGTATGGGTTCCCGCCTTCGCGGGAATGACGATGTTGGGGAGGGGCGGGGGGCATCCACATACACTTCGTCATTCCGGCGCAGGCCGGAATCCACGAACTTGGTGACGTCGCGGAAAATCGAGAACACCCGACACAATGGATTCCGGCTTTCGCCGGAATGACGAGGGGGTTGGTTGCGTGGGCACCGTACACCGGATAGCGCAGCATGCATGAACGCCCTTGCCCCGCTCATCGTCGCCCTGCTCGGTGGCATCGGCCTTGCCGTGCAGCCGCCGACCAATGCGGCGCTTGGCCGGAGTATCGGTTCGGTGATGCTGGCGGCGCTGGTGTCGTTCGCGGTGGGGACGGTGATCCTGACGGGGGTGTGGCTGATTGCCGACCGGACCCCGCTCACGCAGTTGCGCGAGGCGCGGCCGTGGATGTTCGTGGGCGGCGCCTATGGCGCGTTCTTCGTCACGGCGGCGGCGTTTGCCGCGCCGCGGCTGGGCCTCGCGTCGATGCTGACGATCATGATCGCGACGCAACTGGTCGCGGCGCTGGTGATCGACCGGTTCGGGCTGATCGGGTTGCCGAAGGCGCCGATCAGCGGGATGCGGCTGGCGGGCGTCGCGCTGGTATTGGTGGGGGCGGTGCTGGTGCGGCGGGGGTGAGCCCTCCGCAACCCCATCCCATCCATTTGCTTCGAGCGCAGGTTCGAGCCTGTCGGGAACCGTAGTCGAGCAGGGGATGCCCCGAACAGGGAGTTCTCGACGGACGCTTCTCGACAAGCTCGAAGCTGCTCGAACCGAGCGGTTGGGTGGGCTAGAGCGTGATGACTGAAGACTTACCCGTTCGTCCTGAGTAGCCACTGAGCTTGTCGAAGGGGCGTATCGAAGGACCGTTCGTGGCAAGTGCTTCGATACGGGTCTTCGACTTCGCTCAGCCCCTACTCAGCACGAACGGATTTCACCCAGACTCAGGAAGCCGGCGTCAGCAGGCCGTGATGCTTCTTGCCCGAGGACACGCGCACCGGCGCGTCGACCGCGATCACCTGTGCCTCGTCGACGACCTTCTCGCCATCGACGCGCGCGCCGCCGCCCTTGATGAGCCGGCGGGCCTCGCCCTTGGAAGCAGCGAGGCCGAGCGCCACCAGCGCATCGACGACGTTGATCGCGCCGTCGACGGCGAAGGTCGGCAGCGTGTCGCCGGCCGATCCTTCCTCGAAGGTGCGCCGCGCCGTTTCGGACGCACCGGCGGCAGCCTCCGCACCGCGGCACATCGCGGTCGCTTCGTTGGCAAGGATCTTCTTCGCCTCGTTGATCTCCGCACCCTGCAGCGCCTCGAGCCGGGCGATCTCGTCAAGGGGCAGGTCGGTGAACAGGCGCAGGAAGCGGCCGACGTCGCGGTCGTCGGTGTTGCGCCAGAATTGCCAGTAATCAAAATGCGGCAACTGGTCCTCGTGCAACCACACCGCGCCCGACATGGTCTTGCCCATCTTGCCGCCGTCCGCCGTGGTGATGAGCGGGGTGGTGACGCCGAAGACTTCGGTCCCGTCCATGCGGCGGGCCAGTTCGATGCCGTTGACGATATTGCCCCATTGGTCGCTGCCGCCCATCTGCAGGCGGCATCCATGGCGCTGCGACAATTCGCGGAAATCGTACGCCTGCAGGATCATGTAGTTGAATTCGAGGAACGACAGCGACTGTTCGCGGTCGAGCCGCAGCCTGACCGAATCGAACGACAGCATGCGGTTGACGCTGAAATGCTGCCCGACCTCGCGCAGGAACGGGATATATTCGAGGGCGTCGAGCCAGTCGGCATTGTCGACCATCATCGCGTCCGACGGCCCGTCGCCGAACGTCAGGAAGCGTTCGAAGATACGCCTGATCGACGCGACGTTGCTGGCGATGCCGTCCTCGGCCAGCAGCTTGCGCGCCTCGTCCTTGAAGCTGGGGTCGCCGATCTTGCCGGTGCCGCCGCCCATCAGCACGATCGGCTTGTGCCCGGTCTGCTGCATCCGGCGCAGCAGCATGATCTGTACCAGGCTGCCGACATGCAGCGAGGGCGCGGTGGGATCGAACCCGATATAGCCCGGTACGACCTGCCTGGCGGCCAGCGCGTCGAGCCCGGCGGCATCGGTGAGCTGGTGGATATAGCCCCGGTCGGACAGGGTGTTGAGCAGGTCGGAGGTGTAGGCCATGCGCGCTCCCTTACCGCCCCGATCGTACGAAAGTCCATGTATCTCGACTTCGTGCGGCAGTGCGCGATACTAGGGGCGGTTAACGCGCCCGGAGTTGCCCCATGCTTGCGATCGGCCTGATGTCTGGAACCTCGCTCGACGGCATCGATGCCGCGCTGATCGACAGCGATGGCGAGGGCGACGTGCGGCCGATCGCGTTCGTCGGCACGCCCTATACCGACGAGGATCGCGCGATCCTGGCGGCCGCGACCGAACTGGCGCTGCTGCTCGACGATCCGGGGGAGCATCCGCTGATCGCCCGGGCCGAGGAACTGCTGACGCGGACCCATGCCGCGGCGGTCGCGACGCTGCTGGACAAGGCCGGGGTCGAGGCGCGGGCGGTCGATGTCGTCGGCTTCCACGGACAGACGGTGGCGCATCGGCCGGACAAGGGGTGGACGTGGCAGTTGGGCGACGGCGCGGCGCTGGCGGCGGCCACGGGGATCGATGTCGTCGCCGACCTGCGCATCGACGATGTGAAGGCGGGCGGACAGGGCGCGCCGCTGCTGCCGGCCTATCATGCCGCACGCGCGGCGGGGATGGAGAAGCCGGTCGCGGTACTGAACCTCGGCGGGGTCGGCAACATCACCTATGTCGGCGAGGGCGACGAGCTGATCGCGTTCGATACCGGCCCGGCCAACGGGCTGGTCGATAGCTGGGTCGAGGCGGAAAGCGGCGCGCGCTATGACGCGGGCGGGGCGCTGGCCGGGTCGGGGCAGGTCGATTCCGCGGTGCTGGGCGCGATGCTCGACCATCCGTTCTTCGACCTGCCGCATCCCAAGTCGCTCGACCGGCACGACTTCACCATCCAGCCGGCGCGCGGGCTGTCGGCGGCGGACGGCGCGGCGACGCTGACCGCGTTCACCGCCGCGTGCGTGGCGGAGGCGATCGACCGGTTGCCGATGCGCCCCAGACGGCTGCTGGTCGGCGGCGGGGGGCGGCATAATCCGGTAATGCTGGCGATGATCGCCGAGCGGACCGGGCTGGCCGCCGAACCCAGCGACGCGATCGGGTGGGACGGCGACGCGCTGGAGGCGGAGGGCTTCGCCTATCTCGCGATCCGGTCGCTGAAGGGGCTGCCGATCACCTTTCCGGGAACGACCGGGGTGGCGGCGCCGCTGACCGGCGGGACGCTGTATCGGACGCAGCGCACGGGACTGGCGCTTCGCGTCGCCAGCGCCTAACCGCTCGGCGATGCTGACCGGCCTTATTTTCGCGACCGAGGAAGCCGAGCACCAGCCCGGCGTGCTGGCGGCCACCCTGCCCTTTGGCGGCATGACCCTGATCGAATATCAGGCGCGGCTGCTGCTCGCCGCCGGGGCGGGACAGGTGCTGGTCGCGGTCGGGCGGGTGACGCCCTCGCTGGCGGCGGCGGTCAACCGGATCGGGCGGCGCGGCATCACGGTCGATATCGTTCGCACCGCCGACGAGGCGAAGGCGAAGGCGCATCCGCTGGCCACCATCGTCGCGCTGGCCGACGGGCTGGTCACGACCGATGCGGTGGTCGAGGGGATGGCATTGGAGCCGGCCGACACGCTGCTGGTCACTCCCAACGGCGATGCGACCGCGGTCGAACGGGTCGATGCCGACCATTGCTGGGCCGGCGTCGCCACGCTGTCGATCGCCCGGCTGGACGATGCCGCGCGCCTGCCGCCCGAATATGATTTCCAGTCGACGCTGCTGCGCGTCGCGACGCAGGCGCGCGCCGCGCATGTCCTGTTGCCGGCCAAGGCCGCGCGGTCGGGCCATGGCGTGGAGCGCGATGCCGGCACGCTGGAGGTGCGCAGCAAGGACGTGCTGGCGTCGCTGGCCGAACAGCGCACCGGGTGGATCGATCGCTATGTCTTCACCCCGGTCGCGCGGCTGCTGCTGCCGCTGCTGGTGCGGCGCAAGGTGCCCGATGTGGCGATCGGCGCCGCGGGGGGCGCATTGGGGGTCGCCGGACTGGCGGCGATCGCATTCTGGGGAGCGGGTGCGGCGACCGTGCTGCTGTTCCTGTCGATGGTGATCCTGTCGGCGGGATCGCTGCTGGGATGGCTGCGCGGCGAGGACGATCATGCCGCGTGGCAGGAACGCGGGCTGGAGATACTGGGCGTCGCCGGGGTGCTGGGCATCGGGCTGGTCCAGTCGCTGATCGTGCAGACCGGGACGGCGGGCGTGCTGGCGGTCGTCGGCGTGGCGGCGACGATCCTTGCGCGGCGGCTGCCGGCGGTGCGCCCGCCATGGGCGGCGAGTCCGGCGACGGCGCCGGTCCTGCTGGCGCCGTTCGCGCTGGCCGGAACGTCGACGGTCGGGCTCGCGCTGGTTGCGCTTCACGCCGGCGCGACGCTGGTCCATGCCATCGAAATCCTGCGGCGAGAGGCTTAGTATCGCCTTAACCGGGTAAGGTTAAAGCCAGAACCATGTCAGTCGATCCGGTCGATCCCCGCGAAGCCGATGCCTCCGCCCTGCTGCTGCTCGACCATGTCGCGGCGGCCGAACGGGCCGGGCATCGTCGCCTGCGCGCGGCGGCGGATCATTTCCACATCCCCGATGATGCGCGGATCGACGATCGCACCGCCGCCGCGCTCGACGCGACGATGCGCGCGACCGTCGCCGGGGTCGATGCCGGGATACGCGACCATGCCGCGCGGCTGCTCGGATCGCGCGGGGAGCCGGCGCTGGCGCAGGGGCTGCGCACGGCCGGATCGCCGTTCGACCGGGTCGTGCGCGCGGGCCTGTTCCGCGAACCGGCGCTGTTCGGCGAATTATATGCGCGCGTGCGGATGGACGCGCTGGCCCGCGCGCTGCCGGTGATGGTGCTGCCGGGGAACGACGGGCCGACGATGGTCGCGCGGCTGGCGCAGGCCAGCGACCGGCTGGTCGCCGCGGCGGCGATCGCGATGCTGGCGGCGCAGGCACGGCGCGGCAGCGTGGGGGAGGCGGTGCCGGGGGCGGTCGACCTGATCCGGCCGCATCATGCGCGGATCGCATGGTGGGTCGCGGCGGCGCTGCGCGAGATGGCGGGCGCGGGCGACCGGATCGCCGCGCTGGATGCGGCGCTGGCCGAATCGGTCAGGCGCGCGGTCGATGCGCAGGGCGAACTGGTGCCGCTGGAGGTCGCGGCGATGCGGCTGGCCCAGGCGGTCGAGCCGCAGGGCGACGAGGTGCCGGCACTTCTGGCCGAGGCGATCGGCGACGGGCGGCTGGTGTTGTTCGCCGCGATCGTGGCGCGCGCCAGCGGGCTGGCGTTCGAACGGGTCCGCGACCTGGTGATCGATCCCGATGGCGCGCGGCTATGGGTCGTGCTGCGTGCGCTGGCGGTCGATCGCGCCACGATCGCGCGGATCGGCTTCGCCCTAGCCGAGGCCGAACCGGTGCGCGACGTCGAGGGGTTCGCCGACCGGATCGACAGCATCATGGAGGTGACGCCCGCGGCCGCACGCGTCGCGCTGGCGCCGATGGCGCTCGACGCCGATTATCACGCCGCGATGCTGGCGCTCGGGTTGGCGCAGTGAACGATCACCGGCCGGGAAGCCCGCCCGCGATCGGGCGATTGTCGGCGGACGGACTGCTGCTGGACGCCGAACCGCGTCTGGCCGAGCTGAACCGTCGCGCGGGCGGTGCGCCGGGACAGCCGGTCGCCGTGCCGCAGATCGCGGCGCTGGTGCGGCTGGTGCAGCGGCTGAACATCGCGCTGAGCCGGTCGATCGTAGCCGCCGATGGCGAGGACGACATCGCGCTGAGCGTGCGTGCCGAGCCCGACGAACTCGGCATCCGGCTGGAGGTCGGCGGGTGGCAGGCGGGGGCACCGTGGGAGGCCGAACCGCTGTCGCGGCGCGAGGCCGATTTCCTGCGTGCCGATGCCGACTGGTTGTGGACGACCGACGCCGCGCTGCACCTGACGCAGGTGTCGGACCATGCCGGGCCACGCTTCGGCTTCGATCCGCAGGCGGTGCTGGGACAGCCGATCACGCGGCTGTTCGTGCTGAACGACGATGGCGATGGCGGCTTCCCGATCCTGAGCGCGCTGGCGGCGCAGGCGTGGTTCGACGGGCAGGAGGCGGCGATTCGTGGAACGGCGCATCGCGTCCGCCTGTCTGCCGTTCCGCGCATCGACGCGCAGGGGCAGTTCGCGGGGTTCGACGGCGCCGCGCACAGCCTGCGCGACGGACCGGCGGCGGCTGCTGCTGTCGAGGAGGCGTCGACCGACCTGCCCGACGGGTTCAGCCGCCGTATCGGTCGCGCGCTGCGCGATCCGCTGGGGCGGATCATCGCCAATGCCGACAGCATGTCGGCCCAGACCGAAGGGCCGCTGCGCGACGATTACGTCGCCTATGCCGCCGATATCGCGAGCGCCGGCCGGCATCTGCTGGGGCTGGTCGACGATCTGGAGGATCTGTCGGCGATCGAGCGTGCCGATTTCGAGGTGACGGTCGAGGAGCTCGACCTTGCCGATGTGGCGCGCCGGGCGGCGGGTCTGCTGGCCGTGCGCGCGGCGCAGGGCGATGTGCGGATCGACCGTCCGTCGTTCGACGACAGCCTGCCCGCCAGCGGCGAGTTCCGCCGGGTGCTGCAGATACTAGTCAACCTGATCGGCAACGCGGTGCGCTATTCGCCGCCGGGCGGCACGGTGTGGATCCGGATGGAGCGCGACGGAGACGACGCCGCGGTGATCGTCGCCGATCAGGGCAAGGGCATCGCTGTGGCGGACCAGGAGCGCATCTTCGCGAAATTCGGCCGGGTCGACCCGACCGAGGCGGGGGGCAGCGGGCTGGGCCTGTATATCGCGCGCCGGCTGGCGCGGGCGATGCACGGCGATCTGCTGGTCGACAGTGCGCCGGGACAGGGCGCGCGGTTCGTGCTGTTGCTGCCGGGGCGGTTCTAGGCGCGCCGCGTACCGGGTCAGCCGATCAGCCTTGCGGCGCGAATGCCGCTTCGGTCAGATCGCGGAACCGGGCAAAGGCGTCGCGGGCGGCGGCGAACATCCGTTCCTCCTGTGCCGCGGTCATGTCGATCGCATCGACCCGCGCGGTGAAGCGCCGCCAATGTACCGCACGGCCGTCGGGATGCCCCGCCAGATGGCGCGCGCCGTGATCGACATCCAGTCCGATCGTCCGTGCCGCCTTCAGCAGGAACGCCGCGCCGAGCGACGATCCTTCGGCGACATAGAGCCATCCGAGCGACGTCGACATGTCGACATGCTCGACCGGCGGCAGGTCGGGCATAGCGGGCGGCGGCAGCGCGATATCGGCGAGGTCGGCGGCGATCGCCGTCGACCGATCGCGCTCGGCGAGATCGGGAAGTTCGGCGCGGAGCGAGGGCGCGGCATAGAGCGGGGCAAGCGTGTCGTGGAACGCCTGCTGCGCACGCAGGAAGCGGACATAGCGTTCCCGCGACGCGAACGGATCGAGCGCGATGATGCGCGCGTCGAGCCGGTCGTGGATCGCGGCCGTCGCCGCCTTCAGGCGCTGCGACCGGGTAGGGGGCGGGGCGGTGGTCATCCGCTCGCCTAGCTGCTTTCCATGATTTGCGGAAGCCTTGAGCGACCATCCGTCATCGGGTCGGGCGGCGACACGAAGGGAGAGGGTGCTGGTGCGCGGGACAGGAGTCCGGTTGGCAGGACGGGCCCGATATCGTGTTCGGGGCGCCGCCGTCGCAACCCGGGGTGCCGCAATCGGATCAGCGGCGTGGCAGGCGACGTGCGATCAGGACCAGCAACAGGCCAAGGGCGGCGATCACCGATCCGCTGACGACCCAGAGATACTGGTCGACCATGAAGGAACCGGCGGGCCAGCGGATGATCCCCATCCCCTGGCCCAGCCAGAACAGTCCGACGCATGCGAGGATCGCGCCAACGATCGTGAGCGCGCGCCGGACGATGCGCATGTCAGCGCTTGCCCACCGGCAGATAGTCGCGCTGCGTCGGCCCGGTGTAGAGCTGGCGCGGGCGACCGATCTTCTGCTCGGGGTCCGAGATCATCTCGTTCCACTGCGCGACCCAGCCGACGGTGCGGGCAAGGGCGAACAGCGCGGTGAACATGGTGGTCGGGAAACCGATCGCCGACAGGATGACGCCCGAATAGAAATCGACGTTCGGGAACAGCTTCTTTTCCCGGAAATAATCGTCGTTGAGGGCGATTTCCTCGAGCTGCAGCGCGGTTTCGAACACGGGGTCGTTGACGCCGAGCGAGTCGAACACCTCGCGCACCGTCTTCTGCATGACGGTCGCGCGCGGGTCGTAGTTCTTGTACACGCGATGGCCAAAGCCCATCAGGCGGAACGGATCGTCCTTGTTCTTGGCGCGGGCGATATATTCCGGGATGCGGTCGGGGGTGCCGATCTCGCGCAGCATGTTGAGCGCGGCTTCGTTCGCGCCGCCATGCGCCGGACCCCACAGGCAGGCGATGCCCGCCGCGATGCACGCGAACGGATTGGCCCCCGACGAACCGGCAAGGCGCACGGTCGAGGTCGACGCGTTCTGTTCATGGTCGGCATGCAGGATGAAGATGCGGTCCAGCGCCTTTTCGACGACCGGGTTCACCTCATATTCCTCGGCGGGCACGCCGAAGGTCATGCGCAGGAAGTTGCCGGTGTAGCTCAGGTCGTTCTTCGGATAGATGAACGGCTGGCCCACGCTGTACTTGTACGCCATGGCCGCGATCGTCGGCATCTTGGCGATCAGCCGGTGGCTGGCGACCATCCGCTGGTGCGGATCGGTGATGTCGGTCGAGTCGTGGTAGAAGGCCGACAGCGCGCCGACGACACCGCACATCACCGCCATCGGGTGCGCATCGCGCCGGAAGCCGCGATAGAAGCCGGCGAGCTGTTCGTGCAGCATGGTGTGGCGCGTGATCGTGCCGGTGAACTTGTCCAGTTCGCCGCCCGACGGCAGTTCGCCGTTCAGCAGCAGATAGGCGACCTCCATGAAGCTCGACTCTTCGGCCAGTTGCCCGATCGGATAGCCGCGGTGCAGCAGCACGCCCTCGTCGCCATCGATATAGGTCAGCGCCGAATCGCAGCTTGCGGTCGAGGTAAAGCCGGGATCGTAGGTGAAATTGCCCGTCTGCGCATACAGCTTGCGGATATCGACGACATCGGGACCGATCGTTCCCGATCGAACCGGAAATTCGACGTCCTTGCCCGCAACCTGCAGTTTCGCGTTATCGGCCATGTGGCGTCTCCTGTCTCGTTATGCGGCCGGTGCGGCCATCTGGTCTTTGATGCGGCCCAGGCTTTCGTCGCGGCCCAGCAGGGCGAGCACGTCGAAGATACCCGGTGAGGTGCGCGAGCCCGTCAGCGCGGCGCGAAGCGGTTGCGCGGCGGCACCCAGCTTCAACCCCGCCGCCTCCGCCACTTCGCGTACCGCAGCTTCGATCGTCTCCGTATCCCATGCTGCGAGTGCGTCAAGCTTGGCGTGCAACTGCGACAAAATCGCACGAGCGTCCGCGGTCAGCAGCGCGGTCGCGCCATCGTCCATGGTCAGCGGGCGTGACCGGAAGAAGAAGGCGGCGTTGGCGGCGAGTTCGTTGATGTCGGCGGCGCGAACCTTCAGCACCGGCATGGCGCGATGCAGCAGATCGCGGTCGATCCCGTCGGGCAGGCGCCGGGCGACCAGATCGGTCAGCCGCGCATCGTCCGCTTCGCGGATGTAATGGCCGTTCAGGTTCAGCAGCTTCCTGGTGTCGAAGCGCGACGGCGACCGGCCGACGCCCGACAGGTCGAAGACTTCCGTGGCACGTTCGCGGCTGATGATCTCCTCATCGCCATGCCCCCAGCCCAGACGCAGCAGATAGTTGTTGAGCGCTTCGGGCAGCACGCCGAGGTCGTCGCGATAGGCCTCCACGCCCAGCGCGCCGTGACGCTTCGACAGCTTGGCACCGTCGGCGCCGTGGATCAGCGGCACATGGGCATAGACCGGGTCGGGCCAGCCGCCCTCGACCGCGTCCATCGCGCGGATCAGCGCGAGCTGGCGGAAGGCGTTGTTGAGGTGGTCGTCGCCGCGGATGACATGGGTCACGCCCATGTCGTGATCGTCGACGACGACCGCGAGCATGTAGGTGGGGGTACCGTCGGAGCGCAGCAGGACGAAATCGTCCAGTTCGGCATTGGCGACGGTGACATCGCCCTGCACCTGGTCGGGGATCGTGACCGTGCCTTCCTTCGGTGCCTTCAGGCGGACGACGAAGGGCGCGCCCTCCGGCGCATCCCCGGGCGCGCGGTCGCGCCAGCGGCCATCATAGCGGATCGGCCTGCCCGCCGCCCGCTGCTCCTCGCGAAGGGCGGCGAGTTCCTCGGCGCTGGCATAGCAGCGATAGGCATGGCCCGCGTCGAGCAACTGGTTGGCGACGGCTGCATGGCGGTCGGCGCGCGCGAACTGGAACACGGCGTCGCCGTCCCAGTCGAGGCCGAGCCAGCGCATGCCATCGAGGATCGCGTCGATCGCCGGCTGGGTCGAGCGCGCGCGATCGGTATCCTCGATCCGCAGCAGGAACCGGCCGCCGTGGCGGCGGGCATAGAGCCAGTTGAACAACGCGGTGCGCGCGCCGCCGATATGGAGGAAGCCGGTCGGCGACGGCGCGAAACGGGTGACGACAGGCGTCGCGGAATTGGTTGCGCCCAAGCGCGGATGCTCCCAGACATCGGGTGAAACACTATGGCAAATGCAGCCGCGACCGCCCCTAGCATGGCACTCGGCACGCTTCAAACCGTGCGCCCCCCGTCCGGGTTCCTTGGGCGGCTCGAGGCATTGGCCGAGGCGGAGCGGGGGCAATTGCCGCTGTGGATGCCGGTCGCGCTGGGGCTGGGCATCGCCGCATGGTTCCGATTGCCGGGGCAGGGGGCATGGGCGGCGTTCCTGATGGTCGCGCTGTCGGTCGCGCTGGCGGGGATGGTGTTGCCGTGGGGGACGCGGACGGCGCGGGCGATCGCCGTGGCGGGCACGCTGGCGATGCTCGGCTGCGCACTGGTGTGGTGGCGGGCGGAGCGGGTCGCCGCGCCGGTGCTGGCCCGGCCGGTGGTGGCGACGTTCACCGGCGAGGTCGAGCGGGTCGAGCCGTTGCCGGCGCGCGGGCTGGTGCGGCTGACGCTCAGGCCGGGAAGCGGGAGCGCCCTGCCGCCGCGGGTGCGGGTGAATGTCGCCGCGCGGGACGTGCCGGCGGGCATCGTTGCCGGCAGTCGGATATCGCTGCGTGCGCGGCTGATGCCGCCGCCGTCCGCCGCGTTGCCGGGGGCCTATGACTTTGCGCGGACCGCGTGGTTTCAGGGGATCGGCGCGACCGGGCGCGGATTTGCGCCGATCCGGGTGGTCGCGCCGGGCGATCCCGGCAATGCCGGGCTGCGCGCGTCGCTTACCGGCCATATTGTCGGCCGGGTCGATGGCAGCGCGGGCGGGATCGCCGCAGCATTCGTCACCGGCGACCGTGGTGCGATCGACGAGGCCGATGCCGAGGCGATGCGGCGGTCGGGGCTGGCGCATCTGTTGTCGATCAGCGGGTTGCACGTGACCGCCATGGTCGTGGCGACCATGACGCTGGTGCTGAAGCTGCTGGCGCTGTTCCCGCCGCTGGCGCTGCGCGTACGGCTGCCCGTGGTGGCTGCGGGCGCGGGGGCCGTCGCGGCGCTCGGCTACACCTGGTTGTCGGGGGCGGACGTGCCCACGGTGCGGTCGTGCATCGCGGCGTTGCTGGTGCTGGCAGCGCTGTCGCTGGGGCGCGAGGCGATCACGTTGCGGATGATCGCTACCGGCGCGTTGCTGGTGCTGCTGGTGCTGCCCGAATCGCTGGCCGGGCCGAGCTTTCAGTTGAGCTTTGCCGCGGTGACGGCGATCGTCGCCCTGCACGAGCATCCGCGTGTGCGCCGCTGGTTCCTGGCACGCGACGAGGCGGCGTGGCGGCGGTTGCTGCGCGGGCTCGCCTCGCTGCTGCTGACCGGACTGGTGGTCGAGGCGGCGTTGATGCCGATCGGGCTGTATCATTTCCACAAGGCCGGGCTGTATGGCGCACTGGCGAACATCGTCGCGATCCCGCTGACGACATTCGTCACCATGCCGCTGGAGGCGCTGGCACTGCTGCTCGATCTGGTCGGGCTGGGCGCGCCGGCATGGTGGGCGGTCGAGCGGTCGCTGGCGCTGCTGTTGTGGATCGCGCACCTCGTTTCGTCGGCGCCGGGATCGGTGGCGGCGCTGCCGGCGATGCCCGACGGGGCGTTCGCGGCGATGGTCATGGGCGGGTTGTGGATCGCGCTGTGGCGCGCGCGGTGGCGGCGTTGGGGCATCGTGCCGCTGGCGGCGGGGGCGGTGTGGGCGTTGGCGACGCCGGCACCCGACCTGCTCGTGACCGGCGACGGCCGGCATCTGGCACTGGCGACCGGGGATGGCGGCATGGCGATCCTGCGCGACCGGGCGGGCGACTATGTCCGGTCGACGCTGGGCGAGGGCGGGGGCGTGACCGGCGACCTGCCGCCGCTGTCCGAACAACCGAACGCGCGGTGCAGCCCTGACCTGTGCGTCGCGATCCGCACGGCGGGCGGGCGGCGCTGGACGATCCTCGCAACGCGCAGCGGCTATGCCGTGCCCTGGGGCGAACTGGTCGCCGCCTGTGCGCGGGCGGATATCGTCGTCAGCGAACGGCGGCTGCCCGACCGATGCCGTCCGCGCTGGCTGAAGCTCGACCGCAGCCTGTTGCGGCGGACCGGCGGAGTGGCGGTGACGCTATCGACCGGGCGGGTGACGACGGTCCGGCGCGGCGGGCGGCATCCATGGGAAGCGCCGGAGACGATCGCCCCGCCGCCACCACCCTATCGCGTGCGGCGGAACGGCCGGAACGGCGGGGTTTCCGACGCGGCGCGGTGATCGTTGATCGCCACGCGCGCACAGACGAACGCCATCCACAGGATCAGCGTGCCGCCGATCGCGAACGCAAGCGGCATGGGCAGCGACGGCGCGAACAGCGCGAGGATCGGCAGCATCGCCGAGGCGCGAACGACGCCGCTGCGTCTGGTCCAGTCACGCCCGATCATGTCGTCAAAGCCGTGGCAGCGTCACGCCACGCTGCCCCATATACTTGCCTGCACGGTCGGCATAGCTGGTGCCGCAGGGGCGGTCGCCCTTCAGGAACAGGAACTGGCACGCGCCTTCGTTGGCATAGATTTTCGCGGGCAACGGCGTGGTGTTGGAAAATTCCAGCGTCACATGGCCTTCCCATTCGGGCTCCAGCGGGGTCACGTTCACGATGATGCCGCACCGCGCATAGGTCGACTTGCCGAGGCAGATGACCAGTACGTCGCGCGGCACCCGGAAATATTCGACGGTGCGCGCCAGCGCGAAGCTGTTGGGCGGGATGATGCACACGTCGGTCTTGCGATCGACAAAGCTGTTCTGCGCGAAGTCCTTCGGGTCGACCACCGCCGAATCGACGTTGGTGAAAATCTTGAACTCGTCCGACACCCGCGCGTCATAGCCATAGGACGACAGGCCGTAGCTGATGCAGCCTTCGCGACGCTGCGATTCCACGAACGGCTCGATCATGCCGGTCGCGAGGGCCTGCTCGCGGATCCAGTGGTCCGACAGGATGCTCATGCGTGTCCCCCAATGCCAAGGTCGGCCGGTCCGAACGCGTGCGGCAGCAGGTCGGACAGGCGATGTGTTTCGATGGTCCCGCCGCCCAGTCCCGAGCAGTGGACGGCCAGATCGCGGCCGCCGATCTGCGCGGCTTCGTTCAGCACCTGCCGGCAACGACCGCAGGGGCGGATCGGATCGAGGTCCGTCTCGCCCATCCGGCCGCCGACGATGCCGACCGCGACGATGTCGCCCAGCCGGCCCGACGCGTTGGCGGTCGCGGTGGCGACGGTTTCGGCGCATAGCGACAGGCCGTAGCTGGCATTTTCGAAATTGGTGCCGGTGACGATCGACCCGTCGGTCAGCAGCAGCGCCGCCCCGACCGCAAAGCGCGAATAGGGTGCATGGGCATGGGCGGCGGCGCGGCGGGCCGCGTCGATCAACGCTTCGGGATCGGTCATTGGGCGGCTACACTCCACGCGACGCTGTCCGCGACGCCTTCGATGCGCCGCGTCGGGTTCGACTGCCACAATCGCCACGGCCGCGCCAGATAATCGGGTTCGAAGAAGCGCCGCGTCGCCCAGAGCGGCCGGACGATCGCCTCGCTCACCCGATACTCGTCCTCGAACGCCGGGGAAATGCGCAACATCATCGTCCGCCCGTCATGATATTCGGCCGGCGCCAGGAACCCGCGGATCGCGGTCAGCACCTGCGCACGCGTCGGCCGCGCGTCGCAGCCCGGCGTGAAGTCGAGCGCCAGCGCGGCGGGCAGCGCATCGGCAGCGCGCGGCACGGTGGTCAGATAGGCCGTGACCTGATCCGCGGTCGGCTCGCACAGCGAAAAGACATGGAGCGCGCCATGGCGCAGCCCGGCGGCATGCGCGCCGTTCCAGTTCGCCTCGAACGCCGGATCGCGCGCCGTGCCGTCGGACGCCGTGATGAAGGCGAAGTCGGCGCCGCGCGCACGCACCATCGGCCAGTCAACCGGGCCGTCGGCGGCGGCGACCGTCAGCCCCTGTACCGGGAATCGCGTGGGCGACGGATGCCAGCCGAGCGACCAGCGCCACGCGACGACCGCCGCGATCGCCAGCACTACGCCTGCGCCAAGGATCAGTCGCGATCGCATCATCCCTTGATATGCAGCACGCAGATCAGGGTGAACAGGCGGCGCGCGGTGTCGAAATCGATCGCGACCTTGCCATCGAGCCGTTCGCGCAGCGCCTCGGCCGCTTCGTTGTGGATGCCGCGCCTGGCCATGTCGATCGTCTCGATCTCGTGCGGGGTCGCCTGGCGGATGGCTTTGTAATAGCTGTCGCAGATCGCGAAATAGTCGCGGATCGGGCGGCGCAGGCGCGCCATGCCCAGCACCAGCGTCTCGATCAGCGTGCCGTCCTCGCGCGCGATCTCGATCGCCAGACGCCCTTCGGGCACCGACAGCGCGATGCGGTACGGACCACCATAATTGTCGGGCGTCTCGCGCGCCGGGGCGAAGTGATTCGCTTCCAGCAGGTCGAAGACGGCGATGCGCCGTTCCTGCTCGATATCGGCGCTGCGCCATAAAATGGTGCGTTCGTCGAGGGTCACGTCGATGATCCGGGGATCGGCCATGGCCCCCTGTCGCCGCTTCGCGCCATGGCGTCCACCGCAAAATGCGCTGTCAAGCGGTTGAGCGCGGCGCCAAGGTCTGGGACAAGGGGGCATGGCCACTGTTCACAGCATCGGCGGGGCGACGCCCCCGCAACCCCCGCGCGTGCCGCATAACGTCGATGCGGAGGCGGCGCTGCTGGGCGCGATGCTGATCGACAACGGGCTGGCCGACGACATGGTCGAGCGGCTGGACGCCGAGCATTTCTACGACCCCGCCCATGCGCGCATCTTCGAACGGATCCGCGACGTCCGCCGCACCGGCATGATCGCCAGCCCGGTGACGCTGCGCCCGATGTTCGACGGCGACGAACTGCTCGCGACGCGCGGCGGTACGCAGTATCTGGTCGAAATCACCGGCAGCAATGCCAGCCTGATCGGCGCGCGCCAGTTCGCGCAGCAGATCTATGACCTGGCGCAGTTGCGCGCGCTCATCACGGTCGGCCGCACGCTGGTGGAAAACGCCACCGACACCTCGACCGAAGTCGATCCCAAGAAGCAGATCGAGGCGGCGGAGGAAGCGCTGTTCAAGGTCGCGGCGGAGGGCAGTTCGGCCAATGCGGTCAAATCGTTCGCGCAGGCGACGACGATGGCGGTGCGCATGGCCGAACGTGCGATGAATTCGGGCGGCGGCCTGTCGGGCGTCACGACGGGCCTCGATTCGGTCAACGGCCGGATCGGCGGCATGCACCATAGCGACCTCATCATCCTGGCGGGACGTCCGGGCATGGGCAAGACGTCGCTCGCCACCAACATCGCCTTCAACGCCGCGCAACGCTATATGGACGACCAGCGCGCGGGGATGGAAAAGGGCAAGTCGGTCGGCGCGAAGGTCGCGTTCTTCAGCCTCGAAATGTCCGCCGACCAGCTTGCGACCCGTATCATGGCCGAACAGGCGGAAATCAGTTCCGAAGCGCTGCGCATGGGCAAGATCCGCAAGGAGGATTTTACCCGCCTCGCCAACGCCGCCGCCGATCTCGAGCAATTGCCGCTCTACATCGACGATACCGCCGGCCTCTCCATTTCCGGCCTGCACACCCGCGTCCGCCGGCTGCAGCGCAAGCTGGACGGCGAGCTGGGTCTGGTGGTCGTCGACTATCTCCAGTTGTTGCAGGGGTCGGGCAAGGGCAGCGACAACCGCGTCCAGGAAATCTCGGAGATTTCGCGCGGATTGAAGACGCTGGCCAAGGATATCGGCGTGCCGGTGATGGCGCTGTCGCAGCTCTCGCGCGCCGTCGAGCAGCGCGAGGACAAGCGTCCCCAACTGTCCGACCTGCGCGAATCGGGATCGATCGAGCAGGACGCCGACATGGTATGGTTCGTGTACCGCGAGGATTATTACGTCGCGGCGAAGGAGCCCAAGCGCCCGCGCGACGGCGACGATGCGCGGGTTTTTGAAGATCATGCGAAATGGGCGATGGATATGGAACGGGTGTATGGCCTTGCCGAGCTCATCATCGCCAAGCAGCGCCACGGCGCGACGGGCAAGGTCACGCTGAAGTTCGAGCCGCAGATCACCAAGTTCAGCGATTATGCCGGCGGCGGGTTCAGCGGGCTGGACGAATAGGACGGCGATCCCCGTCGCCCCAACCGCTGCCGGGACGGCGTTTCCGGCATTGGCCGGTCGTGCATCCGGAGGCCGCCGGACCGCCGTATCCGCAGAGCCGCCAATCCATGAAGACGGTTACATCCGGCCTTTACAGCGCTGTCATACCTACCTAGCCTTTGCGACGATTTAGCAGACAAAACCGCGGAGGGGATGGCGCATGGCCATGGCGGAGGATGTTGGGCGTCGCAGCCGTGCGTCGGTCGAAGGCGGGATGACCGCCCGGCTGAGCGCGTTGATGTTCATGCAGTTTTTCATCTGGGGCGCGTGGCAGGTGACGCTCGGCCTCGTCATGCAGACGGTCGGCATCGGCAACCTGATCGGCAACGCCTTTTCGATGGGGCCGATCGCATCGATCGTCGGGTCGCTGCTGCTGGGGATGGTCGCGGCGCGCTATGTCGCGCCCCGGATGCTGATGGTGATCCTGCATCTGGTCGGCGGCGTCCTGCTGTTCCTGATGCCGTCGCTCATCACGCCGGAGCGCGGCGGCACGTTCGTGTGGCTGCTGCTCGGGTACATGATCCTCTACATGCCGACCGTGGGCCTTGCGAACACGATCGCGCTCAAGAGCTTCGGCGAGCGCACCGACAATTTCCCGTTCGTGCGGGCGTTCGGCACGATCGGCTGGATCGCGTCCGGCCTCATCATCGGCTGGGCCGGGCTGTCGGCCAGCCCGCAGATATTCACCGTGGCGGCGGTCGTGTCGATCGCGCTCGGGCTCTACAGCGTCACGCTGCCCGCGGTCGAGGCGGATCGGCCGCAGGGCGGCAGCGCGCTGGCGCAGGTCTTTTGCGTCGAGGCGTTCGGCCTGATGCGCCAGACGTCGTTCCTGATCTTCATCGCCTGTGCCACGCTGATCTCGATCCCGCTGGCGATGTATTACGCCTATGCCTCGCCCTATGTCGGTGCGGCGGGGATCGAGAATGTCGGCGGCACGCTGGCGATCGGGCAGATGTCCGAACTGGTCTTCATGTTCTCGATGCCGTGGCTCTATCGCCGGTTCGGCGTGAAGCCGCTGCTGCTGGTCGGCATGGCGGCATGGGCGCTGCGCTATGCGCTGTTCGCGATCGGCGACGGCGGATCGGGATTGTGGGCGGTCTATCTGGGCGTCGCGCTGCACGGCGTCTGCTACGACTTCTTCTTCGTGGCGGGTGCGATCTATGTCGGCACCATCGCCACGCCCAGGGGCGTGAACGCGCAGGCGCAGGGGATGCTGACGCTGTTCACCTATGGCGTCGGGATGCTGCTCGGTTCGCAGATCGGCGCGCTGCTCTATGCGCAACTGCCCGCCAATCCGACGATCGCCGACTGGCAGGGGATGTGGGTCTATCCCGCCATCGCCGCCGCCGCGATCGCGCTGCTGTTCCAATTCACCTTCCGCGACGATCGCCGCAAGGAGACGCTGGCATGACGGGAATGAAGGGGCCGGGCATTTTCCTGGCGCAGTTCCTGGGGGATACGGCGCCGTTCGACACCCTTGAGAACATGGCCGAATGGGCGGCGGGTCTGGGCTATGTCGGGGTGCAGATCCCGTGCGACAGCCGGTTGATCGACCTGAAGACCGCATCGGAGAGCCGGGATTATTGCGACGAGCTGAGCGGCAAGCTGGCAGCGCACGGCATCGCGGTGACGGAGCTGTCGACCCATTTGCAGGGGCAACTGGTCGCAGTCCACCCGGCCTATGACACGCTGTTCGACGGGTTCGCGCCGCGCGAGGTACATGGCAAGCCGGCCGAACGGCAGCTATGGGCGGTCGAGCAGGTCAAGATGGCGGCAAAGGCCAGCGCGAACCTGGGTCTGACAGCGCATGCGACGTTTTCCGGGGCGCTGGCATGGCCCTATGTCTATCCGTGGCCGCAGCGGCCCGCCGGGCTGGTCGAGGAAGCCTTTGCCGAGCTGGCGCGGCGCTGGACCCCGATCCTCGACGTGTTCGAGGACCATGGCGTGCACTGTGCGTTCGAGGTCCATGCCGGCGAGGACCTGCACGACGGTGCGACATGGGAGCGGTTCCTGGAGGCGGTGCAGGGCCACAACGCCGCGCGGCTGCTGTTCGACCCGTCGCATTATGTGTTGCAGCAGCTCGACTATCTCGACTTCATCGATCGCTACCACGACCGGATTGCGTGCTTCCACGTAAAGGATGCCGAGTTCAATCCGACGGGGCGGTCGGGCGTCTATGGCGGTTATCAGGACTGGGCCGACCGCGCCGGGCGGTTCCGCTCGCTGGGCGACGGGCAGGTCGATTTTTCGGGCGTGTTCAGCCGCATGGCGCAATATGGCTATGATGGCTGGGCGGTGCTGGAATGGGAATGCGCGCTCAAGAATTCGGACGATGGCGCCGCCGAGGGGGCGCCGTTCATCGAGGCGCACATGATCCGCCTGACCGAGCGGCCGTTCGACGATTTCGCGGCGAGCGGCGTCGACCGCGCGGCGATCCGGCGGTTGATGGGGCTGTCGGCGGAATGACCACGCGGCACGAACCGTTGAGGCTGGCAATGGCCGGCGGGGGCGAGGGTGCGTTCATCGGCGCGATCCACCGCAAGGCGGCGGCGCTCGACGGCGACTGGCGGCTGGTCGCGGGGACGTTCAGCAGCGACGGCGCGCGCAACGACCGCAGCGGCGCGGCGCTGGGCCTCGACCCCGCGCGGGTCTATCCGACGGTCGAGGCGTTGATCGCGGCCGAACGGGCGTTGCCGGAGGGTGAGCGGATCGACGCCCTGGCGATCGTGACGCCCAACCACCTCCATGCGCCGATGGCGATCGCTGCGCTGGAAGCGGGCATCCACGTCTTTTGCGAAAAGCCGATGGCGATGGATTCGGCGGAGGCGCGGGCAATCGCCGAAGCGGCGCAGCGCGGCGGGGCGAAATTCGCGCTGGCCTTCACCTATAGCGGCTATCCGCTGGTCGAGGAGGCGCGCCTCCGGGTGAATCGCGGCGATCTGGGGAAGGTCCGGCTCGTGCAGGTCGAGTATCTGCAGGGCTGGCTGAGCCGGCCGATCGATGGCGAGGGCAACAAGCAGGCGGCATGGCGCACCGATCCGGCAAAGGCGGGAATGGGCGGGTGCCTGGGCGATATCGGGACGCACGCCTTTCATCTGGCCGAGCATGTGTCGGGCGTGCGGGTCGAATCGGTCTGCGCCGACCTGAGCATACATGTGCCCGGACGGCGGCTGGACGACGATGTCGGCGCGCTGCTGCGCTTCGAGGGCGGCGCGCGCGGCATGCTGAAGGCGACGCAGGTCGCGGCGGGCGAGGAAAATGGCCTCAAGATACGCGTGTCGGGCGAGCATGGTACGCTGGAATGGGCGCAGATGGAGCCGAACACGCTGACGCTGCGCTGGCTCGACCGGCCGGTCGAGGTGGTGCGCGCCGGTGGGCCGGGGCTGGCCCCGTCGACGCAGGCGCTGCTGCGTACGCCGTCAGGACATCCGGAGGGCTATATCGAGGCGTTCGCCAACCTGTATCAGGGGTTTGCCGCGCAGTTGCACGGCAGGGCCGACCGGTTCGTACCGGGCCTTGCCGACGGATTGCGGACGATGGCGTTCATCGAGGCGATGATCGCCAACGCCGCCGGTGACGACAAATGGACCCCGGTTTCGGGTCGTTTTGCAGGAGAGTATCGATGAAGCTGATGATGGGCATCGCCATCGCCGGAGCGAGCGCGACCGTCGCGCTGCTCGCCACCGCTACCCCCACCACCGCGCAGACCCCGGCGCCGCCCGCGTTCAATGCGTGCAAGGCGTGCCACACCGTCAACAAGGGCGGGCGCAACGGCATCGGCCCCAACCTGAACGGCGTGGTCGGCCGGCCGGCGGCGTCGGTTGCCGGCTTCAACTATTCGCCGGCGATGAAGGCGTCGAAGCTGCGCTGGGACGCGAGGACGCTCGACGAATATCTCGCCGCCCCGACCAAGAAGGTGCCGGGCACGCGCATGCCGATCGCGACGCCCGATCCGGCCAAGCGCGCGGCGATCATCGCCTATCTCACGTCCGCCAAATGACCGGAGTGTCGCGCCGCGCCGTCATGGCGGGGGGCGCCGCGGCGACGCTGGCCGTCGGCGTCGGCGCGGCACAACGGCCGCCATCGAATGCGGCACGGTTCTCGCTGCAATACGCGCCGCACGAGGGCAGTTTCGCCAGCCGGGGCGGACGGATCGAACAGATCGCCTATGCCGCCGACCAGGGGTTCACCGCGTGGGAAGACAACGAGGCTGCCCAGCGCAGCGTCGCCGAGCAGACCGCGATGGCGAAGGCGTTGCAGCAACGGGGCATGACGATGGGGGTGTTCGTCGCCTCCATGCCGAAATGGGCGCAGTCACGCCCGCTGCTGGGTGCCAGTGACGGGGCGGAACGCGAGGCGTTCCTTGCCGATATCCGCGCATCGATCGACGTCGCCCGGCGGCTGTCGGCGACCCGGATGACCGTCGTCACCGGCTTCATGGACCCCAGGGTTCCGGTGGATATCCAGACCGCGCGGGTGATCGACGTGATGCGCCGCGCCGGCGAGATCGTCGCACCGCATGGCATCGCGATGGTGATGGAACCGCTCAACACCCGCACCGACCACCCCGGCGTCTATATGCGGACCATCGCGCAGGGCTATGCGGTGGCGCGGGGCGCGAACAGCCCGGGGGTGAAGATCCTTGCCGATCTGTATCACGAGCAGATCCAGTCGGGGAACCTGATCCCGACGCTCGACACCTGCTGGGACGAGATCGGCTATATCCAGTTCGGCGACAATCCCGGCCGGAACGAGCCGGGGACCGGCGAGATCAACTATGCCCGGATCGTCGAATGGCTGCGCGGCAGGCGCTATGCCGGGGTGATCGGCATGGAACACGGCAATTCCGCCAAGGGTCGCGCAGGCGAGGAGGCGCTGGTCGCCGCCTATCGCCGGATCGATCAGGCTTAACAGGGGAGGCGGGATGACGCTTCGCACGATGGTCGCGCTGGGCGCGACGTTGATGACGCTCTCGGCATCGGGTTCGGCGCAGGAGAAGCCGGGGTTCAGGGACACGCCGATGCTGCCCGGCGGCCAGTGGCGGGTCCATGACGCCGACCGGCCGGCGCCGGTGGTGGTGACGCCGGCCAAGCAGCCGGGCGGCGCGCCGTCGGACGCGGTGGTGCTGTTCGACGGGCGATCGCTCGACGCATGGACGCCGCAGCGCATGGCGTGGCCGGTCAGGGATGGCGCGATGACCGTCCCGTCGCGCGCCAGTGCCGGCGGCGAGAATGCGCTGGTGTCGAAGCAGAGCTTTGGCGATGTGCAACTGCATCTGGAGTTTCGCAGCCCCAATCCGCCGACCGGGACGTCGCAGGATCGCGGCAACAGCGGCGTCTGGTTCATGCAGCGTTACGAGGTGCAGATCCTCGATGGCTATCGGAACCCGACCTATGCCGATGGCACGGTCGGCGCGGTCTATGGCTTCAAGCCGCCGCTGGTGAACGCGGCGCGGGCGCCGGGCGAGTGGCAGAGCTATGACATCGTGTTCGAACGGCCGCGTTTCGCCGCCGACGGTTCGCTGCTGCGTCCGGCCTATGTCACCGCGTTCCTGAACGGGGTGCTGGTGCAGAACCATCAGGCGATGCCGGGCACCACCGCGTGGCGGCAGGTCGCGCAATACACGGCGCATGGCGATGCCGCGCCGATCCAGTTGCAGGACCATGATTCGCCGGTGTCGTTCCGCAACATCTGGGTCCGCCCGTTGCCCGCAGCGGCGATCGCGCAGGATTTGAAGGAGAAGGTGAAATGATCGACCGCAGGACGGCGCTGGCCGGCGTCGCGGCGATGTTCGGTACCGCGCTCTACGCCCCGCTTGCCCGGGCGGCGGGCGCGCAGGGACCGGTGGCGGCGCCGGTGCCGACGATCAGCGACGGTCCGCCGAGCGTGGCGGTGTTCACGCCCGTGCAGCGCGCGGCGATGACCGCACTCAGCGAGCGGGTGCTGCCGACCACCGATACGCCCGGCGCGATCGCCGCCGGGGTGCCGGCCTATATCGAAAAGCTGCTGGCCGACTGGTCCTATCCGGCCGAGCGGGTGCCGATCCTCGCCGGGCTGGACGCGATCGAGGCAAAGGCGGTGGCGGATTACCGCGTGTCGACGGCCAAGGCGACGCCGGCACAGCAGGATGCGCTGCTCACGCTGGCGATGAACGGCCAGATCGCGGGGGGCCAGCCGTTCTTCGAAGCGTTCCGCCAGCTCGTCATCGCCGGTTACTACACATCGGAGATCGGCATGACGCAGGAGCGCGAATATCTCCCGGTGCCGGGCGAATATGACGGCGCCTTTCCCTATTCCAAGGTCAACAAGGTGTATAGCGCATGATGATCGATCGCAGGAACCTCCTGATCGGGGCGGGCGGCGTCGCCGCGCTCGCCGCCACCCGTACCGCCTCGGCCGCGCAGATCGGCAGGATCGGCATCCAGCTCTATACGGTGCGCGAGCTGTTCCAGAAGGACCCGGTGGCGACGCTGACGTCGATCGCGAGGATCGGCTATCGCGAGGTCGAATATGGCGGTGGCGGCTACGACGCCATGGACCACAGGCTACTGCGCCGGACGACGGACCGGCTGGGGCTGACGTCGCCGTCGGTGCATGTCGGCTATGAAGCGCTGCTGGGATCGTTCGACAGGCAGGTGGCGATGGCGAAGACGCTGGGCGCCGATACGGTGATCCTGCCATATATGACCGACCAGTATCGCAACGAAGCGGGCTGGACCGAGGCGCTGCCCAACATCAACCGTATTGCGCGCGACCTGCGCAAGGCCGGCCTCGGCTTTGCCTATCACAACCACGACTTCGAATTCACGGTGAAGCCGGGCGGGGTCAGCCTGTACGAACGGCTGCTCAGGGAAACCGACCCGTCGCTGGTGAAGATCGAGCTCGACCTCTACTGGGTCGGCCATGCCGGCGAGGATGTCGGCGCATGGATCGACCGGCTGGGGCCGCGCCTGTACGCCTATCACGTCAAGGACATGCGCGCCGATGGCAGCATGACCGCGGTGGGTTCGGGCAAGACCGATTTCGCCGCGCTGTTCCGCCGCCCGGGCAGCAAGGGCGTCCGCCATTTCCATGTCGAGAACGATCAGGCGCCGGCACCCTATCTGCCCGACATCACGACCAGCTACCGGACGCTTCGCGCCCTGCGTTACTGATAAAAATTGCCCTGGGAGGGGATATATGGCTGCCACCAACAGGTTCGACGCGATCGTCATCGGATCGGGCGTCAGCGGCGGGTTCGCCGCGAAGGAACTGACCGAAAAGGGCCTGCGCGTCCTGATGCTCGACCGCGGGCGCATGGTCGAGCATATCGAGGGATATCCGTATGACGGCAAGCCGGCCTACGAGGTCCCGGCGCGCAACCAGATGCCCAAGCCGCTGATGGACAGCGACTATTTCATCGCCAAGCATGGCTATGTCGCGCCGAGCAACCGGCCATTCTACAATGACGACCGGCTGAACCCCTATGCGTTCGACGAGGGCGAGAAATTCTACTGGATCCGTCCCGGTGCGGTCGGCGGCAAGTCGCTGATCTGGGGCCGCTGGACCTTTCGCTGGAGTGCCGACGACTTCGCCGCGAACAAGCGCGAGGGGATCGATGGCGAATGGCCGATCGGCTATGACGACGTCGCGCCCTGGTACAGCTATGTCGAGAACTATATCGGCGTGTCGGGATCGCGCGAGAACCTGCCGCACCTGCCCGATAGCGAATTCCAGCCGCCGATGCCGATGAACGTCGCGGAGAAATGGCTGAAGCAACGGCTGGAGACGCAGTTTCCGGGGCGCAAGCTCATCAACACCCGCCTGTCCAACATGACCGAGGACAAGCCCGACCAGAACCGCAGCAAGTGCCAGTTCCGCAACCAGTGCGGCAATGGCTGTTCGTTCGGCGCCTATTTCTCGACCCAGGCGGTGACGCTGCCGGCGGCGCGGGCGACGGGGCGCTTGACGCTGCGGTCCGATGCGGTGGTCACGAACCTCGAATATGATGCCGCCCGCAGGAAAGTGACCGGGGTAAGGTTCATCGATGCCAGGACGGGGCAGGCGGAAACGGTGCAGGCCGGACTGGTGTTCCTGTGCGCGTCGGCGATGGCATCGACCCAGATCCTGATGAATTCGCGGATGGCAGGCGGCGGTCGCAGCCATTTCGACGCCAGCGGGACGCTTGGCCGCTACGTCATGGACCATATCTTCCGCGTCGGGGCGGAAGGCGAGATTCCCGGCATGACCGACCTGATCGAATTCGGGCGGCGGCCGGGCGGGGTCTATGTCCCGCGCTTCCGCAACCTGAACGGCGACGAGGGCGTCGGCTTTCGCAGGGGCTATGGCTATCAGGGCAGCGCGCGGCGCGACCCGGCCGCGCCGGTCGGTTTCGGCAAGGACATGAAGCACGGCATGCGGCGCTATGGCCCGTGGAAATTCGGGATGGGCGCGTTCGGCGAGTGCCTGCCCTATGCCGACAACCGGGTGTCGCTGCACGCGAACAAGGTCGACCGCTTCGGCGTGCCGCTGATGCGCTTCGACGTGAAGTTCCGCGAGAACGAACTGAAGATGATGGCCGATGCCCGGACGCAGGGAGAGGCGATGCTGAAAGCGGCCGGGCTGGTCAACGTCCGCAGCTATGAAAGCGAACATGTCCCGGGCGACGCGATCCATGAAATGGGCGGCGCACGCATGGGCGCCGATCCGCGCAGGTCGGTGCTGAACGGCTGGAGCCAGGCGCATGACGCATCGAACCTGTATGTCACCGACGGCGCGCAGATGGCGTCGGTGTCGTGCGTCAATCCGTCGCTGACGTTCATGGCATTGACCGCGCGTGCGGCGGACCATGCGGTGCGGACCAGGGCCTGGGCCTGACGGTCGGCGGCGCGGGCCGGATCGTTCGCGCCGCTATGGTTCGTCACCGCGATCGGCGCGGCGGAACACAGCCAACGCTTTCAGCGCGTCGATCCGCCGCTGGGGACATGCGGCCGAAGCCCCAGCAATCCCAGCAGCATGGTGGCAGCAGTTTCCATGTCGTCCGCGGCCAGCGCCACCGCGTCGCCCTCGCGTGCCTCGAACCCGTTATTCGGTCCGAGATTGTCGAACGGTGTGAGTGTCACCGCATCGCCGGTCCGTTCGATATCGACCCGTCGGGCATCGCGCATGAAGGTCCTGAAATTCTTGACTGCCGCTGCGTCCTGGAACGGGATGAACTGCCGCTTCCATTGCTCGGGCGTCGGGTCGGCGACGCCGGCCCGCGATGCTGCCAGCGCTTCGCCGACCGCCTGTGCGACGACCGCCTTCCTGGCCGATTTGCCGAACCATTTCGGGTCGGTGGCGATGCTGTCGCCCGATGGCGTGCGCGATACGGGCGCGAGGATGATCCGGCCGTTGGTGAAATAGGCGACTGCCGATTGCTGCATCGCGCCGCTCTGCGCCGGAACGCCCGCCGGGGCAAGCGGGCGTCAGAAGCTCGGCAGGTTCGGATCGTCGTCGAGCAGCGGCTTGTGGATCCCGCATTCGACCTTTTCCCAGCCGGTCCAACGGCCCGAGCGCGGGTCTTCTCCCGGTTTCACGCGGTTGGTGCAGGGCTGGCATCCGATCGAGGGGAAGCCCTGTTCGACCAGCGGATGACGCGGCAGGGCATGTTCGGCGAAATAGGCGTCGATGTCCGCCGGGGTCCAGGTGATGAGCGGGTTGATCTTCAACCGGCCCGCCGCGTCCGCCGTGTCGAGTTCGAAGCGCGGGAGCGCGGTGCGCGTCACCGACTGGAACGCCTTGCGTCCGGTGAAGCTGGCATCGAACCCGGTCAATGCGCGGGCGAGCGGTTCGACCTTGCGGAGATCGCAGCACCCATCGGGGTCGTAGGACCAGCGCAGCCCGGTCGCATCCTTCGCCGCGAGCAACGCCGCATCGGGGTGCAGGTCGCGGAAATCGGTCAGGCCCAGCCGACCGACCAGCAGGTCGCGATAGGCGAGCGTTTCGGGGAAATGCTTGCCGGTTTCGAGGAACAGCACCGGCACCGACCGGTCGACCGACGCGATCAGGTGCAGCAACACCGCCGATTCCGCGCCGAACGACGACACCGCCGCAACGCGACCGAACAGTCCTTCGCCAAGGGCGGTCGCAAGCATGTCCCGCGTCGACACCCCGTCGAAGCGGGCGTTCAGCGCATCGGCGTCGGCCTGGGTAAAGCGCGGGGCGACCACGATCCGGTCGCGGATGCGGATATCGGGATCGGCATCAGCCATGACGCAGCTTCCACACCGGGACGGCCGGGTCGGCCGCGGCCTGATAGACATGGTCGTAGCGTTCCAGCGCCCGGGCGAGGGCGGCGGGATCGACCGGCGCGGCAGGGGCGAAGCTGTCGAAGCCGCAGCGGCGCATCAACGGAATCTGATCGACCAGCACGTCGCCCTCCGCCCGCAGTTCGCCGGCATAGCCCGCTTCGCGCAGGATCCGTCCGGCCGAATAGCCGCGCCCGTCGCGGAATTTGGGGAAGCTGACCTCGATCAGCGCCAGCCGGTCGAGATGCGGCAGCAGTTCGCGCGCATCGTCGCCCGCCTCGATCCGGACGGCAGTCGCGTTCGACTGGCCGAGGAATGCGTCGAGGGTGACGGCGGGTTCGTCGTGCGCGGCATCGTCGCGCAGGCGCAGGGTCTCAACCATAGATCGCTTCCTTGAACGGTTCCATGCCGATGCGGCGATAGGTATCGACGAAGCGCTCGCCCTCGGTCCGCTCGGTCAGATAGCGGTCGGTCACACGCTCGATCGCGTCGACCACGCCGTCCTCCGAAAAGCCGGGGCCGGTGATCTTGCCGAGCGATACGTCCTCTGCACCCGACCCTCCGAGCAGTAGCTGGTAATTCTCGGTGCCTTTGCGATCGACGCCGAGGATGCCGATATGCCCGGCGTGATGATGGCCGCAGGCGTTGATGCAGCCGCTGATCTTGAGCTTCAATTCGCCCAGATCGCGCTGACGGACCGGATCGGCGAAGCGGTCGGCGATCTTCTGCGCAAGCGGGATCGAGCGTGCATTGGCGAGGCTGCAATAATCGAGGCCGGGGCAGGCGATGATGTCGGTGATGAGGTCGAGATTGGCCTCGGCCAGTCCGATCGCGACCAGCCGGTCATAGACCGCGCGCAGGTCGGCCGAGCGGACGTGCGGCAGGACGATGTTCTGCGCATGGGTGACGCGCAGTTCGGCGAAGCTGTACGCTTCGGCGAGGTCGGCCATCGCATCGATCTGATCGGCCGAGGCGTCGCCGGGGATGCCGCCGGTCGGTTTCAGGCTGATGGTGACGATCGTGTAGCCGGCGTGCTTGTGGGCATGGGTGTTCTGGTCGAGCCAGGCGGCGAAGCCCAAGTCGCTGCGATCGACGGGCGCGTCGGCCGACGTGTCGGCGAAGGCGGGATCGGCGAAGAAGGCGGCGATGCGGTCGAATTCCGCCTGGGGCGGATCGATGCCCAGCGTCTTGATATGCGCGAACTCCTCCGCGACTTCGGCACGATATCGGTCGACGCCGATCTCGTGGATCAGGATCTTGATCCGCGCCTTGTACATGTTGTCGCGGCGGCCGTAGCGATTATAGACCCGCAGGCACGCTTCCAGATAGCTCATCAGGTCCGACAGCGGCACGAAATCGTTGACCAGCGGCGCGATCATCGGGGTGCGGCCCATGCCGCCGCCGACATAGACCTGCGCGCCCGCCACGCCGTTCCGTTCGACGATGCGCAGGCCGATATCATGCAGGCGCATCGCGGCGCGATCCTCGTCGGCGGCGATGACCGCGATCTTGAACTTGCGCGGCAGGTAGCTGAATTCGGGGTGGAAGGTGCTCCACTGGCGCAGCAGCTCGGCCCAGGGACGCGGGTCGGTCAGTTCGTCGGCGGCGGCACCGGCGAACTGGTCCGAGCTGATGTTGCGGATGCAGTTGCCGCTGGTCTGGATGGCGTGCATCTCGACCTTGGCCAGCTTCTCCAGAATGTCGGGCGTGTCGGCCAGTTTGATCCAGTTGAACTGGAGGTTCTGGCGCGTGGTGAAATGGCCATAGCCGCGGTCATAGGTACGGGCGATGTCGCCCAGCACGCGCATCTGCGTCGACGACAGCGTGCCATAGGGAATGGCGACGCGCAGCATGTACGCATGGAGCTGGAGATAGAGGCCGTTCATCAGCCGCAGCGGCTTGAACTGATCCTCGGTCAGATGGCCCGACAGGCGGCGTTCGACCTGATCGCGGAACTCCGCGACGCGGGCATCGACGATCGACTGGTCGTAGGTGTCGTATTGGTACATCGTCTCTTCCTATATCCTCCCCGCTGTGCGGGGAGGGGGACCGGCCGCAGGCTGGTGGAGGGGGAGTGCCGCGCAACGCAACCCTAGTGGAACTGGACAGCCCTCTTCACCATCCCCGTGCCGGGGAGGATTTATATCACCCACGCCCCGGCATCCGGGTCGGCGGGTTTCAGCGTCAGGTCGGTGCGCACGGTGGGGCCGAGCGCCCGGATGCGGTCCTTGATATGGGCGGGGCGGGGGCCTTCGGGGGTGGCCACCGCGTCGATCACATAGGGGACGTTGACCCGTCGCGCCGCTTCCTCGACCGAGGCGATGCGTTCGCCGTCCTCGCCGACATCGGTGGCGTCCTCGACATGCCGCGACCAGTCGCGGCCGGTCCACCACGTCACGTCGCCGCTGGCGAGGTCGTTGCCGGTCAGCAGCTTCATGCCAGCACCTCCGCTGCGCGTGCCCAGTTGCCGAGGCGGTCCTCGGCATCGGCGAGCTGCACCACTTCGCCGACGACGATCACCGCCGGGCTCTTGACCGCCTCACGCGCGACCATCGGGCCGAGGTCCGCCAGCAATGTGCGCAGCGCGCGGGCATCGGCATAGGTGCCGCGTTCCAGCACCGCGACCGGCATGTCGGGGGCGACGCCGTCGGCCATCAGCTTGTCGGCGATCGCATCCGCAGTCGCTACACCCATGTAGATGACCAGCGTGCGGCCCTGTCCGGCAAGGCCCGACCAGTCCTGTTCGGACAGGCCCTTGCACTGGCCGGCGACGAAGCTGACCGCCGACGACCAGTCGCGGTGCGTCAGCGGCAGCATCGCCCCCGCGGCACAGCCGAGCGCGGCCGAGACGCCGGGAATCACCTCGACCGGCAGCCCGGCGGCGCGCACCGCCTCGACCTCCTCGCCACCGCGACCGAAGATGAACGGGTCGCCGCCCTTGAGCCGGACGACGATCGCGCCGGTCTTTACATGGGCGACGATCAGCGCATTGATCGATTCCTGCGGCAGGGTGTGGCGCGCGCGCTGCTTGGCGACCGAGATGCGCTGCGCCGTCGCCGGCGCAAGGTCGAGGACGCGCGGATCGATCAGCCCGTCATGGACGACGACATCGGCGGTCCCGAGCGCCTCGACGGCGCGCACGGTCAGCAGGCCGGGGTCCCCCGGACCGGCACCGACAAGGATGACGCGCCCACGGGCGGACGGATCGAGTAACGTAGCCATGATGGCGTAGATGCGGGCTGGGGCGTGTCCAGGCAACCGACGCTTGCTTGGGAGGCGGGTAGGGATTGTTTAGCGCGGCATGTTCCCGTCCCGTCATCCGGCCCTATTCGTTGCGCAGCCCGATGCCGATCGACGCGCGTGCCTGTTCGGCTTCGGCCGACACCACCGGATAGGCGCAATAGTCCGCCGCATAATAGGCCGAGGGGCGGTGGTTGCCCGACAAGCCGATGCCGCCGAACGGGGCGCTGGACGCCGCGCCGTTGGTCGGGCGGTTCCAGTTGACGATGCCGGCGCGGATATTGGCCCAGAACCGGTCGTAGAGCTGCGGGTCCTGCGAGATCAGTGACGCCGACAGGCCGTAGCGGGTGTTGTTCGCCTCAACGATCGCTTCGTCGAAGCTGTCGACCCGGAAAAGCTGGAGCAGCGGGCCGAACAGCTCGACGTCGCTGCGCTCGGCGGTGTCGGACATGTCGATGATGCCGGGGGTCAGGAACGGGCGCCCCTCGACCAGTCGCCGCAGGAGCCGCAGCGGCCGGCCGCCGCGCGAGGTCAGCGACAGGAAGCTTTCGGTGAGCTGGTCGGCAGCTTCGTTGTCGATCACCGGACCCATGAACGGCGCGGGATCGGCATGCGGTTCGCCGATGATGAGGCGGTCGCACAGCCGCCCGATCTCGGCCAGCAGCGGTTCGGCCAGGCGCCGTTCGACGATCAGACGGCGCGCGGCGGTGCAACGCTGTCCGGCGGAGGTGAAGGCCGACTGCACCACCAGCACGGCGGCGGCATACAGGTCGGGTGTGCCCCACACGATGATCGGGTTGTTGCCACCCATTTCGAGCGCGAGGATCTTGTCGGGGGTATCGGCGAACTGCCGGTTGAGCGCGATGCCGGTCCGCGCCGACCCGGTGAACAGCAGCCCGTCGATATCGGGGTGGCCGGCAAGTGCGCGCCCCTCCTCCGCGCCGCCGACCAGCAGGCGGACGCAGTCTTCGGGCACGCCGCCTGCACGGTAGCAGTCGATCAGGAACGCACCGCTGGCCGGGGTCTTTTCGGACGGCTTGAACACCACGGCATTGCCCGCGATCAGTGCCGGCACGATGTGGCCGTTGGGCAGATGCGCCGGGAAATTATACGGCCCCAGCACCGCCAGCACCCCGTGCGGCTTGTGCCGCAGCGCCATGCGCGAGTTCATCGGTGATTCAAGCCGGCGCTGGCTGGAGCGGTCGCCATAGGCGGTGACGGAAATGTCGACCTTGGCGACGACCGATTCGACCTCGGTCCGTGCTTCCCATAGCGGCTTGCCGGTTTCGCGGGCGATGACGTCGGCGAACGCTTCCGACCGGCCGCGCACGACATTGGCGAAGCGGCGCAGCGCTTCGATGCGATAGGCGAGCGAGCGCGAGGCCCATCCGGACCATCCCGCGCGCGCGGCCGCGACTTCGGTGTCGGCGTTGCCGATCTGGCCGCGCCACAGCGTTGCGCCGGTCGCGGGTTCGGTCGATACCAGTTCGGCCATGTCGGTGTTCAACTGCCCCTTGCTGTGCCGCATGGTGTGGACCCGAATGCGTTAAGACTTCATTTGCTACGAACCACCGGGTCAGGCAAGCGCGGTCCCCATCCGGCGGATCGCGGCGACCTTTGCCGCGAACGGCGCCCAGTCGTCGCGCTGCGCGATCGCGGACCAGATCGTCTCCACCTCGTCGATCAGCATCGAGCACGGGGCGGCATCGGACCAGTAGGGATGGTCGCGGCCCTTGCGCGGGCGATAGTCCGACAGCAGCGCACGGACCTCCTCGAACGGCGACCATGCGTCGCCTTCGGGCAGCCAGCCGCCGAACGCGTCGTGGAAGAACCGGTCGATCGCCATGCCCGTGCCGGTCAGCGCGCGCGTGACGGCATCGGCCAGCGCGCGGTCGCTGTCGGCGTCGCGGGGCAGGACGCCCAGCCGCCACAGCATCGCGTCCGCCGCCGCCCGCGCATGGCGTTCGGGGAAGGTTTCGAGGACCGCGATCAACGGCGGTGCCTCCGCCACGGTGCGCAGCGCCACCGCCAGTTGCATCACGTTCCAGTGCATCGCATCGGGCTGGCGACCGAAGGCGTAGAGGCCGTGATGGTCGAAATAGGCTGCGGTGAAACCGGCGTCCCAGCTCGGCGCGAAGCGCCACGGCCCATA
Organism: Sphingomonas hengshuiensis; assembly: GCA_003240755.1. Taxonomy (GTDB): domain Bacteria; phylum Pseudomonadota; class Alphaproteobacteria; order Sphingomonadales; family Sphingomonadaceae; genus Sphingomonas; species Sphingomonas hengshuiensis_A. The sequence continues at coordinate 15,097 of QFNF01000015.1, read as the reverse complement.
GTCGAAGCTTTCGCCCGTCAGGTTGATGTTGTCGGTATTGAGCACGCCGTGGACGAACCCGGCGGCCATGAACCGCGCGGCCAGCGTCGCAACGCGGCCGACCGCTTCGTCGAACAGCTCGATTGCCGGATCGCCGCCGGGCGTCCGGTCGTACAGGCGGGTCAGGACATAGTCGATCAGCCGCCCCATCGCATCGCCATTGCGTTCATGGGCCAGCCGCTGAAAGGTGCCGATCCGGACATGGCTGTGGTTCAGCCGGACCAGCACCGCCGAGCGGGTGGGAGAGGGTTCGTCGCCGCGCACCAGTTCCTCCCCGGTTTCGACCAGCGAGAAGCTGCGCGAGGTCGGGACGTTCAGCGCCTCCAGCATCTCTGTCGCCAGCACCTCGCGCACGCCGCCCTTCAGTGTCAGGCGGCCATCGCCGAAACGGCTGTAGGGGGTCTGGCCCGATCCCTTGGTCCCGAGGTCGAGCAGCCGTCCGCGATGGTCGGTGGCCTGCGCATGGAGGAAACCGCGGCCGTCGCCGATATCGGGATTGTACGACTGGAACTGGTGGCCGTGGTAGCGCAGCGCGAGCGGCCGGGGGAGGCTGCCGGGGAGGGGGATGAAGCGGGCGAAGTGATCGATCCAGGCGGGGTCGGACAGGGGAAGGGTGCCGGCCATGCCGTCCCCGGCCACGATGCCGATCTCCGCCGCCGCGCGATCGTTGCGGAACCGCAGGATATGCGCGGGAAAGTCCGCGGCCGTCACCGCGTCATAGAATGGATCGCCCAGCCCCAGAATATCGGTACGGGGACGGTAGCGAGCGGGTTGCGGGTTTTCGGCCATACGGCGATATGGGGTTCGATGGCGCTATCCGACAAGCAACGCTTCACCGATGGCTATTGGTGGTCGAACGACGGCCTCCGACTGCACTACCGCGACTATGGCGGGCAGGGGGCCGGGCGTGACGACCGGCCGGCGATCCTGTGCCTGCACGGGCTGACCCGCAACGCCCGCGACTGGGAGGACGTGGCCGACCGGCTGGCGGGCGAATGGCGGCTGATCGTGCCGGAGATGCGCGGGCGCGGCGAAAGCAGCTATGCACGCGACCCGATGACCTATGTGCCGCTGGTCTATCTTCAGGATGTGGAGGCGCTGCTGAACCAGTTGGCGTTGCCGCGTGTCGTCGCGTTCGGGACCTCGCTGGGCGGCATCCTGACCATGTTGCTGGCGGCGACCGATCGCGACCGGATCGCCGCGGCGCTGCTCAACGATGTCGGGCCCGAACTCGATCCGGTCGGGCTGGGGCGGATCCGCGGCTATGTGGGCAGGCAGGTCAGCCATCCGACATGGATGCACGCCGCGCGGGCGGTGGCGGAGAGCAACGGCGACGTCTATCCGGGATATGAGGTGCAGGACTGGCTGCACATGGCCAAGCGGGCGCATCGGCTCAATTCCGCGGGGCGGATCATCCTCGACTACGACATGAAGATCGCCGAGCCGTTCCGCGTACCGGGCAACGAGGCCGGGCCGGACATGTGGCGGGCCTATGCGGCGCTGGCCGGCAAGCCGGTGGCGATCGTGCGTGGCGAACTGTCCGATATCCTGCCGGCGCGGGTTGCCGATGCGATGGTGGCGCGGCTCGACGGGGCGGAGCTGACCAACGTCCCGGGGGTGGGCCATGCGCCGGTGCTGACCGAACCGGCCGCGATCGGTGCGATCGACCGCTTGCTGGCACGGGTGGCGACGGCATGACCGCGCCGGTCCGCATCCTCCATTTGCATTCGTCCTTCGCCTATGGCGGCAAGGAAGCGCGCGCGATCCGGCTGATGCATGCGTGGGGCGATCGCGCGGTGCACAGCATCGTGTCGGGTGTGCCCGAGCGGACCGAGGCGCAGGCGGCGATCGGCAGCCATATCCGCTACGAGATCGCCCAGAACCCGCCGCCGCTGACCGGCAAGCCGTCGGTCGCGCGGTACGAGGCGATCGCGAAGTTCATGGCCCGGTTCGATCTGGTGCTGACCTATAACTGGGGCGCGATCGACGGGGTGATGGCCAGGCGGGTGTTCGGCAAGGGGCTGCCGCCGGTCGTCCATCACGAGGACGGTTTCAACGAGGACGAGGCGAACCGGCTGAACCCGGTGCGCAACCTGTACCGCCGGTTCGCGCTGGGCGCGGCCGAGGCGCTGGTCGTGCCGTCGCAGCGGTTGCTGCAGGTCGCGCGGGGGCAATGGAAGCAGCCCGCGCATCGGCTGCACCTGATCGGCAACGGCATCCCGGTCGAACGCTATGCCGAACCGGTTGCGCCCGATGCGATCCCCGGCTTTCGCCGCAGGCCGAACGAGGTGGTGATCGGCACCGTCGCGGGGCTGCGCGAGGTGAAGGACCTGCCGCTGCTGGTCCGCGCGGTGGGCGGGATCGCGGTGAAGGTCCGCCTGGTGATCGTCGGCGAGGGGCCGGAGCGGCAGGCGATCCTCGACGCGGCCGAAGCGATGGGCATCGACGACCGCGTGCACCTGCCCGGCTTCCTGCCCGAACCGCATCGCTATATGGGACTGTTCGACATCTTCGCGCTGTCGTCGCGCAGCGAGCAGCAGCCGATTTCGGTGATGGAGGCGATGGCGACCGGCCTGCCGGTGGTCGCTCCCCCGGTCGGCGACATCATGGCGATGGTGGCGGACGAGAACCACCCGTATATGGGGATCGACCGGCACGAGGTGCACCTGCGCGACCGGTTGCAGACACTGGCGGTCGACGTCGATGCGCGACGGCGGGTGGGCGAAGCGAACCTCGCCAGCGCGCGCGCCGGGTTCGACGAGGCGAAGATGATCGCGGCGTACAAGGCGTTGTATGAGCGGGCGATCGGCCGGCCGGGGGCATTGGGGTAGGCGGGGCAGTGCGCGATCCGCGCTGCGCGGGACGCATTTCCCGGTCTCAGGTCCTTCCTCCACAAGCATTTGCGGACAGGCGGGCGGGCCGGGGCAACGGGTCGACGGTGGCGTTGGGGACGGCCAGGTGGTCGTTCCGCGTAGCGCGCGATACCGTTCCGGCCGCGGCCAACCACGCAATTTGCTCGCCTTCACGCTTTTCAGCCATTAATGACGGCCGGATGCGGCGGCGCTCTGCGTCCGGTCCGCCTGGTTCCCGCTGGAGGTTGCGTTGTTCAAAGGTCTGTCGCCCATCGTCTATAACGGCCGTGAAGTCTGGCCGCTGATCGAAGGGGGCAAGGGCGTTGCCGCGACCAACCACGCATCGGCCGGCGCGTGGGCGGCGGCGGGCGGCATCGGCACCGTGTCGGCGGTCAATGCCGACAGCTATGACGCCGAGGGCAGGATCATCCCGCAGGTGTACAAGGCGCTGACCCGCCGCGAACGCCATGAGGAGCTGATCGAATATGCGATCGAGGGCGCGGTGCAGCAGGTGCGGCGCGCATGGGAGATCGCCGGCGGCAAGGGCGCGATCAACATCAACGTGCTGTGGGAAATGGGCGGGGCGCAGCGCATCCTGCACGGCGTGCTGGAGCGGACCCGCGGGCTGGTATCGGGCGTGACCTGCGGCGCGGGCATGCCGTACAAGCTGTCCGAGATCACCGCGTCCTACGGTGTCAGCTATCTGCCGATCGTGTCGTCGGGCCGTGCGTTCCGCGCGCTGTGGAAGCGCGCCTATTCCAAGGCGTCGGAATGGCTGGCGGCGGTGGTGTACGAGGACCCGTGGCTGGCCGGCGGCCATAACGGCCTGTCGAACGCCGAGGACCCGCTGGCGCCCCAGGACCCCTATCCCCGGGTACGCGACCTGCGTGCGACGATGCGCGAGGGCGGTATTTCCGACGACGTGCCGATCGTGATGGCCGGCGGCGTGTGGTACCTGCGCGACTGGAACGACTGGATCGACAATCCGGAGCTGGGCAGGATCGCGTTCCAGTTCGGCACCCGGCCGCTGCTGACGCAGGAAAGCCCCATTCCGCCGGAGTGGAAGGCGAAGCTGATGGAGATCGAGGAGGGCGAGGTGCTGCTGCATCGCTTCAGCCCGACCGGTTTCTATTCGTCGGCGGTGCGCAACCCGTTCCTGCGCAGCCTCGAAGCGCGGTCGGAGCGGCAGATCGCCTTTTCGAAACAGGAAGCGGGCGACCATGTCTTCCAGCTCGACGTGGGCGTGAAGGGCAGGAATTTCTGGGTGACGCAGGGCGACCTGCTGCGCGCGCGCGAATGGTTCGGGCTGGGCTTTACCGATGCGCTCAAGACCCCGGACAACACGCTGGTGTTCGTGACGCCCGATGAGAAGGGCATCATCCGCAAGGATCAGGCGGACTGCATGGGCTGCCTGTCGCAGTGCAGCTTTTCGAGCTGGGCCGACAGCGAGACGAATTCGACCGGCCGGCTGGCCGATCCGCGCAGCTTCTGCATCCAGAAGACGTTGCAGGACATCGCCCATGGCGGCCCGACCGACCAGAACCTGATGTTCGCGGGGCACGCCGCGTACAACTTCAAGCGAGATCCCTTCTATTCGAACGGGTTCGTGCCGAGCGTGAAGCAACTGGTCGACCGGATTTTGACGGGGGATTGATGGCAATCACCGGTCAGAAGCGTGAGCCTCTTGGCCGATCGGAGGTGGATGGCAAAAGCGTCACCCACTCTCAAGGCCGTTGCCGGAGGCGCGATTGGCGCCGTGAACCGAAGGTGCGCGGGGTAGCTAAGATGCCCGCATCGCCGGGATATGCCATATGCCGGCCCAACAAGATGTCGCACCGGCTGCGGTAATGGTGGCCGATTGCCCCGATCGCGACCTCGACCGTCCTGCGGGGGTGCGGATCGCGATCCGCTGATGCGGTCGACCGGGGCAGCGTCATCCTGCCCCGGTCGTGGCCGGTCAATCGTCCGCGACGGTGCCGACCACCGCGCCGCCGACGCCGCCCACTGCCGCACCCCGTTCCACGCTGCCGCCGGTGGCCGCCGCGACGCCGGCGCCGCCCGCCGCACCGATCGCGCCGCCACGCAGCGTCGAGCATGCGGTCAGCGAAGTGCCGGCGGCGAGGGCGAGGACGATGGTTGCGATGTTCTTCATGGGGTTGCTCCTGTTTACGCTATATCCGCCGCAATGATCGTCGACCCCGCCCGGTTCCAAGCCAGGGTCGGGGCAACACAAAGAAACATTGCAGGCGGGGTTCAGCTTCGTCGCGATAGACTGCGCCCATGAAGTCCGCGTTGATCGTCCGCCACGTCCCCTATGAAGGTTGCGCCGGGTATCGCCCGCCGGTCGAGGCGGCGGGATATGCGATCGACCGGATCGACGTGACCGACCCCGCCTTTGCCACCGCCGACCTGACCCGCCCCGACCTGCTGATCGTGATGGGCGGGCCGATGGGGGTGTACGACGTCGCCGACCATCCGTGGATACCGGGCGAGATCGATGCGCTGTCGCGTCGGCTGGCGGCGGATCGGCCGACATTGGGTATCTGTCTGGGTGCGCAGATGATGGCGGCGGCGCTGGGCGCGCCGGTCTATCGCGGCACGGGGTGCGAGATCGGGTTCGCGCCGCTCGAGCTGACGCCCGGGGTCGCGTCACCGCTCGCCCATGTCGCGGACGTCCCGGTGCTGCACTGGCATGGCGATACCTTCGACCTTCCCGACGGCACCGAGCTGCTGGCGACGACGGCGCGCTATCGGCAGGGGTTCCGCCGCGGCGCGAACCTGCTGGCGCTGCAATTCCATGCCGAGATGGGCGAGGACGCCCGGTTCGAGGCATGGCTCGACTATCTCGACTGCCCCGTGCATCGCGGCACGCTGACCGAGGAATATCGTACGCTGGGACCGGCGGCGGTGCGCGCGGGACAGGCGATGATCGCCGCGTGGCTGGGGGGCCTGGAAGGCTAGGTTTTCCGCCAAAGTTCACAAAAGTCACACTCGCGCGCAATTCGCGTGACAGTGGCGTGACAGTGGCGTGACAGTGGCGTGGCGTGGCGGGGTCGAGGAGCGGGCAACGGAATTCCCAAAGAGGAAGCTTGCCACGGTCCGTCGTTGTAGGAAACCGATGGCGCGTATTCGCCGTGCGCCTGGTCCCGATCCGTCCGCTACCGCAGCCCGTCCAGCACCTGGTCCGGTGGGCGGTGGCCGTCGGACCAGACGCGGATGTTGGTAATGACCTTTTCGCCCATCGCCACCCGGCCCTCGAGCGTCGCCGAACCCATATGCGGGGTCATCACGACATTGGGCAGCGCCAGCAGGCGGGGGTCGATCGCGGGTTCGTGCGCCCAGACGTCCAGCCCGGCCCCGGCGAGGCGGCCGCCCTCCAGCGCGTCGACAAGCGCTTCCTCGTCGACGATGCCGCCGCGCGAGGCGTTGATGAGATAGACGTGGCGGCGCAGCCGGGCGATGCGGCGGGCGTCGAGCAGATTCTCGCTGTCGGCGTTGCGCGGGGTGTGGATCGTCAGCAGATCGATGACGCTCAGCATCTCGTCGAGATCGGCATGCCATGTGGCTCCCAGTTCGGCCTCGACCGCCGGCGGAAGGCGGTGGCGGTTATGGTAGTGGACGGTCAGGCCGAACGCGCGGGCGCGGCGGGCGACGGCCTGTCCGATGCGACCCATGCCGACGATGCCCAGCGCCTTGCCGCCGATGCGGTGGCCCAGCATGCCGCCCGGACTCCACCCCTTCCACTCGCCCGAACGGACCAGCTTCTCCCCCTCGGCCAGCCGGCGCGGCACGGCCAGGATCAGCGCCATGACCATGTCGGCGGTATCCTCGGTCAACACGCCGGGGGTGTTGGTGACGAGGATGCGGCGGGCATGCGCCGCCTTCAGGTCGATATGGTTCACGCCCGCACCGTAATTGGCGATCAGGCGCAGCCGATCGGGGGCGGCGGCGATCAGGGCGGCGTCGATCGCGTCGGTGACGGCGGGCACCAGCACGTCGCAATCCGCCATCGCCGCGGCCAGTTCGTCCCGCGACAGGGCGTGGTCGTCCTGGTTGAAGACGGTATCGAACAGCGTCGCCATCCGCCCCTCGGTCGCCGCCGGCAGCCGCCGCGTCACCTGGACTCTGGGCGTGCGGGGCGGGGGGGATGGTGCGGCCATGGCGCAGGATTGGCCGCTGGCGACGCCTGCGTCAACGACTTGCCGCGGGGGGCCGCTTGCCGATAGATGCCCGGGTGCAGACAAACGGGGACGATATCATGCGCTTGGGCGGGCAATCGATCGCGGTGGCGGCGGTGCTGACGATGCTGGCGGCCGGGCCGGCGGACGCGCAGCGCCGCAAGCCGCCCTATTATGCGTCGATCGCGGCGGGCGAAGCGCGGATGCGCAGCGGTCCGGGCAAGAATTATCCGACCCAGTGGGTCTATCGCCGGGCCGACATGCCGATCAAGGTCGTCGACATCTATCAGGACTGGCGCCGGGTCGAGGATCCCGACGGCACGCGGGGCTGGTTGCAGGTCGGGTTGCTGAGCGATCGTCGCACCGGTTTCGTCGGGCGCGAGATACTGGAATTGCGCGCGTCACCGCAGGCCGGGGCGCCGGTGGTGTGGCGCGCGGCGCCGGGCGTGGTCGGGCGGCTGTCGCGGTGCAACGGGGCGTGGTGCTTCTTCGACGTGCGCGGTCGCGGCGGCTATGTCGAGCAGGCGCGGCTGTGGGGGGTCGATCCGGGCGAGACGATGTAGGGAGGACGCATCGTACCTCCGTTTGTCCCGGATGGTCATCTCGACTGCGCTCGGCCCCCTCAAAAGCATGAACGGGTCCTCGCGCATCGTCCTGACGGATCGATCACGCGCGCGCCCAATTGCACCATTTACCTCTGTCCGCGCCGCGGCGATAACGACCGATACGATCGGCGCGCATGCGTCCGGCATGGATACGGGGCACTATGGTGAAATGGTTGATGGGCGCGGCGTTGCTGGCGATGGGAACGGCCGGGATGGCAGGTGAACCGGCGAAGCCGGGCGACCTCACGCTGGAGCGGGTGTTCGCCAGCCCCGACCTGAACGGCAGCCAGCCGCAGAATCTGAAGCTGTCGCCCGATGGCAGGTACGTGACCTTGCTGCGCAACCGCGCCGACGAACGCGAGCGGTTCGACCTGTGGGCGATGGACACCACCACCCGCGCATGGCGGATGCTGGTCGATTCGAAGAAGGTCGGTACCGGTGCCGCGCTGTCCGAGGCCGAAAAGATGCAGCGCGAGCGCGACCGTTCGCTGACCGGCAAGCGCGGCATCCTCGCCTATGACTGGGCGCCCGATGGCAAGTCGATCCTCGTGCCGCTCGACGGCGATCTGTACCTGGCGTCGATCGACGGCGACGTCCGCCGGCTGACCAGCAGCGAGAGCGGCGAGCTGAACCCGGTGGTCAGCCCCGAGGGCAGCTATGTCAGTTTCGTGCGCGACCAGAACCTCGTCGCGCTCGACCTGAAGACCGGCAGGGAAACCGCGCTCACCTCCGAGGGCAAGGGCACGGTCCATTTCGGCGAGGCGGAGTTCGTCGCGCAGGAGGAAATGGGGCGGCGCACCGGTTACTGGTGGTCGCCCGACGACCGGATGGTCGCGGTGGAACGCTTCGACGAGGCACCGGTCGGCATCGTCACGCGGTCGGCGATCGGTGCCGAGGGGACCAGCATCTATCAGCAGCGCTATCCCAAGGCGGGGACGCCGAACGTGCTGGTCGAACTGTACGTGATGCGGCCGGACGGGACGGGCAAGGTGAAGGTCGACCTGGGCGGCGACCCCGACATCTATCTGGCGCGGGTCGACTGGACGCCGGATGGCAAGGCGTTGCTGGTCCAGCGGCAGAACCGGTCGCAGACGAAGCTCGACATGCTGCGCGTCGACCCGGCGACCGGTCGCGCGACCGTGCTGTTCAGCGAGGAATCGGGGCCGAAAAGCTGGGTCAACCTGTCCGACGCCTATCATGCGATGAAGGACGGGAGCCTGATCTGGTGGTCGGAGCGCGACGGCTATGGCCATCTGTACCGCTGGAGGGCGGGCAGGTGGACGCAACTGACCAGCGGGCCGTGGATGGTCGCCGATCTGGCGGGCGTCGACGAGGCGAAGGGCCGCGTCTATTTCCTCGCCAACAAGGACGACGCGCTGGAGCGGCAGCTCTACCGCGTGGACCTTGCCAGGCCGGGCGTCGTCACGCGAATGACCGAGGCGGGCTGGTCGTACGGTGCGTCGATGGATGGCAAGGCATCGCGGCTGATCGTCACCCGATCCAACCCCGACCAGCCGGCGCAGACCTATCTGGCCGACAGTTCGGGCAGGCGGATCGCGTGGATCAACGAAAATGCGCTGACCGGCGATCACCCCTACGCGCCCTATGTCGCCAGCCACCGCCCGACCCGGTTCGGTACGATCAGGGCGGCCGACGGATCGACGCTCCACTGGAACATGATTACCCCGCAACTGGAACCGGGCAGGCGCTATCCGGTGTTCTTCTCGCATTATGGCGGCCCGGGCAGCCAGGTCGTGCGCCGGGCATGGGGCGGGGCGCTGCGCCAGTATCTGGTCGATCGCGGCTGGATCTGGTTCGAGATCGACAATCGCGGATCGCCCGAACGCGGCAAGGCGTTCGAGAACCAGATATTCCGCGCGATGGGATCGGTCGAGGTCGACGACCAGATCGCGGGGGCCAATTACCTCAAGACGCTGCCGTTCGTCGCGCCCGACAGGATCGCGACCTATGGCTGGTCCTATGGCGGCTATATGACGCTCAAGATGCTGGAAAAGGCGCCGGGCGTGTTCGCGGCGGGCGTGGCGGGCGCCCCGGTGTCGCGCTGGGAACTGTACGACACCCATTATACCGAACGCTATATGGGCGATCCGGGGCAGGTGCCCGAAGCCTATGCCACATCGGCGACGGTGCCCGATGCGGCGAAGATCAGCGACCCGCTGCTGCTGATCCACGGCATGGCCGATGACAATGTCGTGCTCGAACATTCCACGGCGATGATGGCGGCGATGCAGAAGTCGGCGACGCCGTTCGAACTGATGCTGTATCCGGGGCAGACCCACCGCGTCGGCGGGCCGGGGGTCAGCGAACATCTGTGGAAGACGATCCTGGACTTCCTCGATGCCCAAGTCGCCCACAAGTAACAGCCCTATGGCGTATTGACGGTCAACTTCCCCCGGGTCTAGCATCGCCTGCGAAGACTTGGGGGAGTCGATCGATGGGGGATGTCGCGGGGGGTATCGCGCCTGTTACCGGGCGTGCGCGGATCGATGTGCTGGACGTGCTGCGCGGCCTCGCGATCCTCGCCATCTATTACATGAACGTCACGTCGCAGGCGTCGCCGGTGACGTTGCTGTTCGCCGACCCGCGCTGGGTCGGCTGGACCCCGCTCGACAGGTTCGCATGGGGCTTTGTCGGTATCTTCCTCGAAGGCACGCAGCGCGGCGTACTCGAATTGCTGTTCGGCGCGGGCTTCATGGTGCTGACCGCGCGGGCGATGCGGCCGGACGGTCCGGTGGCGGTGGCCGACCTGTTCTATCGGCGGACGCTGTGGCTGCTGTTCTTCGGGCTGGTCAATGTGTTCGTGGTGCTGTGGGTCGGCGACATTCTGACCATCTATGCCGTCGCGTCGCTGTTCCTGTTCCCGTTCCGCCTGCTGGGGCCGAAGGCGTTGCTGGCGCTGGGCAGCCTGTTCGCGCTGCTGACGGCGCTGACCGGCGGCATCGAATATGCCGGGCGGGCGGCGATGGTGACGAAGGTCGAGCGCGCGCAGGCGGCGGCAGCGGCTGGGCAGGCGGTCGCGAAGGACGATGCCAAGGCGCTGGCCGAATGGAACGAGAAGATCGCCAAGCGGGCGCCGACGCAGGGTATCGCGAAGAAACTGGTCGAGGAGCGCAAGGCGCGTCGGGCGCCCGATGGCGACCTGTTCTCCTATGCGCGCTATATGTGGACGGCATGGCTGACCTTCATGGTCGGCAAGGGATTTGCCGGGATCGCCGTCGTCGAGGCGTTCTGCACGATGCTGATCGGGATCGCGCTGTGGAAATGGCGGATCGTTCAGGGGGGGCGATCGTCGCGCTTCTACATCGGACTGGCGATCGCCGCCTATGGCTTCGGCCTGACCGCGCGGGCGGTGGGCGTGGCCGAGATGCTGCCGTTCCTGCCGACGCCGAAGACGATCTGGATCACGGAGGAAGCGGCGCGGATCGCGGTCAGCGTCGGCCATGTCGCGCTGGTCAACCTGGCGATGAAATCGGTCGCGGGAACGCGGCTGCTGCAACCGCTCCGGGCGGTCGGGCGGATGGCGTTCTCGGTCTATTTCCTCGAACAGATCATCGGGTTGCATATCCTGTTCGCGCCCTATGGGTTCGATCTGTGGGGGCGCTATGGCTATGCCGCGCAGTTCGCGATCGCTACGGGCGTGATCGTGGTCAGCGCGATCGCCGCCAATCTGTGGGCGCGGTGGTTCGCGATGGGGCCGCTCGAATGGGCGTGGCGGAGCCTGGCCTATTGGCAGCGCCAGCCGTTCCGCCGGCGCGCGCATACGGCGCCGGAGGTGCTGCCCGGCCCGACACTGGCTGCGGCGTGACTTTACAAAAGGTGCAAAACGGCTATTCCGCGCGCAAGATTTGATCGCGGAGAAGCTGAGTGGGTTATCGGGTAGTCGTCGCGGGCGCGACCGGCAATGTCGGGCGCGAGATGCTGAACATCCTGGCGGAGCGCGAGTTTCCGATCGACGAGCTGGCAGTGCTGGCGTCGTCGCGCTCGGCGGGCGACATGGCCGATTTCGGCGAGACGGGCAGACAGTACAAGATCCAGAATATCGAGCATTTCGATCCCGCCGGCTGGGACATGGCGCTGTTCGCGATCGGCAGCGAGGCGACGAAGGGCTATGCGCCGAAGTTCGCCGCCGCCGGCTGTACCGTGATCGACAATTCGTCGCTGTACCGGATGGACCCCGATGTGCCGCTGATCGTGCCGGAAGTGAACCCGGAGGCGATCGACGGATACCGCGCCCGGAACATCATCGCGAACCCCAATTGCTCGACCGCGCAGATGGTCGTCGCCCTGAAGCCGATCCACGATGCCGCGAAGATCACGCGCGTCGTCGTCGCCACCTATCAGTCGGTGTCGGGCGCGGGCAAGGCGGGGATGGACGAGCTGTTCGAACAGAGCCGCAACATCTTCGTCGGTGACTCGGCAGAGCCCAAGAAGTTCACCAAGCAGATCGCGTTCAACGTGATCCCGCACATCGACAGCTTCCTCGACGACGGATCGACCAAGGAAGAGTGGAAGATGGTGGTCGAGACCAAGAAGATCCTCGATCCCAGGATCAAGGTCGTGGCGACCTGCGTCCGCGTGCCGGTGTTCGTCGGCCATAGCGAAGCCATCAACATCGAGATGGAGAACGAGCTGTCGGCCGAGGATGCGCAGAAGATCCTGCGCGAGGCACCGGGGATCATGCTGGTCGACAAGCGCGAGGACGGCGGATATGCAACGCCGATCGAATGCGTCGGCGATTTCGCCACCTATGTCAGCCGCGTACGCGAGGATCCGACCGTCGAGAACGGTCTGGCGCTGTGGTGCGTGTCGGACAATCTGCGCAAGGGCGCGGCGTTGAACGCGGTGCAGATCGCGGAACTGCTGGGCCGCCGCCATCTGAAAAAGGACTGAGTGCCGGTCTGACCGCCGGTGGCGACACGCGTCGCGGCATGTTTCCGCAGCGTCCCGCCGGCGGTACGATAACGTACGGTGATTCCAGCGCGTTACGGGGCATTCCCTAACGAAACGCTAACCAATGCCGCCCATAATTTGCGGATGGAGACGGAAAGCAGCCGGGACGACGCGCTCCACCTGGGCGCATGGGAAGCGATCTGCCGGTCGCAGGCGGTCATCGAGTTCGCGCTGGATGGCCGTATCCTGTGGGCCAACGACGCGTTCCTCGGCATGATGGGCTATACGCTGGCGGAGGTGCGCGGGGCATATCATCGGATATTCTGTACCCCGCAGGACGCCGGCTCCAGCGACTATGCCGCGTTCTGGCGCAAGCTGGCGGGCGGGGCGTTCGACAGCGGGCTGTACCGGCGGCTCGACCGGCGCGGCACCGATGTCTGGCTGCAGGCGACGTACAATCCGGTGCTCGACGCGGCGGGCCACCCGACGAAGATCGTCAAGATCGCGACCGACATGACGCGACAGGTATTGCTGGAGCGCGAGGTGCAGGCGCGACTGGCGGAGGGGCAACGGTTCCGCGAGAGGCTGGAAGGACAGGCCGAGGCGCTGCGACAGGTCATGGCGCAACTGGCGGGGATCGTGACGTCGATCGGCGACATCACCACGCAGACGCGGCTGGTGGCGCTGAACGCCGCGATCGAGGCGGCGCGCGCGGGCGAGGCGGGCAGCGGCTTCGCGGTGGTCGCGCGCGAGGTCAAGTCGCTGTCCGACGATATCCGCGACGCCACCGAACGCGCGGCGGCGATGCTGCGCGATCATGGCGAGGGGGCGGCAACCGCCGCCTGACGGTCAATAGCCGGTATAGCGTCCCGGCCGATGCCACGCGATCAGGATGCCGCTGATCGCCGCAGCGCTGAGCGCCGACCATGCGACCTGCGCCGGGGCGACGACGGCGAAGGACGCGGCAAGGATCGCAAGGTCGATCGCAACCTGGGTCCGGCCCGCGTTCCAGCCGCGGGTGCGTTGCAGCCACAGGGTGACGACGCCGGTGCCGCCGACGCCGGCATCGTGTCGCGCAAGGGCGAGGATGCCCATGCCGATCACCGTGCCCCCCGCGATCGCGGCAAAGGCCGGATGCACCTCGACGATGCGCAGGCCATAGCGGGCCAGGGTCGAGAACAGCGCGATTCCGCCGTTGACCGCGATCGTCCGCCACATGAAGCGCGACCCCATCGCCCGCCTGGCGAACAGGAAGAAGGGGATGTTGATGAGCGTGAACAGCACGCCGGTCGGCAGCGGCACGAGGTAGGACGCCAGCAGCGCGACCCCGGCGATACCGCCCGTCACCAGCCCGGCGGCGTGGAGCAGCGCAAGGCCGAGCGCGATCATGACGCAGCCGACGACGATCGCATAGACGTCTTCGGAACGGCTGTGTGGCACGGCGCCATGGGGCAGGGCGGGGGCGATAGCGACGATCTCCGGTCAGGCCGGCATCCTTCCCCCAAGACGCTGTTATATTGTTGCGTGTGCCAATAGCGCGCTTCGCGATCGCGGTGAAGCGGCAAAACGGGTCCGGTACGTCTCGACACCTGCCGGTCCGCCGCCCATATCGCGCGCCATCCCCCGACAAGGAAAAGGCAGCATCGTGGACCAGCCCAGCGTCACCACCCATCGTTTCGCCAGCTTCGACGGGGTCGAGATCGCGTGGAGCGAGATGGGCGAGGGCGCGCCGGTCGTCCTGATCCACGGCTATTTCAGCGACGCGCAGACCAACTGGATCAGATATGGCCATGCGGCGAAGGTGGCGGCGCCGGGGCGGCGGGTCATCATGCCCGACCTGCGCGCGCACGGGGAAAGCGCGCGGCCGCACGATGCCGCCGCCTATCCGCCCGATGCGCTGGCGAGGGACGGCATGGCGCTGATCGCGCATCTGGAACTGGGCGATTATGACCTGGGCGGCTATTCGCTGGGTGCGCGCACGGCGGTGCGGATGCTGACGATGGGCGCCACGCCGGGAAAGCTGGTGCTGAGCGGCATGGGGCTGGAGGGGTTGCTCGATACCGGGCGGCGCGCGGCGCATTTCCGGCGCATCCTGACCCATCTCGGCAGTTTCGAACGGGGATCGCCCGAATGGATGGCGGAGGCGTTCCTGAAGACCACCGGTGGCGATCCGGTGGCGTTGCTGGGGGTGCTGGATACGTTCGTCGATACGTCGCGTGCGGAACTGGCGGCGATCCGGCAACCGGTGCTGGTGCTGGCGGGGGAGGATGACGACGACAATGGCAGTCACGCGGCGCTGGCCGACCTGCTGCCCGATGCGCGACTGGTCGAGACGCCGGGCAACCATATGAGCGCGGTGGTGAAGCGCGAACTGGGCGCCGCGATCGCGGAATTCCTCGCCTGACCCTGCCCCGCGCCGGGGAGGCGTTACTTCACCACCTGCTCGAACTGTTCCAGCACCCAGTCCTCCTCCTGCGCGGCGGCGATCCAGTCCTGCATCCACGGATGGTTG
>QFNF01000052.1 GCA_003240755.1 Sphingomonas hengshuiensis | reverse complement strand
ACGCAGATATCAGTACGCCCGCCCGATCAGCACCCGCTCTACCGCTGGCGCACCGGTAAACACGCAAGGCCCGTCGTCGCAGCCGGTTTGGCCTAGGGGTGCGTTGCGGATGGTGATCTTCAACCCCTTCAGCCGCTGTACCACCGCCTCCAGCGCGGCGCCGGTCGGTTTCGACCAGCGCACATCGAGCCAGCCGGGGTTCTTCACGCCCGGCGCGAAATGCGCCTCGACGTCGGCCCAGTCATCGACCGGTGCGATCTGGGCGCGCAATCTTTCGGTCGACTGCGCCAGCAACGTCGCCTGGATATCGGCCAGCATCGCGCCGACCTCGCCGGCGAACCCGTCCCGTGCGACGATCGCACTGTCGAGCTTGCCGTCGTTCCGATACAACCGGTCGCGCCGCACGACCGAGACGTTGCCGCCGGCCATGTCGCGTCCGCCGACCTCGATGATGATCGGCGCGCCCTTCTTGACCCATCCCCAGCGCTTGGTCGCGGCCTTGGCCGGCTTCAGGTCGAGCAGGGCGCGGACCGGTTCGCCCAGCGCCGTCTGCCTGGCCAGCGACACCTGCAGTTCGCGGCAATAGGCGATCAACGGCTCGTCCTCCGGCGCGTCGCGCAGCATCGGCACGATCACCACCTGCCACGGCGCGATCGCCGGCGGCACGCGCAGCCCATCGTCGTCGCCATGCACCATGATGACCCCGCCGATCATCCGCGTCGACACGCCCCAGCTCGTCGTGTTGGCGTGTTCGAACTGCCCCTCGGCATTCTGGAAGCGGATGTTCTGCGCCTGGGCGAAATTGGTACCGAGGAAGTGCGACGTGCCCGCCTGCAACGCCTTGCCATCCTGCATCATCGCTTCGATGCTGTAGGTCGCGACCGCACCGGGGAAGCGTTCATTCTCCGGCTTCTCGCCCGCGATGACATGCAAGCCGAGACAGGTTTCCGCGAACTCGCGATAGACTTCGAGCATCCTGAGCGTCTCGTCCCGCGCCTCCTGCGCAGTGGCATGGGCGGTATGCCCTTCCTGCCACAGGAATTCGGCGGTGCGCAGGAACATGCGGGTGCGCATTTCCCAGCGGACGACGTTCGCCCACTGGTTGATGAGCACCGGCAGGTCGCGCCACGACTGGACCCAGCGCGAAAAGGCGGTGCCGATCACCGTCTCGCTGGTCGGCCGCACGACCAACGGCTCCTCCAGCTTCGCTTCGGGGTCGGGGGTCAGCCCGCCCTTGCCGTCCGCCACCAGCCGGTGGTGGGTGACGACCGCCATCTCCTTGGCAAAGCCGTCGACATGCTCGGCCTCCTTCTCGAAATAGCTCAAGGGGATGAACAGCGGGAAATAGCAGTTCTCGTGCCCCGTCGCCTTGATCCGGTCGTCGAGCAGCCGCTGGATCCGCTCCCAGATGCCATAGCCCCATGGCCGGATGACCATGCACCCGCGCACCCCGGATTCCTCGGCCAGATCGGCCTCGGTGATGACGGCTTGATACCAGGCGGCGAAATCCTGTTCGCGCGTGACGTTGAGAGCGTGCTTCATGGGGCAGCGCGATAGCGGCAAACGGGGCGGTTCGCCAAGCGGGGATGCGGCTCCATCGCGACCGCGTCGCGACCGCGTCGCGATCGGGCCGGAGGCGGCATGGCCGGAGGGTCGCGCATGACGCGGTCATCGACATCGCCTGGCGCGAACCGCACGGTCGCCTGCCTGCGACCTTGTGCAGCGCAGCATCCGCGCCTAAGCCCCGCGCCATGCCCGGCGACCATATCCTGTCGGGGTTGGCGCTTCGCCTCCTCGCCATCTTCTTCCTGTCGACCATGTCGGCGCTCATCAAGCTGGCGGAGACGCGGGGGGCGTCCTTGCCCGAAACGATGTTCTTCCGCCAGGCCTGTGCGCTGCCGATCGTGCTGGCCTTCGTGGCCGCGGGCCCCGGGCTGGGTTCGCTTCGCACCGCGCGGTTCAAGGGGCATCTGGCGCGATCGATGGTCGGGCTGGTCGGGATGGTGTTCACCTTTGGCGCGGTGCTGCTGCTGCCTCTGGCGGAGGCGACCACGTTCCAGTTCACGGTGCCGATCTTCGCGACGCTGCTGGGCGCGCTGGTGCTGCGCGAACCGACGGGATGGCAACGGTGGAGCGCGGTGCTGGTCGGGTTCGTCGGCGTGCTGATCGTCGCACAGCCCGGCAGCTCGCACGTCCCCCTGTTCGGCGCGATCGTCGGGCTGCTGGCGGCGCTGTTCGTTGCCGTCGTCGCCATCCTGCTGCGCCAGTTGCGCGACGAACCGGCCGGGACGACGGTGTTCTGGTTCTCGACGCTCACGCTGCCGATCATCGCGGTCGCCTATGCCTTCGACCTGCGCGGGCATGACTGGCTGACCTGGCTCGTCCTGGTCGCGATCGGGGTGGTCGGCGGGATGGGACAGATCGCCCTGACCGCCGCGTCGCGTGCCGCGCCGGTGGCCGTGGTGGTGCCGATGGACTATTCGGGGCTGCTGTGGGCCACCATCTACGGCTTCCTGCTGTTCGGGGTGCTGCCGACACCGATGACCTGGGTCGGCGCGCCGGTCATCATCGCCAGCGGCCTGTTCATCGTCTGGCGCGAACACCGCCTCGGCCGGCAGAAGGTGCGGGCGATGGTCGAGGAGGATTAGGCGCGTCCGGTCGACGCCGGACCGTGCCTGCCCGCATGACGTTCCGATTCACCCCCGGTTGCCCGTACCGCACCGCGCCCGTCCATCCGATTACATGCCGCATCGACCGCATGAGGATGGACGCGCGCGGCGGGCGGCGGCCGTTATCGGGCGGAATTACTCCGCGGCTTCGGCCACCGGAGCAACGCCTTCCTTCCACGCCAGTACCGGCTTGCGCGCGGCCAGCGTCTCGTCGAGGCGACGACGGGGGGCGAAGTGCGGCGCGGACTTGAGCGCCGTGTCGCCCGCCTTCGCACGTTCCCCGACCGATTTCAGCGCGCCGATGAACTGATCGAGCGCGGCCTTGCTTTCGGTTTCGGTCGGCTCGACCAGCATCGCGCCGTGGACGACCAGCGGGAAATACACCGTCATCGGGTGATAGCCTTCGTCGATCAGCCCCTTGGCGACGTCGAGCGTCGAGAAGCCTTCCGCCAGGTTCGCATCGCTGAACAGCGCCTCGTGCATGCACGGGCCGCTATCGCCGAACGGCGCGTCGAGCGTATCGTCGAGGCTGCGCAGCACATAGTTGGCGTTCAGCACCGCGTCTTCCGACACCTGCTTCAACCCGTCGGCGCCGTGGCTGAGGATATACGACAGCGCGCGGGTGAACATGCCCATCTGGCCATGGAAGGCGACCATCCGGCCGAAGCTGTCGGCGTGATGCTCGCCCGCCGTTTCCTCCTCGACCAGTACGAAGCGGTCGCCCTGCTGCTCGACGAAGGGCAGCGGCGCGAACGGGGTCAGCGCCTTAGAGAACACCACCGGCCCCGATCCCGGACCGCCGCCGCCATGCGGGGTCGAGAAGGTCTTGTGCAGGTTGATATGCATCGCATCGACGCCGAGGTCGCCCGGCCGCACCCGCCCGACGATCGCGTTGAAGTTCGCGCCGTCGCAATAGACATAGCCGCCGGCGGCATGCACCGCGTCGGAAATTTCCTTCAGATCGCGTTCGAACAGCCCGCAGGTGTTCGGATTGGTAATCATCACGCCCGCGACGTCCGGCCCCAGCCGGTCCTTCAATGCCTGGGTATCGACGCGGCCATCGGCGGTGGCGGGGATCGCCTTCACGGTGAAGCCCGCGAACGCAGCCGTTGCCGGATTGGTGCCATGCGCGGATTCGGGAACGAGAATCGTCTTGCGATGCCCCTCCCCGCGCTTTTCCAGCGCCGCCTTGATAGCAAGGATGCCGCACAGTTCGCCATGCGCCCCGGCCTTCGGGCTCATCGCGACCGAATCCATGTTGGTCAGCGTCACCAGCCAGTGCGCGAGCTGATGGATCACCTCCAGCGCGCCCTGCACGGTGTCGACCGGCCCCAGCGGGTGGAGATCGGCAAAACCGGGCAGCCGTGCCATCCGCTCGTTGAGGCGCGGATTATGCTTCATCGTGCACGACCCCAGCGGGAACAGCCCGAGATCGATCGCATAATTCTGCCGCGACAGGCGGGTGTAATGGCGCACCGCCTCCGGCTCCGACAGGCCCGGCAGGCCGATCGCGCCCTTGCGGGCATGGCCGCCGAGGCGCGACGCGACCTTCGGCGCTTCGTCGATGTCGACGCCGGTGGTTTCAGTCGATCCGATCTCGAAGATCAGCGCTTCCTCCAGCATCAGCGCGCGGTTGCCGGTGAAGGTCGCATGTGCCGCTGCCGAAGCCTCGCCCATTTCGGGACGCCAGCCGCTCTGGTTCACGCTCATGCCAGTACCTCCGTGAGGGCCGTCGCCAGCGCCTCGATATCTTCGTCGGTCACGGTTTCCGTCACCGCCACGACCAGTCCGTTCGCAAGGCGATCGTCACCCGGATAGAGCCGCCCGAGCGACACGCCGGCCAGCACGCCGCGATCCGCCAGTTCGCGCACCACCGGCCGCGCTTCGGTCGGCAGCTTCAGCGTGAATTCGTTGAAGAAGCTGTCGTTGACCAGCTCGACGCCCGGAACCTGCGCCAGCCGGTCGGCGGTGGCGCAGGCCCTGGCATGGTTGACCTCGGCCAGTTGCCGCAGCCCCTTTTCGCCGAGCAGCGTCAGATGGATCGAGAAGGCGAGCGCACACAGCCCCGAATTGGTGCAGATGTTCGACGTCGCCTTTTCCCGGCGGATATGTTGCTCGCGCGTCGACAGCGTCAGCACGAAGCCGCGCTTGCCCTCGGCATCGACCGTTTCACCGCACAGCCGCCCCGGCATCTGCCGAACCAGCTTTTCCGAGCAGGCGAACAGGCCGACATAGGGGCCGCCGAACTGGAGGCCGACGCCCAGCGACTGGCCCTCGCCGACGACGATATCCGCGCCGAGATTGCCCGGCGCCTCGATCGCGCCCAGCGCTACCGGTTCGGTCACGACCGCGATCAGCAGCGCCTTCACCGCGTGCGCCGCATCGGCGATGCGCCGCAGGTCGGGGATGCGGCCGAGAATGTCGGGATACTGCACCACGACGCACGAGGTGTCGGCGTCGATCGCCGCGATCACCGCGTCATCGTCGCTCACGGCACCCAGTTCCGGCAGCGAGGTCGTCAGCACATCGCCGGTGAACTTCGCCATCGTCTTCGCGACCGAGACGTAATGCGGATGCACCCCGCCCGAAAACACCGCCCTGGCCTTGCGCGTAACGCGGCGCGCCATCGTCACCGCTTCCCAGGCCGCGGTCGATCCGTCGTACATCGACGCGTTCGCCACGTCGCAGCCCAGCAGCCGGGCGACCTGGCTCTGGAATTCGAACAGCATCTGGAGCGTGCCCTGCGCGATTTCCGGCTGGTAGGGGGTATAGGCGGTCAGATATTCGCCGCGCTGGATCAGGTGGTCGACGCTGGCGGGCACATGATGGCGATAGGCGCCACAGCCGAGGAAGAACGGCACCGACCCCGCCGCGACATTCTTCGCCGCCAGCGCCGACAGGTGCCGTTCGACCGCCAGTTCGCTGGCATGGTTGGGCAGGCCGGGCACCGGCCCGTCGAGCCGGGCGGATTCGGGGACGTCGACGAACAGGGCGTCGATGCTGTCGGCACCGATCACGGACAGCATGTCCGCGCGGTCGGTCGGGGTCAGGGGAAGATAGCGCATGATGGTCCTTGTTGGTCCGCCGGGGCGGCGAACCGGAAATGCCAACTGCCACCCCCCGTTCGTCCTGAGTAGCCATTGAGCTTGTCGAAAGGGCGTATCGAAGGACCGCTTGCGACAACGTGCTTCGATACGGGTCTTCGACTTCGCTCAGCCCCTACTCAGCACAAACGGGAGGGGGCTAATCCTTACAGCCGCGCGATATAGGCGGCGTATTTCTCTTCATCCATCAGCTCGCCCAGCTCGCTGTCGTCGCGTAAGCTCAGCTTGAAGAACCAGCCATCGCCTTCGGGATCCTCGTTGACCAGCGCCGGGTTGTCGGTCAGCGCGGCATTGCCCTCGATCACCGTGCCCGATGCCGGGGTATAGACGTCGGAGGCGGCCTTTACCGATTCGACCACGGCGGCATCGTCGCCCTTGGTCAGTTCGCGGCCATCGGCGGGCACGTCGACGAACACGATGTCGCCAAGCTGTCCGGCAGCATATTCGGTAATGCCGATGGTGGCGACTTCACCGTCGACTTCGATCCACTCATGTTCCTGCGTGAAAAAACGGCTCATCGGGGTGCTCCCTCTTAACGGACGTAACGATGGGGGACGAACGGCATCGGCACGACGCGCGCCGGATGCAGCTTGCCGCGCTGGCGCAGGGTGATCGCCCCGCTTTCCGCCAGCGCCGGCGGGCAATAGACCATGGCGATCGGCGCCTGAACGCTGGGAGCGAACCCGCCCGAGGTGACGTGGCCGACGACGTTACCGTCCGCATCGACCACTTCGGCCCCCTCGCGCACCGGCTGGCGCCCCTCGACGATCACGCCGATGCGCTTCAACTGCGGGCCGGCGGCACGTTCGGCGAGGATTTGCCCGGCCCCGGGAAATCCCCCTTCCTCGCGGCGACGCTTCGACAGTGCGAAGCCCAGATCGGCGGCGACCGGCGTGGTGTCGGGGCCGAGGTCATGGCCGTATAGCGGCAGGCCGGCTTCGAGGCGAAGCGAGTCGCGCGCGCCCAGGCCGATCGGCTTCACCTCCGGTTCGGCACAGATCGCGTCGGCAAAGGCGGTGGCGGCATCCTCGGGCAGCGAAATCTCGAACCCGTCCTCGCCGGTATAGCCCGACCGGCTCACCCACAGGGCATGGCCCTGCCAGTCGAACGCCCCTGCCGTCATGAAGGTCAGCGCGGCGACGCCGGGCAGGATGCGATCGAGCGCATCGACCGCCTTCGGCCCCTGCAACGCCAGCAGCGCGCGATCGTCGAGGTGATTGAGCGTGATCTCGTCGGCAAGATGTTCGCGCAGATGGCCGATATCGTCATATTTGGTGGCGCCGTTGACGACCATGTAGAAGGCGTCGTCGCCCTCGACCTCGCCGAACGGCTGTTCGCTGCCCAGCCGCGTGACCATCAGGTCGTCGAGGATGCCGCCCCGTTCGTCGAGCAGCAGCGAATAGCGCATCTTCGACGGCTTCAGGATGCGAAGGTCGCCCGGCAGCAGCGCCTCCAGCGCCGCCGTCGCCTGCGCCCCATGGATCAGCAACTGGCCCATATGGCTGACGTCGAACAACCCCGCGCTGTCGCGCGTCCACAGATGCTCGGCCATGATGCCTTCATACTGGACCGGCATCGTATAGCCCGCGAAAGGGACCATCCGCCCCCCGTGCGCGCGGTGCCATGCATCGAGCGGCAGGACCTGCGGCGGCAGTTCCTCGACCGGATCGGTGCCGTCGGCGCGCAATTCGTGGGCGGGTTCGGGGGCAATGTCGCTCATGGGCCGCGTCCTTCGTGCATGGGTCAAACGACGGACGCACGGGCACCGTTGCCGCCGCACGACCATCGCCCCCTCTGTCACGGAACCTGAGAGCTTTCGCGAGGGCGAACCCTGCTTACCCCTTCGGTGGTCCGACCGGTCCGGCCGCGACGCTTTCCAGAGTATCTTGTGCCACCGCGCGGTCCCTGTTGCCTGAGAGATTCCGGGGCGGTTGCTCCTTCGGCGGCGGATCGCTCCGCACTCTCCCGCGCATGGCGTCGGCTGCAAGCCTTCGATCCATCAGGCTCTGGCTCGGAGGCCGGGATTAGTCAATCGGGAAAGCGGTGCCGGGGTGGACCGCGTTGGCGGGAAGGACGATGCGGACTACCCGCCCCGCCCGGCCGTTACCGCGTGACGTTGTATTTGAGCTGCTCGTCGGTCAGTTGGAAGCCGACCAGCGCCTCGAACGTCGCCGACAGCACCGCCTGACGGACCGCCGGATCGGACAACGGATCGATCGCCGCATCCTGATCCCCGGGCTTGCGGCGGCGGTTGATCTGGTTGCGGGTTTCCTGCGGCAGCGTGGCGGCAGCGCGGTCGACGATCGCGGTGCCCTGCCCCTGCGCCGACGCGCGTGCCTCGCCCGCGGCGAAGTTCAGCGTGATCTGGCCCAGCCGCTTCGACACGACCTGCGTCCCCCCGCGCACGACCGACACGAAATAGGGCAGCGTCACCGTCCGCGCGGCATCGGTGCGCGTGCGCCGCGCCTGTACGTCGAAGGTCAGCGTGCTGTTGATCGTATCCGTTCCCTCGACACAGTTCGCGCGCACGTTGGTCAGCGTCGCGACGACGTCGATCGCCTTCGCATCGCGGCTGGCGGGCGGGTCGAACAGGGTGATGTCGCCGGTACCGGCCGGCACGCCCGCGATCGGACAGGCCGACCGTACCGCCGAAATGCCCACGCCCTGGGTCACGTCCAGCTCGCCGGTGCGCTTGCACCCCGACAGAGCCGCAAGGACGAGGGTGGCGATGGCGGCGGTTTTACGGAGGGTCACGGAAATCTGTACCTTATGCACGGGTGCGGCGATGCCGCGCCTCCTGATAGCCACGCTTCATAGGAACCGGCCTTCGCGCGTGCAAGCAATCGAGTCGCTTTCGAGGTAGGCGGTGCCGGCCCGCTCCCCCGCCCCACCACCCAATCAGGATACGCTGTGGGTGGTGGGGCGGGGGAGCGGGCCGGCACCGCAGGGCACGGCTTGGCGTGCTTCCAAACAGGCTGTAAGCGCATTGGCCATGACCGACACCCAACGCCCCGCCATCGAACTGCTGATCGCGGCCCCGCGCGGCTTCTGCGCCGGGGTCGATCGCGCCATCCAGATCGTGGAGCTGGCGATCCAGAAGCACGGCGCCCCGGTCTATGTCCGGCACGAGATCGTCCATAACAAGTTCGTGGTCGATTCGCTGCGGGCGAAGGGCGCGATCTTCGTCGAGGAACTGGACCAAGTGCCCGACGGCGTGCCGGTCGTGTTCTCCGCGCATGGCGTGCCCAAGTCGGTGCCCGCGGCGGCGAGGGACCGTGGCCTCGACTATCTCGACGCGACCTGCCCGCTGGTGTCGAAGGTCCATCGCCAGGCCGAACGGCTGGTCGCGTCGGGCCGCCATATCCTGTTCGTCGGCCATGCCGGCCATCCGGAGGTCATCGGCACCTTCGGACAGGTGCCCGCCGGCCAGATGACGCTGATCGAAACCGTCGAGGACGTCGCGAAACTGAACCCCGCCGATCCCGACAACCTCGCCTTCCTGACGCAGACGACGCTGTCGGTCGACGACACCCGTGCCATCGTCGACGCGACGATCGCCCGCTTCCCCACCATCGTCGCGCCCAAGGCCGATGATATCTGCTATGCGACATCCAACCGGCAGAATGCGGTGAAGGCGATCGCGCAGAGCTGTGACATGGTGCTGGTGATCGGTGCGCCCAATTCGTCGAACTCGGTCCGGCTGGTCGAGGTCGCCGAACGCGAAGGGACCTCGGCCAAGCTGATCCAGCGCGCCACCGACCTCGATTTCGCGTGGCTGGCGGGTGTCGGCACGCTCGGCATCACCGCCGGCGCCTCCGCCCCCGAAATCCTCGTGCGCGAACTGGTCGACCGGATCGCCACCCGCTTCGACGTGACCGAGCGCGAGGTCGAGATGACGCGCGAAACCATCGCCTTCAAACTGCCGCGCGGCCTCGAAGCCGCGTAATGGCCGTCTATACGCAGGTGTCGGCAGAGGCGCTGGCACGCTTCCTGTCGGGCTACGACCATGGCGAACTGATCTCGGCCAAGGGCATCGCCGAGGGCGTGGAAAACAGCAACTATCTGGTCGACACCACCACCGGGCGGTTCATCCTGACGCTGTACGAAAAGCGGGTCGATCTGGCCGACCTGCCGTTCTTCTTCGCGATGACCGATGCACTGGCCGACACCGGCAACCCGGTGCCGCGCGCGCTGCCCGATCGGTCGGGACAGGTGATCCAGACGCTGGAGGGGCGTCCCGCCTGCCTGATCGAATTCCTGTCGGGCGTGTCGGTCAGCCATCCGACGGCGGAACAGGCGCATGCGGCGGGCGCGGCACTCGGTGCGCTGCATCGCGGCCTTGCCGATTTCACACCGAGCCGCCCGAACTCCATGGGCGTCGCGATCTGGCCAAGGCTGTTCGCCGATTGCGCACCCCAACTCGATTCGATCCGGCCGGGGCTGCGCACGCGGGTCGGCGCCGAGCTCGATGCGGTCGTCGCGGCATGGCCCGCCGACCTGCCGACCGGCGCGATCCATGCCGATCTCTTCCCCGACAACGTCCTGATGCTGGGCGACCGCGTCACCGGCCTGATCGACTTCTATTTCGCCTGTACTGACATCGTCGCCTATGACGTGGCGATCACCCATTCGGCGTGGAGCTTCGATGCCGGGGGGCAACCGCTGGATCCCGCGATCGGGCAGGCGCTGCTCGCCGGATACGCGACGCAAGCGTCGCTGAGCGCTGCCGAGGCCGCCGCGCTGCCGCTGCTGGCGAAGGGGGCCTGCCTGCGCTTCCTGCTGACCCGCGCATGGGACTGGATCAACACGCCCGCCGACGCGCTGGTGACGCGCAAGGACCCGCTCGCCTATCTGCGCCGGCTCGACTGGTACGACGCCAACCCCGGCGCCTTCGCATGACCGACGCCGCCGAACTCCCCCGTGTCGAAATCGCGACCGACGGCGCGTGCAAGGGCAATCCGGGCCGGGGCGGCTGGGGCGCGGTGCTGCGCGCCGCCGATGGCCGCGAGCGCGAATTGTCGGGCGGCGAGCGCGAAACGACCAACAACCGCATGGAATTGATGGCCGCGATCGAAGGGCTGAACGCGCTCAAGCGGCCATGCCGCGTGATCCTGTCGACCGACAGCCGCTATGTGATGGACGGCCTGACCAAGTGGATCAAGGGCTGGCAGAAGAACGGGTGGAAGACCGCCGCGCGCCAGCCGGTGAAGAATGCCGAGCTGTGGCAGGCGTTGCTCGCCGCCGCGAAACCGCACCGCATCGAATGGGTGTGGGTGAAGGGCCATGCCGGCCACCCCGACAACGAGCGCGCCGACAGGCTGGCCAGCGACGCGGCGTTGAACCAGTGATCCCGCGTGTCCTGATCGACACCGCGCAGGTGCCCGGCGACGATGTCGAATTGCGCCTCGTCCAGCGGGGCGACGATTTCATGATCGTCCTCGACCGCAACGAATTGATGAGCAGCCGCATGTCGGCATCGGAAGAGGCGCTGGCCGATCTTGGCTGTGCGCACCTCGCCGGGCGCAAGGGTGCGCGGGTGCTGATCGGTGGCCTCGGCATGGGCTTCACCCTGCGCCGCGCATTGAAGATCCTGCCGGCCGATGCCGAGGTGGTCGTCGCCGAACTGGTACCGAAGATCGTCGAATGGGCGCGCGGACCGTTGGCGCATATCTTCGACGGGTGTCTGGACGATGCACGCGTGCAGATCGCGGTCGGCGATGTCGCATGGGCGATCGAGGACGGCGGCTGGGACGCGATCCTGCTCGACGTCGATAACGGGCCGGATGGCCTGACCCATGCCGGGAACGACAAGCTCTATTCGGCGCGCGGATTGCAGGTGACGCAGCGGGCGCTGCGGCCGGGCGGGGTGCTGGCGATCTGGTCCGCCTATGCCGATGCGGCGTTCACCAGGCGGCTAAGGGATAGTGGCTATGCGGTGGACGAACAGGTGGTGCGGGCGCGCGGGACCAAGGGCGCGCGGCATGTGATCTGGCTGGCCGGGCGGCGGTAGGCGCTACCGCATCCGGCAATCCGTTCGGTTCGAGCCTGTCGAGAACGGGGTCCCGCAGGGGTAAAGCTATCGGCAGCAAACCGCCCTCACCACCGTTCGGTTCGAGCCTGTCGAGAACCCGCCTGCCCCAAACAGGGCGTTCTCGACAGACGCTTCTCGACAAGCTCGAAGCTGCTCGAACCGAACGGGGTAGGTGGGGAGAAGTAGAAACCGAGAACGGTGGGGCACCAAACCCCTCACTCGTCCGTCCGGATCTTCACCCGGTTCGGCAGGTCCTTCCCCTTGGTACGCCTGGACGGCACTTGCACCGGGTTCTTCTTCTTCCAGTCGCCCCAGCGCTTCGGTCCTTCCGGGGTGTCGATGATCGTATCGTCGTCCATGGGCT
>QFNF01000001.1 GCA_003240755.1 Sphingomonas hengshuiensis | reverse complement strand
CCCTTCGACTGCCTGCCTGCGGCGGGCGCTCAGGACAGGCTTCGGTGCTGCCCACCGAAGTCGAAGACCCGTATCGAAGCACTTGGCTCACGGTCCTTCAATACGCCGCTTCGACAGGCTCAGCGGCTACTCAGGACGAACGGCGTGGAGCAAGTTTGCATCAGCCGCCACCCTGCCCCCGCGGATGGGCATTGCGATACACATCCAGCAGGTGCGCGGCATCGACCGCCGTATAGATCTGCGTCGACGACAGGCTGGCATGGCCGAGCAGCGCCTGGAGCGAGCGCAGATCCGCCCCGCGCCCCAGCAGATGCGTCGCGAAGCTGTGGCGCAGCGCATGCGGCGTCGTACGCTCGCCCAGCCCCAGCGCGGCGCGCGCGGCGCGCACCGACTTGCGCACCACCCCGGCGTCGAGCACCCCGCCCCGCGCGCCGCGGAACAGCGGTGCGTCGCGGGCGGTGCCCCAGGGTTGCTGTGCGACATAGGCTTCGACCGCCGCGCGCACCGGCGGCAGCAGCGGCACCACCCGCGTCTTGTCGCGCTTGCCGGTGACGGTCAGCGTCGCCCCCAGCGGCAGCGCGCGTCCGGTCAGCGACAGTGCCTCGCCGATGCGCAGCCCCGCGCCATAGAGCAGCAACAGGATCGCCCAGTCGCGCGCGCCGATCCACGGTTCGGCGGCGGCATCGGAAACTTCCCGGGCCAGCGCGACGGCTTCGTCGGGGGAGACCGGTCGCGGCACGGTTTTCGCGACACGGGGGCCGCGCAGCGGCGGCGCGGCTCCCCCGGCAAAGGCGATGAAGCCACGCACCGCCGACAATTCGCGCGCGGCACCGGCATTGCCCAGCCCCTCGGCCCGACGACTGGCGAGAAACGCCCGCAGGTCGGCGGCGGACAGCCGGCCGAGCGCGGCGGCATCGACCCGCCCGCCCCAATGGCCCTGCAGGAACGCGATCAGCCGCTCGGCGGTCGCGGCATAGGCCCGCACGGTATGCGGCGACCGCCGCCGGTCGCGGGCGAGATGGTGGGCGAATAGAAGGGGGAGCGGCTGCGTCACGGCCTTTCGATAGCGGCACCCAACGGGCGCTGTCGATTAGAACGCGGCGAGTTGTGCGCAACCGTTACGGGTCTTCGACTTCGGTGGGCAGCACCGAAGCCTGTCCTGAGCGCCCGCCGCAGGCAGGCAGTCGAAGGGCTCAGCCCCTACGCAGCACGAACGGTTGGGCTACAATTCCATACCTCCGATCAGCCGATCTGCTGGCCCGACTTGGCCCAGTCGGCCATGAATCCCTCGATGCCCTTGTCGGTCAGCGGATGCTTGACCAGCGCACGGATGACCGAGGGCGGCGCCGTCATCACGTCGGCGCCCATCTTGGCCGATTCGAGGACGTGGATCGGATGGCGGACGCTGGCGACGAGGATTTCGGTGGCGAAGTCGTAATTGTCGTAGATCAGGCGGATATCGCTGATGAGGCCCATGCCGTCGAAACCGATATCGTCATGCCGCCCGACAAAGGGCGAGACGAAGGTCGCACCGGCCTTTGCCGCCAGCAGCGCCTGATTGGCCGAGAAGCACAGCGTCACATTGACCATCGTGCCGTCGTCGGTCAGCGCCTTGCAGGTTTTCAGGCCATCGATGGTCAGCGGCACCTTCACCGCGACATTGTCGGCGATCCTGCGCAGGATCTCGGCCTCGCGCATCATGCCGTCATGGTCCAGCGCGACCACTTCGGCCGACACCGGCCCCGGCGTGATCGAACAGATTTCGCGGACCACCTCGAGGAAGTCGCGGCCCGACTTGTGGATCAGCGACGGGTTGGTGGTGACGCCGTCGAGCAGGCCGGTATCGGCCAGTTCGCGAATGTCGTTGGTATCGGCGGTATCGACGAAGAATTTCATGGGACTCGGGTTCCTGGCGAAGGGCGGGTGGCCGCCCCATCGCGCATCGTCGCGGTTGGGGCAAGGTTTGCGGCGGGGGGGCCGGGCGACGGCCCTTTTCCTGACGCCCCCGATCCATTATCTGCGCGCGCATGACCGCGCCGAAACCCGAATGGGCCCGCCACGCCGCCGTATGGATCGGCTATCCCAGCCATGCCGAATTGTGGCAGGACGACCTCGCCCCCGCCCGTGAGGAAGTCGTCGCCTTTGCCCGCGCCGTCCATGCCGACGGGCGCGGCGAAACGGTGATCCTGGTCGCCGCCGATCCGGAGGCCGCCGACGACGCCCGCGCCCGCGCGCCGTTCGCGCAGGTGGTGGTCGAACCGTTCGGCGATATCTGGCTGCGCGATACCGGGCCGATCGTCGGCGGCGACGGCACCGCGCACCGTTTCCGCTTCAACGGCTGGGGCGGCAAGTACGACCTGCCCGGCGACGACGATATCGGGCTTCGGCTGGCGCGCGAGCGGGGGATGGCGGTCGCCGATCACGACTGGGTGGTCGAGGGGGGGGCGCTCGACGGCGACGGCACCGGGCTGGTCGTCACGACCGAACAATGCCTGCTCAACCCCAACCGCAATGCCGGTTTCGACCGCGGCGCGGCGGAGACGCGGCTGCGCGACGACCTTGGCTATGACCGGGTGCTGTGGCTGGGCGACGGGCTGCTCAACGACCATACCGATGGCCATGTCGACAATCTGGCGCGCTTCGTCGGCCCCAACCGGCTGGCGATACCGGCGGCGGCGGAGAATGATCCGAACTGGCGCATCTATCAGGACGCGGCGGCGCGGGCGAAGGCGTTCGGCGTCGACGTGGTGCTGGTCCCCTCCCCCGGCCGCGTGCTGTCGCCCGACGAGGAGATCATTCCGGGCAGCCACATGAACTTCTATATCGGCAATGCGACGGTGGTGGTGCCGCTCTATGGCACCGGCACCGACGACGCCGCGGTCGCCGCCTTCGCCGAACTCTTTCCCGCCCACGACGTTGTGGGGCTGCGCGCCGACCATATCCTGACCGGGGGCGGCAGCTTCCACTGCATCAGCCAGCAGATACCGGCGTAACGAGGACCGCCATGACCGAGATCACCGTCGCCGCGCTGCAGCTCGGCTTCACCGCCGATATCGACCGCAACATCGCCAATGTCGCGCGCCTGGTGCGCGAGGCGGCGGCGCGCGGCGCGCAGGTCGTGCTGCCGCCCGAACTGTTCGAGGGCGAATATTTCTGCCGCGTCGAGGACGAGGGGCTGTTCGCCAATGCAAGGCCGGTGCACGAACACAAGGCGGTGCTGGCGATGCAGGACCTCGCCTGCGAGTTGAACATCGCCATCCCGACCAGCTTCTTCGAATCCGCCCCCCCCCATCATTACAACAGTCTCGCGATGATCGATCCCGACGGTCATATCCAGGGCGTGTATCGCAAGAGCCATATCCCCGATGGTCCGGGTTATGAGGAGAAATTCTATTTCCGCCCCGGCAATACCGGGTTCAAGGTGTGGGAAGGTCCGACCAAGCTGGGCGTCGGCATCTGTTGGGACCAATGGTATCCCGAAACCGCGCGCGCGCTCATGCTGATGGGTGCGGAGGTGCTGTTCTATCCGACTGCGATCGGCAGCGAACCGCACGATACCAGCCTTGACACCGCACGGTTGTGGCGCCGGGCGATGGTCGGCCATGCCGTGTCGAACGTCGTGCCGGTGGTCGCCGCCAACCGGGTCGGCGTGGAGCACGGCCAGACCTTCTACGGCACGTCGTTCATCACCGATGAGCGCGGCGACATCATCGCCGAGCTGGACCGCGAAGAAGAAGGCGTGATTACCGCGACGCTGGACCTCGACCGGATCAGGCGCCACCGGGCCGCCTTCGGCTTTTTCCGCGATCGCCGGCCGGAATTGTACGGGCGGCTGGTGCAGGACGTCTGACGCCGCTCAGTCGGTGAAGCGCGCCGGCCGCCCCTCCATCCCAGCGCGAACCGCCTCCACCTGATTTTGCCGGCCGAGCAGTGCCTGTTGCTCGGCGCTCTCGGCGGCAAGGATCGTCGCGGCGTCCGCATCTTCGGCCAGCCTGGCCAGCCGCTTGGCCGCACGTACTGCATCGGGACTGCGCGCGGCGATCGTTCGGGCGAGGTCGATCGCCGCGGCGTGGGGATCGTCCGCCAGTCGCGTCACGAACCCGCCCGCCACCGCCTCCTGCGCAGTAAATTCGCGCGCGGTGTAGGCCAGTTCGCGCAATATGTCGCCGCGCACGCCACGCCACAGGGCAAAGCCCGCCATGTCGGCGACCAGCCCCCATTTTGCTTCCATGATCGCGAACCGGGTGTCGGGCGCCGCAAGGCGGATATCGGCACCAGCCATGATCTGCATCCCACCCCCGAACGCCAGCCCATGGACTGCGGCGATCACCGGCATCGGTAGCGCGCGCCAGCCCCACGCCACCTGCTGCACCCGGTTGGCCGGGCCGTGGCTGCGCGTGGCGAGATCGATGCCGCCCGCGCCCGCCGCCATGCTGGCCATGTCCAGCCCGGCACAAAACGCCCGCCCCTCACCCGACAGGACGACACAGCGCGCGGACGACGCCTGCAATTCGTCGATCGTGGCGATCAGCGCATCGAACATCGCCGGGTCGATCGCATTCATCTTGGCACCACGGGTCAGCCGGACCTCGGCGATCCCATCGGTCACGATCATCGTTACCCGTGTCATCCGCGCATCCTTTTCATCGCTCTGCCCGCAACGCTATCGGGGGTCGGGCGAAAAGGGTAGGCTATGGATCACCCAGGCGATAGCCACGCCCGCGATCGGTATGCAGCATCGGTGGTCCGGCAGCATCGAGCTTGGCGCGCAGCCGCGACATCTGCACCTGCACGACATTGGTCCCCGGATCGAAATCGCGCGCCCAGATCGCGCGCAACAGTTCCTCGCGCCGCACCGCGCTGCCGGCATGGTCGGCGAGATGCAGGAGGATCGCATATTCGCGCGGCAGGAGGTGCAGGTTCACACCCCCGCGGCGGACCGTCCGGGTCGCCCGATCGATGGCGAGGTCGCCGATGGTCAGCAAACGGCCGTGTCGCGTCGCGCGCAGCAAGGCCGCCAGTCGCGCGACGATTTCGACCGGGTGTGCGGCTTCGAGTGCGGCATCGTCGGCACCCGCGTCCAGTCCGGCGGCGAGCGCCTCTTCATCCTCGACCAGCAGCATCGCGCGCACCGTTTCCTTGCTCGCTCGCATGCGGTGCAGCCGTGCCGGCGCGCATTCCTCACCCCGCCGCCAGCGAGCCAGCCGTACCGGTGCATCCGGCGCCTCGGCCAGCGGACGCAGCGCAATGCCGCGACGCAGGGCCGGGGCGACCAACGCCGGAACGGGATCGAGAGTGGCGACGACCTGCATCGCCACTGACCCTAGCCACCCGCGATCGACCGATCAGGACAAC
Organism: Sphingomonas hengshuiensis; assembly: GCA_003240755.1. Taxonomy (GTDB): domain Bacteria; phylum Pseudomonadota; class Alphaproteobacteria; order Sphingomonadales; family Sphingomonadaceae; genus Sphingomonas; species Sphingomonas hengshuiensis_A. Next base: position 194,546 of record QFNF01000001.1, on the reverse strand, counting down.
TGCATCCGATCCGGATCCAATCGGTCGAGCAATTGTCGGGCATGGTCCGCAACCCGCCGCGATGGGTCGGTGGTCGCGCGGTGGAGCACCGCCAGCGGATCGGGACTGCCGCGCACCAGCGCATCGATCGCGGTGATCCGCATCCGGTCGCACGGGTGGCGCGCGGCGAACTGTTCGGCGAGGTCGAGCCCGTCCGGCAGGTCCGCCGCGACCGCCAGCGTCACCAGCGCTTCGGCCGGGGTCGAGGTCAAAATCTGCGCGATGGTGTTGCCGCGAATGTCGAAGCGATACTGGTCGAGCCACGGCTGCGCCGCATCATAGCCCAAGATGTTGAGCGACACCGAAAAGGCATCGGGCGGCAACTGGACGTGCACATCGTCACGCATGCGGTAGAGCAGCACGTTGCCCGGATCGAGCCGCGACCGCCCGATATGGCGCAGTCCCGCCGCTTCCCCGACGCTGCCATCGATCGCGGCGACGTCATAGCGGTAGTCGTCACTCCAATAGCCCGGCCCATGATAGCCGACCGTCAGGAACGGGAAGTTATGGTCGTGCGGCAGGTCATAGAAGAACGCGCCGCGCCCGCCGGCACGGAGCGCCCGGTCCTGCGCCGCCGGCCAGAAATTGGCGCGCAGCACGAACCGGCCATCGGGCGGACGCAACAGCAGGACCTGCGCACCATAGGCATTGCCATCGACCTGCCCCCGGCAACGCTGCTTGAGTTCGGCAAGTGCCAGATCGGCGAGAAAGTGGCGGTTCCGCCCCAGCCGGGCGAGCGCCGGCCCAAGGGAAGCGAACGCATCCTCGTCGCGGACGTCGATCGGTTCGTCGGCAAGCAGGTCGACCAGATCGTCGAGGTCGATCGCATCGCCGCTGCCCGGATCGATCAGCCGTGCCATGCCGCCCCCACCCGCGCCTCGACCATCGGTAGGGTTTTTTGGGTGGCGGTGCGGATTTCGGGATGCGGATCTTCAACCATCGCGCGCAGCCGGGGGAGCGCGCCGCGCGCGTCGCTGGCCAGCCATTCGCGCATCGCGTCCCAGCGGACGAAGAAGGCCGGGTCACGCGACAGCGCATCGAACACCGCCGCATCGCCCCGCCCCAGTTCGCGCAGCAGCGTGAGCAGCATCGTGCTGCGCGCGGCCGCGTCGTCCAGCGTCGCCACGCGGACCAGCGCACCGCCGATGCGGTCATATTCGCGCAGGAACGGCGCGCCCCCGACGCGCAGCGTCACCGTGACCGACACGATCGGCGTCGACGGATCGACCAGCAGCATCGCTTCCCGCCGGCCATCGATCCGCACCACCGCCCCGTCCGCCAGCGGGCGCACCGCCAGCGGGCGCGCAGGCATCGCCACCCCGCCATGCCAGTCGGCATCGACCGGGTCGGCCCGCCAGCGCCACAGCCGCGCGCCGCCGCCGCGCAGGTACCGCGTCCACGACACCCGCCCGCCGACCACGACCGTATCGGGCAGGATATGCGCCGCCGGGGCGAGCGGATCGATCACCGCCATCGTCACGCTCGCCGCCGGGGTTTCCGCCAGCACCATGCCGGTACGCAGCATGTCGCGCTGGCTGCGGAACGGCGGTTCGAACAGCGGGTCGTCGCGCAGCCGGGCGATCCACGGCGCCAGCAGCGCCGCGATCCAGCCCGCATCCTCCACCAGTTCGCGTGCCGCGGCCTCCCCCGCCGCCAGCGTCGCGATATCGGCGAAGCGCGCGGTTAGCGCCCGGAGCGCCGGATGGTCCGGCCAGTCGCGCCCCGCCGCCAGCGAGCGCACCCGCGCCGCCGCGATCGCATCCCGCAGTCGCGCATCGATCGGCGAGGGCATGTCAGTTGGGATACATCTCGTACACCAGCATCGCGACGGCGATGATATATTCGAAGATCTGGTCGCCCGAGGCCTCGGCCGCGCGGATGGCGCCGGTGGTCGCGACCTGCGTCCCCAGTTCGACGATATCGGTGATGGCGATGGTGACGAGCGGCATCATGTTCCCCCTTTTGCGCGATACCGGTGCATCGCCCCCGCGACCCTATGGCCGCCCCCCGCGCGTCCCAAGTTACAAAGCTGTTATGGTTCGCCGCTTCAACCCGGCCGCGATCCGATCTAAAGCCACCGGCGATGACCGCACCGATGCTTCCGCCCGGGTTCGACCCCGCCCGCTTCTTCACCGCCCGCGTCGGCGGCCACGGCGCACGACTGGGCATCGGCTATCGGGCGCATGGCGAGGACTGGTGCGAACTGCTGCTGCCGTTTCGCGACGACCTGGTCGGCGATCCGGCGCGCGGCGTGCTGGCGTCGGGGCCGATCGTCACGCTGATGGACATGGCGACCAGCGTCGGCGTGTGGTTGAAGCGCGGGGCGTTCCTGCCGCATGCGACGCTCGACCTCCGGCTCGACTATCTGCGACCGGCGGCGGCGGGGCGGACGGTCGTCGGCCGTGGCGAATGCTACCGCGTCGCCCGGCAGGTCGCGTTCGTCCGGGGCATGGCGCATGACGGCGATCCCGACGACCCGGTCGCGCATGTCGCGGGCACCTTCATGCTGCTGGACGGTGCGGCATGACGCCTTCCCCCTATGCCGGGCTGCTCGGCCTGAGGTTCGACACCGACGATCGCGGCCATCCCGTGGTGACGATGCCGTTCGCCACCGACCTGATCGGCCGCCCCGGTTTCATCCACGGCGGCGCCATCGGCGGCATGCTGGAGATGGCGGCATGGGTGGCGCTGCGGGCGGCGCTGGGCGACGACCATGCGACGATCAAGCCGATCAACGTCACCATCGACTATATGCGCGGCGGGCGCGAGCGGACCACCTTTGCCGGCGGCACCGTCACCCGCCTGGGCGCGCGGATCGCCAATGTGACGGCCACCGCGTGGCAGGACGACCGCGACCGCCCAATCGCCGCCGCGCATCTGAACTATCTGCTGAAACGCTGAAGCCCGGATATTTTCATCCCGCGCGATAGTTGTGCGACATTTGAACCCTAATCCCGGGATGCCGCATCGACGCGGACCGGGTTTGGAAGGAATGCGCATGGCGCGGTGGACGTTGGTGGTACTGGCTTTGGGAACGGCACCGGGCGCGCTGGCGGCGCAGGCGACATCGGTCGCGCCCCCGTCCCAGACGGCGCAGACCCCCGCCCAGACACCCGATCCGACCGAGACCGGGTCCGGTGGCGCGGGGGGTGCCGATGCGGAGGGCGAGGTCGAGGAGATCGTCGTCACCGGCCGCCCGCTGCCCGGCGCCGTGCCCGGCGACATCAAGCCCGAATTGCAGCTCTCCCCCGCCGACATCCGGTCGTACGGCGTCAGTTCGGTCGCCGAGCTGGTGGCCGAACTGGGGCCGCAGCTCCAGTCGGTGCGTGGCGGACAGCCGGTGTTCCTGGTCAACGGGCGGCGGTCGGCCGGTTTCCAGGAAATCCGCGACCTGCCGACCGAAGCGATCCTGCGCGTCGACATCCTGCCCGAGGAAGTAGCGCTGAAATACGGCTATCGTTCGGACCAGAAGGTCATCAACTTCGTCCTGCGCCCCCGCTTCCGCAGCTATACCGGCGAGTTGCAGGGCGGCGCGCCGACCGATGGCGGGTCGAGCAATTTCGAGGTCGAAGGCGGCCTCGTCCGCATCGACCGCGACAAGCGGTTCAACCTGAACCTGCAGGCGGAGACGACCTCCAACCTGCTGGAGAGCGAACGCGGCATCATTCCCAATACCGCCGGCACGCCGTTCGACCTGCGCGGCAACGTCACCTCGACGCTGGGCGGCGCGCAGATCGATCCGGCATTGTCGGCGCTGGCGGGGACGCCGGTGACGGTCGCGGCGGTGCCGACCGGCACGCCGACGCTGGCGGGCTTTGCCGCAGGGGCCAACGCCCCGAACGTGACCGACACCACCCCGTTTCGCACGCTGTCGGGGGCCGTCGACCGGTTTTCGGCGAATGGCGTCTATGCCCGCAGCATCTTCGGCAACGTGGCCGCGACGGTGACGACGCGGATCGAGCATACCCGCACCGAATCGCTGCTCGGCCTGCCAAGCGTGTCGCTGACCCTGCCGGGCAACACGCCCTTCTCTCCCTTTGCCAGCGACGTGATCGTCCGGCGCTATGCCGATACCGACCCGCTGTCGCGCAATGCCGAGACGACGACCGCCAATGCCGGTTTCGCCCTGAACGGCGATATCGGCCGGTGGCGCTGGACGGTGAACGGCAATTACGACCGCACCGAAACCAGTACCCGCACCGAACGCGGCGTCGACACCGCCGATATCCAGGCGGCGGTGGGCGCCGGCGCGTTCAGCCCGTTCGGCGATCTGGGCAACCTGATCCGCACCGCCGACCGCGCCAATTCGGTGTCGAGCGCGGCGGGGCTGAACGCACTGGTCGCCGGATCGCCGTTCTCGTTGCCGGCGGGCGATGTGAACACCAGCATCCGGCTGGCCGGGACGACGACCGACTTTACCAGCGATTCGCTGCGCGCGGGCGTCGCCAATGCGACGCGGCTCGGCCGCGACAGCGGGTCGGTGCGCGCCAATATCGACCTGCCGATCGCCAATGCGCAGCGGGACGTCCTGTCGGCGCTCGGTCGCCTGTCGCTGAACGCCAATGCCGAGGTCGAGCAATTGTCGGATTTCGGCACGCTGACCACGCTGGGCTATGGCATCAACTGGCAACCGATCACCGCCGTCCGGTTGCTGGCGTCGGTCAGCCATGAAGAGAATGCGCCGACGCAGCAGCAGCTCGGCAACCCGCTCATCACCACGCCGTTCGTGCGGACGTTCGATTATGTGCGCGGAACGACGGTCGACGTGACCACCATCGGCGGCGGCAATCCCGACCTGGTGTCGAGCGACAGCCGTGTCATCAAGCTGGGGCTGAACGTCAAGCCATGGACCGAGCGCGAACTCTCGCTCCAGATCGATTATACCGACAGCCGGATCGACAATCCGATCCAGAGTTTCCCGGCGATCACCGCCGAAATCCAGTCGGCCTTTCCCGACCGGTTCGTGCGCGATGCCGATGGCGTGCTGCTGCGCGTCGACAACCGCCCGATCAACTTCGCGCGGGCGGACAGCAGCCAGTTGCGCTGGGGCCTGAATTTCTCGAAGCGGGTGACGACCGCACGCTCGCGCCAGTTCGAGGCGATGCGGCAGGCGCGGATGGAGGAACGCCGCGCGGCGCGCGAGGCGGCGGAGGCGAACGGCGCGCCGCGCGGCGACGCCCCGCCGCCGGGCGATGCCCCGCCCCCGCCGGGCGAGGGGCGCGGGCCGGGCGAGGGGCGCGGGCCGGGCGGCGGACGCGGCTTTGCCGGGCCGGGCGGGCCGGGTGGTCCGGGCGGCTTTGCGGGACGTGGCGGCGGTGGCGGGCGCGTCTGGGCCAGCGTGTACCATACGGTGAACCTGACCAACACGATCCTGATCCGGCCGGGCCTGCCCGAACTGGACCTGCTGGACGGATCGGCGATCAGCGACAGCGGCGGACAGCCGCGCCACGAGATCCAGTTCAACGGCGGCTATACGCAGGACGGCGTGGGATCGCGGCTGGTCGTCAACTGGCAGTCGGCGACCGAGGTGAATGGCGGCGCGGCGGGCGCGGCGCAGCGGCTGAACTTCGGCAGTCTCGCCACGGTCGGGCTGCGGCTGTTCGCCGATCTGGGGCAGCAGCCGGGGCTGGCACGCGACCATCCGTGGCTGCGCGGTGCGCGGATCAGCCTGGGCATCGACAACCTGTTCAACACGCGCCAGCGCGTGACCGACGCCAGCGGGACGGTGCCGATCAACTATCAGCCGGGATATCTCGACCCCAATGGGCGGGTGATCCGGCTGACGTTCCGCAAGCTGTTTTTCTAGGCGCGGGCGGCAGCCGGGTCGGCGCTGCTCCGCGCCGCCATTTCCGCCGGTCCGGGACAAAGGCCGTGACCGGCGGGCGGATCAGTGCGCGGTGCCATGCTCCGTACCCGGCCGCGGCACGTCGGCACGGTCGGCGGGTCCGCTGTCCACGCTCGCCATGCGTTGCGCGCCGAAGCCGCGCGTCTCCTGATACAGCAGGGTGATGGCGACGCGGCGGTTGCGCGGGTCGTAGGGGTCCTTGGCGATCATCGGTTCGCGGTCGGCCACGCCCTCGATCCGTTCGAAGCGGCGCTCGCCCACCCCGCCCAGCGCAAGGCGGCGGCGGGTCGCTTCCGCCCGGCCCGACGACAGCATCCAGTTGTTCATGTCCTGGGGCCGGCCATAGGCGACGGCGTCGGTATGGCCGCGGATCATGATCGTGTTGGGCAGGTCGCGCACCGTCTGCGCGATCAGCGTCATCAGCTTGGCGGCTTCGGGGGCGAGCGCCGTCGTACCCAGCGCAAACATCGAATAATCGGCATTGTCAACCAGGTCGATGCGCACCCCGTCGCGGGTCGGCACGAAGCGGACGTTGCGCGCCAGCTTGCGCAGTTCGGCATTGGCCGCCATCCGCTGCGCCAGCGTGCGCCGGACCCGTTCGAAGGCCTTTCGGTCGGCTTCGGCCATTTCGGACTTGTTCTTCAACCGGCCCTTGTCGCCCGCGCCCTCCTTCGCGCCGCCATTGGCGTCGACGGGAATGGTCAGCGAACGGGTGCCGGTCTGCGCGGCGCGATGGGGATAGCTGTCCTTGTCGACGAGCGATTCGCCGCCGAACAGCCCGGTCGACCCCGCCGATCCCGCCTTCACCTCGACCAGCGTCGGTGCGAAGAAGTCGGCCAGCCCCTTGCGCTGCTTCTCGGTCGTAGCGCCCAGCAGCCACATCAGCAGGAAGAACGCCATCATCGCCGTCACGAAATCGGCATAGGCGACCTTCCACGCGCCGCCATGATGGCCGCCATGGCCCTCGGCGACGATCTTCTTGACGATGATGACGGGGGGCGGCTGGTTGTTGCCGTGCGGGGCGCGCGCCATGGATCAGCGCCCGCGCAGGCCGTCGAAGACTTCGGCGAACCCCGGCTGGTTGTGGTGCGCGATGCCCGACCGCGCCGCCTCGATCACCAGCGGCTGCGGATGGCCGTGGAGCGAGGCGATGATGATCTGCTTGACCACATGGTAGATCGCGGCATCGGCGTCGATCACCTGCTGCAGCCGCGTGGCGAGCGGCCCGACGATGCCATAGGCCAGCAACACGCCGAGGAAGGTGCCGACCAGCGCCGAGCCGATCATCCCGCCCAGGATCGAGGGCGGCTTGTCGATCGAGCCCATCGTCTTCACCACGCCCAGCACCGCAGCGACGATGCCGAGCGCGGGCAGCGCGTCGGCAAGGCCCTGCAGCGTGCCCTGCGGCCCCTGTTCCTCGTGGTGGTGGGTCTTGATGGCGTTGTCCATGACCTCCTCGACCGCATGCACGTCGAGCGTGCCCGACGACACGACGACCAGGCGCAGCGTGTCGGCGATCAGGTTGACCAGCGTATGGTCCTTCATCAGGCGCGGATATTCGCCAAACACCGACGACGATTTGGGATCCTCGACATGCGGTTCGAGCGCGATCGGCCCTTCGGCGCGCAGCATCTTCATCAGTTTCGACACGAGGAAGATCGCGTCGAGATAATCCTGCTTCTTGTATTTCGGCCCCTTCATGACCTTCATGAAGCCCGAACCCATCGCCTTGAGCTCGCGGCCCGAATTGCCGATGATGAGCGCGCCGATCGCCGCACCGCCGATGATGAGCATCTCGTGCGGGAGCGCGTGCATGACGGGACCCAGCGCACCGCCGGTAAAGGCGAAGCCGCCGAAAACCATGGCGATGAGGACGACGAAGCCGATGGCCGGAAACATGTGGCGCTTGCCCCCTGGGATTACGAACTGCCGTGCCGCCGGGTGCGACGCGTCATGCGATCCCCCTTTTCAACGACAGAGGTCGAGAAATCGTTACCGGCCGCCCATTCGCGCGAACAGGCCGGTCCGCATTCATTTCAGATAGTTGAACAGCGACAGCCCGGCGAGCTTCGCGACGCTCGCCTGCGTCGCCTGCAGGATGGTGATCGTCTTCTGGAATTCGACCATCGTCGTCGGGATGTCGGTATCCTCCAGCGCGGTGCGCGCCTCCTCGCGGTCGATGCCGATCGTATCCAACTGGGTCGATTCGATCTCCAGCCGCGCGGCGCGCGCGCCATTGGCGGCGCGGGCCGACGTGACCTGCCCCTCCGCGCTGTCGAGCCGGGTCAGCGCGTCGCTGATGCTCTGGGCGTATTGGCTGCGCGCGGCGGTTTCGTCGAAGGCCGGAACCGTTGCGGGATCGACCGTCGGATCGACCGGAGCGGCGACCGCCGCATCGGCGGTCAGCGGCATTTCCATCGCCGCCTTCAGGTCGTCGATCATCTGGAAGACGTCGACCACCCCGGTCATCGTCGGATCGCCGCCGAACACGCGGCGGCCATCGATGCCGACCTGCATCTCGCTCGCGTCGCCGATGCGGACCGTCGCGACCGATTCGTTGCCGGTATAGGCGATGGCGCCGCTGGTCGCGTCCCGGGTGAAGGCGGAATCGCCGGTGCCGCCGAAGACCGGATGACCGCGCACGTCACGCGCATTGGCGAGCGCCAGCAGCCCGTCGCGAATCTGCCCGAGTTCGGTGGCGATCGCGCTCCGGTCCTTGGCGTTCAACGTCTCGCTGCCCGCGCGGGTCGCCAGTTCGCGCACGCGCACGAGCCGTTCGTCGACATTGCCAAGCGCGGTATCGGCCTGTGCCAGCAACCCGCGCGACAGGGTGATGTTGGCGCGGAACGCGGTCGAATCGGCCTCGTCCTTCTTGATACCGCCCAGCATCATCCACGCGGTCGAATCCTGCGAAGCGACGTTCAGCTTCTTGGTCGACAGCTCGGTCTGCAACCGGTTCAGGTCGGTGTTCAGCTTCGTCATCTGCGTGGCAGACCGGTTGTAGAAGCTGGCGGTGGAGATCTGCATCGTTCGTCCTATCGGATCGCGAACAGGGTATCGAACGTCTCGCGCGCGACCTGGATCACGCGGCTCGACGCCTGATAGGCCTGCTGGAACTTCATCAGGTTGACCGCTTCCTGATCGAGATTGACGCCGGCCGACGCGTCGCGGGCATCGACCGCCGAATCGCGGATCGCGCCCTGCGCCTCGGCGATCGTCTTGCGCGCGGCCAGCGCCGAACCGTTGCTCGACTGCAGCGTCACCGCCTTCCCCTCGAACGCACCGACGCGACGGGCATCGGCCAGCACCGTCAGGTTGCCGCTGTCGCGCGCGCCCTTGCCGACGGTCGCCGCCGCGATCTTGGTCGGATCGTCGATCGCGCGGGTGACGCGGCCATCGGCATCGATCGCGAACATCGCGGTGCCGGGATCGCCATTGGCATCCTCGCCCGCTTCGAACGCGCCGTTGACGCCGTCGACAAAGGCCGTGGCGAGCGCCACCACCTCGCCCCGCATCGCGTTGATCCGCTGCGCGCCATCGACCATACCGGCCAGCGCGCCGCCGCGCGGGGTAAGCACGCTTTCCTGTCCGCCGCGCATCGTCGTGAACACCGGCATGTCGGCGTCGTCCCGGCCGAAGCGGACAGCCGACGCCTCGATACCGTGCACCAGCAGCGGGCCGTCGCCGCCGCCGGCGCGGACGGTAACGCGGCCGACCGCATCGAACCGGACGTCGAGGTCGGTCAGCTCGCTCATCTCGTCGAGCATGCGGTCGCGCTGGTCGAGCAGTTGCGCCTCGCCCGTCGAACCGCGCGAAACCCGCGCCAGCCCGTCATTGATCCGCGCGAGCACCGCCGCGCCGTTCGACAGCTTCGCCACCGCATCGTTCGCGGTGAGGTCGAGATTGTCCGACGCGGCATCGAGCGCGCCCACCGTACCCGAAAAGGATTGCGCGACGCTTTCCGCCGATTCCAGCATCGCGCGGCGCGGGGCATCGGCCGACGGATCGGCCGACAGCGTCGTCGCGGTGTTGAAGAACCCGGTCATGCGGTCGGTCAGGGCGCGGCTGCCCAGCGCATCCTCGATCCGTTCGAGCCACACGATGCCGCCATCGCTGCGCGCGACGTCCGACGACGATTGCCGTACCTCGGCCGAGCGGAACATGTCGGCAGCACGCGCGATGCCGGTAACGGTCACGCCGCTGCCGGTGATCTGACGCGACGATCCGACGCCGACCTCGGCGAGCGAGGTCGTGCGGCGGACATAGCCGGTGGTGCCGGCGTTCGCGATGTTATCCGACGTGGTGGTCAGTGCCGACTGATAGGCCCTGACCCCGCTCGCGCCGATCGACAGCAGGTCGCTCATCCGCTTTTCCCTTCGGAGGGAGTAACGGCAGGCTGCGCCGGACCTTGCGTCGGATTGGCGGTTTGCGTCGCGTTAACCGTCTGCGACCGGGCGAGGAACTCGGTCATCGCCTTGCCGATGCCCAGCGGCGTGGTGACTGCCATGTTCTCGGCCACCTTCTGGTCCCACATGTCGCGGAACTGGCCGGAGGCCTTGTTCTCGAACAATCCGTCGGCGAGCTTGGCCTGGCGCATCGATTTCAGCATCATGCCGGTGAACACCGATTCGAAGCGTTCGCCCGCGGCCTTCAGGTTCTGGGCCGTGCCCGTGCGGCTGGTGTCGACCCCGATGCCGGTCGTCGCGCCGATCACGCTCACAGGACCACCAGCTCCGCCTTCAGCGCGCCCGATTCCTTGAGCGCCTCGAGGATGGCGACCAGATCGGCGGGCGAGGCGCCGATGGCGTTGATCGCCTTCACCACGTCGGCCAGCTTCGGGCCGGGCGCCAGCAGGAACATCGGCTTCACCTCCTGCTCGATCGTCACGCCGCTCCTTTGTTCGAGCGCGGTCCGGCCCTGGCTGAGCGGTGCCGGCTGGCTGATGCGCTGGTCCTCGTCGATCTTCACGGTCAGCTTGCCATGGGTGACGGCGGAGGGCGACACGCGGACCGCCGAGTTGATGACGACCGTGCCGGTGCGGGCGTTGACGATGACCCGCGCGGCGGTTTCGGCGGGTTCGACCGCGAGATTTTCGACCTCGCTCATCAGCATCGCGCGGGTATCGGCACCCGGCGCGGCGCGCATCGCCACCGATACCGCGTCGATCGCGGTCGCGGTGCCCGCGCCGAAGCGGCGGTTGATCGCGCTCGCGACATTCTGTGCGGTGGTGAAATCCGCCTGTGCGAGGTTGAAGGTCAGCGTCGGCGCGGTGGCGAAGCCGGTGTCGACGGTGCGCTCGACGGTCGCCCCGTCGGGGATGCGTCCGGCCGAGGGGATGTTGACGACGATCTTCGAACCGTCGGCGCCTTCCGCCCCCAGGCCGCCGACCGCCAGATTGCCCTGCGCCATGGCATAGATCTGGCCATCGGCACCCATCAGCGGGGTCATGACCAGCGCGCCGCCGCGCAGCGACTTCGCCTTGCCCATCGACGCGACGGTCACGTCGATGCGCTGGCCGGGCTTGGCGAAGGCGGGCAGTTCGGCGGTAATCATGACGACCGCCGCGTTCTTCAGGCCGGGGTTCATCCCCTGCGGCAGTTGCAGCCCCATGCGCGACGTGATCGCCTTCACCGACTGCACGGTATATTCGAGATTGTCGTCGCCGGTGCCGGGCAGGCCGACGACGATGCCATAGCCGGTCAACTGGTTCGACCGGATGCCCTGGAAGCGGCCGAGGTCCTTCACGCGCTCCGCCGCGGCGGGCTGGATCATGAGGATGGCGGCGAGGATGGCGAGCAGGAGGCGCATGGGCGGACCTAGAACGGGCTGACGACCTGGAAGAAGCGGCTGAGCCACCCCTGCCGGCTGGCGCGGGCGACATCGCCCTTGCCGGTGTACGAGATGCGGGCATCGGCGACGCGGGTCGATGGCACGCGGTTGTTGATGTCGACATCGGCGGAGCGCACGACGCCCTTGATCGCGACGAATTCGTCGCCGCGGTTCAGCGTCACCCGCTTCTGCCCCTGCACCAGCATGGTGCCGTTGGGATAGACTTCGGCGACCGTCACCGACAGTTCGCCCGACAGCGCGTTGGTCTGGTCCGCCGATCCGCCACCGTTGAAGTTGCGGCCGCCCGACAGCTTGGCCATGTTCGGGTCGAACGACAGCGGCCCGGCCGATGGCGGCGTGATCGAGAAGCCGCCGGTGCTGTCGAGCTTCGAGCCGGCCGATTTCGACGCGCTGGTGCGTTCGACCAGCACGATGGTCAACGGGTCGCCGACCTTCTTGGCGCGCCAGCCTTCGTACAGCGCGGCATAGCCCTGATCGGCCTGGAAGATCGCGCCGGTCGCGACGACCGGGACCATCGGCGGCGCGGGGCGCGACGCGGCATAATCCTCGGGCGGCAATTTCCTGCCGAACAGCGGGCGGGCGCTTGCCGGCATTGCCGCCAGCACCACCGCGGCGAGCGCGAGGGCGCGCGCGGTCGTCGCGCGCGCGCGGGCGGGGTCAGATGTTCTGGTTGACATATTTCAGCATCTCGTCGGTGGCCGAGATCATCTTGGAATTGACCTCATAGGCGCGTTGCGTTTCGATCATGTCGACGAGTTCCTCGACGACGTTGACGTTCGACCCCTCCAGCATGCCCTGCCGGATGCGGGCGCGGCCATCGAGGCCGGCCACGCCGGTCTGCGCCGCGCCCGAGGCTCCGGTTTCGACCAGGAAATTGTCGCCGACCGGCTGCAACCCGGCCGAATTGGCGAAGGTCGATACCTGGATCTGGCCGATCTGGGTCGCTTCGGTCTGGTTGGGGATGGTCGCGCTGACCGTGCCGTCGCCGCCGATGGTGATCGAGGTCGCGCCCTCCGGGATCGTGATGCCCGGCATCACCTGATACCCCTCGGTCGTGACCAGCATGCCTTCGGGCGAGCGGCTGAAATTGCCGGCGCGGGTATAGCCGAGCTGCCCGCCGGGTAGCTGCACCTGGAAATAGCCGTCGCCTTCCAGCGCCATGTCGAGGGTGTTGCCGGTCGTGGCGAGCGAGCCCTGCGTCTGGATGCTGGCGGTGCCCTGCACCTTTACGCCGGTGCCGAGGTTGAGCCCGGTGGCATAGCGCGATTCCTGGGTCGATGCGGCACCCTGTGCGGTGACGATCTGGTAGCTCAGCGCCTCGAACGAGGCGCGGTCGCGCTTGAACCCGGTCGTGTTGACGTTCGCCAGGTTGTTCGAGATGACGCGCATCCGCGTGTCCTGGGCGTCCAGCCCGGTGCGGGCGATATGCAGTGCGGCATTGGCCATGGTGGTATCCCCTTAACTCTGGACGCGCATCAGGTTGGCGGAGGATTCATCCATCTCCTTCGCCTGCTTCAACATGCCCGCCTGCACTTCGTACGACCGCTGGTTCTCGATCATGTCGACCAGCGCCTGGGTCATGTTGACGTTCGACTGTTCCAGCGCGCCCGAGCGCACCTTGGCGGTCATGTCGCCGGGCAGGACCCCGCCGCCGCGGACGTGCAGCAGGTTGTCGATGCCCTTGACCGTCTGGCTGCCGGCGGTGCTCGCCAGCTTGATCTGGCCGATTTCCTGGTCGGGCGTGCCCGGGGCCGCGCCCTGCGGCACGATCATGACGCGGCCGTCGGCGGTGATCGAGATCGACTGGTAGGGCGGCACCGTGATCGGGCCGGCCGCGCCCATGACCGGCAGGCGATCGCCGGTCTCCAGCGTGCCGGCGGCAGAAACCTGCAGGTCGCCGCGCCGGGTATAGGCTTCGGTGCCGTCGGGCCCCTGCACCGCCATCCAACTGTCGCCTTCCACCGCGATGTCGAGCGGCCGGCCGGTCGCGAGGATCGCGCCGGCCCGGCGGTCCATGTCGCGCACCTCCTCCGACGAAGGCGAGCGGGTTTCGAGTTCGCCGTTCCTGCCCTTCAGCAGCAACTGTTCGAAATCCACCTTGTCCGCGCGAAACCCGATCGTCGAGCCGTTCGCGATATTGTTCGCGATCGTCGCCTGCGCGGCCATGTGGCCACGCATCCCCGACATTGCGGTATAGACCAGCCGGTCCATCGAAACCTCCCAACGTTGACCCCTGCCACACAGCAAGGGTCATGCCAGTTTCAGCGGTTATGCACGCAGATCGAGGATCGAGCGCGTGATCTGGTTCGAGGTGTCGAGCGCCTTCGAGTTCGCCTGGAAATTGCGCTGGGCGGCGATCAGGCCGACCAGTTCCTCGGTGATGTCGACGTTCGACCCCTCGATCATGCCCGACATCAGCGATCCCGCGCCGTTCTCGCCCGAGCTGGCGAAGCTGGGCTCGCCCGACAGGCCGGTCGCCTGCCAGTTGCTGTTGCCCATCTGGCGCAGCCCCGCCGAGTTCGAGAAGCTGACGATCGCGACCTGGCCCAGCGCCCTGGTATCGCCGTTCGAATAGCTGGCGGAGACGATCCCCTTTTCGTTGATCGTCACGCCCTGCAGCCGGCCGACGGCGACACCGTCCTGCGTCTGCGTCGCGACCTTGAACGGCTTGGTCGTCGCGGTCGAGGTGGTCGGGATCGTCAGCGTAATCTGCTGCTGCGCCACGCCGCTGGCCGGCATGAACGAATCGAAGGTCGTCGCGACCGGGGCCGTCAGCCTGCCGGCCTGGTCGAAGGTGAACGCCACCGCCTGTACCGGGGGGGTGCCCACCTTCATCTCCTGATCCCCGACGAAGCTGTACGCTTCCCACGTGCTCGACAGGTCCTCGGCGGCGGGCGGCGTGGTGACGACCGGCGCGGTCGTCCGCTTGAGATAGGTGGTCATCGTCATCGGGCTGCCCGCGCCGTCATAGACGGTGGTGGCGATCGATTCGTTGTAGCTCGACGAATCGAACCGGTTGAACGTCGCGGTTTCCGGCACGACCGATCGCGCGTTGACGTTCACGCCCAGCGCGACGTTGTTCGTCCCCGCCGCCTTGCCCGACGTGCCGGACAGCACGAGATCGGTCAGCGACGCGCGGGTCGTCGCGACGACATTGCCCGAACCGTCGACCGGATAGACCTGCAGCCGCGCGCCCTGCGCATCGGTGACGAACTGGTTCGCATCGACGCGCAGCGAGCCGTTGCGGGTGAAGGTCAGACCTTCCTTGGTCGGGTCCTGCTTCAGCGCGAGGAAGCCGTCGCCGGCGATCGCGATGTCGAGCGACGACGACGACTGGACGAGGTTGCCCTCGCCGAACTGCTGGCGGTTGCCCTTCACCACCGTACCCGACCCGACCATCTGCGTCGGAGCGACGGCGAGGTTCGATGCGATCACGTCGGCGAATTCGGCGCGGCTCTTCTTGAAGCCGGTGGTGCCGACATTGGCGAGGTTGTGCGAGATCGACGCCATGTCGACCTGCGAGGCCTTCAGACCGGAAAGCGAAGTGTAGAAGGACATGGTTCAGGCTCCTGCGTAAATTCGGATGAAGGGGTCGGGATCAGGCGATCTTGCGGACCGAATCGGCCAGCACCTGTTCGCCGCTGGACAAGGTCAGCATCGGTTTCCCGCCATTGGGCATGACCGAGGCGACCCCGGTCCAGGCAAGGTTGCGCGCCTTCACCACCTGCCCGTTCCGGTCGGCGGCGGCGACGCTGATGGTATAGGGACCGGCACCGGCGGCGCTGCCGTCATCGGTCCTGCCGTCCCATTGATAGTCGACCAGCCCCGCGCCCTGGGCGCCGAGCGACACCGCGCGGGCGACATTGCCCGACGCATCGCGGATCTCGACGTTCACCTGCGCCGCTTCGGCGTCCAGTTCGACCGCGCCGGTGACATTGCCCTTGGTGTCGGCGGTGGCCGTGGCACTTTCGGTCAGCACCGCCTTGCCGATCCACGACACCGCATCGCTGGTCCCGCTGCCCATCCGGTCCGCCAGCGTCTTGAGCGTCGAGCTCATCTCGGTAATGCCGGTCAGCGACGACATCTGTGCCATCTGCGCGACCATCTGGCCATTGTCGGTCGGGTTGAACGGGTCTTGATATTGTAGCTGCGCCGTCATCAGGCGCAGGAAGTCGTCCTGCCCCAGCGAGCGCTGGCCGAGCTTCGCCTTGGCCGCCGCATCATTGGCGGCCGCGAGCGTCGGGATATTCTGGATCGAACTCGTAGCCATGGTCAGCGTCCCAGTCGCAGGGTTTCGGTGATGAGCGACTTCGCGGTCGACATCACCTCGACATTGTTCTGATAGGTGCGCGCGGCATCGAGCATGTCGACCAGCTCGCGCGGTTCATCGACGGCGGCTTCCCACACATTGCCCTCGGCATCGGCCAGCGGGTTGCCCGGGTCGTGGCGCTTCGACGGCGCCTCGCCGGCCGACACGACCTGCGCCGCATCGACGGTCGCCAGGCCGCTGGCCGCGTCGAAGCTGGTGCGGAACACCGGCTTCATCGTGCGATAGGCGCCGGCCTCGGTCGTCGACACCGCGCCGGCATTGGCGAGGTTCGACGCGGTCGTGTTCATCCGGATGAGCTGCGCCGACATGGCGCGGCCCGATACCTCGAAGATGCTCATGGGTGCGGGCATGGGCTTATTCCCCCTTCAGCGCGCGGGTGATGGTGGAGATGCGCCCGTTCAGGAACGCCAGCGTCGTCTGATACGCGACCGCATTCTCGGCGAAGGCGGTCTGTTCCGTGACCAGTTCGACGGTGTTGCCGTCGAGCGAGGGTTGCAGCGGCCGGCGATAGAGCGTGTTGCCGTCGATCGAGCGATCGACATTGCCGCCCTGCTCCGCACCTGCCAGTGCCGCGCGGAAATCGACGTCCTTCGCCTTGAATCCGGGCGTGGAGGCGTTGGCGATGTTCGACGCCAGCATTCCCATGCGCTGCGCACGCACCTGCAGCGCGGCACCATGTATCCCGAAGAGAGCGTTGTCGGCCATCGGACGAACCCCAAGTCGACGCGCCGGATGCGCATCGCACGGGATCACAGCAAGGGGCGTGCCAGTTTCATCGGAACCCGGCGGCAAGCGGCAAACCACGCCGGTTGCCGCCGCCGACCGGCAAGCGGCAACCGCGACCGGCAACCGCTTGCCGCCCATGAAACTGGCATCGCCCTTGCAGGGTAGCGGGCATGATGCCGTCCGCGCTCGCCCCCTATGCCGATCCGGTCGCCGTCACCTTCGTGGTCGGCGGCACCGCATTGGCATTGCTGATCCGTACCCCGCCCGCCGATATCGGCCGCGCGGTGCGCGCGCTCGCCACGCTCGGGCGCAGGCCCTTCACCGCCGAGGACGGGCTGGACCAGATCGCCAAGCTCGACCGGATCGCGAGGCGGCATGGCGTGATGACGCTCGACCGGTCGCGGATCGCCGATCCCGACATCGCCGACGCGATCGCCGGCATCGTCGACGGCGCCGGACCCGATATCGTCGGCGAACGGCTGCGCCACCGGTGCGAGGCACGCGCCGAACGCCACCTTGCCGCCGCCGACATGTGGGGGGCGGTCGCCGAACTCGCCCCGCTGCTGGGCATGATCGGCACGCTGGTCGGGCTGGTGCGGATGTTCATGGCGATGACCGATCCCGCCGCGATCGGCCAGGCGATGGCGGTCGCGTTGCTGTCCACGCTGTACGGCGCGTTGCTCGCCGCGCTGGTCGGCATGCCGATCGCCGGACGGCTGCGCCGGCTAGCGCGCGCCGAGGCGTTCGAACGTGCCCGACTGGAGGCACCCCTGGTCGCGCTCGCCCGACGCGAGCGCCCGCATCTCCGCGAGGCCGCAGAATGAGAATGACCCGTTTCGATACCGCTCCCGGCCGGCCGCTGTGGCTGACCACGCTCGCCGATATCTCGCTGCTGCTGGTCGGGTTCTTCGTCTTCCTGCAGGCCGCGCAGGCGGTCGATCGCAGCGCGCTGACCGCCGGCATCCGCGCCGGTTTCGATGCCGAACCGATCCCGATGGCGCTGGAACGGGCGATGATCGACGGGTTCGCGCCCGGTTCCGCCGCGTTGCCGGGCGGCACCGCCAATACCGTCGATTTCGTGCGGGAGGCGGCGACCGACCGCCGGATCGCCGTGACGCTGACCGGCGGGACCGACAGCGCCGGCGCCGGCCGGGACGTCGATCCCGCCACCGGCAGCGCCGCGATCCTCGCCACCGACCGCGCGCGGGCGGTCGCCGCGCTGCTGGTACGCGAAGGCGCGGCGATGCCGACCCAGATCACCTTCGCGCCGCCGGGTATCGGCGGGCGCGGCGTCCATATCGACCTGGGCTTTGCCGGCGACCGGCAAGCCGTTGCCGACCGGCAAGCGCCGGTTGCCGCCCCGACCGGAGCCGACCAATGATCCGCCACAGCCTGTTCGCCGTCATGATGATCGCCGCGCCCGCCGCCGCGCAGACCTATCAATCGACCACTCAGCTCGACGAGGCGGTGGTGCAGTTCACCGGCGCCAGCATCGGCATGGACGGCGGCGCGCAGATGCCGGTCGATCCGCGGCTGAAGCTGGCGCGCTGTGCGATGCCGCAGTTCGGCTGGCTGTCCGACCGGCAGGATGCGGTCGTCATCAGTTGCATGGGACCGGCATGGAAAGTCTATGTTCCCGTCCGCCGCATGCACCGCGCGGTGCCCGAACGGGCGGCGCCGACCCCGGTCGCGGCCGCACCCGCCAAGGCGGAGCCGGTCATCCGCCGCGGCGATCCGATCATGGTCGAGGCCGGCGCGCCGGGCTTTTCGATCACCCGCGACGGGATCGCGATGGGCGATGCGCCGGTCGGCGGCCGGTTGATGGTGAAGGTCGATCCCGCCAAGCCGCCGATCCAGGCCGTGGCGCTGGAAGCGGGACGCGCCGCCCTGCCCGGCTTCGGGAGGTGAGGCGGTTTTCGATCCGCTCGCGCGGATGGCCGGCACCGGCCCGAACAAAAATTCATGCCCCGTAACTTTTTGCTAAAGAAATCGGCCCGGCCACCGTTTCCCTCCATGTCAGCAGTTCGCGAAGGACGGGGACATGGTGGATTCAGTCGGATCAAGGCTAGTTTCGTCGATCGGTGGGCGCGGTGTCGCGCGGACCGAGGGGCAGGCACGCACGGGCACGACACCGGCCCCGCAGGAAACCCCGCCCAAGAGCGGCGTGGCGCTCCTGTCCGGCGGCACCACCGCCAAGACGCTGGCGGCGTCGGCCCCGGTCGATACCGACCGGGTCGCGGTGATCCGCAAGGCGATTTCCGAAGGACGCTTTCCCCTGTCCCCCGCCACCATCGCCGACCGGCTGATCGCCCTGAAACTGGATTGGAACAGCAATGAACCGGCGTGATGCGCTGATCCGGGTGATCGACAGCCTGCATGCCGAGATCGCGGCGTTGCAGGCGAACGACATCACCGCGCTGGAAACCGCGACGGCGATGAAGCTGCAGGGGATCGAGGCGGTCGCCGCCAATGACGACCTGCCGCTCGACGCCGAGCTGGAGGCGCTGGCGCGCGAGGCGCAGCGGCTGAACGAGACGGCGCGCATCTATGTCAACCTGATGGCGGCGAACGTCCGCCGGCGGATCGACCAGTTGGCGGGCGGCGGCGGATTGCCGGCATACCGGCCAGCCCTTGCCGCCACGCCGCAGCGCATGGCGCACGCGGCCTATCGGTAAGGGCCTGATCGCCAAACTGGCACGCCGCTTGCTGTGAGCATCTCCGAACAGGGGAAGCAAAGCACAGCCCGATGAGCGTCGTTCCGGTAGAAGCCCGATCCTATGTCCACAGCGCGATCGCCAAGGCGAGCGCGAGGACCGGCGTCGATTTCAATTACCTGCTGGGGCAGGCGCAGGTCGAAAGCGGCCTGCAGACCAACGCCCGCGCCGGCACGTCGTCCGCCACCGGGCTCTACCAGTTCGTCGAACAGAGCTGGCTGGGCGTGGTGAAGGCGCATGGCGCCGAACATGGCATGGCATGGGCCGCCGACAGCATCCGCCAGGGGAGCAACGGCCGCTATTACGTCGCCGACAGCGCCACCCGCCATGCGATCCTCCAGCTACGCAACGATCCGCAGGCATCGTCGCTGATGGCCGCCGAACATGCTGCCGACAACAAGGCCGCGCTGGAAGGCGCGCTGGGCCGCGCTGCCACCGGCACCGACCTGTATATGGCGCATTTCCTGGGACTGGGCGGGGCGCGGCAGTTCCTGACCACGATGCAGGCCAGTCCCGACCGTCCGGCGGCGGCGATGTTCCCGGCCGCAGCGCGCGCGAACCGGTCGATCTTCTATGGCGCCGGCGGCCAGCCGCGCTCGCTCGCCGAAATCTATGACAGGATGGCCACCAGGCTGGACCGCGGCGCGAAGGCCGGCGGCGGCAGCGGCGTCGACACGGGCGATGCGCCGGGCGGCTTTCCGGTCAACCGGATGCAGCCGGCGGTGCTGATGAACGGCTTCGACGGCGACGTCATCATGGGCAACGAGGCGCAGGGCAATGACGAGGCGTGGCTGGCGACGACGCTGGCCAACCTGAACGTCGTGCGCAGCCGCGGCGGCGACGCGACGGCGCCGCAGATGCAGATGCAGATGGCCTCGCTCTACCGCCCGACCCCTGAATCGGCGCGCCTCGCCTATTCGATCCTCGCCAATCTGGGGAACGCATGATGCAGGCGATCCTGAACAATCCCAGGAGCCTGCTGCCCGCGATGCGCGGGTCGGCGCTGCCGGCCGCGATCCTGCTGCTCGTGCTGCTGATGGTCGTGCCGATCCCGGCGTTCATGCTCGACATCTTCTTCGTCATGAACATCATGATCTCGATCGCGGTGCTGATGGTGGCGCTCAACGCGCAGAAGCCGCTCGACTTCTCCGCCTTCCCGACGGTGCTGCTGTTCGCGACGCTGTTCCGCCTCGGCCTGAACGTCGCGTCGACCCGCGTCGTGCTGGTGCACGGGCATGAGGGCGAAGCGGCGGCGGGCCATGTCATCGAGGCGTTCGGCACCTTCCTGATCGGCGGCGACTATGTCGTCGGGCTGTTCGTCTTCTCGATCCTCATCATCATCAACATGATCGTGGTGACGAAGGGCGCGGGGCGCGTGTCCGAAGTGTCGGCGCGCTTCACCCTCGACGCGCTGCCCGGCAAGCAGATGGCGATCGACGCCGACCTGAACGCCGGCCTCATCACCCCCGACGAAGCCCGCAACAAGCGCATCGAGACCGGCGCCGAAGCCGATTTCTACGGCGCGATGGACGGTTCGTCCAAGTTCGTGAAGGGCGATGCGGTCGCGGGGTTGCTGATCCTCGCGATCAACATCGTCGGCGGCCTGATCCTGGGCGTCGTCAGCCACCAGATGGCGGTGGGACAGGCGGCGCAGACCTATGTCCTGCTGGCGATCGGCGACGCGCTGGTCGCGCAGGTCCCCTCGCTCCTGCTGTCGATCGCCGCCGCCGCGATCGTGACCCGCGTCACCTCCACCTCGTCGCAGGACCTGGCCGGACAGATCGGGACGCAGTTCGCGTCGCACCGCACCTGGGCGCCGGTCGCCGGCATCCTGGGGCTGCTGGCGATGCTGCCGGGCATGCCGTTCCTGGTGCTGGCGCCGGCCGCCGGCATCGCCGGCTTCGCGTCGTGGAAGCTCGCCCGGCAGAAGAACGCCCCCCCGCCCGCCCCGCCGGTCGAGGCGCTGGCCGAACCCGCCGACCTGTCGAAGATCGGCTGGGAGGAAGTGGCCGACACCTGCCACATCATGCTCGACATCGGCTATGGCCTCGTGCCGCTGGTCGACGAGCGCAAGGGCGCGCCGCTGATGAGCCGGATCACCGGGGTCCGCCGCCAACTGTCCAAGGAACTGGGCTTCGTCGTGCCGCAGGTGAAGGTGCGCGACGACATCAACCTCGCGCCCTATACCTATCGCATCTCGATCGGCGGCGTGGTCGTCGGCGAGGACATGGCGTCGGCGACCGAGATGCTGGCGCTCGACACCGGCCAGGCGGTCGGCCTGCTCGACGGCAAGGCGGCGAAGGACCCGACCTTCGGCCTCGACGCGGTATGGATCCATCCGGGCGACGCCGATGCGGCGACGGGCGCGGGCTATCTGGTGGTCGACGCCGGGACCGTCATCGCCACGCACCTGAACCATGTGCTGACCGTCAACGCGACCGAGCTGCTGGGTCCGGACGAGGTGCAGTCGCTGCTCGACGGCCTGAAGGACCGCGCCGCCAATCTGGTCGCCGCCCTGTGCCCCGCCCCGTTGTCGCTCACCACGCTGACGCAGGTGCTGCGCGCGCTGCTGGCCGAGAACATCACGCTGAAGGAATTCCGCCGCATCGCCGCCGCGATCGTCGTCGTCGCCCAGCGGACGCAGGATGCCGACGAGATCGTCGAGCTGATCCGGCCGGAACTGGGCGCGCTCATCATCCAGAAGCTGTGCGGGGTGCGCGAGCCGCTGCGCGTCATGACGCTGGAGGGGCAGTTGGAGGCGATCCTGGGCCAGGCGGTGCGGGGCGACCCCACCCGGCGCCACGCGATCGAACCCGATCTGGGCCGCCGCATCGTCGACGCGCTGACCCAGGCCGCGCAGCCGCTGATGGCCGAGGCCAAGCCGTTCGCGCTGGTCGTGCAGCCGTCGATCCGCGTCGCGATCCGCAAGCTCGTCAAGACTTCCCTGCCCGACACCCCGGTGATGAGCTTCTTCGAGGTTCCCGAGGACAAGGCCGTCGAAGTCGTCGCCGTCATCGGAGCCCCGGAGGCCATTGCCGCATGAACGCCCCCTTCCTTCCCCAGCCCGGGCTGACCACGCCGGTCTATACCCGGCACGCAAGGCCCAATGACGGCGACGCGATCGTCCGCCGCCACCTGCCGCTGGTCCGCCGCATCGCGTGGCACGTCCATGGCCATATGAGCACGATGGTCGATGTCGAGGACCTGGTACAGGTCGGCCTCGTCGCGCTGGTCGAGGCGGTGCCGGGCTTCGAGGACCGGGGCACGGTGACGTTCGAACAATATCTCGCCACGCGGCTGCGCGGGGCGATGATCGACGAACTGCGTCGCCAGGCGACGATCAGCCGCGGCGCGATGAAGCGGCGGCGCGACTATGCGAAGGCGGTGTCGACCCTGACCGTGGAGCTGGGCCGCGCGCCGGTGCCGGCCGAGATCGCCGACCGGCTGGGCGTGCCGCCGGGGCGGCTGCGCGTCGACTATGCCGATGTCCAGTCGGTGCAGTTCGATTCGATCGACGACGTCTATACCGACGAGGCGCCGTGGTTCATGGACGACGGCCCCGACGCGTTCGAGGCGCTGGCCGAGGGCGAGCTGCGCGACACGCTGATCGCCGCGATCGCCGCGCTGCCGACACGCGAGGCACTGGTGATCCAGCTTTATTATGTCGAGGAACTGAACCTCGAGGAGATCGGGCAGGTGCTGGGGGTGGGTGCGGCACGCATCTGCCAGATCAAGAAGACGGCGCACGAAAAGCTGAAACGGGCCCTGCAGCGGGCCAACGGGTAGTTTTCCCACATTTACAGATGCCTGGGCGGGGTCGGACCGAGGAGTCCGGCCCCGTTTTCGCGTTCAAAGTTCACTAAGTTCACACTCGTGCGCTTCTCGCGCGGTGGGTGTGGCGGTGCGCTGGTCGGAGAAGAAGCGGGTCCCCGGGTCAGGTCCGGGGGTGACGACGGGGTCGGACGATGGGAAAGATCGGGAGGTCGAGGTTAGACTCTGATGACATGAAGCCTGCCCGTTCGTGCTGAGCAGGGGCTGACCATATCGAAGCACCTGGCAAGCAGTCCTTCGATACGCCCCTTCGACAAGCTCAGTGGCTACTCAGGACGAACGGGTATGCCTGAAGTCATCCCGCTTTAGCGCAGCAGGTGGGCTGTAGGAAAGCGACGGGGCCGCCCGGGCGTATCCCGGCGGGGGCGGGGGTGCGGTTGGGTCACGTCGGCGAACCCCTTCGCCGGAGAGCGGGAAGGACGCCCGGCGCCGCCGCCCCTGTATGTATAGAGTCCGGCCACGCACCGTCCGGAACGCCGAAACCCCCGGCGACCTGACGGTCGTCGGGGGTCTGGTCCCGTTGCCGGGAGGTCCGCCGTCGCCGCCTTCTTCAAGGGGGAACGGCGGCGGCGGGAGCCGGATCAGCCGAGCAGCTTGAGCACGCCCTGCTGTGACTGGTTGGCCTGCGCCAGCATCGCGGTCGAGGCCTGGCCGAGGATCTGCGCCTTGGCGAGCGCCGTCGATTCCGCCGAGAAGTCGGTGTCCTCGATGCGGCTGCGCGCTTCCTGCAGGTTCGACGAGGTGGTCGTCAGGTTGTTGACAGTGACCTGCAGGCGGTTCTGCACCGCACCCAGATCGCCGCGGATCGACGACACCTTGTCGAGCGCCTTGTCGATGGCATTCATCGCGACCGAGGCGTTCGCCTGGGTCGAGACGTTCAGCGCACCGCCGACCATGCTCGCCGCGCCGCCCTGGGCAGCCAGACCGACCTTGCCGAGCGAAGCGGTCGAACCTTCGACGCGGACTTCGGCACCGGTGTCGGACTTCAGTTCCACCCGGCCGCGCAGCGTCAGGCCGGTGGCGATCGCACCGGTCGAAGCGCCGCCATCGTCACCCGTCATGCTGAGGACCATGCCCGCGCCCGCTGCGGTCGGGCCGTCGGTCAGCGTGATGTCGTTGCCGGTCGACGAGGTCAGGATCAGGTTGCCATCCGCGTCGCTCGAAGCGACCAGGCCGCTGATCCCTGCCGAGTTGATGTTCTTCACCACGTCGGACATCGACATGCCGGTCGTGCCGTCCGAGTCCGACAAGGCGACGGTCGCGCCGTTGATCGTCAGATCGTTGCCGGCGACGAGCAGCGCCGCGTCGAGCTTCACGGTCGCCTTGGTCGTGGCGGTCGCGGTGACGCCGCTCTGCGCCGAAACCGCATTGATCGCCGCTGCCTTCGACGCCGCCGACGCGTCGTTCGAGCTGCCCACGGCCACGCCGTTGATCTTGACGTCGTCGGTCGTGCCGAGCGCACCGGCACCGGCCGACGAACCCTTGATCGTGTTGGTTCCGGTCGTTTCGTTCAGGCCGATCGCGGCGAGATCGGTCGCATCGCCCGTCGTGCCGCGCTTGATGTCGATCGGCTGGCCGTTCGAGCTGGTCAGCGCGACGAAGCCGCCATAGGTACCCGCGGTGAAGCCCGCCTTGCCCGCATCGGCGCCGGCGATCACGATCGTCTTGCCGGTGTCGTTCGACAGGACGATCTTGCCCTCGCTGTCGAGCTGGGCGCTGATGCCGCCCACGTCGCGGTTGATCTTGTCGACCAGTTCCTGACCCGACGCACCGGTCACGTTGACGGCGGTGCCACCGCCGACCGCGATCGAGAAACCGGTCGCGCTGGTCACGCCGCCCGATGCGATCGGACCGCCCGCGAGCGTGTTATATGCCGATGCCGACACGCCGGTCTGGCCGGTGTTCGCGTTGATGCTGGCGGCGGTGGTCTCGGCGGTGCCGGCGGTCAGGGCGGTGCCCAGCGCGTTCTTGCCGTTCAACTGGAGATCGCCGACCGCGATCGTCGCGTTGCTGATGCGACCGGTCGTCGCCTGGCCTTCGACGCGGTAGCCGTTCAGGCCGAGCGCGGTGGCCGAGGTGTTGGCGAGCTTGACCGAGGTGGTCTGACCGGCCTGCGCGCCGGTCTGGAGCGAGACGCTCTTCACCGTGCCGTCGAGCAGGTTGATGCCGTTGAAGTTGGTCTTGGTCGAGATGTCGTTGATCTGCGCGGTGAGCTGCGAGACTTCCGACTGGAGCGACTTGCGTTCCGACGAACCCAGCGTGCCGTTCGCGGCCTGGCCGGCGAGTTCCTTCATGCGCTGCAGCATGTTGGTGACTTCGCCCAGCGCGCCTTCGGCGGTCTGCGCCATCGAGATGCCGTCATTGGCGTTGCGCGCGGCGACGGCCATCGTCTTGATCTGGCTGGTCATGCGGCTGGCGATGGCGAGGCCGGCGGCGTCGTCCTTGGCCGAGTTGATGCGCTTGCCGGTCGACAGGCGCTCCATCGACGCCTTGAGCGCGTCGTTCGCGGTGGTCGAGGCGTTGGCGGCGCGGAGCGATCCGATGTTGGATCCGATAACGGTCATTGGTGTGTCCTCCAGTCTGACTTCCAGCGCCCCGCGTCCCCCCTTGAAGCGATCGGGATCGAAGCTGCTGCCCGGAGAAACGGCACGCATCGGACCGGGTTAAGGAAAAAAGTTCCGGATTTCCGCGGCCCTTCGCGCGCGCACGAGAGCGTACGCGGAGTACAGAGCCGAATCGGGGTTCATTTTACCGGCCGTTAACCATTTGCCGGCAAAGAGGTGCCGTACAGGGGGATTTCCAAACCGATGCGCTCGATCTATCCGTCCGCCGCCGTGCTCGCGTCCAGGTTCACGCTGGTCTCGTCGCTGCGCGCGCAAGGGTTCGCACTCGCCAATGCCGGGCAGAAGCCGGGTCCGGGCGACGTGTTCCTGGTCATGGAAGGCGAAGTGCCGCCGATCGCCGCCCGGACGCTGGTGCTGGCCGACGGTCCGGCGGCCGCGACGCCGTTCGAGGGCGGCCGCCCCGCCCGCCTGTCCTATTCCCACGCCGACACCGAACTGGCCCATGCCTTTGCCGCCGCCCTGCTGCGCGGCCGGCACGAGGCGGTGGCGGCCGATCCCGAGAGCCTCGCGCTCCACGCGCTGGCCCGCCGCGTCGCCGCCGCCGACATCACCGTGCTGGTCAACGGCCCGACCGGCACCGGCAAGGAAGTGCTGGCCCGCACCATCCATGCCGAGAGCGCGCGCGCCGACGGCCCGTTCATCGCGATCAATTGCGCGGCGCTCCCCGAAACCATGCTGGAAGCGATGCTGTTCGGCCATGTGAAGGGTGCGTTCACCGGCGCGGGGGCGGCGGGCGAAGGCTTTTTCCGCGCGGCGCATGGCGGCACGCTGCTGCTCGACGAGATCGCGGAAATGCCGCTGCCGCTGCAGGCCAAGCTGCTGCGGGTGTTGCAGGAGCGCGAGGTCGTGCCGATCGGCGCGACCCAGGCCGAGGCGGTCGACGTCCGCGTCGTCGCTTGTGCCAATCGCGACCTGCAGGACGAAGTGGCGGCGGGGCGGTTCCGCGCCGACCTCTATTACCGGCTGAGCGTCTTTCCGCTCGCCACCCGCGCGCTGTGCGAGCGGCCGGGCGATGTCGCCGCGCTCGCCGCCGCGATGGTGGTGCGCCATGCCGGGATGCGGGGGCAACTGCCGTGGATTTCGGACGAGGCGCTGGCGGTGCTGGTCCGCCACGACTGGCCGGGCAATGCCCGCGAGCTGGAGAATGTGATCCAGCGCGCGCTGCTGCTGGGCACGGGCGACCGGATCGAGGCGCAGGACATCGTGTTCGACCGGGCGAGCGCGCCGGCACCGGCATCGCCGCTGCGCGCGGTCGAGCCGGTGGCGGGCACGCTGACCAACATCGTCCAGATCCACGAGTTCGCGGCGATCCGCCGCACGCTGGAGGAATGCGGCGGCAACCGGATCGAAACCGCGCGGCGGCTGGGCATTTCGGAGCGCACGCTGCGCTACCGCCTCGCCAAGGCGCGTGAGGCCGGCGAGCTGCTCGGCCAGCCTGGCGCGACCCAGTCGATGGCGGCATCGGCATGAGCGGCGTCGGCGGGGTCGGCGGTGCGATGGGCATCGACCGGGTGATGGCGCTGCGCGCCCAGATCCTCGAGCGCAACCAGGCGCTGTCGAAGGCGAACGCGCAGGCGGCCGCCGCCCCGGCGCCGGCCGAGCCGGCGAAGCCGGCCAGCTTCGCCGACGCGATGGGCGACGCGCTGAAGGGCGTGAACGCGCAGCAGAACAAGGCGAGCGAATTGTCGGCGATGTACGAACGCGGCGAGACCGTGGACATCGCGAAGGTGATGATGGCGCGCCAGCAGGCATCGGTCGGCTTCGAGGCCACGATGCAGGTCAGGAACAAACTCCTGTCCGCCTACAAGGACATCATGAGCATGCCGGTCTGATATGGAAAACGCACTCGCCACCACCGGCGGCGTTCCCGCCGCCGTCGCAGCGCCCGGTCCGGGCCGCTTCGCCAATCCGCTGACCCAGATCACCGGGCTGATGAAGAACCCCGCGGTCAAGCGCAGCCTGCCGATGATCTTCATCGCGGGGCTGGTGCTGTCCGCGGCGCTGGCGTGGATGGCGCTGGCGACGCCGCCGCAGCGCGTGCTGTTCCCGCAACTGCCCGACAGCGACAAGCAGGCGGTGGTCGACGCGCTCGGCGCGGCGAAGATCAGCAGCAGCGTCGACGATTCGGGCGGGATCACCGTCGCCGAGGACGATTATCACCGCGCGCGCATCCTGCTGGCCGGACAGGGCCTGCCCAAGGCGGCGCCGGGCGGCTATGCGATCCTCGACCAGTTGCCGATGGGCGTCAGCCGCGCCGTCGAGGGCGAACGGCTGCGCCAGGCGCGCGAGACCGAGCTGGCCAAGTCGATCGGCGAGATCGAATCGGTCGCCGATGCCCGCGTCCACCTGGCCATGCCCGAATCGTCGGTGTTCGTGCGCGACAATGCGCAGCCATCCGCGTCGGTCATCGTCCGCCTCGAACCCGGCCGCAGCCTCACCCAGGCGCAGGTCCGCTCGATCGTCAACCTCGTCGCCAGCTCGGTGCCGGGGATGAAGGCCGATCAGGTGACGATCATCGACCAGATGGGCGCGCTGCTGAGCAAGCCGACCGACGGCAGCGAGGGATCGACCCTGTCCGACGAGCGGATCGATTACCAGCGCCGGATCGAGGACAAGTATCGCGCACAGCTCAACACGCTGCTGACCCCGTTGCTGGGTGCCGGCAATTTTTCGGCCGAGATCCAGGCCGACGTCGACCTCGACGAAAGCCAGGCGACGCGCGAAAGCTATGACAAGCAGGGCGTGGTCCGCGCCGAGCAGGGCAACTGGCAGGGCAACACCCCCGGCGAGACGACCCCCGGCGGCGTTCCCGGTGCGCTGAGCAATACCCCGCCCGCGGCATCGACGCTGGCGACCGCGACCCCCGGTCCGGCGGGTGCGACGGTGCAGCCCGGCACCGCGCCCGGTGCCACCCCGCCGGTCAAGACCAGCGAGAATTTCAACCGCGCCTATGACCTGGGCAAGGAAGTGTCCGTGACCCGCGCCGCGCCCGGATCGATCCGTCGCCTGTCGGTGGCCGTGCTGCTGCGCGAACCCGAAGGGGCCAAGCCGCGCACCCCGGCCGAAATCCAGCAGATCAACGACCTGGTGAAGGCGGCGGTCGGCTACAACCAGCAGCGCCAGGACACGGTGACGGTCATCAGCCGCAAATTCTCCCCCGATGCGGTCGCCGGCGACGTCGCCCGCCCGTGGTACGATGCCGACTGGGTACCGCTGGCGGCGCGCAACGGCACCGCGCTGGTCATCGCGCTGCTGGTCCTGTTCATGGGCGTCCGCCCGATGGTGAAGGCGATGACCAGGCGGCGCGAGGCCGATACCGCCGCGGCCGGCAACGCCGATACCGCCGCGCTCGCCGCACCTGCCGGCCCGGTGCCCGGCGCCGCCGATCAGGTCAGCATGGAAATGCTGGAGGGCGCGCGCAGCTATGACGACCGGGTCGGGCTGGTCCGCGGCTTCACCCGCGACAATCCGGCGCGCGCCGCGCTCGCCATCCGCGACATGATCCAGTCGGACGCCAGGCAGTGAACGCCCCCGCCCGTATCCATAACGGCGTCGAGCGCGCCGCCGTCCTGATGATGCTGGTCGGCGAGGAGGAAGCCGCCGCGATCCTGCAGAAGCTGGACCCCGAAGAGGTGCAGCAACTGGGCAAGGCGATGTTCAGCGTCGCCGATGTCAGCGAGGACGAGGTGACAGCGGTGCTCGACGATTTCGTCGAGAAGGCGCGCGAGCGCACCACGGTCGGCTTCGACCCGCGCCCGCATATCGAGCAGGTGATGAACCGGGCGCTGGGGCCGGACAAGGCGGAAAGCGTGCTGGCACGCATCACCCCGGCCGAAACCGCCTGCGCGATCGAGCTGCTCGACTGGATGGACGCGTCCGAGATCATCGGCCTCATCAAGGACGAGCATCCGCAGATCGCGGCGGTGCTGCTCGCCAATCTCGAACCCGGCATCGCCGCGCAGGTCCTCGAGGGGCTGCCCGAAGCCGCGCAGCCGCAGATCCTGCACCGCATCGCGAGGCTGGGCCCGATCCAGCCCGAGGCGATCGACACGCTGAAGTCGATGCTGTCGCGGCGCAAGACCGGCCGGACCGGCGGCGCCGGGGTACAGTTGGGCGGGGCCAAGGACGCCGCCAAGATCCTGTCGTCGGGCCGCAAGGCGACCGAAACGCGGGTCATGCCGAAACTGGCCAAGATCGACCGCGACATCGCCCGCCAGATCGAGGACCAACTGTTCGTCTTCGACAATCTGCTGGAGATGGACGACAAGAATCTGGGCGTGCTGATCCGCAACGTCGAAAGCGACATGCTGGTGCGCGCGCTCAAGGGCGTGGACGAGGCCGCCCGCGGCCGGTTCCTCGGCTGCATGTCGGCGCGTGCCGCCGACGGCATCCGCGACGAGATGGAGGCGCGCGGCCCCATGAAGCTGGCGGAGGTGCTCGACGCGCAGAAGGGCGTCATCACCATCGCGCGCCAATTGGCCAAGGACGGAACGATCATGATGGGCGGCGGCGACGACGATTATGTTTGAGAGCGCCGCCCCCGCCCCTTCCGCCGGCGGCTTCGTCGCCGGCTTTGCCAGCCGCCATGTCGCCGCCGCCGATATCCTGGCGCGCGCGTTCGGCACGCCCGATCCGTTCGCGGCGACCGGCGTGATGCCGGTGCGCCCCGCCGGTTTCGATGCGACCGACCCGGCGAGCGGACCGAAGCATTTCCGCCCCGCCGACCCGGAGGCGAACCCGACCGAGGGCTGGGACCCGTTTTCCACCGTGGTCGACGAGGTCGCATCGACGCTGGACCCGGTGGCCGAGGCGCATGCCACCGGCTATGCCGAGGGACTGGCCGCCGCCGCCGCCGCCAGCCGGTCGGACAGCGCGCGCGACCATGCGCTGCTCGCCAGACTGGCCGATGCGCTCGGCACGGCGACCCATGTCGACCGCAAGGCGATGGCCGCCCGGCTGCGCCACACGGTGCTGACGCTGGTCCGGCAGATCGTCGGCGAAGTCGGCGTGTCGGTAAACCACCTGATCGAACGGATCGACGCCGCCGCCGACCTGCTGGCCGACGGCACCGAATCGGCGATCCTGCGGATGCACGAGGCCGACATCGCGCTGGTCGAGGGCAAGCTGCCCAAGGCGGTGTTCCCGGTCGCCGACGCCCAGGTCGAACGGGGCGGGTTCATCCTCGAATCCGCGTCCACCGTGGTCGAGGACGGGCCGGCGCTGTGGCTGGACCAACTGGGCGCGGCGATCGAAACCGTGCCGGTGCCGCGCTGATGCTGAACCGTTTCGCCGGCGATTATATCGACGCCCTCGCCCCCGCCGATTTCCGTCCGCGCGCGCGGGTGGCCGGACGGCTCGCCAGCTATGACGGGCTGTTGATGGAGGCGGTCGGGCTGTCGCTGCCGGTCGGCACCGTGTGCCAGGTCGGCACCGGCGACGGCGGCCATGTCGAGGCGGAAGCGATCGGGTTTCGCAACGGTCGCACGTTGATGATGAACCTGGGCGGCCCCGCCCCGCTCCTCCCCGGTGCGCTGGTGCGGCCGGGCGACAAGCCGGGCGAGGCCGAGGTCGGCGACGCGCTGCTGGGTCGCGTCGTCGATGGCGCGGGCAAGCCGATCGACGGCAAGGGGCCGATCCGGGGTGCGGGGCGCTGGCCGCTGGCCGGGCGTATCCAGTCGCCGCTCGACCGGGGGCGCGTACTGGAGCCGATGGATGTCGGGGTGCGGGCGATCAACGGGCTGCTGACGATCGGCCAGGGCCAGCGCGTCGGCATCATGGCCGGATCGGGCGTCGGCAAATCGGTGCTGCTGGGCATGATGGTCCGCGCCGCCAAGGCCGATGTGATCGTCGTCGGCCTGATCGGCGAGCGCAGCCGCGAGGTGTCGGACTTCCTCGAAACGAAACTGAAGGGCGATGCCCGCGCGCGCTCGGTCGTGGTCGCGGTGCCGGCCAACCATTCGCCGGTGCTGCGCATCCGCGGCGCGCTGCGGGCGACCGCGATCGCCGAGGCGTTTCGCGAACAGGGCAAGAAGGTCCTGCTCATCATCGATTCGCTGACCCGCGTCGCCCATGCCGGGCGCGAGATCGGGCTGGCGCTGGGCGAACCGGCTTCGGCGCGGGGATACCCGCCCAGCGCGATCGCGATGCTGCCCGGGCTGATCGAGCGGGCGGGCACCTGTGTCCGTACCGGCGGGTCGATCACCGCCATCTATACCGTGCTGGCCGATGGCGACGACAACAGCGATCCGGTGGTCGATTCGGCGCGATCGATCCTCGACGGGCATATCGTGCTCAGCCGGCAACTGGCCGAACGTGGCGTCTATCCGGCGATCGACCTGGGGCCGTCGGTCAGCCGCGTGATGACCGACATCGCCGACCGGCCGCACCTGGCCGCCGCGCGGGTGCTGCGCCGGCATCTGGCGACCTATGAGGAGAACCGCGACCTCGTGCTGATGGGGGCGTATCGCCCCGGCACCGATGCCGCGATCGACGGCGCGCTGGCCGCGCATCCCGCCGTCATGGAATATGTGAAGCAGGATTCGGACGAGATCGTCTCGCTCGACGATGCCGTCGCCGAGCTGGTGGGCGTGTTCGGTGACTGACAAGGCCAGGCGGCTCGGCCGCGTGCTGCGCGTGCGGACGATGCAGTTGCACCTGAGCCAGGCGGAGGAAGCGCGCGCCGCAGCGCGCGTCGCCGACGAGATCGCGCTGCGCGAACGCATCCTCGATCTGGCGCAGGCGGTGTCGCCGGTGCCGACGCCCGGCGCCAGCGCGCAGACGCTGGGTGCCGCCGCGCATTACCGCGAAAAGCTGCACGCGACCGCGCAGGTGGTCGAACGCCGCGTGGCGCAGGCCGATGACGGGCTGAACCGCGCGCGGTCGGCGACGATGGCGGCCCGACGCGACCAGAACGCGGTCGAAAAGCTGCTGGAACGCGCCCATGCCGCGCGGGCGCTGCGCGAGCTGCGCGCGCTGGAAAACGCCCCGCCGGTGCGTCGCCCAAATCGGCACGATCCTTGCTGATCGACCGGTCGAACGCTTGACGGATCGACCCATGCAGCTCCTGTCCGCCCTTACCAGCACCACCTCCCCGCTTGCGATGCAGGCGATGCCGGCCGTCGCCCCGCCGACGGCGGATTTCGCGGCGTTGCTGGCCGGGATGGTGCCGGCAGACGCGGGGGCGGCGCAGGGGGCGGCGGACATGCGGCAGATCGCTGCCCGGCCCGGCAAGGGCTTGCCGCTGCCGGTTGCCGCGCCGAAGGGGGCCGACGCGACGCCGCCCCTGCCGGTATCGGCGACCGAGGCGGTGCTGATGCTGCCCACCGGGGCGACCGGCACGCTGGCGCGGCTGCTGCCCGACAGGGACGCCCCGCCGCCCGAACCCGAGCCGCCGGCCGTGCCGGTGCTCCCGACCCCGCCACGCTTCGCCGTACCGCTGCCACGCGGGCGGAAGCCGGAGGCGGAGGTGCCGCGCGAACGGCCTGCCGAAACCATGGACGATGGCGATGCGGAGCCGGTCGTGGCGGACACGGCGCGCGCGGTGGAACCGGAAGTCACGGTCCCGGCGGATGCCGTCATCATCCTGCCCGCGCCGCCGCACGCTGCCGCACCCCTGGCCACCGCATCGCCGCCCGTGCAGACGATCGGCGAAGACGGATCGGTGATCGCGACCGATCCGGCGACGCCGATGCGTCCGGCGAAGCGGACTGCGCCGCGTGCCACCGACACCGCCGCCCCGATGGCCCAGGCGGTCGATCCGGCGCGTGTCGTGGCCGGGCCGGGTCCGGCCGCGGGCGGGAGCGATCCGCAGCCTGCCATCGGACGGACGACACCGCTCCCCGCGGATGGCATCGTCCCGGTCCATGTCGTTGTGCCGCAGCCGCGCGATGCGGAGATCGCGACCGCCCCGCCGCCGCAGGTCACGGCCCCCGTGCAGGGGGCGCCATCGGGCGCGGCGGCGGCCGGGCAGCGCAGC
Source organism: Sphingomonas hengshuiensis (assembly GCA_003240755.1). Taxonomy (GTDB): domain Bacteria; phylum Pseudomonadota; class Alphaproteobacteria; order Sphingomonadales; family Sphingomonadaceae; genus Sphingomonas; species Sphingomonas hengshuiensis_A. The sequence goes on along the minus strand of QFNF01000001.1, from coordinate 160,612 downwards.
GCCATCGATGCGATCCTGCCGCCGGGCGAACCCGCCATGCCGGTTCGACAGCAGCTATCCACCCGCGATATTGGCGAGCCCGTTCGATCGGTGCGCGACGCCGTGGCGCCGGTAGCGATGCCGGATACCGCGATACCCTCCGCCACGACCGTCCTGCCCGCGGCGGCAAGCCCCCCGGTCGCGACGCCAGCCGTCGCACCGGACGCGGCCACGACCCAGGCGCCCCTCGCCGCGACCCCGCGTCCACCGGTCGCCGATATGGCGCATGACGATATCCCGGCGGCGGCAGCCGTCCCGGGGCCGGTCGCCCGCGACGCGACCATGGCGGCGCAGGTCATCCCGCAGCCCGCAGCCTCCATCGCCCCCCTGCCCGGCGTGGCGATGCAGGCACCGGTCGACAGCGGCCCGCGACGCGGCCCGATCGCGGGCGAGGCGGCAGCGCCGGTCGTGCCCGTGGCCCCGCCCGGCGCCCCGGTTGCCGGACCGCTGCCCGTCACCCGCATCGCCATGCCGACGCCGGCCGCCGAGCCGGTCGCCGCGCCCGCGATCGTGGATGCCGCCGCCCCCGCGCCACGGCCGCGCCGGGACGAGGACGGACCGGCGCTACCGGCCGCCGCCGCCGCGCTCGACCCCGCCATGCTGCGCCCGGTTGCCGCGCCAATGCCCGGCGGGCAAGCCGCGCTCGACACCCGCCAGCCGCAATGGATGGAGGGGATGATCGACCGGATCGAAACGCTGCGCGAGGCGACCGGCACCGCTGGCGAGACCCGCATCCGCCTGTCGCCCGACGCGCTGGGCGATATCGAGATCGCGATCCGTACCGGCGACGACGGCAAGGTCCATGTCCATTTCAACAGCGAGAATGCCGATGCCGGCCGGCTGCTGGCCGACGCGCAGCCGCGGCTGGTGCAACTGGCCGAGGCACGCGGGCTGAAGCTGGGCGGGATGCAGGTCGATGTCGGCACGCAGCAGCAACCGCAGCGCCACGCGCAGGAACAGGGCAACGCCCCGCCCCGCGCCCCGCGATCGGCAGCGGCAACCGCCGGACAGCCATCCACGAACGATAATCAACGAATCGCCTGAGGAACCACGACATGAGCGACAAGGCCGCACCGGATGAAAAGCCGGCCAAGAAGAAGGGCAAGCTGGGCAAGATCGTCGTCATGGCGGTCGGGGTGCTCGTGCTGCTGGGCGGCGGCGTCGGCGCCGGGCTGTATGCCAGTTCGTCGGGGCTGATCGGCGGCGGCCATGCCGACGAGGGCGAGCATGCGGAGAAGAAGGACCTGCCGAAACTGGTCCCCAAGTCCGAGGAGGTCCGGGCGAGCGCCGCGGGCGGCGGCGGCGGCGAAGGCGGCGGCGAGGGCGGCGGCGAGGCCGCGGCCAACAACGGCGAAGGCGGCAAGCCGACGCCCGAGATGGAGGGCGGCGACCGCTATGCGTCCAGCTATTATGCGATGGACAAGGAGTTCACCTCCAACCTCACCGACAGCGTGCATTTCATCCAGGTCGGCATCGCCATTTCGACATCGTACGACCACAAGGTGCTCGACAATCTGAAGACCCACGAGATCGCGGTGCGATCGGCGATCCTGCTGGCGCTGGGCGAGGCGACCGAGGACCAGGTGTTCACCGCCGACGGCAAGAAACAGCTATCGCTGCGCATCCGGAAGGCGATCAACGACACGCTGGAGCAAAAAGAGGGTTTTGGCGGTATCGGTAACGTTTATTTTACCCAATTTGTCGTTCAGTAAACGGGCATGGTTAACAGCCCGTCCACCACTGCGCCCGAGCGCCGCGAACGAGCCCGCCGGACTCCGCCGGCGTCGCACGCGCCCAGCCTGGGCGCGGCGAACCTGAACCCGTTCGGCGACCTCCACGCGCTGGAACATCTGTCGGCGCGCCTGGCGCGGTCGATGCGGCAGGTGTTCGAACCGCTGCTCCGGCGCGGGGTGCGCAGTTGGTCCGAACCGGTCGAGGTCGATCGATTCGCGGGCTATGTCGCCGCCCGGCGGGCGGACAGGCTGACCGGATGGGTGCCGATGACGCTGTCGACCGGGGGCAGCCCGGCGATCATCGTGTTCGACGGCGCGTTCCTGCTCGAAGTGCTCGACCTCTTCTTCGGCGGGTTCGGGGAGGCGCCGTCCCCGCTGCCGGTCGAATTCTCCCCCGCGGCGGAGGCGATGCTGCGCCGGCTGGCCGGGGCGATCGCCGCGCCGCTCAGCGAGGCATGGGGGCCGCTGGCCGGTATCGGCTTCGAACCCGGTAATCCCGAATCGAACCCGGCGATGATGGGCGCGATCGATGGCGAGGACGCGGTGATCGCGACCCGGTTCGGCATCGCGTCGGGCGAGGGCGAGCCGACCTTCATCGACATCCTCTATCCGGTCGCGGCGCTGAAACCGCATGCGCCGCAACTGTCGACCAAGGTCCATGGCCGCAGCGCCCCGGACCCCAAATGGCTGTCGGGCCTGACGCGCGCGGTGATGAGCGTGAAGCTGCCGGTACGGTCGGTGCTGGCCGAACCGGTCGTGTCGCTCGCGATGTTGCTCGACCTGAAGGAAGGCGACATCATCCCCGTAAGTTTCGGGCCGCAGGTGCCGGTATGGGTCGCCAACCGGCGGCTGGGCACCGGCACGGTCGGGACCGCCAACGGGCAGGCCGCGATCCGGCTGAACACCATCGACCCCGGTTTCGAAGAGGAATTCCAATGAACGAGATGACCGGCGGCTTTCCCGCCGAGGCGTCGCTCGCCGCCAATTTCAAGCTGCTCCAGGACGTCGACGTCCGGCTGACCGTCGAGATCGGTTCGACGCAACTGACGTTGCGCGAACTGCTGGCGCTGAGCGAATCGAGCGTGATCGAGCTGGACCGCGCCGCCAACGAGCTGCTCGACGTATTCGTCAACGGCACGCTGATCGGGCGGGGCGAGGTCGTCACCGTCGGCGACCGCTTCGGCGTGCGGATGACCGAGCTGGTCAGCCCCGACAAGCGGGTCAGCCGGTGATGATGTGGTCGTACATCCTGAAGCTGGTCATCCTGCTGCCGCTGGTGTGCGGGCTGATGATCGGCTGCCTGTATCTGTGGCGCCGGCTGGAGGCGCGGATGCCGGGCAATCAGGGGGAACGGCTGGTCAAGGTGCGCGAGACGATGATGGTGTCGACCGGCACCAAGATCGCGGTGCTGGAATTCGACGACCGGCTGCTGCTGGTATCGGTCAGCCGTAACGGCGTGACGCTGCTGGACCGGGGCGACCGGTGAGCGTCGTGGGGGGGAAGCTGGCGCAGGGGCTGTCGCGGATGCGCCATCGGCCGTCGCCGATCGCCGTCGCGCGCCGGCGGACGATGGCAACCGTGCCGACGCCGGTGGTCAGGGTGCGCCGGCCCGCCCGTGCGCTGCCGCACTGGCGGTTCGAGATCGTGCTGGCGGTCCTCGGCATCGCGCTGATGCTGTTCCTGGCGATGCCGGCGATGGCGCAGGCGGTGCCGGCCGCGCCCGCGCCGGCGCCGGGCGCCGCCGATGCGCTCGACCGCGCACTGGGCCAGTTGGGCGGGGCGAACGACGCGCCGATGGCGCTGTCGCTGCAGATCCTCATCATCATGGGGCTGTTGTCGGTCCTGCCCGGCATCCTGCTGATGATGACCAGCTTTACCCGGATCATCATCGTGCTGGCGGTGCTGCGCCAGGCGCTGGGCCTGCAACAGACCCCGCCCAACCAGGTGCTGATCGGCCTGTCGCTGTTCCTGTCGCTGTTCGTGATGTCGCCGGTGATCGGCCGGATCAACGAGACGGCGATCAAGCCCTATGCCGCCGGGCAGATCACCTCCACCCGCATGATCGAGGCGGCCAGCCTGCCGCTCCACGCCTTCATGCTGAAACAGACCCGGACCAAGGACGTGACGATGTTCGCGCAGATGGCGAAAACCGGGCCGATCGCGACGCCCGCCGACACGCCGTTCTCGATCCTGCTGCCGGCGTTCGTCACCTCGGAACTCAAGACCGCGTTCCAGATCGCGTTCCTGATCTTCCTGCCGTTCATCGTCATCGACCTGGTGGTCGCCACGGTGCTCATGTCGCTGGGCATGATGATGCTGTCGCCGACGATCATCTCGCTGCCGTTCAAGCTGCTGCTGTTCGTGCTGGTCGATGGCTGGGCGCTGACCATGGGCAGCCTTGCCGCCTCGTTCGTGAGTTAGGCCGATGGACGCGAGCTATTTCATGACCGTCGCGCGCGAGGCGATGTGGGTGCTGGCGCTGGTCGCGGCACCGATATTGATTCCGGCGCTGCTGTCCGGGCTGATCCTCGGCATGATCCAGGCGGCGACGTCGATCAACGAACAGACGCTGTCGTTCGTGCCGAAGCTGGCGGTGGTCGGCATCAGCCTGGCGGTGTTCGGGGGAATGATCCTCGGGCTGCTCAGCGATTTCACGACGAGCATCTTCGAGCGGATCCCGGATCTGGTGCGGTAAGTGGCGGACGTGGCGGTCACATCCTTCGTCATTCCGGCGGAGGCCGGACTCCATGGCGGGGGGAACCGTTGCGCGCCTTCGATGACAGCCGACACAATGGATTCCGGCCTTCGCCGGCATGACGAGTTTGGGTTGACTGGTGGCTCGCCCACCACCCGCCGCACCCCGGCGGAGGCGGGGGTCCAGTTGCGGGACGGTTCGATGGAGCCGCTGGCGTCCCCCGACCGGGCCCCGGCCTTCGCCGGGGTACGGGTTCTGGGTGAGATACGTCGTTTCCGTACCCCCGCGCAGGCGGGGGCCCAGAGCGGCACATGGCGGCGTTCGTGGCTCTGGGCCCCCGCCTGCGCGGGGACACGGATGCGCTCGGTTGGAGCGCAACCGCCATGCTAGGCCTTGGCCTGTCGGTCGAGCCGCAGCTCTGGGCGCTCCTCTTCACGATGGTCCGCATCGGGGCGGCGTTCATCGTCGCGCCGGTGTTCGGCGCGGTGGCCATGCCGGTGCAGGTGCGCGTGCTGCTGTCGGCCGCGATCTCGGTACTGGTGCTCAAGGCACAGCCGTTCGCGATCCCGACCGAGATCTTTTCGCTGACCACGTTCCTGTCCATTGCCGCCGAAGGGCTGGTCGGTCTCGCCATCGGCTTCGTGCTGCAGATCGCGTTCGCCGCGCCGCTGATCGCGGCCGAAGTGATCGGCATCTCGATGGGCATCGGCTTTGCGGCGATGGTCGATCCGCAGAACGGCGCGCAGAGCCCGGCGCTCGGCACCTTTCTGTCGGTGCTGCTGACGCTGCTGTTCCTGTCGCTCGACGGGCATCTGCTGCTGATCGACCTGATCGTGCGCTCCTATGAACTGCTGCCGCCCGGCGCCGCGTGGCTGTCGCCGGCGAAGCTCGAAAATATCGCGATCTTCGGCGGCTATGCGTTCGTGTCGGGGCTGTTGCTGGCGCTGCCGGTCGGCTTCCTGCTGCTGTGCCTCAACCTCGTGATGGGGATGCTGTCGCGCTCGGCGCCCGCGCTCAACCTGTTCGCGGTCGGGCTTCCGGCAAGCCTGTTCGTCGGGGTGGTCGCGCTGTTCGTCGCCCTGCCGGCGATGACCGATTACATGCTGGTCATCGTGCAGGAGGCGCTCGACGCCGCCAACACGCTGGTGCTGGGGGGCGTCAGGTGAGCGAGGACAAAACCGAAAGCCCGACCCAGAAGCGCCTCGACAAGGCGCGCGAAGACGGCGACATCCTCAAGTCGAGGGAACTGGGCGCCGCGCTGGTCATCCTTGCCGGGTGCGCGTGGCTGGCGCTGCTCGGCCCCTCGCTGGTCGGCGCGTGCAAGGCGATCATGACCGCCAGCTTCACCTTTGGCCGGGCGGACGTCGAGGATTTCCAGCCCTGGCGCCCGCTGATCGAGGCGGGATGGCGGCTGCTGCCGTCGCTGGGCGGTATCCTCGCGCTCGCGGTGTCGGCGAGCATCCTCGCGCAGGCGGGGCTGACCGGCATCCGCTTCAACGGCGGCGCGCTGGCGCCCAAGGGGTCGCGGATCAACCCGGCGTCGGGGATGAAGCGCATCTTCGGCACGCAGGGCTGGATCGAACTGGGCAAGTCGCTGCTGAAGGTCATCCTGCTCGGCGCCATCGGCTATATCATGCTGAAAAAGGCGGCGGTCAGCTCGGTCGGCCTCGTGTCGTCGAACGTCGACCAGGCGGTCGGCGATCTGGGCGGCACCTTCCTGACGCTGTTGTTCGTGATGGCCGGCGGGCTGGTGCTGATCGCCGGGCTCGACGTGCCGCTGGCGATCTTCCAGCGGATGCAGCGGCTGCAGATGACCAAGCAGGAAGTGCGCGACGAGCATAAGGAAAGCGACGGCGATCCGCATGTGAAGGCACAGATCCGGCAGCGGCGGCACGAGATTCTGAAGGGCGGGTTCCGCCAGGCGGTGGGCGAGGCGCAGGTGGTGCTGACCAACCCGACCCATTTCGCGGTCGCGCTGCGCTACGACCATGGCCGCGACCAGGTGCCGGTGGTGGTGGCCAAGGGCCGCGGCGCCACCGCGCTCGCCATCCGCGAACTGGCGGCGGAGGCGAAGGTGCCGATGCTTGAATATCCGCAGCTCGCCCGCGCCGTCTATTACACCAGCCGCCAGGGACAGGAGATTCGCGACGACCTGTACCTCGCCATCGCGACGGTGCTGGCGTTCGTCATGGGGGTCAACCGGCAGGCGGGCGGCATCCAGCCGCCGGTGACGGTGCCGCCAGAGGCGCGCTACGACGAGAACGGCAATCTTTCGGTGAAATCTTCCTAAAGATTCGCCCCCGCGTGCCGTTGATGGGGCGAGACGGACCGGGGATGAACGATGGCGATCACGACCACCAGTGCGACGGCCACCGTCGCCACGGCCAAGACCACCACCACGGCCAAGACAGCCACCCCCAACCTCGCCACCGCATTGGGCGCAGGGTCGGGCGTCGATACCGCCGCGCTGGTCCAAAGCCTGGTCGAGGCGCAGTTCGCGAACAAGAACGCGCAACTCGCCAGGAAATCCGACACGCTGACCGCGCAGATTTCGTCGGTCGCGGAATTGAAGTCGGGCATCACCAGCTTTTCCGCCGCACTCACCACGCTGGCCGAGACCGGCGGGCTGTCGACGCAACTGAGCAGCAGCGGCGCCGCGGTCAAGGTATCGGTCGCCGCCGGAGCGACGGTCGCCAGCCTCAACGCCAGCGTGACCGTCGCCCGGCTGGCCACGTCGCAGGTCGCCGTGACCAAGGATACGTTCGCTACCGACGCGTCGGTCGGAACCGGCACGCTGCAGTTGCAACTCGGCAGCGTGCAGAGCGACGGCACGTTCAAGGCCAACGGCACGACCATCCCGCCGATCACGATCACCGCCAGCGACGCCGCGTCGTTGCAGGGCGTCGCCGACAAGATCACCGCCGCCAAGGCCGGCGTTACCGCCAGCGTCGTGACCGACGCCAACGGCCAGCGGCTCGTGCTGCGCAGCACGGACGGCGCGAACCAGGCGTTCACCCTTGCCGCCACGCCGGACAGCGGCAGCGCGACGCCGGGGCTGGAGCGGCTGAATGTCGACTTCGATGCCGACAATGGCGGTGCGGAGGTCGTGACCCGCGCCGGGAACGCAGTGTTCAGCATCGATGGCGTACCGATGGTCAGCGCGTCGAACACCGTGACCGGCGCCCCGGGCGTCAAGCTGGAGCTGAAGGCGGTCACGACCGATACCGGTCCGGTGACGCTCAGTTCGTCCAAGCCGACCGAAGCGCTGACCGAGGCGGTGAACAACGTCGTTGCCGCCTATAACGAGATGCTCGCGTCGGTGAACAAGGCGACCGACCCGATCACCGGCGACCTGCGCGCCGATCCGGCGGCGATGGCGATGAAGCGGGCGCTGCAGCGGTTGACGATCACCGACCTGACCGGGGCGACGGACGGCAGCCCGACGACGCTGTCGTCGATCGGCGTCGCGACCAACAATGACGGCACGCTGCGCGTCGACAAGGACATGCTGACCCGCGCGCTGGCGAACAACCCGGATGCGGTCGAGGCGATGTTCGCCGCCGCCACCGGCACCGATGGCACGACCGGCACCAGCCTGCCCGCCGCGCTGAACCGGATCGCCGCCACCGCCAAGAGCACCACCCTGGGCCTGGGCGCCAGCGACAAGCGCTATGCCGAGGCGCAGACGGCGCTGGCCAAGGAACAGGCCAAGGTCGCCGAACAGACCGACGCCACCTCCACCCGCATGACGCAGCAGTTCGCGGCGTCCGAGGCGCGTGTCGCCGCGTACAAGGCGCAGCAGACGTTCATGGAAAACCAGATCAAGATGTGGACGAAGAGCGAATAATGGCCCGCTATGCCACCGCCCTTGCCGGCGATCCCGCCCAGACCTATCGCTCGGTCGACCTTGCCGCACGTACCGGCGGCGCCGATCCGCACGCGCTGGTCGCGCTGCTGTACGAGGAAGCGATCCGCGCGCTGCGGTCGGCGGCATGGGCGACGACCAACCGGCAATATGCGATGAAGGGCGAACGCGTCACCCGCGCCACCGCGATCCTGTTCGCGCTCGAGGCCGGGCTCGATTTCGACAAGGGCGGCGACCTGTCGCAGACGCTGTCGCGGCTCTATGCCGGCCTGCGCGAACAGATCGTCGATGCGAGCATCGCGCATGACCCGCAACCGTTCCTGAACGCCGCCGCGTCGCTGACCGATATCGCCGGGGCGTGGGACGCGGTCCGGCCGCGCTGAGAGGTGGCGTCGCCGTCGATGTTCGGCTAGCGCTGCGCCCATGAAGCAACCGCATATCGTCGCGCTGGGGGGCACGTTGCGCCCGACGTCCGGCACCGCCGCCGCACTGGAACGGGCGCTGGCCCATGCCGCGATGCTGGGCGCCCGCACCACGCTGCTCACCGGGCCGGCGATCGATTTTCCGAACTACGAACCCGAAACGGCGGAGGGCAATGCGCGCATCCAGTCGTTCCTGCGCGCGCTGCGCGATGCCGACGGCATCGTCATCGGGTCGCCGGGCTATCACGGCACCCTGTCGGGGCTGGTCAAGAACGCGCTCGACCATGTCGAGCTGCTGCGCCGCGACGACCGCGTCTATTTCGACGGGATGCCGGTCGGCATCGTCGCGACAGCGGCCGGATGGCAGGCGGCGGTGGCGACGATGACGACGCTGCGCACGGTCGCCCATGCCCTGCGCGGCTGGCCGACGCCGGTTGGCGTCGCGATCAACACCGCCGAGGACGGCGCGATCGACAAGGCGGACGGGCAGTTGCGCATGATGATCGAACAGATGATCGGGTTCATCGCGCGGTAGCGGCGGCCAAAGTTCACAAAAGTCACACTCGCCACGCTTTCGCGGCGCGGGTGCGGCCGGGCCGGTTCCCGGCAGACCGATCGACCGTCCGAAAGATCCGGCCAGAGCGTGGCAGCGGCAGCGCGCGTAGGAAAGCTGTTCCTCGCGCCGTCCTGTCGCCTATCGCCCGATCCAGTGCCTGCGCGCGAACCATATCACGATCGCCGCGCTCATCGCCACGCACAGCGCGACCACCCCGGCAAAGGCCCAGGGTTCCTCGGCGAACGGTATCCCCTTCACGTTCATGCCGAGCAGCCCGGTGAGGAAGGTGAGCGGCAGGAACACCATCGCGACGATCGCGATCTGGAGCGAGCGCTGGTCGAGCTGTTCGGCGCGCAGGTCGGTCAGCGTTTCGTGAATCAGCGCGGCGCGTTCGCGGATCGAATCGACCTCCTCCGCCATGCGCGCTGCGCGGTCGGCAGCGGCGGCGAGGTGGAGGCGATCGTCCTGCTGCAGCCAGTCGCCGGACAACTGCCCCAGCTTGTCCAGCGCGGAACGCTGCGGCACGAGGAAGCGGCGATAGCCGATCGCGCGGACGCGGGTATGGGTCACGGCACGGCGCTGTTCGAAGATGCGCCCCGGGTCGAGCGCCTCCTCGCATTCGTCGAGCGTGTCGCCGAGATCGGCGATCAGCGGGTCGAGCTGTTCGGTGATCGCCATGGCGAAGGCGACGATCAGGTCGCCGGGATCGGCGACCTCGCCCCCCTCGACCCGATCGACCACGGTATGGAACGCGGTCAGCTTGCGCCGAGTCACCGAATGGACCCGTCCGGCGCTGGCATAGAGCCGCACCGACGCCAGCGGATCGGCGCTGCTGAGCACGTCGTCGGACAGGCCGCGCAGGTTGACGAACGCCCCCTTGCCGATCGCGTCGCAGCGCGGGCGCGTCTCGACGGCGGTCAGCGGGTCGATGACATAGTCGGGCAGACGGGCATGGTCGCGCAGCCAGGCGGCGACCGCATCCCCCTCGCCATGCAGGTGGATCCACAGGAACCCGCCCGCCGTATCGACCGCCGCCATCGGGTCGACCGGCGTCGCCCTGCCCGCATCGATATGCCATGCGCGACAGATCATGCCCGACCGGTCACAGAATGCCGATCGTCAGGCCGGGGAGCGGGTCCGCGGGCACCGGACCCGGGACCCGCACCGCATCGGCGCGGGCGCGGTCGAGGATCGCGGGCGGGACATCGGCCGCGTGATGGATGCGGTCGGCCTGTCCCAGCCAGCGGGCTTCGCGCAGGGTCAGGTCGTCGGGATCGGTCGACCGAAGACGGATCGTTTCCACCCGGCTCGCGACCGGTGCGGCATCCGCCAGCCAGCCGGCGACCGCGTCGTCGTCGTGCGGCACCATCGGATCGAGCGGACCGCCCGCCGCGATCGCCGCGCCGATCGCGCGGCGGCGGTCGCCACCCGCGGGGAAACGGGTGCGGAGCTGGCCACGCGCCGCCCCCAGCCCTTCGGCCAGCCGCCCGAGCCCGGCCGGCAGCAGCGCCTCCAGCCGCTGGCGGATCGCCGCCGCGAGGCCCGCCGACACGCCGCCGGTCGAGATCGCGACCAGCACCGGCGCGCGGTCGACGATCGCCGGCAGGGTGAAATCGCAATCGGCGGGGCGGTCGACCGCGTTGACCAGTATCCCGCGCGCCCTGAGCGCATCGATCGCGGCGCGGGCCGCGACATCGTCCTCGACCGCCACCACCGCGATGCGGGCGTCGTCGGCATCGGCGTCGGCGACGACGCGAAGCCCGCTGCGTTCCAGCAGGCGGCGCTTGGCATCGGCCGCTTCGCCGTCGCCGACCAGGATCACGCACCGCCCGGCGGTGCGCAGCAGGACCGGCAGCCCGTTCACAGCCAGGGCGGCAGGCGGTCGGCCCGTGCCAGCGCCTCGATCGGTGGCCGTTCGCGCACCACGGCGAACCGGTCGCCCGACACCAGCACCTCGGGCACCAGCGCGCGCGAATTGTAGGTCGAGGCCATGGTCGCGCCATAGGCGCCGGCGGTCATGAACGCGACCAGATCGTCGGCGGCGACCACATCCGTTTCGCGACCCAGCGCAAAGGTATCGCCGGTCTCGCACACCGGGCCGACGATGTTGGCCAAGGCACGCTCGCCGGTCGGGGTCACGGCACGGATATCGTGATAGGCGTCGTACAGGCTGGGCCGCAGCAGGTCGTTCATCGCCGCATCGACGACGACGAACGGCGCGACCGCACCCTGCTTCACCCGGATCACCCGCGACACCAGCACCCCGGCATTGGCGACGATCAGCCGGCCGGGTTCGAACATCAACCGCACGTCCCACCCGGCGGTCGCGCGCGCGACCATCGCGCCATAGTCGGCGGGCGACGGCGGCAGTGGCATGGCGGGGTCATAGGGGACGCCCAGGCCACCACCCAGATCGGCATGGGTGATATCGTGGCCCGCCGCGCGCAGGTCGGCGATCAGCGCTCCCACCCGGCCGAACGCCGCCTCCAGCGGATTGAGGTCGGTCAACTGGCTGCCGATATGCACCGCGACGCCGCGTACCCGGATACCCGGCAGCGACGCGGCATGGGCGTACGCCGCGGGGGCGGCATGATAGTCGATGCCGAACTTGTTCTCCTTGCCCCCCGTCGAGATCTTCGCATGGGTGCCGGCGATCACGTCGGGGTTCACCCGGATGGCGATGCGGGCGACCTTGCCGCGCGCGCAAGCCACGGCGGAGAGCATGTCGAGTTCGGGTTCGGATTCGATGTTGAACTGGCCGATGCCGGCATCCAGCCCCTGCGCCATCTCCTCCGCCGTCTTGCCGACGCCCGAAAACACGATCCGGTCGGGATCCATGCCGGCATCGAGCGCGCGGTAGAGCTCGCCGCCCGACACCACGTCGGCGCCCATGCCCGCACGCGCCAGCGTCGCCAGCACCGCCTTGTTCGGGTTGGCCTTTACCGCGAAGGCGACCAGCGGCTCCCCCCTGCCCAGCCCCGCCACCGCGTCGCGGAACACGCGGACGTGCCGTTCGAGGGTCGCGGCCGAATAGACATAGACCGGCGTGCCGACCGCCTCGGCGATGGCGGGCAGGCCGACATCCTCGGCATGAAGCGTACCGTCGCGAAGGGTGAAACAGTCCATGATCGGGCCTTGCAGGTGGTTATCGCCGCTTAGCGGGGTTGGTGCCGACTGACCATTAGCCTGCGGGCATGGCCGTCCCAATCCTTCAGCGCGTCGGCGGCAGCGCGAACGGATCGTCGCCGCGCGCCTTCGATTCGGTCAGCAGCTCGTCGCTGCGCGACGGGCGTTGCTGGGTCGTCGGATCGAGCAGCTCGGCGGGCGTCGGCGTCGCGGTGGCGCCATAGGGCGCGGGTGGCAGCGACGCATTCTGGCGGGGACGCAGGTCGCTGCGCTGGCCGCAGCCGGCCAGCACCACGGCGATGGCGAGGAGCGCGACGCCGCGCATCACCGCCCCCGCGCGGCGGCGATCGCCTCGCGCACCCGTTCGGGCGCGGTGCCGCCGAAGCTCCGGCGGCTGGCGACCGAGGCGTCGACGCTCAGCACGTCGAAGATGCCGCCATGGATGCGATCGTCGATGCCGGTCAGGTCGTCGAGCGTTAGGCCGTCGAGGCGGCAGCCGCGCTCCTCGGCCAGCTTGACCGCGCGGCCGGTGATGTGATGCGCCTCGCGGAACGGCACGCCCGCTTCGCGCACCAGCCAGTCGGCAAGGTCGGTCGCGGTCGAAAAGCCGGTTTCGGCCGCCGCGCGCATGCGTTCGGGGCGGAAGGTCGCGCTTTCGACCATGCCGGTCATCGCCGCGATCGACAGCGCCAGCAGGTCGGTCGCCTCGAACACCGGCGGCTTGTCGTCCTGCATGTCCTTGGAATAGGCGAGCGGCAGGCCCTTCATCGTCACCATCAGCGCCGTCATGCAGCCCATGATGCGGCCCGAATGCCCGCGCACCAGTTCGGCGGCATCGGGGTTGCGCTTCTGCGGCATGATCGAGCTGCCGGTCGACCATTGGTCGGACAGGCTGACGAAGCCGAACATCTGCGACGCCCAGATCACGAATTCCTCGGCAAGGCGCGACAGGTGCAGCGAACATTGCACCGCGGCGGTCAGATATTCGATCGCGAAGTCGCGGTCGCTGACCGAATCGAGCGAGTTGACCGTCGGGCCGGCAAAGCCCAGCGCCGTCGCGGTCGCGTGGCGATCGAGCGGGAAGCCGGTGCCGGCCAGCGCCGCCGAGCCGAGCGGGTTGTAGTTCAGCCGCGCGCGGCAATCGGCGAAGCGGCCCCGGTCGCGCGCGATCATCGTGTGATAGGCCATCAGGTGATGGCCCAGCGTCACCGGCTGCGCGACCTGCAGATGGGTGAAGCCCGGCATCACGCTCGCGGCATGTTCCTCGGCCCGCACCAGCAACGCCGCCTGCAACTGGCCCAGCGCGGCGTCGACCGCGTCGATCGCATCGCGGGTCCACAGGCGGAAATCGGTCGCGACCTGATCGTTGCGCGAGCGCGCGGTGTGGAGGCGACCGGCGACCGGCCCGATCCGTTCGGCCAGCCGCGCCTCGGTCAGCATATGGATGTCCTCGAGCGTCAGGTCGTCGGGCACGCCATGGTCGGCATAATCGGCGGCGACCGCGTCCAGCCCGTCGAGGATCTTCGCGACGTCCGCCGCATCGACGATGCCCTGCGCGCCCAGCATCGTTGCGTGCGCCCTGGACCCGGCGATATCCTGTCGCCACATCCGCTTGTCGAAGGGGATCGAGGCGTTTATCTCACGCATCACCGCCGACGGGCCTTCGGCGAAGCGCCCGCCCCACATGCTGTTGGAGCCTTCCATGCGCCCGGTAATCGCGCTTCTCCTTGGACTGAGCCTGTTCGTCGGCGCTTGCGATAAGCGAGCCGCCGCGCCGGAGCAAGCGGCGGCTGGGGGCGACGGCACCGTTCCCGACATCGCCGCCCCCGACGCCACCGCCGCGCCCGACGCCGCGACACAGGTCGATCGCAGCCACAAGGGCGAGGCGATGCCGGCCTATCGGTTTCAGGACGGCACGGGCAAGCCGGTGTCGCTGGCCGATTTCCGGGGCAAGCCGGTGCTGGTGAACCTGTGGGCGACATGGTGCGCGCCATGCGTGCGCGAGATGCCGACGCTGGATGCGCTGGCCGCCCGCGAAGGCGCCGCGCTGCACCTCCTCACCGTGTCGCAGGACATGGAACCGGGCAAGGTCCAGCCCTTTCTGACCGAACGGAAGCTCGCCAACCTCAAGGCGTATCGCGACCCGGACCTGCAATTCTCGACCGGCATGGGCGTCAGCCTGCCGACGACGATCCTGTACGATGCCGGCGGCAGGGAACTGTGGCGCGTCACCGGCGCCATGGACTGGGCGGGGGCGGAAGCGGCCAAGCTGATCGCCGAAGCGAAGGCATAGGCGTCCGGTTGGGTCGATGGCCATATCCGCGCGGATGCGGGGACCGGCCATGGAAGCGCTTGGGCGTCCCGACCGCGTGCGATCAGGCGACGTTCCCGTCGACCGGCGGCCTGGCGCGGGGTTCGAACCGGTCGCGCAGGCGCAGGCCGATGAACAGCATCGTCGGCCAGAACATCGTGTTGACGATGTCGAGCGAGGTGTCGGCCCAGCGCCAGGACCCGTAGTGCAACCGGTCGAGCACTTCGTTGGCCAGTTCGGCGAGCGCGACCACCGCCAGCGGGATCGGTGTCGACAGGCGATATCCCGTCACCACCCGCGTCAGCAGCAGCACCGCCATGCCGGCATGGACGTGGAGCAGGCTGTCGGCCATGCCGGTGCCATCGCCGATTTCCTGGATCAACTGGGCATATAGTGCGGGAATATCCATGTCGCGTGCGATGGACCACGCGCCGCCACTACTCAAGGGGGACTAACCCTTGTTGAGCCAGACGGTGATTTCGGGGTCGAGCACCGACATGATGAAGTACGCGCCGGTCTGCTTCACCCGCGCCCACCAGCCCGATCGTTCGCGGTGCAGTTCGCGCGTCACCCGCTGCGCCTGCGCGATCTCCCCGTCCATATAGGCGCGCATGTGCGCCGCGAACGCGGGATCCTCCACCCGCAGCATCAGTTCCATGTTGAGGAACATCGAGCGCACGTCGAAATTCGCCGACCCGATATGCACCGCGTCGTCGGTGACGAACAGCTTGGTATGCAGCTTGGTCGGGCGATATTCGTACAGTTCGATACGGTGGCGCAGCAGGTTGCGATAGGTGAAGCGCGCCGCCAGCAGCGCGATGGCATGGTCGGTCTTGGCCGGCAGGACGATGCGCAGGCGGGTGCGTTTCGCCGCCTGGTCCAGCCGCCGCATTATCAGCGGGCCGGGCGCGAAATAGGCGGCGATCATGTCGATTCGCCCGCTGTGGTGGATCTCGTGCCGCAAGGTCCGTGCCCAGGGCGACAGGCGGCGTGACGGCCCGCCCAGCAACCAGCGGATCGGCCCGGTGTCCTCGCTCCATTCCTCCAGCAGCTTCGACAATCTGCGCAACGGCGCGCCGCGCAGCGCGGTCCACGCCTTCAGCGCATCGAAATAGCCCGCCAGACGCCCCGCCGCCGGCCCCTCGACCAGCAGCCCCAGGTCGCGCCACGCCTGATCGGCGACAGTGCCGAAATAGGCGTCCTCGATATTGAAGCCGCCGACGATCACGCGGGCCTCGTCGGCCAGCGCCAGCTTCTGGTGGTTGCGCAACAGATAGCGCCGCCCGATCCGCGGGACGAACACGCACACGTCGCCGCCCGCTTCGCGCAAGGGTCCGAAAAAGCCGCGATTGGCCGCCGCCTCCGCGCCCAGCCCGTCGACGATCAGCGACACGCGCACCCCGCGCCTGGCCGCTTCGACCAGCGCGTCGCGCACCTGCGTACCCGCCTGGTCCTCCTCCCAGATATAGAACAGGAACCGCAGCGACCGCCGCGCCCCCGCGATCAGTGCGAGCAGCGCGTCGAGCCGCGCCGGCCCCTCCGTCAGCAGCGTCAACTGGTTGCCGGCGACGACAAAGGTCGGTTCCACGTGGTCGGCCATGCCGTCTCCTGATCCGTTGCCTGAGCGTAACGGCCATGGCCCGGGCGAGTTTCATTGACTTTGCGCGCATCGCCCGGTAGGCAACCGGCTTTCCGATACCCTCCGTTTTGCAAGGAAGGCGTTTCATGGCGCGCGTCACCGTCGAGGATTGCGTCGACAAGATCCCCAACCGCTTCGACCTGGTGTTGATGGCTGCCCAGCGCGCCCGCCAGATTTCCGGCGGTGCCGAACTGACCCTCGATCGCGACCGCGACAAGAATCCGGTCGTGGCGCTGCGCGAGATCGCCGAGGAAAACATCACGCCCGACCATCTGCGCGAGGCGGTGATCGGTTCGATGCAGAAGGTGCAGATCGACGACGAGGAAGCGCCGGACGAACTGGGTTCGCTGGCCGCGTCGGCGGAGGCGCTGCGCCTCACTGCCGCCGCGCCGCCGCGCAACCAGAATGTCGGCGGCGACTACGACGGCTGAGGCCGTTCCCGGTCATCGCGATTCGACGGGGGCGGTCCTGCGGGGCCGCCCTTTTCGTTTGTGGCGTTATCTGCCGGTATCGTCGTCCATCCCGAGCAGCCATTGAGCATGTCGAAATGGCGTATCGAAAGACTGTTGGCGGCAGGTGCTTCGATACGGGTCTTCGACTTCGCTCAGCCCTACTCAGCACGAACGGACGGGGATGAAGGCCTCTTCATCCCCGCCGCGCGCTCGCCCGGCTGCCCAGCGCGTCGAGCGCATCGGCATTGGCGCGGCCCCAGTCGTAGAGCATCGTCACCGGCTCGACGAACCGGTACCCCAGCGGCGTCAGGCGATAGTCGACCGCGGGCGGCATCACCGCCAGCACCTGCCGCTCGATCAGGCCGATCGTCTCCATATCGCGCAACGTCTGGGTCAGCATCTTCTTGGAAATACCCGGCAGGCTGCGCAGCAGCACGCCGGTCCGCGCCTGTCCGCCGTGGCGGGCATGCAGCGTGTGCAGCACCATGCTGGTCCATTTGGTCGCGAACAGCGACAGCACACGGCGCGGCGCGCAATCCTCGCGCCATTCGGCTTCGTCGGTTCCGGGGTGCATGGGTACTCTCTGGTGCCTGGGGGCCTGTCCGGTGCCGTCTTCAACCCCGGTCGCATCGTCCCTAACTGCCCGGTCCGGCAAAGGGAAGGAACGGACACGATGGCACGAACGGCATTGGTGGTGGGTGCGAGCGGGATCGTCGGCAGCGCGACGGCGGCGTTGCTCGGACAACGCGGATGGACCGTCCATGGGCTGGCCCGCCGCCCGATCGCGCAGGACGGCGTGCTTCCCGTCGCCGCCGACCTGACCGATGCGGCCGCGACAAGGCGCGCGCTGGCCGATCTCAACCCCGATGCGGTGTTCATCACCACCTGGTTGCGGCAGGACAGCGAGGCGGAGAACATCCGCGTCAACGGCGCGATGGTGCGCAACCTGCTGGACGCGCTGCCCCGTCCCGACGCGCCGCGCCATGTCGCGCTGGTCACGGGCCTGAAACACTATCTGGGCCCGTTCGAGGCTTACGGCAGGGGAACGCTGCCGCAGACGCCGTTCCGCGAGGAACAGGGGCGCCTCGACGTCGCCAATTTCTATTATGCGCAGGAGGACGAATTGTTCGCCGCCGCGGCGC
This sequence comes from Sphingomonas hengshuiensis, assembly GCA_003240755.1. Lineage (GTDB taxonomy): Bacteria > Pseudomonadota > Alphaproteobacteria > Sphingomonadales > Sphingomonadaceae > Sphingomonas > Sphingomonas hengshuiensis_A. The sequence goes on along the minus strand of QFNF01000001.1, from coordinate 142,632 downwards.
GCGACGGCTTCACCTGGAGCGTGCACCGCCCGCATACCGTGATCGGCAAGGCGGTCGGCAACGCGATGAACATGGGCACGACACTGGCCGTCCACGCCACGCTGTGCCGCGCGACGGGACGCCCGTTCGTCTTTCCCGGATCGGCCGCGCAGTGGCAGGGGCTGACCGACATGACCGATGCCGGGCAACTGGCCGAGCACCTGCTATGGGCGGCGGAAACCGACGGCGCGCACGATCAGGCGTTCAACATCGTCAATGGCGACGTCTTTCGCTGGCAATGGATGTGGCAGCGGATCGCCGACTGGTTCGGCGTGGAGGCCGCACCGTTCGACGGCACCGTCCGCCCGCTGGCCGAACAGATGGCGGGCGACGCCCCGCGCTGGACGGCGATCGCCGCCGAGCACGGGCTGGTCGAACCCGATCTGCACCGGCTGGCATCGCCATGGCATACCGACGCCGATCTCGGCCGCCCGATCGAGGTCGTCGCCGACATGACGAAGAGCCGGCGGCTGGGCTTCACCGGCTATCGCGCGACCGACGACAGCTTTTTCGACCTGTTCGGGCGGCTGCGCGCCGACCGGATCATTCCGTGACGTCGTCCGGGGCCGGCGCGTCCGGCCCCGCGTCGCGCCGCCCCTTGAAGTTGGTGGCGATGACGTACCATTCGGACGAATCCTTGCGGCTCGCCGGCGGCTTGGCGTGTTTCACCGCCTGGAAATTGCGCTTCAGTTCGGCGACCAGCGCATTGTCGGCACCGCCGGCCAGCACCTTGGCGACGAAATCGCCGCCGGGCCGCAGGATTTCGCACGCGAACATCACCGCCGCCTCGACCAGCGCCATGGTGCGCAGATGGTCGGTCTGCGGATGGCCGACGGTGTTGGCCGCCATGTCGGACAGCACCAGGTCCGCCTCGCCGCCCAGTTCCTCGCGCAGCCGGTCGGGCGCATGGTCGGCGAGGAAGTCCATCTGCAGGATCGTCACGCCGTCGATCGGATCGACCGGCAACAGGTCGATGCCGACCACGGTGCATTCCGGCCGGACCTTGCGCACGACCTGCGTCCAGCCGCCCGGCGCGATGCCGAGGTCGACGACCCGCTTCACGCCCCGCAGCAGCTTGAAGCGTTCGTCCAGTTCGATCAGCTTGTACGCCGCGCGGCTGCGATAGCCTTCCGCGCGGGCCTTCTTGACATAGGGGTCGTTCAACTGGCGTTCGAGCCAGCGCGTCGACTGGGCCGAGCGCGAGCGGGCGGTGCGTACGCGTTGTCGTCCGGGGGGGCTGCCGCGGGTCATCGGGTTCCTGCCATCAATCGGCGCAGGATTCCTTCGCGAATCCCACGGTCGGCGACCCCTAGCCGTTCGGCGGGCCAGAGCGCCAGAATCGTTTCGAGGATCGCACAGCCGGCGACCACCAGGTCGGCGCGCTCGCTGCCGATGCACGGCACGGTGCCGCGTTCGGCCAGGCTCATGCCCGCCAGCCGCTGGCTGACCGCCAGCATCGATTCGGCGGGCACGATCAGCCCGTCGATCTGCGACCGGTCATAGGACGCAAGGCCCAGATGAACACTGGCGAGGGTCGTCACCGTGCCGCTGGTGCCGAGCAACCGCCGCGGTTCGGTGGTAGCGGGCAGGCGCCGGGCGAACGGTGCGAAACTCTCGGTCACGCAGGCGCGCATCCGGGCATAGGCGCCCGAGGTCGTCGGCGCCGCCCTGCCCGCGCCGAGGCTCTCGGTCAGCGACACCACCCCCCATGGCGCCGAATGCCAGTCGAGCACGCGGGGCACCGGTCCCGATGCGTCGAGCAGCACCAGCTCGGTCGACCCGCCGCCGATGTCGAACACCAACGCCGGCCCGGTGCCGGGTTCGAGCAGCGCATGGCATCCGAGCACCGCCAGCCGCGCCTCTTCCTCGGCGGTGATGATGTCGAGGTGGATGCCGGTTTCGGCCAGCACGCGTTCGACGAACGCCGGGCCGTTGGTGGCGCGGCGGCACGCCTCGGTCGCGACCGACCGCGCGAGCGTCACGTCGCGGCGCTTGAGCTTTTCGGCGCAGATTTTCAGCGCGGCGACGGTGCGGTCCATCGCCACGTCGGACAGGCGCCCGGTGGCGGCCAGCCCCTCGCCCAGCCGGACGATCCGCGAAAAGGCGTCGACCACCGCAAAGCCGTCGCCCTGCGGCCGGGCGATCAGCAGCCGGCAATTGTTGGTACCAAGGTCGAGCGCGGCATAATGGCGCGCGCCCGGCCAGCGCGGTCGCGCCGGCGAAGAGGATGCCGTGCGGGGAGCGCCACGCGCGCCCCGGTGCGGCAACCGGGCGGAGATATCCCCCATGCCGTCACTCACTTATGTTCTATCCGTCACGGCGGAACGCCGCTCGGTGTCTGGCGCGCAGCCTAGCGAAACCGGCCGTTCGCCACAAGGCGCTGCGACGAATCGAGTGATTGGGCGTTGACACGACTGGCGGGCCGGCCTATCGGACCGCCCTCGCTGCGACGTTGCCCTGTCGTCTAAAGGTAAGACCACGGACTCTGACTCCGTTAATTGAGGTTCGAATCCTCACGGGGCATCCAGCGACATGTCGGATCGGGCGATTGTTCCCCGATCTTCAGCCGGAACAGCAGCGCGTTGCCGGGATCGGTCCGGCGCTGTCGCCGAGCGATGGATGGACTACAGCAGCCTTGCCGCCATGGGCGAACCGCTCGCCTTCCGGTCCTTCGACCACCGCAGGGGCAGGCCACGGCGCGGCGTCCGTGTTCGGACATGCGGTGACGCGCAGCCCGACGCCACACCGGTTGCCCCGGCGCGATTCGATCAGGTGTTGCCCGGCGACCCGGGGGCCGGTGGCGTGCTCGGCGAAACCAGCGCCTGCAACTTCACCCGGATCCGGTCCTGCAGGATCGCGCTTTTCTGATCGCGATCGATGGCTTCCCCAATAATGCCGGTGAGCCGCCGGATCGGTGCGGCGGTGAACGGAAGCGCGTCCCGGATCGCCGTCAGCGTCTTGATCGTCCTGACCGCGACCTCCTGTTCGCCAAAGCCCTCCCGTATGATCGGGAGGAAGGCGTCGTCCAGCATCTCCTCGACGGTGGGCCGTGGCACATAGACCCGCGGCAGGGGCTTGTCGTCCGCGTCCGGCTCGTCCGCAGGCAGGTGCAGGAACGTGCGCAGCAGTGCGTTCAGCACCTCGACCGCCGTTCCGGGATCGTTGGTGGCGGGGGCGAGCGCCCGGCTGGCGATCTCCGACAGCGCGATCAGACCCAGCCTCGGATCGTCGTCGAAGCTGCGGTGTCGTCCGATCGTGAACGCCTCCGCGATCTTGTCGCGCAGCTCGTCGTCGACAGCCATCTCGACAAAGGCCAGCGGCCGGGCGGGATGGACCATCGTGCCGGGAAGCGCCGCGACATGGACCACCGTGCCGCAATCCTCCGTTATCCGGCCGAGCGCGGCGATATCGATATAGGTGACATTGCCGCTCTTGCGTGCGAACACCGGCACGGCATGATCGGGCACGGCGATCGCCGGACGGCCGCCCAGCCGCGGATCGGCGGCGAACTGCTCCATCGACCTGCACGCGGCCTTTTCGACGCGGTCGATCACGTCCGCCATGCGGCCAAACGCGGTGATGTGCGAAATCCAGCGCAACAGGGTCAGCACGACCACCGCGATCAGGACGATCGTGCCGAGGAACAGCACGACCCGCCCCTGCCCGCCATAGATGCCCGTCTGCAGCCCGACGATACCGACGACGGAAAAGACGAACGCGCCGAGGAACGTCGACAGCGCGTTCTGCGACGTCGGATCGCTCATCATCAACTGCGTGGCGCGGGGCGTTGCCAGTTGGGTCGCCGATCCATAGGCGCTCACCATCGCGGTGAGCGAGAAGGTCGTCACCGCGAGCATGCTGGACGCGATGATCTCCAGGATCGTTCCGACCGCGTCCTGGCCGAGATCCATCTGGAATTCATAGGGGATGCGCCGCGCGAACAGGCCCGAAAGGCCGGCGAGCAGGAATCCGAACAGGCTGATGACCGCCGCGCGAAACCATATCTGCTTCGTCGCCCTGCGAAGTGCCTGGCGCCACGCGCTTGTCGTCATCGTTCGATCTCCCGTGGCGCGTTCCTGTGCCGGGTTCCCTGCCGCCATGCCGAGGTGGCGGCCATGGCCACGACGAGGATGCCGATCGCCCGCCCCCTGCGGAGCAGCGCAAAGCCGGCAGTGGACACGACGCCGCCCGCCGCGACGCTTCCCAGTGTCGCCAGGACGGTCGGGGCGCCCCTGCCCCCGACGGCGTCCGGCGCCGATCGGGTATCGACGGCCACTGCCTCGACCGGCCGCGCCGGGGCGGGTGGCGCATCCGACGGTTCCGCCGTTCCGGCCACCTGGCGTTCGAGCTCGGCGTTCAGTTCGGCACCGATCAGCAGGACATAGGCGGACAGCCAGAGCCATGTCAGCAGGACGATGACCGCGCTGAGCGAGCCGTAGGTCGCGCCATAGCTTGCGAAATTCGAGGTGTAGATCCCGAACAGCGCCGTGCCCCCCAGCCAGAATGCGGCGGCGCAGACGGAGCCGGGGGACAGCCAGATCCACCTCGGCTGGCGATGATCGGGGCCGAAGTGGAACAGTGCGGCGATGCCGGTAACGACGATCGCCGCGAGGACGAGAAAACCGGCCAGGCGCATGCCCGTCAGCACCAGTGCCGGCGCGCCGGGGACGAGGCTGCCGAGGAGCGCCAGCAACGTGCTTGCGATGATCGCGACGAAGATCAGGCCACCCCCCGCCGCGACGATACCGAGCTGCAACAGGTTGAGCCGGATGAAACCACGGCTTTCCGTTTCGCCATAGGCGACGTTCAGCCCGGTAACGATCGCCGCGGAACCCTTGGTCGCGCCATACCATGCGATTCCCAGCGCGATGACGAGGCCGAGGCCCTGCTTGTCCTTCGAGCTTTCGACCACCATCAGGAGCTGGTCGGTGATGACCGCCGCCGCCTCGCGCGGGACCGATGCGAAAACGCTCTCGACATTGCGGCGGACCGTCTCGGCATCGGCGAAGATGCCGTAGCTCAATACGACGGCGCCCAGCAGCGGGGCGATCGCGGCGAAGACGTAGAAGGCGATGCCGGCGGCGATGATGCCGACATTGTCGTCGCCGATCTCCTTCCAGGTCCGTTTGGCGACCGCCATCCATCCATCGGCCGGCACCTCGAACGGCGAGCGGGCGCCCGTGCCCGCGGCGGGGTCTGCCGACATCATGCGGCGTGCCTTTCGCTGGTCGTCCGGGCGTGGTCGAGACAGGCTTCGACCGCGGCGCCCAGCGTACCGACATAGAGGTCGGCCCCGAGCGTGCGCTGGATCTGACCGTCCGTCAGCGCGGCTTCCCCCTCGGGCCACAGGCCGACCAGTATCGGGACGTCCCCCGCCCTCGCGCGGATGCGGCGCACGAGATAGCGCAGATGCGACGGCGTCCCGCCGATCTCCAGATAGGATATGCAGACCAGCCTGGCGTGCGACGTGTCGAGCCGGTCGATATTGGCACGCGAACCGGCATCGTGTTCGACGCGGTTCACGCCGAATCCGCGCTTGGCGAGAAGCTGGGCCAGCATCGCGGTGACGGCATCGTCGAGTACGCCGCGTCCGGCAATGCACAGGATGCTGCCGTCGGCACGCCATGGATCGGGCGCGGCAGGCAGCGTCACGGGCGCGGTTTCGTCAAACCCCGCAGAATCGTCCTGCACGGGCTTGAGCGGCTTGTCGGCGGCCAGCGTCCCGGTCGCGGTGTCGTTCGCGCCGTCGAGTTCGCCGACCAGCACCAGCATGGCGTCGACGACCCGCCCGGCACGGTCGCGATCGATCGCACCGCGCGCAACGTCGGCGGCGGCGAGCTTGAGCGCAGCGAGCGCCACCTCGTCATAATAGGAGGTCAGCGACCGCTCGACGAGCTGGCTCTCCGCCTGGTCGAGCGCCTCGTCGGGATCGTCGGCGAGCATGCGCTGGTAGAAGCTCTCGACCGGGGTCAGGGCCGGCCGGTCGCCCAGCAGCACGTCGAGGAATTCAAGACTGGGGATATGACGGCCCAGCACCACCAGCAACAAGGTCAGCGGCATCGACAGCACGAGGCCGACCGGCCCCCAGATCCACGTCCAGAATACCGCCGCGATCACCACCGACAGCGGCGACAGGCCGGTCGAATGCCCATAGAGCAGCGGTTCGATGACATAGCCGATCAGCGGTTCGAGTATGACGAACAGCGCCGCCACCATCAGCACCGTGGTCCATCCCGGATCGGCGCCCGCCGCGACGACGAGCGGTAGCGCGGCGCCCAGCAGGGCACCGATATAGGGAACGAAGCGCAACACGCCCGCCAGAATGCCCCAGAGCGCCGGCACCGGCAGCCCGATCACCCACAGCCCGATACCGACGACCGTGCCGAAACTGGCATTCACCGCAAGCTGCGACAGGAAGTAGCGGCTGAGCCGGCCGCCGGCATCGTCCATCGCCGCGGTGGTGCGGTGCAGATCGGACGATCCGAACAGCCGGATGAGGCGGTTCCGCAGGTCTTCCTTCTGCATCAGGATGAAGATGGCGACGACCAGCACGATGACGAACGTTTCGAAGGGCGCGACCACCGGTTCCAGATAGCCGCCGACCTGTTCGAGCACGGGCGTCTGCTGCTCGACCACGCGCACGTTGAGCGGGTGGGCGCGGGTGCCGCGCACGACGTTGGGATCGGCCGGCGCGGCCGCCACCGGCCCCGCCGGTGCGAGGAAGGTCAGCCGGTCGGTGACGAAACCGGTGGTTCGATCGATCTTCGCCTGGATCGTTTCGACATAGGCCGGCGCCTTTTCGACCAGCGACGTCGCCTGCATGCCGACCAGCGTGCCGACGCCGCCCAGCAGGCCGAGCGCGCCGAGCACGGCGACGAGGATCGAGAAGCCCTTGGGAAGCCGCGCCCGTCGCAGGAGCGAGACGATCGGCGACAGGACGAAGGACAGGAGCACCGCGAGCGTGATCGGGATGAGCACGTCGCGCGCGAAGAAAAGCCCCGCGACCACGACGACCGCGACGGCCAGCCCGAGAAGTCCCATCATGCCCGGCACCTGCGCCGGCGCCACGCTGGCGCTGGCCTGACCGCCGTGATCCGTCTGATCCTTGACCATCACTCATCCCCCTTTGCCGCGCATCAACCTCCGGACGGTATATTGGTGCCACCGCCGCATGCATTTACGGCATCGCCGGTTCCGGGACGGCATGCCGATCGACCCCGGTCGGCCATTCCCCATGGCTCGCTCGTCCGTCGGCTTGCGAACCCGGCGTCTCCCGACAGCGATTGGAACCCTTCGCGCGTTCGAACATTCCCGAAGCGACAAGGGGGTCTGCATGCGCGAAGCAGGGGGAATCGGGCGCGTCCGATCGGGCAGCGGGGTCTGGGACGCCCGCATCGGCGGCGCTATCGGACGTTTCATGCGGGCCGGCGCGGCGTGTCGCGCAATTCCGGTTCAATGCTCGGCCTTCGGTGCCGCAAATATGGTGCGCGCGGCATGACCGCGCCGATCGGCCGACTGCCGACGCTGGCGCTCGGGACAGTCGCGCTTGTCGGCGGGTTGCTGGGCGTGGCGATGCTCGTGCTCGGCCTCTGGCTGATCGGTCTGGGCGGGAACATCTATTACGCCCTCGCAGGCGTTCTTCTCGCCGCCTCGCTATGGCCCGCCGCGCGGCGCCGGTGGACACGCGTCCTCGCGTTTCAGGGCAGCGCGCTGATCGTCACCCTGGTCTGGGCGCTGGAGGAGATCGCCGGCAAGGGGTGGATGCCCGCATGGGGATTCGACCTCGCGGGACGCACGGGCGTGATCGCCGCCATCTTCATCGCGAGCGCCGCAATCTGGCTGGTGGCGAGGCCGGGGCGTGGCCAGGCACTGCGGCGGCGCGGCGTGGCGGCTGCGGCACTGCTCGGCCTGGGCGCGGTGGCGGCGATCGTCGTCATCGCGTGGGAACGTCCGACGACCGCCTCCGCCAGTGTCGCGTCGGCCGGTCCCGGGGACACGGACTGGATCGGCTTCGGCGGTTCGCCCCAGGCACTGCGCTATTCCGATGCCGCCCAGATCACCCCCGCCAATGTCGGGCGGCTGCGCGAGGCGTGGCGCTTCTCGACGGGGGACATGCCGCCAAATGGCCGGGTCTTCTTTTCGGCCCAGAACACGCCGGTGAAGATCGGCGACAGCCTGTTCGTCTGTTCGCCGCGATCGCATGTCTTCGCGCTCGATCCCGCGACCGGGCGGGAGAAGTGGCGCTGGGTGCCGGATGTGGCGCCGCGCGCGCTGGAATCGATGTTCAGCGTCGCCTGCCGTGCGGTCGGCTATCATCGCAACGCCGCCGTGCCGGCCGACCAAGCCTGCGCCACCCGCATTTTCGTCGCCGTGGCCGATGGCCGGCTGGTCGCGCTGGACGCCGCGACCGGCCGGGCCTGTACCGGGTTCGGCAGCAACGGCACGGTCGATCTGACCCAGGGCATGGGGCTTGCGGAACCCGGCCATGCGTCGAGCAATTCGGGGCCTGCCGTGGTCGGCGATCTGGTCGTCGTCGGGCAGCAGGTCAGCGATAACCAGCGCCGCGATGCCCCGTCGGGGGTGGTGCGCGCCTATGATGCGACCACCGGCGACCTGCGATGGGCATGGGATGCCAAGCGGTCCGACCCCCGCGCACCGCTGGGTGCCGACGCGACCTATCCCAGGGGGACGCCCAACGTCTGGAACGTCATCAGCGGCGATCCCGGACTGGGACTGGTATTCCTGGCGACCGGCAATGCCGGCAACGACCATTGGGGCGCCGGTCGCGCGCCGGCCGACGATGCCTTTTCCAGCGCGGTGGTGGCCGTCGATCTGCGGACCGGGGTGACGCGCTGGGCGTTCCGGACGGTGCTGAACGACCGGTTCGATTACGATCTGGGCGCGCAGCCGGTCGTGACCGACATGACCATCGACGGCGCCCGGCGACGGGTGGTCGTACAGGGGACCAAGACGGGATCGCTGTTCGTCCTGGACGCCGCGACGGGAAGGCCGGTTCGCCCGGTGGCCCATGACCGCGCACCGGGGCCGAGCCTGCCGGGCGACACCCTGTCGCCGGTGCAGCCGCGTTCCGCCTTCTACCCCAATCTGGCGGGCCATCCCGGCGCGACGCCCGAGCGTCTGGACGCCCGGCACACCTTCGGCCTGACCCCGATCGACGCGGCGCTGTGCCGCATCCAGTTTCACCGGATGCGCTATGACGGCATCTATACCCCCGCGACCACGGCCGGCCTTGGCGCGCTGCTGTTTCCCGGCACCGTCGGGGGCATGAACTGGGGCGGCCTCGCGATCGATCCCGTCCGGGGGGTCGTGATCTCCAATCACAGCCGCCTGCCCAACCGCGTGCGGCTGATCCCGCGCGCGGATGTGCAGGACGCCGCGATCGGCGATGGCGGACGACGCCCCGATCAGACCGTCGCGCCGCAAAAGGGGGCGCCCTATGGCGTCGACCGGCCGATGTGGCTCTCGATGCTGGGCGTCCCCTGCATCGCGCCCCCTTGGGGATATGTCGCGGCGACGGACCTCGCCACCGGCCGTCTCCTGTGGTCGCAGCCGTTCGGGACCGGGCGCGACATCGGCCCCCTCGGCGTGCCGACGCTGTTGCGGGTTCCGATCGGCACGCCGAACCTGGGCGGCGCGACGACGACCGCCACCGGCCTGGCCTTTATCGGCGCGGCGCAGGATCAGTATCTGCGGGCGTTCGAGACGATGACGGGCCGCCTGTTGTGGTCCGCGCGCCTGCCGGCGGGGGCGCAGTCCTCGGCGATGACCTATATGCATCGCGGGCGGCAATATGTAGCCATCGGTGCCACCGGCCATGCGCGGTTCGAAACGAAGGTCGGCGATACGTTGATGGTCTTCGCGCTGCCGTAATCGCCGCTGCCCTGTCGGGAGAGGCGCGGCGTCGCCCCTCCCGATGGAGTCCCTTCATGGCGACCGCAGCGGCGTGCGGCCCGCCCCCGCACCCGGCCATGCCGCGGCATGCCCGACCGGACCCATCCGGGCGCTATCCGGCCGCGTGCCGCGCGTCGTCGGCGATAGCGAGGGCATAGGGCGCTTCGAGTTCGAAGCGGAGCCCGTCCGGCCGATAATCGATCGTCGCGCGGCCGCCAAAGTGCGAACGCAGCGATCGCTCGATCAGGATCGAACCGAAACCGGTGCGCGTCGGCGGGGTCACGACCGGGCCACCGGCCTCTTTCCAGCGCAGCACGAAATCGGCGCCCCCCGGGCGCTGCTCCACGGTCCAGCGCAACGTCACGGTCCCGCCGTCCTTCGACAGCGCGCCATATTTCACGGCGTTCGTCGCAAGTTCGTGCAGCGCCAGCGCGAGGGCGACGGCGACTTCGGCCCGCAGCGTAAGGGCAGGCCCGTCGAGGAATATCCTGTGACCCAGCCGACCATGGGGAGCCAGTGCCTGTTCGGACAGCGCATGCAGGTCCACGGCACGCCAGGACGAACTGGTAAGCACGTCCGTCGCCGCACCCAGCGCGCCCAGCCGGGCGGAAAGATCATGGCTGGCCGACACCGGGTCCGCGGCGCGATGCAGCGTCTGGTGCGCGATCGACTGGACCACGGCAAGAACGTTCTTCAGCCGATGCGCGAGTTCCCCGTTCATCATCCGTAGCTGTTCTTCGGCGCGCTTGCGCTCGCGAAAGTCGCGGGTGACGGTTCCGAACCCGATCACCCTGCCCTCGTGATCCGTCAGCGGAAAGGCAGCGTACAGGATGGGAATGATTTCACCCGTCCGGAAATGGCGGAACGCCAGTTCCCCTTCCCATCGGCCCTGCCGGTCGACGGCGCGCCGGACCACGGTCGCCACGAAGTCGGCCTGGTCGGGCGGGAAGAAGTCTTCGGCGAACAGATGCCCGATATCGGCATCCTGCAGGCCGACCATCCGGCGACCGGCATCGTTCAGATACCAGATGCGTCCATCAAGCCCCGCCATGCCGATAAAGTCCGTGCTGTTCTCCGCCAGCCGGACGAACCGGTCGCGCTCATCCTCGCTGGCGCGCAGCTCGCTGATATCCCGCGATACCGACAGGATGCGTTCGACGCTGCCGTCGATGCCACGGATCGGACTGACTGCCACATGCCACCAGCGTTTCGCGCCGGCCATCGTGTCCGCCACGCCGACGAAACTCCGGGACGCCCCTCGCGTCGCGTCCGCAATCGCGGCCCGCGCCTCGGTGTTGCCGGCCCCTTCCCAGAAATCTGGCCAGGGGCACCCGGCTATCGCGTTGAAATCGCTGACCTCCATCACACGCTGCCCACCCTCGCTCATGAAGGTGAGCCGCCCGTCAAGGTCGAGAACCTTGATACAATCGGTCGAGCTGGCAAGGACGCTCGTCAGAAAGGCCTCCCGCCGCGCCGCTTCGGCATGGTCCTGTTCGCGGGCGGCGCGCAGCGCGTCCGAATCCTGCAGCGCGCGCCGCAGCGCAGCCACCAGCCAGACAAGGCCCAGCGTACTGAGGCAGAACGCCGCCGACGCCGTCCACAGGGTCGAACTCGGCAGGTGCGGATGGGACGAACTGGCGGCGACATAGCCGGCAAATGCGGCAGCGGCGATCGTGGCGGCGACGCCGGGACCGGTTCCGAAAAACAGCGTCAGCAGGACGATGGCGGGCGTGAAGATGAACCATGGTGCCGAAGCGCCCAGCACACGGTTCTGGACGATGGCCAGAACCGCGAGGGCTGCCATCGCGACGGCATAGTCGCGCGCACCGGGACGCCTGCCCGACGAGGCAACCCGGCGAAGCAGGTGCGCGAGAGAAGTTGAGCCGAGCATGGTTCCCCAGATGGATAGAGTCGTCTCACGCAGGACCGCCTGGCGCGGGGCCAACTGTCTGCGCGGTTGTGTATCGGGCATCGGGCATGGAAACCATGCCCAAATCGAAACCGCATCATCGGGTTGCCTGCCGACTGCTGCACAGGACTGGCGACCATGGGGACATCCGGCGCCTGCCGTTCATCCGGGGGCGGGGATGCCGGTCTGCTCAAGTCCGGATGACGGCCTGCTGCACCCCCGGCCCATCCGCGCCGCCGCCCATGCCCGCCATGTCGCCGCTCCGGGCGCGAATTGCCTGGCGATCGGGGCGGATGCGCCGCCCCCCCTCTCCCGACGGATCGTCAGCGCCTGTCGGCGGACGGGCAGCGGCGCAGCAGGTCGCGAATGAGTTCGGTCGTCCGCTCCGGCTGTTCCAGAGCGGGAAGGTGCCCGCATTCCGGCAGCACCTCCAACCGGGCGTGCGGGATGCCGGCATGGATTTCCGCCGCATCAGCAGGCGGCGTCAGAACATCGTCCTTACCGACCGCCACCAGCGTGGGGACCGTTATCGTCGGGAGGATCGGTCGGCTGTCGGGTCGGTCGAGGATCGCGCGCTGCTGGCGGGCAAACGCGGTGCCGCCGACGCGCGACGCCATCGCCTGTACCGTCTCCGCCAAGGGTCCATCGACGTGCCGGGGGTGGACGAGTTGCGGGAGCAGGCGGCTCGTGACCCCGCGGAACCGCCCCAGTTCCAGCGATTCGATCGCCGCATGCCTGCCGGCCGCGCGTTCCGGCGCGTCCGGCGCGGCACTTGTGTCGAACAATGCCAGACCCGTCACCCGTTCCGGAGCCTGACGCAGTATCTCGAACGCGACATATCCGCCCATCGACAGCGCGACCAGCGCGAAGCGCGGCGGCGCGGCGGCCAGGGTTCGCCGTGCCATGCCGGCCACGGTCTGGTCGAGCGTCAGGTCCGCGACCATGGGGGCGACCATGTCCGCAAGGCCGTCGATCTGCGCCCGCCAGAGCGTAGCGTCACACAACAGGCCGGGAAGGAAGAGAACAGGCGTCATGACCCGTGCATAGCAGGGAAACCGGCGACCGGCGACCGGCGGCGGAGATATCATAACGACCGATTTGGGCGACGCAGACGCTCTCCGGTCATCGGCCGGCGGCATCCGGCTGATGCGCCCCGCCCCCCTTGCGCGATCGGAACCGTCCGGGGCATCACCCGGCGAGGATGCCGCATCCGCCGACCATCGGGCCGACGGAATCGACGAACCGCACCATCGGGGACGCCGCTGTCAGACGCCGACATCGGGACAGACCGGACCGGTCTCAACAGCAGGCTCGACACCCGCTACCTCGGCGAAGCGATACGGTGGAAGCTGGCGACCGACGACCCCGCGCTCCGCCGGGCCATGTCCGCCATCGGCGGGCATCCCGACCAGTCGGCACCTGCGGGCCCTGTTCTGATCGGGAGTGGTGCGGTCGAGAAGACTCGAACTTCCACGGCCTTTCGGCCACAACGACCTCAACGTTGCGCGTCTACCAGTTCCGCCACGACCGCACGTGAACACCTTGGGGTCGCCCCCTTGGCTGGCAGGAGCGTGCCCCTAGCAGCGCCCAGCCGCCCACGCAAATGCTTTTATCGTCCCCGCGCCGCCGCCCGCGCGATGGCGATCGCTTCGGCGGCGGTCATCACGTCGCCAAGGCCGCTGCCCGACAGCACGGCGCGTTCGGCATCGCGAATCCGCTCCAGCGCGCGGGCCAGCCGGGGCGCGTCCCAGCGGCGCAGCGCCTGCGCGGTGGCGGCCTGTTCCTTGAAGAACACCCGGTGGCGCTCCATCACCCGGTCGACGCTCTCGCCCTCGTCGATATCGGCGCGCATCTCGGCCAGCGACAGCAGCCGTCGCGCGACGGCCCGCAACAGCGGGATCGCGCCGCCCGGCATTTCGGGCAATGCCGCCGCCGCCGCGTCGCCGGCGATCATCGCGCTGACGATCCCGCCCAGTTCGGCGTCGGCGATCGATGCGCCGATCGCGTCGAACGCTTCCCCATCGGCATCGCGCGGTCGTTCGGGCGACGCATCGAGGAACAGCGCCAGCTTTTCGATCTCGCTGGCCAGCACCGCGCGGTCGCCCCCCGTGACCGCCGCCAGCCGGTCGGGCACGTCGCCCAGCAGCCTGAGGCCATGGTCGCGTGCCATCGTCACCGCCAGCTTCGCCGCCTGCGCCGCATCGGGGACGTAGCAGGCCACCGCCACGGCGTTGAGCGATGCCGTGACCAGCTTCACCAGTTTCGATGTGCCCTTGACGCCCGGCGCGATCGCTGCGACCGGATTGCCGGCACGCTCGGCGGCGAGCAGCAGCGTCACCGCCTCCACCGATTCCTCGCCCATGCCGCTCACGCGGATATGGCGGGCGTCGCCGAACAGCGACAGCGAGGCGGCTTCGTCGGCGAGCAGGCCGGGGCGGCCCTTGAGCATCGCGCCGTCGATGTCGACGCGCTCGGCCCCGTCGCCCACGCCCTTCGCCAGTCGCGCGGCCAGCGCCATCGCGCCCGCCGTGTCGGGACCATGGAACAGGTACAGCCGGATATCGGGGCCGGGCCGGTCGAGCTTGGCCGCGACCTGCTCGGGCCGGAGCTTCACGAGCCTGACTTGGGCAGCGTCAGCGCGATCCGGGTCACGATCTGGTCGGCGACGATCACCGACAGCCGCTCGAGCGCGGTACGTTCCGCCGCGATCGTCGCATATTCCGACCGCACCACGTCGATGCCGGCGTCCGACCCCGCCGTCGCGTCGAGCGTCACCGCCCCGTTCGACAGGTCGATCAACTGGTAGCGGGCGCGCAACGTCCGCCGTTCGCGCGTGATCGAATCGTCGCGCCGCACGCCCAGGCCGGTAATGTCGTCGTCGAGCCGGATTTCGAGCCGGTAGCGCGCCGGCCCTTCGGCACGCAGCCGGTCGCGCAGCGCATTCGTCATCAGCCAGCCATTCTGCCCGGCGATCGGCGCCACCTCGACCCCCGACAGCGTCTGGCGCACCATTCCGCCCTCGCCCCCGGCATAGAGCGGGCGCAGGCCGCAACCGCCCAGCATCAGCGCGGCGGCAAGGACGGCGGCGCGGATCATGCGACGATGTTCACGAGGCGGTCGGGCACGACGATGATCTTGCGCGGCGCCTTGCCCTCCAGCGCGCGGACGATCTTCTCGCTCGCCAGCGCCGCGGCTTCGGCCGCATCCTTCGCCGCGCCCTTGGGCAGGACGATGGTGTCGCGCAGCTTGCCGTTCACCTGTACCGCGATCGTCGATTCCGCATCGACCAGCATCGCCGCATCGACCAGCGGCCATGCGGCGTCGGCGATCAGCCCGGGACGCCCGAGCTGCGACCACGCCTCCTCGGCCAGATGCGGGATCATCGGGCTGACCAGCAGCAGCAGCGCGTCCATGTCGGCATCCGACATGCCCTTCGCCTTCTCCGCCTCGCCCAGCAGCGAATAGAGCTTGGCCACCGCCTTGTTGAACTGCAGCGCGGTGATGTCGTCGGCGACGCCGGCGATGGTGCGATGGACGACGCGGGTCAGCGCGCTCGGGCTGGTGCCGCCGGCCTCGTGCGCCGCGACCAGCTTCCACACCCGCTTGACGAAGCGCTCGGCGCCTTCGATCCCGGCCTCGCTCCACGGCAGGTCGCGTTCGGGCGGGCTGTCGGACAGCATGAACCAGCGGGCGGCATCGGCGCCGTAGCGATCGAGAATCGGTTCGGGATCGACCGTGTTCTTCTTCGACTTCGACATCTTCTCGACACGGCCGACAGTGATCGCCGCACCGGTCGCGGTCTCGATGCCATCGGTCACTTCGGACGGTGCCAGCCAGCGGCCGTCCGCCGACCGGTACGTCTCGTGCGTGACCATGCCCTGCGTGAACAGCCCGGCGAACGGTTCCTTCAGGTCGATCAGCCCGACATGGTTGAGCGCCCGCGTCCAGAACCGCGCATAGAGCAGGTGCAGGATCGCATGCTCGACCCCGCCGATATACTGGCCGACCGGCAGCCAGCTTTCCGCAACCGCCCGGTCGAATGGTCTGTCATCGGGCTGGCTGGCGAAGCGGATGAAATACCATGACGAATCGACGAAGGTGTCGAGCGTGTCGGTCTCGCGCCGCGCCGGGCTCCCACACGCCGGGCAACCGACGTGCTTCCATGTCGGATGGCGATCGAGCGGATTGCCGGGAATGTCGAACGACACGTCGTCGGGCAGCTTCACCGGCAACTGATCGGTCGGCACCGGCACCGCCCCGCACGCATCGCAATGCACGATCGGGATCGGCGTGCCCCAGTAACGCTGGCGGCTGACCCCCCAGTCGCGCAGCCGCCACACGGTGGTGCCCTTGCCCCAGCCGCCGGCTTCGGCGCGATCGATCACCGCGCGCTTGGCGGCGGCGACATCCATGTCGTCGAGGAAGCCGGAATTCACCAGCCGGCCGGGACCGGTATAGGCCTCGTCGCCGTCGAACACCGGATCGGCCAGATCGCCGTCCGCCACGACCCGGCGAACCTCCAGCCCGTATTTCCGCGCGAAATCGAGGTCGCGCTGGTCGTGTGCCGGCACGCCCATCACCGCGCCGGTGCCATAGTCCATCAGCACGAAGTTCGCGATATAGACCGGCAGCTCGACACCCGCGTCGAACGGATGCCGCATCCGATGCCCGGTGTCGAAACCCAGCTTCTCGGCGGTTTCCAGTTCGGCGGCGGTGGTCCCGCCCTGCTTGCACAGCTCGATGAACGCGGCGGCGGCGGCGTTACCTTCGGCCAGCGCCCGCGCGATCGGATGATCGGCGGCGATCGCGACGAAGCTCGCGCCGAAGATCGTGTCGGGACGCGTCGAATAGACCTCGATCTGCTGATCGAACGGCTTGACCGGCTGGAACGCGAATTGCAGCCCTTCCGACTTGCCGATCCAGTTCTCCTGCATCAACCGGACCTTGTCGGGCCACTGGTCGAGGCTGCCCAGGCCGTCGAGCAGGTCGTCGGCGAAGTCGGTGATCCGGAGGAACCACTGGCTCAGCTTGCGCTTCTCGACCAGCGCGCCCGAACGCCAGCCGCGCCCGTCGATCACCTGTTCGTTGGCCAGCACGGTCATGTCGACCGGGTCCCAGTTGACCGCCGATTCCCGGCGATAGACCAGACCGCCCTTCAGCAGTTCGAGGAACAGCGCCTGTTCGTGGCCGTAATAGTCGGGATCGCAGGTCGCGAATTCGCGGCTCCAGTCGAAGGCGAGGCCAAGGCGCTTCAACTGCGCCTTCATCGCCGCGATATTGGCATAGGTCCACTGCCCCGGATGGACCTTCTTCTCCATCGCCGCATTCTCGGCCGGCATGCCGAACGCATCCCACCCCATCGGGTGGAGCACCTCATGCCCGGTCATCCGCAGGAACCGCGCCAGCACGTCGCCCATCGTATAGTTGCGGACATGCCCCATATGGATGCGCCCCGACGGATAGGGGAACATCTCGAGGACGTAGCGCTTGGGGCGGGGCGACGCATCGTCGGCGACGAAGGTCCGGGCATCGTCCCACGCCGCCTGCCAGCGCGCATCGGCCTCGGCCGGCGAAAAACGCGGAGTCATGATCGTCGGTTCAGCCCGTGATGGCGCCGCGGCGCAGGTCGCGGGCGCGGGTCAGGATGATGTCTTCCAGCTTCTGGACGGTGGCGGCGGCGACCGGCGCCTCGATCCACTGGCCGTTCTGGTTCACCTGGCGCAGCGCGGCGACGCGCAGCGCATCGGCGCGCAGGTCCTGGTCGAGGATCGTGACCGTCACCTTGGTCCGCTCGGTCGGGGTCGCCGGGTTGACGTACCAGTCGGTGACGATGACGCCACCGTTCGAATCGGTCTGGGTCAGCGGCATGAACGACAGCGTGTCGAGGCTGGCGCGCCACAGATAGCTGTTGACGCCGATCGTCGTCACCTTCGACGCGGCGAGGTCGCCCGCGACGCGCCCCTTGCCCCCGCTGCACGCGGCCATCGGCAGGGCAAGCGTTGCCAGCAACGCGATCAGCAGCGGGCGGTTCATCGGCGGTTCCTTGACTACAGGCCAATAGGGCAGTTCGGAGCGCTTCTATAGGAGGTGGCGCGGACGCGGCAAGCGGGTTGGTGCGGGCGGCATCCGGACGCCCGACGCCGTTGGTCCGACAAATATGTGTGTTCGATGCAACAGTGACCGGGAAAGCGACGGCACGCGGTGGATACACGCAACCGAATCGTGTTAGCGCCATTGGCGGGGAGTGAGGAAAGACATGACGGGTCGCAGGATTTTGGCTGGCATCGGACTGGGGGCAATGATCGCCGCCGGACTCGGTGCGTCGCCTGCCCTGTTCGCGCAGGAGCAGCGTGCGCCGCGCGTCCTCAAGCGTCTCGACATGGACCGGATGCCGCTGGGCGGTTTCGGGTCGTTCACCCCCGCATCGGCCGACCCGCGACTCGCCGCCGCGCTGTCGCGGACCGCGCTCAACCCGACCGGGTTCCAGTTCACGCCGTCCGAAGGCACCGTGATCGGCAGCCGCGCGATCAAGATCGCGGTACGCAGCGCGACGTTGCAGGCCGAACGCCCGACCGACCGCGCCGCCGCCGTGACCACCATGCCCGCGCTGAACCCGCTCGCCTATAATCTGGGCATGGCGTCGGGGCTGAAGCGGATGGCGCTGTCGGGCGACCTGACGCGCCTCGACCTCGGCCAGCCGGGCACCCGCGATCCGCTGGCGCTGGGCGTCCCCTACACGCCGCGCAAGCCGAACGGGCGCGTCGTCGCCAACGGCGATCATGCATCGGCCGACCAGCCGAAGATGATGACCGACATGTCGGGCTATTCGCTCGATACCGGCGGGTCGTACAAGCTGACGCGCAACCTCGACGTGACCGCCGGCGCGCGCGCCCGTACCGATCGCGAACGCATGCTGCGGGTCGCGCCCGACCGTCGGGAGAGCCAGGCCGTGTACGTGGGTACCGCCTTCCGCTTCTGAACCGGACGACGCTTCCCGGCGGACTTTGTCTCGTCAGCATCGGTCATGGGACGCATATGCCTGCCGTTCGGCAAGGTCGCGGCATACCCGCCGGACCGGGGCATCGGGCGCGGCATCCCGTAGCGAACCAGCGCCGGACAACCGCATCACCGCCCCGCCCGCTCAATCATCCTCATCCTCGAATCCGACCAAGTCGAGCGCACGCGCCCGGATCTGCCGCGTCATGCACCAATGGACCAGCGCGTCCTCGCGCCCATGCGTCACCCATACCTCCCTCGGCGCGATCTCGGTCAGTGTCTGCGTCAGTTCGTCCCAGTCGGCATGGTCGGACAGGATCAGCGGCAGTTCGACCCCGCGTTGTCGCGCGCGCTGGCGCACCCGCATCCAGCCGCTGGCCATCGCCGTGATCGGATCGGGCAGCCGCCGCGACCAGCGATCGCCCAACGCCGATGGCGGGGCGACGATGATCCGCCCCTGCAGTTCCGCCTTCGACGCCCCGGTCGCCGGGCGCAGTTCGCCCAGGTCCACGCCCAGCTCGACATAGAGATCGCACAGCCGCTGCATCGCGCCGTGCAGGTAGATCGGATCGTCGAACCCCATCGCCCGCGCCTCGGCGATGACCCGCTGCGCCTTGCCCAGCGCATAGGCACCGACCAGCACGCAGCGTTCGGGCTCCGTCCGCAGTGCGGACAGCAGCTTGTCGATCTCGTCGCGCGTCTCGGGATGGCGGAACACCGGCAGGCCAAAGGTCGCCTCGGTCACGAACACGTCGCACGGCACCGGCTGGAACGGCGCGCAGGTAGGGTCGGCCCGGCGTTTATAGTCGCCCGACACCACGACGCGTTCGCCCGCATGGTCGAGGACGATCTGCGCCGATCCCAGCACATGGCCGGCGGGAACGAACGATATGGCGTAATCGCCCATCCGCACGCCCTCGCCATAGGCGACGGGCATGCCGTTCTGCGGGCCATAGCGCGCCGCCATGATCGCCAGCGTCTCGGGCGTGGCCCACACCGCGCCATGCCCGCCGCGCGCATGATCGGCATGGCCGTGCGTCACCAGCGCGCGCGCGACCGGTTCGGACGGGTCGATCCACACATCGATCGCGGGCAGGTGAATGCCGGTCGGGTGCGGCGTGATCCAGCGGGCAAGGGCCATTGCCTCGACATGGGGCGTGGCAGGGGATGTGCCAAGGGCGGTGGCGGGTCGCAGCGCCGGGCGGCGGTCGACCGGCGGACGCTGCCGCCGGTCGCGTGCACCGGCATCAGGTCCCGGCCGTCCGGCGCAGCGCCACCACCGCCCGATCGACCGCCGCCAGCACCAGCAGCGACGCACCGAACAGCGGCAGGACGACGCCCGCGACCACCAGCAGCGTGATCGCCCCGCGCAGCCGCGCACCGCTGACGGGCGGCGGCGCGGCGAGCCGTCCCGTGGGCCGCCGGCGCCACCACATCGTCACTCCGCTGACGACCAGCAGCACGATCGCGATGCAGGGGATCAGCATCAGCAACTGGTTGGCCCGTCCGAAATAGCGGCCCATATGGATCTGCACGCCCAGTTCGACCGCCTTGGCGCCGATGCCATAGCGGCTCCAGCCATTCTCGCCCAGCAGCCGCCCCGACCACCGATCGAACTGCAACGTCCGCTGCCCCGCCGGATCGCGCGGCGACACCACCACGGTGTAGATGCCGCGCGGCCCCGACGGCAGGTGCAGGCGATAGCCGCCGACGATCCCCGCCGCCCGCGCCCTGGCGGCGATGGCGTCGGTGCCGGCGACGGCGGCATGATCGGGCGTCGCCGCAGGGGCGCTGCCGCCGCCATGGCCGGCATGCGCCGGATCGGACGCCGCCATCGGCATCGTCTCCTGGCTCCACGGCATCCCGCCCAGCGTGCCCAGCGGCTTGCTCTGCGGCGCGACCCGGCCGAAGCGCGCAGCCTCGTTGCCGATGCCGAGCGTCGCAAACACCCCCCGTACCAGCGGCCCCTGCACCACCGCCCACGGCAGTCCGGTCAGCAGCAGGAACGCGATCAGCGCGACGCTCCACACCCCCGTCACCGCATGCAGGTCGCGCCAGAACATCCGTCCGCGCGCATGCCACCTCGGCCACAGCACGCCGGCGGGCGACCGGCGTCCGCGCGGCCACCACAGGAACAGCCCCGACGCGATCAGCATCAGCGCCCAGCACGCCGCCAGCTCGACCACGGCATCGCCCCACGGCCCGAACGTCAGCGAACCGTGCATCACGTCGGCGAACCCGACCAGCGTATGGGTATAGACATAGCTGCCCAGCACCCGCGCGGATCCCGGATCGACCATCACCTGCCGCGCTTCGCCGGTTGCGGCGTCGATCCACACCTTCGCGGGCCGGTCGGCGGCGTCGGGCAGGTCGATCCGCGTCGCCACGCCCGGCACCGATGCGACCGCCGCCGCGATCATCCGCGACGGCGTGACCGGCACCGCGACCGGCGCGACGATCTGCAACCCGGGCATCAGCGCGTCGTTCAGTTCGTCCCTGAACAGATAGGTCGCGCCGGTGACGCTCAGGATCAGCAGGAACGGCGCGACGATCAGACCGGCATAGAAATGCCAGCGCCAGATGACGCGATAGAGGCGCGGATCGCTCATCGCCGTCCTCCCGGCGCGGAGCCGACCCGGACCGACAGGGCGCACGGTGCGTCCCGTCCGGCCAGTTCCTCTTTATCGGGCACCTGGATACCCTGCGGTATCCGGTCGAGCGGAATGCCCGGCGTGATGCCGGTGACGATGATGGTGGCGTCGCGCCGTTCGCCGCGGCGCCCCCCGCCGTTCCGTGCATGGGCGGACGGCGCACGGCAGAGCATGGCCGTCGACGCGGCCGGAAACATCTTCATGCAAGCTACCCCTGATGATCGCGACGCAGCCATGCGCCCGGTCCGGACCGGCGGGCATGCGATGGGCTGCGGCTTGTCGTCATGCCGTTCGCCCTGCCGGTCATGCCCGCCATGATGCTGTGCCATGCCCGCCATGCCCGGCATGCCGGCCATCGCCTGCGGTGCCATGACCGGCTCCGTTCCGGAACACAGGGCGATGACGAAGCGGCCATCGATCATCGCCGGCATGAACCCCGCCGGCACCAGCGCCTTCATCAGCAGGGCGACACAGATCACCGCCACCGCCATTGCGTCATGCGTCAGGGCGAGGCGGCGGAGGCGAAGCACCGGCCCGCCCTAGCCGAACCGGGGCGCCATGTCATGGCGGCTGCCGATTTCGCTCAGGGCAGCGTCGCGCCCATTCCGGCCTGCAACACCGCATACCATTCGGCATGGGTCCATCCGACCCGCACCGCATCGGCGGCGGCGCGGATGCGCTCGGGCGTCTGCGATCCGACGATCGGGATGATCCGCGCGGGGTGGGCCATGCTCCACGACAGCGCGGCGGTGGCGGCGTCGACGCCGAAGCGCGCCCCCTGTTCGGCCAGCAGCGCGCCCGCGGCATGGGTGCGGTCGGTCAGCCGCCCGCCGCCCAGCGGCGACCAGCCGAGCACCGCCATGCCGCGCGCCATCGCCTGATCGAGCGTACCGTCGTACAGCGGGGCGACCTGCAGCGGCGAAAATTCGGGCTGGGTGCTCA
This sequence comes from Sphingomonas hengshuiensis, assembly GCA_003240755.1. Taxonomy (GTDB): domain Bacteria; phylum Pseudomonadota; class Alphaproteobacteria; order Sphingomonadales; family Sphingomonadaceae; genus Sphingomonas; species Sphingomonas hengshuiensis_A. The sequence continues at coordinate 120,183 of QFNF01000001.1, read as the reverse complement.
GGATCGGCCGGTCGAGGAACGCCTGCAGCGCATCGACCTCCGCCGGACTGTGGTTCGACACGCCGATCCCGCGTACCTTGCCCTGTTCGACCATGCGCGTCAGGCTGGCGGCGACCTCGTGGGGGTGGGTCAGGAAATCGCGGCGGTGGATCTGGTACAGGTCGATCCGCTCGATCCGCATCCGGGCGAGCGAGGCATCGACGGCCTGCGCAAGATAGGGCGCGTCGCTGCGATAGGGATTGCCCGGCCGGATGCCCCCCTTGGTCGCGATGACCATGCGATCGCGCAGCGACGGCGCCTCGGCCAGCACCGCGCCGAACAGCGCCTCTGCCGATCCGAAGCCGGCCGGCGTGTCGGCGCCATAGATGTCGGCGGTGTCGAACAGCGTGATGCCGGCGTCCAGCGCCGCCTCCACCAGCGTGCGCGCATTAGGAACGCTGCCCTTCAGCCGCCACATGCCCCAGGCGATCGGCGAGACGCGGATGTCGCTGGCGCCCAGCGGGCGCGGGGCGGGATCGATGGTCAGCATCGTCATGCCTGTAGGCGCTGTTCCGGTACGATCAACGTCGAAACGTCGCTGGTGGCCGTGGCGCGGGCAAGCGGCACGTCGAAGGGATAGGGGATCTCGACCCAATGCGCCTCGGCATCCGAGGTGCCGGCATACAGGCGGGTGACGCCGCCAGCCACGTCGATGCCGGAGGAGAATACGACGTCCACCAGATCGGGGCGCTTGGCGGCCCCCGGCGCGAACTGGCCGCGCCCGGCAAGGATGGCGAGGTCGCGCCAGCCATGGCTCGCCGGGTCGAACACGAAGGCGGCGGCGTAGTAATGCCGCAGGCTGTACATCGTATCGTCCTCGAAATAGGCGATATGCGCGATCAGTCCGACCTCGCCATTCGCCAGCAGATGCGCCTCGTTCACCCCGCCCCAGTCGAGCGGGTGGAACATGCCCGTGAGCATCGGCGCGGCGTCGATCGCCTCGATGCCGAGCGCATCCAGCGATGCGACCTCGGTATAGCCGATCGTGCCGCGCCCGCCCTTTCTGCCGCGCGGGCGGGTGAACACCCCGATACGGCCATCGGCCAGTTCGCACAGGCGGATGTCCTTCATCCCCTGCGGTCCGGCAAAGAACAGCTTCAGGTCGAAGATGTCGGGGCCGCGATGGAACACCGTCCACCATTCGGGCTCGCCCGCGCCGAAGCGCACCTCGACCCCGCCGAACACCAGTTCGCCGCCGATGAAGGTGACGAACGGGTCCTGCAGCGCGAAACGCGGCGCGCCGTCGACCGGATGCCACACGCCGCCCGCTTCCTCGAAGAAGATCGCGGTCGAATGTTCGCTGTCGCGCGCCTCGACCCGCCCGGCGATCACCGTGCGCCCGGCCGACCGGAACGGCGCGGAGATGTTGTACACGTCGAGGCCATCGACACCGGCGAACATCACCCGACCGCTCCGCCCCGGCGGCGGGTTGTCGGCAAAGGCGGCGTAGCGGGTCTTCACGCGCGGGATGGTCTCGTCGTTCATCGTCATACCCCCATCGCCTGCCACAGGTCGGGCAGTGCCACCGTGCCCAGCGCCATCACCCGGTCGGCGGCGCCGTAATAGACGCGCAAGGTCTCCCCCTCGACCAGCGCGCCGCAACTGAACACGACATTGTCGAAGAAGCCGCTGCGCTCATACGGCTCGACCGGTTCGGCCAGCGGCTGTGCCAGCCGCGCGCGCACGATGCGCGGATCGTCGAGGTCGAGCAGCAGCGCGCCGAGGCGGTAGCGCTGCCCGGCATCGACGCCGTGATAGATTTGCAGCCAGCCGCGATCCGTCTCGATCATCTGCGCGCCGCCGCCGATCTTGTTGTCCTCCCAGCCGCCCGGAACATGGCCGGCAAGGTGGCGGTGGTCGCCCCAGTGCAGCAGGTCGGGGGACTGCGCGATCCAGATTTCGGGGCGCCCCAGATGCAGCGGCGCCGGGCGGTGCAGGCACCAGTAGCGCCCGTCGATCCGGCGCGGGAACAGGCACACGTCGCGATTGTCGGGGGCATGGATGATGCCCAGCCGCCGGACGTTCACGAAATCGTCGGTCACGGCCAGCGCGGTGGCGATGCCGAGGTCGGAGACGGCGGTATAGTTGATGTACCAGCGCCCTTCGATCGCGGTGATGCGGGCATCCTCGCACCCGAAGCGCTCGCTGCGGTTGGCGGGGAACAGGAACGGCGTGTCGTCGACGACGAAGGTCTCGCCATCGCGGCTCCGGGCCAGCCGCAGGTGGGACAGCGACGTCAGGAACACGTCGCGCGGATCGGCACGCGATCGCACCATGCGCGGGTCGGAAAAGTCGTAGGCCGGATCGTCGCTGCGAAAGCCGCGCGTGGTACAGGTCCATGCCCCGCCCGCTTCCTCCAGCAACGGCACGCGGACCTCGCCTTCCGCGCGCCCTGCGACGCTTTCGGCGACGCGGACCAGCAGGATCGTCTCTGCCCCGAACCGCGCCACGCCGGCATTGAACGTGCCGTCGACCTGCCAGTCGGGACGGCTGGGGCGGACAGTTTCGGGCGTGACGATCGGGTTGCGCGGGGAACGCTGTAGCATGGGCAATCCTTCTGGGCCTTCTGGAGGGGGCGTCACTTCAGCGACAACGACATGCCCTGGAGGAAATGGCGGCGGAACAGCAGGAACAGCAGGACCAGCGGCAGCGTCTGCAACACCGCGCCCGCCATCACCGGCCCGGCATAGCCGCCATATTGCTTGCTGAACGTCGCCAGCAGCACCGACAGCGGCATGCGGTCGGTGTCGGAAATCGCGATCAGCGGCCACAGGAAATTGTCCCATGTGCCGGTGAAGGTGAACAGCGCGACGATGGCGATGATCGACTTGTTCAGCGGCACGACGATCTTCGTCACCGTCTGCCACAGGCTCGCCCGGTCGAGCCGCGCCGCGTCGAAATACTCCTCGGGCATCGTCCGGAACGACTGCGACATCATGTAGATGCCCCAGCCCGACATCATCGACGGCAGGATCAGCGCCCCCAGTGAATTGAGCAGGCCCATTTCCTGCACCAGCACGAACAGCGGCAGGATGAACATGCTGGTGGGGATGACCATCTGCAGCAACAGGAAATCGCCGAACAGCCTGCGCCCCGGAAACCGCATCCGCGCCAGCGCAAAGGCGATGAACGCCGAGCTGAGCAGCACCGATGCGGTAACGGTCAGCGTCACGACGCTCGACACGCCCAACGCCCCCAGGAACGGCCGGTCGAGCTTGTCGGCGGTCGCGAACAGGAAGGCGAAGTTGTCGAACGTGAAATCGCCCTCGAACAGCCCGGTGCTGTAGATCTGCGCGGCGGGCTTGAGCGACGCGGCCACCATCCACGCGAACGGATAGAGCCACGACAGCGCCAGCGCATAGACGGCGATCGCCGCTGCCCATCCACCGGGCGTCCGCCTGCCGAGCAACGCCTTCACCCGCGTCATGCCAGCACGACCTTTCGTTCGAACAGCCGCCGGGCGAGCTGCACCAGCGCATAGGTGACGAGCGCCACGAGGATGCTCATCATCGCCGCATGGCTGGGTTGCAGCCGACGGAACGCGGTCTCGTAGATCATCATCTGCGGCGTCGCGGTGCTGTCGCTGGGGCCGCCGCCGGTGATGATGAACGGTTCGGTGAACAGCCCGAACGACACGAGGATCGCAAAGGTCAGCACCATCATCAGTTGCGGGTTCATCATCGGCAGCGTGATGCGGGTAAGGCGCGTCCACGGCCCCGCATGATCGAGCCGTGCGGCGTCATAGATTTCCTTCGGGATCGCCAGCAGCCCCGAATAGAGGATCAGCCCATAATAGCCGACGAACTTCCACGCGACGACCAGCGCGATCGCCAGCATCGCCAGCGTCGGATCGTTGGTCCACGGCACCCGCACCCCCACCAGCTCGAACAGCAGCGCGTTGAGCGGCCCGGTCGAACTGAATACCTTGGCGAACACCAGCGACAGCGCGACGCCCGACGACACGTTCGACAGCAGGAAGCAGAGCGCCACGAACGCCTTGCCCCGCCCGACATGCCGCAACCCGAACGCGACGACCAGCGCGCCGCCGAACGCGATCGGCAGGTAGAAGCCGAGGAAGCGCACGACATTCCACAAGGCCTGCAGGAATTGCGGATCCTGCACCGTCCGCAACAGGTTGCGCGCACCCGTGAACACCGGCTCGTCGAAGAAACGCCACTGCGTCACCGACAGCCTGGCCAGCCAGAAGAACGGATAGGCCCAGAATATGGCGGTGAACAGCAGATAGGCCCCGGCCAGCGCCAGCCCGATCACCGCCTCCCGCGACCAGCGCGTCGTCATCCCTGCACCTCCAGCATCCGGTCGGTCCGCGCGACCGCATCGGCAAGCGCGACGGCCGGCGCGGCCGTGCCCAGCATCAGCGGTTCGACCAGCCGCGCGCTCATGATCTTCTGGATATCGATGGTATGTTCGGACAGCGCCGGGGGCCGCGCGGTCGCGACATGGTCGGCATAGGCGCGCGCCAGCGGGTTGCCGCGATAATAATCGGCGAAGGCGGGATTGGTCAGCAGGTCGTCGCGCGCAGGCGACAGGCCGGTCCGCTGCAACCACAGCAGGTTCAGCGCCTCTTCGCCCAGCACCCAGGTCAGGAACGCGAACGCCTCGCGCTGGACCCGGCTGCGGCGAAAAATCACCACGCCCTTGCTGTCGGAAAAGGTCGATCGCGGGCCCGATGCCGGGGCCTGCGCCAGCATCGGCCCGACCGCGATCCGCGCCAGCGTGTCGGGATAGATGTTGGCGAAGCGCTCGACATCCCATGGGCCGCGCACGGCGCCTGCGGCAAGACCCGATACCAGCGGTTCCTCCGCATCGAAGTCCAGCGCGGTCCACCCTTTGCGGAACATGCGGTCGATGAACCCCGCCGCCTGGCCCCCCGCGCCATTGTCGTACAGCGCCCGCGATCCGGCCAGATAGGGCTGCCCGCCCGAGGCGGCGTAATAATAGGAGATGAAGTCGAACCAGCGGTCCTGCCACGCCCGCCCGGCGACGACCTGCATCCCGTAGCGGGTGCTGGCGATGCCGTAGCGTTCGCAAAATCCGTAGAGTTCGTCATAGGTGACGGGCGGCGCGGACAGGCCGTGGCGTTCGAGCAGGTCGGCGCGCCACCAGATCAGCGTCGGGCTGGAATAGATCGGCAGCGCGACGACCTGCCCTCCCTGCGTCCAGCCGGGCATGATCGACGCCATGTGCCGTCGGCGAAGCAGTTCGCCAAAGCCCGGCATCGCGGCAAGGTTCGCCACCTGCCCCAGCGCCGCCAATTGTACCGCGAATCCGGAAAAGACGTTGGTGCACAGATCGGGTTCGGTCCCCGCGACCAGCGCCGACAGCACGGTATCCTCCGAATTACCTGCCGTCGGGATGGTGGTGAACGATACCGGCAGGCCGAGCTTCGCCGCATTCCACCGGGCGACCGCGACCTTCCAGAAGCTTTCCTCCGCCGCATTGGGCGCGACCCATAGCTGGATGCGGTCGGTGCGCTTCTCGGCACGCCGGCCGTTGCAGCCGGCGAGCAGCGCCATCCCCCCCAGCGCCAGTCGCAGGGCATCGCGGCGGCGCGTCACGGCAACGGGGTGCCATGAAGGGCGGTCAGCGCGAACAGTCCCTCGATCGTCGATTCGGCACCGGAATTCGGGTTGACCGAACCCTTGCCGTTGATCCCGTCGAGCACGCGGCCGCTTGCCGGGTCATAGATCGGCCGGCGGGCGTCGTTGGCGCCGGTGAACCATGTCGCGAGCCGCCCGGCGATGGCGCGGTAGCGTTCCTCGCCGGTCTGGCGCCACGCCTCGGTCGCGGCGAGGATCATCGGGCTGATGCCATAGGCGATCTGCGGAAAGCGCTGCGCGTCGCGGGCTGTGAAGCCGTCGCCCGCCCCCTGCAGCGTGAAGCCGGAGCGCATGCCGATGCGCAACAGATAGGGATAGAAATGATCGACCTCGCGCAACGCGCTGTCGATGAAGTCGCGCCGGCCGAGCAGCTTGCCCGCGCGCAGCAGGGCATAGGCCTGGGCATTGCCCCACGCATGCCACTGGTTGCGCCAGCTCAGATGGGCGCCGTGCGGAAACCGGCGCGCATCGCCCGCCTGCATCATCAGCATGCCCTCGCCGATCCGCCCGATCAGCGCGCGTGTCGCCGGATCGCGGGTACGGGCATAATGCGGCAGCAGCCCCAGCAGCGCGGTCGATCCGGCATCGGCGCCCGATTCGAGCGGCAGCCAGGTCGGCACGTCGATGCCGGCGACGCGGGTCGTCCCCGCGGCACCGACCGGCAGGTCCCGCGTCAGGTTCGCGACCAGGCGGTCGGCCGCGCTCCGCGCGCGGGCGGCGGTGGCGGCGGGGAGGTGCGGCAGCGCCGCCTCCAGCCCCCACAGCGCGCGCAGCGACCACCAGTTCAGCTCGGCCAGCGAGGTGCGGTATTCGCGGTTGATCCGCCCGTTCCCCCACAGGAAATTGTGGAAATAGCCATTATCCGCCTGCATACGCAGCACGAATTTCGTCAGCATCTCGATCTGGTGCAGCCGCCGCGCATCGGGGCGCGGCGTGGCGGAAAGCAGCACGATCGCGCGCGCCACGTCGTCGACGCAGGTGAATCCTTCGCGCGGCTCGATCGCGAAGCGGAAATCGGGGGCCTCGCTATAGATGTGCACCACCCCGACCCGCTCGCCGTCGACCGCCGTCTCGGCATAGAGATGGTCGAGATGCGCCAGGTTGATGCGGGGAACCGTCGCGGCGGGCGCAGCCGACCGGGCGGCCGCGACCGGCAGTGCGAACGGCGACGCGATCCCCAGCAGCGCAGCGCACAGGAGCGATCGAACGCGCAGGGCCTTCCTGTCGACCATCGGGACCGTTCCTCTCCTGCGCCCCCGGGGATTCCCGGGTGGCGATGTGTTTATCGTTAAACATTGGCGGTTGCAGGTGTCAAGGCGGCGGGTTAGGCAGGCGCAGGACGGTGGAACAACCACCCGGAGAGGACATCATGGCCCGCGCGAAACGCGCCACGCTCAAATCGATCGCGTCGGACCTGGGCGTCACCCATACGTCGGTGTCGAACGCGTGGAACAACCCGGCCAAGGTGTCGAAGGAGCTGCGCGACCGCATCTTCGCCCATGCCGCGCAGGTCCATTACGAAGGGCCGAATCCCGCCGCGCGGTCGCTGCGCACCGGGCGCTGCGGCGCGATCGGCGTGCTGTTCAACGACCAGTTGAGCTATGCCTTCACCGACGCGCACGACATCGCGTTCCTGCGCGGCATATCGTCGGTGTGCGAGGAGGAAGGCGCGAACATCGTGCTGATCCCGCTCAAGGACCGGCATCCCGAACGGTTCGACAATCTGACCGCGATCGTCGACGGCTATATCCTGAACGCACCGTACAGGAGCCATCCGACGATCCGCAAGGCGCTGGCACGCGGGCTGCCGACGGTGGTGGTCGATTTCGACGCGCCCGAATTGCCGAGCGTGCTGACCAACGACCGCGCGATGATGCGCGAGACGGTGTCGCACCTGCTGGCACTCGGCCATCGCCAGATCGCGATCGTCACCTTTCCGTGGTCGCAGGATCATGGCGACGTCTTCACGCTGGGCCATGACGTGTCGGACGAGAACCATGTCGTGCACGAACGCGTGCTCGGCTGCCGCGACGCGTTCGACGCGGCGGGCGTCGCACCCGAGGGCGTGCTGGTGTGCGAGACGCCCAATGACGAGGACGGCGGCCAGCGCGCGGTCGACCGGCTGCTGCGACGCCGGCACGACCTGACCGCGATGGTGTGCTTTTCCGACCGGCTGGCGCATGGCGTCGTCGCCCGGTGCCAGGCGCTGGGGCTGTCGGTACCGCGGCGCATGTCGGTGACGGGCTATGACGGGATCGACCCGCCCGGCCGCCCGCCGGACGGCATGAAGCTGACCACCGTACGCCAGAACGCGTTCGAAAAGGGGCGCAGGGCGGCCGAAGCGCTGCTGCGCGCGCCGGCACAGGCGGGGACGCCGATCCGCATCGCCGCGCAGTTCGTGGCGGGCGACAGCAGCGCGGCGGCATGGGAGCTGGAAACCGAATGAGCGCACTGGTGCTGGAAGGGCTGACCAAGTCCTATGGCGGGACGCAGACGATCCGCGGCATCGACCTCGACGTGGCCGCCGGGGAATTCGTCGTGCTGGTCGGGTCGTCGGGCTGCGGCAAGTCGACCGTGCTCAGGATGATCGCCGGGCTGGAGACGGCGGGCGGCGGGCGCATTTCGATCGGCGGGCGCGACGTGACGCGGGTGCCGGCATCGGACCGCGGCGTGGCGATGGTGTTCCAGTCCTATGCGCTCTACCCGCACATGACGGTGGCGGAAAATCTGGGCTTCGGCCTGAAGAACATGAAGGTCGGCAAGGCGCGTATCGCGGAAAGCGTGGCCCGTGCCGCGCAGATCCTCGAACTCGACGCGCTGCTCGACCGGATGCCGCACCAGTTGTCGGGCGGACAGCGCCAGCGGGTGGCCATCGGCCGGGCGATCGTGCGCGATCCCGCCATCTTCCTGTTCGACGAGCCGTTGTCCAACCTCGACGCCGACCTGCGCGTGCGGATGCGCCACGAACTGGCCGCGCTGCACCGGCGGCTGGGCGCCACGATGATCTATGTGACGCACGATCAGGTGGAGGCGATGACGCTGGCCGACCGGCTGGTGATCCTCGACCGGGGGCGGATCGCGCAGGTCGGCACCCCGCTGGACGTCTATGACCGCCCGGCCAATGTCTTTACCGCGGGGTTCATCGGCAGCCCGCGCATCAACCTGCTCGATACCACCGTCGTCGGGCGCGACGGGGCGACGACGCGGTTCGAAAGCGTCGGGGGCCTGCGCTTCGCATGCGATTGCGGCCCGGCGCTCGGCATCGGGGATCGTGCGACGCTGGGGCTGCGGCCCGAGCATCTCCGGCTGGAGGCGGGCCCCGGCGCGGTCGCGCTGCCGATGACGGTCGAGGCGGTCGAGGCGCTGGGCCATTCGACCCATCTGTATGGCCACCTCGCGGCCGGCGACGCATTCCGCGCCAGGCTGGACGGGCATCGCGCGATGTCCGGAGCGGTCACGCTATATGCCGATCCGGCGCGGTTGCTGGTGTTCGACGCCAGCGGCCAGGCGGTCCGCCCGCCGTCCGGTTGAGCCAACCGGCGAACCGACCCGGATGAACGGCAGATCGCGTGTTAACTGCTTGATAGCCGGCAAAAGCTATGCCTTATCCGCAGGCGCGGAAGAGCCGGGGGGCATGCCCGCGTAACGAGCAGAGGATCGAGCGGGCGATGGTCGAGACCGCAGTGTTTACCTATGGGTTGCTGGCAAGCTTCATCCTGTCGGCGGCGTCGCGCAACCAGCGGATGCAGCGGCCGAATCCGCCGATGATGACCTATCTCGGCTATGTGCTTCTCGGCATGTCGGCCGCCGCCGCGGTGCTGCTGGGCGGCTATGCGGCGTGGCAGTTGCTGTAGCATCCGCAGGCACGCCGCCCCGGAGCTGACGCTCGGGTGACGCGGCACGCAGCGTTTCCGATCGTCCGGTTGCAGCGTACGCTACCGCACAAGGACACTTGTCGCCGGGCAGGTTGATCGTTAAACCTGCCACCTACTTCCGCCGCATGTGGCCGCACGAACGACCATGGAAAACGGAAGACGACAGGAGAGGATTCGGAGATGAGATCCGTAACGCGCTTCCGCTTGCTTGCCATGGCCGGGATGGCCACCGTCCTGCTTGCCCCATCGGTATCGGCACAGACCCAGGGCGCAGGCACGCCCACACCCCCCGCCGGCACGGTACAGGACGCCGCGGTGCCGGCCGAGGACGGCGACATCATCGTCACGGGCCTGCGCGAAAGCCTGCGCCGCGCGGTCGATATCAAGCGCAACGCCGACAACATCGTCGATTCGATCGTCGCCGACGATATCGGCAAGCTGCCCGACCAGAATATCGCAGAGGCGATCCAGCGCATTCCGGGCATCACCATTTCGCGCGACAATGGCGAGGGGCAGTTCATCACCGTCCGCGGCCTGGGACCCGCCTTCAGCACCGCGCTCTACAACGGCCGCATCCTCGCGACCGAGAATCAGGGCCGTGAATTCAGCTTCGACATCCTGCCCGCCGAACTCATCAACCGGGTCGATGTGTCGAAGACGCCGACCGCCGCGCAGATCGAGGGCGGTATCGCCGCGACGGTCGACATGTACACCGCGCGGCCGTTCGACTTTACCGGCACCAAGGTGTCGCTGTCGGGACAGGCCAATTACGACAAGCTGCGCGGGCAATTCTCGCCCCAGGCATCGGGGCTGTTCAGCACGACCTTCGGTGGCGGCGACTTCGGCATCCTCGGCGCATTCTCGTACATCGACCGCAAGATCCAGGGGAAGCGCATCTTCACCGACGGGTGGGAAGCGAACCAGAATCTCGATCTGAACAGGGACGGCACCCCCGAGTTTCGCGGTGTCTCCATCCCGACCTATGTCGAATGGGGCAACAACCGCACCAGCCGCAAGCGCCTGTCGGGCCTGCTGACCGCGCAGTGGCAGGCGACCGACACGCTGCTGCTGACGCTCGACGGGCTGTATTCGAAACTCGACGTCAACGACGACAACAAGGTGTTCTTCGTCTATGGCGGCCCGGGCGACGTGACCGCGGCGACGGTCGACCGGAACAACACCGTCACCAGCTATACCGGCATATCGTCGGGGCCGATGTTCACCAACCAGATCCGCCCGCGCCTCGCCACCACCTATCAGGGCGGTGCGAACCTCGCGTGGAAGCCGTCCGACCGGCTGACCGGCACGCTCGATTTCTCGTGGTCGAAGGCGGAGGACAAGACCGGCGGCAATCAGGCATGGTTCGAAAGCAACCTCGCCACGCCCGGCTATTCCCCCGCCGGCGTCCGCTTCACGATCGGGCCGACCGGACTGCCGGTCTATACGGGCCTCGGCAACATCCTCGACACGTCGAACGCGCGCGCCGGGTTCCTGACCTACGAAGGCGTCAGCGTCTCCGACGAAATCTATCAGGTGAATTCGAACCTGAAATGGGATGCCGACATGGGCATCCTCACCCGGATTTCGGGCGGCGTGAACTATTCGGATCGCAAGAAGGCGCGCTTCTCGTACAAGACGCCCGATGCGCTGCAATGCCTGTATTGCGGTGCCGGCGTATCCATTCCGGGCAGCGTGTTCACCGGCACGGCGGAAGGGACCGACTTCCTCGGGTCGGGCATGTTCGACAGCGACTATCCCACCTATTCGGCGGCGGACCTTGCGAACTATCTGCTGTCCGACGCGGCGATCAACCAGTTGGCCGATCCGGCGGCGGCGCGCGCGGCGCTGGCGGCCAATGGCGGCACCTTCGGGGTCATCCCGGTGCCGGGCAACAGCGGTTCGGCGCAGGAGCGCACGATCGGCGGCTATGTGCAGGCGTCGCTCGGCGGCGATTTCGGCACGCGCCGGTGGTCGGGCAATATCGGGCTGCGCTATACCCGCACCGATGTCACCTCGCGCGGGGTGGGGCAGGAGATCCTGAGCATCACGACCCCGCCCGGTGGTGGCGATCCGATCGTCAACCTGTCGGCGCCGCAACCGATCACCGATACGGGATCGTACGGGCAGTTCCTGCCGAGCGCGAACTTCAAGCTCGACGTGTTCGAGGACGTCGTATTCCAGGCGGCGGTCGCCAGGACGCTGACCCGCGCGACGCTGTCGGACCTGCTGCTCATCCGCAACATCAATCCCCGGCCGCGCGAACGGGCGATCACCGATGGCAATCCCGGCCTCGAACCGATGATCGGATGGAATTACGACGCGGCGCTTACCTGGTATCTCGACCGTTCCAGCTTCCTCAGCGTCGCGCTGTTCGCCAAGGACCTCGACAACATTTCCGAATCGACGACGACGACGATCCAGGTCCTCGGCCTCGATTTCCGGCGGACCCGGCCGGAGAATATCGGCAGCCGCAGCTACCGCGGCATCGAATTTTCCGGCCAATATACCTTTGCCGGCCTGCCCGAACCGCTCGACGGCCTGGGCGTGCAGGCCAATATCAGCCTCGTCGATCCCGATGCCACGACGTACAATGCCGTGGCCTTTTATGAAAAGGGCCCGTTGCAGGCGCGTATCGCCTATAACTACCGCAATGCGTATGAACAGACCCAGCAGGGCAATCGCGGCCAGCCGGTCAATGTCGATGCCTATGGCATCTGGGACGCGAGCATCAACTATGCGCTGAACGACCAGGTGACGCTCTTTGCGCAGGGGCTGAACCTCTTCAACGAAAAGACCTTTCTCTATTCGGTCTACAAGGAACGCGTCATCGCGTTCGAAACCTACGGGCCGCGCTATGCCCTGGGCGTGCGGCTGAACTTCTGATCCCCTGCCCGTCCCGGCGCACCGGTGCCGGAACGGGCCTTCCCTCATTCCGATCCCGCATCAGCAGATGACGGCATTGCGGTTGTCGCGAGTACCGGCCGGTTCCAATAGGGCATGCGCAGGCGTGCCGGCGCATGCCCGACACGAATGAGGAGCCGTCATGACCGACCCGCTGATGAACCTGTACAATCGCGCGCCGGTCGCGGTGGATCGCGGCGAGGGCGTCTGGCTGATCGACACGGACGGGCGGCGCTACATCGACTGCGTGGCGGGCATCGCCACCGACGCGCTGGGGCATGCCCACCCCGCCCTGGTCGCCGCGCTGACGCAGCAGGCGGGCAAGTTGTGGCATGTCTCCAACATCTTCCGCATTCCGGGTCAGGAGGCGCTGGCGCGGCGGCTGGTCGACGCGTCGTTCGCCGACTGCGTGTTCTTCGCCAATACCGGCACCGAAGCGGTCGAATGCGCGATCAAGACCGCGCGCCGCTATCATCACGTGAACGGCCAGCCCGACCGGATCGACATCATCGGCTTTGCCGGGTCGTTCCACGGCCGGACCTATGCCGCGATCAACGCCTCGGGCAATGCCGGCTATATGGAGGGCTGCGGCCCGCGCCTGCCGGGCTTCGTCCAGTTGTCGCTCGACGATGCCGACGGCCTTGCGGACGCGATCGTGCGCCCGACCACCGCGGCGGTGATCGTCGAACCGGTGCAGGGCGAAGGCGGCGCGCGGGCGCTGTCGGGCGAATGGCTGCTGCGCCTGCGCGAACTGACCCGCCGTCACGGCGTGCTGCTGATCCATGACGAGGTGCAGAGCGGCATGGGCCGGACCGGCCGCCTGTTCGCGCACCAGTGGTTCGATGGCGCCGCGCCCGACATCATGGCGCTGGCCAAGGCGCTGGGGTCGGGCTTTCCGGTCGGCGCCTGCCTCGCCACCGCCGACGCCGCCCGGGGCATGACGCCGGGGGTGCACGGCACGACCTTCGGCGGCAATCCCCTGGCGATGGCGGTCGGCATCGCCGCGTTCGACACGATCGCGGAGGAATCGACCCTCGCCAACGCCCGCGCCGCCAGCGCCGACTTCTTCGCGAGGCTGGAGGCACTGCGGGCCCGCTTCCCCGACATGATCGCCGAGGTGCGCGGCAAGGGGTTGCTGATCGGGCTGAAGATGATCCCCAACAACCGCGAGTTCATGGGTGTGGCGCGCGATCACGGCATCCTCGTCGCCGGCGGTGGCGAGAATTGCGTACGGCTGCTGCCCTCGCTGCTGATTACGCCTGAGGAGATTGCCGAGGCGGTCCGGCGGCTGGAGACGGCGTGCGTCGCGGCGCGCGGGGCATTGGAGCAGGCAGCATGAGCGTGCTGACCTCCACCTGCCCCGCCACCGGGGAGATTGTCTGGTCCGGTCCCGTCGCCAGCAACGACGATGTCGACGCCGCAGTGACGCGGGCGCAGGCGGCGTTTCGCGACTGGCGCCGTACCAGTGTCGATGCGCGGATGGCGATCGCACGCGCCTATGCCGTGGCCCTCAAGGCCCGCAGCGCCGCGCTCGCCGAACTGATCGCACGCGAAACCGGGAAGCCTTTGTGGGAAACCACGCAGGAAGTCGGCACGATGATCGGCAAGGTCGAACTGTCGATCGCCGCACAGGCCGAACGTGCCGGCGAGAAGCGTAGCACGATGCCGTTCGGCGCGTCGGTGCTGCGCCACCGCCCGCACGGGGTGATGGCGGTGCTCGGGCCGTACAACTTCCCCGGCCATCTGCCCAACGGGCATATCGTGCCCGCGCTGCTCGCCGGAAATACGGTGGTGTTCAAGCCGTCCGAACTGACCCCGGCGGTCGGCGCGGCGATGGTCGACACATGGCACGAAGCCGGCTTGCCCGAGGGGGTGCTGAACATCGTGCAGGGCGCGCGCGATACCGGCGAGGCACTCGTCGCCGCCCGGATCGACGGGCTGTTGTTCACCGGATCGGCAGCCACCGGCGCGCACTTCCGGCGCGCCTTTGCCGAGCGGCCCGATGTGATCCTCGCGCTGGAGCTGGGCGGCAACAACCCGCTGATTGCGTGGGATGGCGATGTTGCGGAGATCGCGGCCACGATCGTCCAGTCGGCCTATGTCACCACCGGACAGCGTTGTTCCTGCGCGCGGCGGCTGATCGTGCCCGAAGGCGCATTTGGCGATGCGGTGGTGGACGCGGTCGCGGCGCTGATACCGCGGCTGCCGATCGGGCGCTGGGACGAAACCCCCTATATCGGCCCGCTGATCTCCGACGCCGCCGCCGCGACCGCCACGCGGCAGGTGGACGCGCTGCTGACCGTCGGCGCGCGCACGATCATGCCGTTCGGTGGCATCGAAGGGCGCAGCACCGCGTTCGTCACGCCCGCGCTGTTCGACGTGACCGGCATATCGGTGCCGGACGAGGAGATTTTCGCACCGGTGCTGCAGGTCCGCCGCGTGGCGGATTTCGATGCCGCGATCGCCGCCGCCAACGACACGCGCTTCGGCTTGTCCGCCGGGTTGCTGACCACCGACGACGCGTTGTGGGACCGTTTCGTGATCGAGGCACGCGCAGGCGTGGTCAACCGCAACCGCCCGACCACCGGTGCGGCAGGCGCGCAGCCGTTCGGGGGGATCGGCGATTCGGGCAACCACCGGCCCAGCGCCTATTATGCCGCCGACTACTGCGCCTATCCGATGGCCAGCTTCGAAGCGGACAGCGCCGCCGGGAATGCCGATACCCTGCGCCCGATGCTGCGCGCGCCCGCCGCCTGACGATGGAGGTTCGCGTCACCGGCTTCACGACGTCCGTTGCCATCCGCACCCGTTCTTCCGAAGCGATGTCGGCGGAGGCGGCAATACCGGCATCAACGGACAGTCGCTCGACGACGGATCGTCATCGACCTCGCACGGGCGAAGCGCGGGCGCTTGCCAGTACCGGCGTACGGCTCGCCAGACCGGGCGGATGACCGGCGGCTTCACGCTTCGGATGCGGCCTCGCCCAGCAGCCAGTCGCGGAACCGGTCGAACAACGGGCTGCGCACGCCACCGCGCGGCCAGACGAGATAATAGGCCTCGCGCGCGCTCAAGGTTACGGCCAGCGGCGTGACCAGCGTGCCCGCCGCCAGTTCGGGGCGGATCAGGAACGACGGGATCAGCGCCACCCCCATCCCGGCCGCTGCGGCATGCGCCAGCATCAGGAAATGTTCGTACACCGGTCCCCGCGCCGCCGCATCGGCAAGCCCGGCCGCCGCGAACCAGCTCCCCCACGCATCCGGCCGCGCCTCCAGCGAGAGCAGCGACTGCGGCGGCAGGTCGGCGGGGCTCGCCACCGGATGCCGCGCCAGCCATCCGGGCGAACATACCGCCACGACATCCTCGTGGAACAGCAGCGCATGGTCGGCCCCTGGCCAGTCGGGCAGCCCGAAATGGATCGCCGCGTCGAAGCGTTCCGCGGCGAAATCGAACGGATAGGAGCGCGCGGCGAAGTTGACCAGCAATTCGGGATGGCGCGCGGTAAGCCCCGGCAGGCGCGGCGCCAGCCAGCGCATCCCGAAGCTGGGCAGCGTCGCGATGGTCAGCGCCCGGTCGTCGGGCGGGGCCAGCAGCCGCCGGGTCGCGCTGCGCACCCGTTCGACCGCCGGGCCGACCGCCTCGGCATAGGCGATCGCCGCCGGGGTCGGCGTGACCCGCCGCCCGCGCCGTTCGAACAGGGGCGTGCCCAGCCAGTCCTCCAGCAGCGCGATCTGCCGGCTGATCGCGCTCTGCGTCAGCGCCATGCGCTGCGCCGCGCGCGAAAAGCTGCTGGTTTCGACCGCCGCGAGAAAGCTGGCGAGCGCGGGCAGCGGCGGCAGTTCGCGGCGATGCACGTCGGGGGGATCGGTCGGCATGGGACCGGACGCTGGCACCCCGCCCGCGCGAGCGCAAGCGATCGCCCCCATCGCCGGCACCGGGCGGCGCGTCGGGCGGAGCGGGGGCGTGACTGGGCGGGACGTGACTAGGGGGGAGTGACTGGGCGGAGGCGATCGGATATCGTGCGCGCCATGCTGGCCCGTGCATGGTCCCTGCTGCTCGTGATACTGCTGTCGTCGCTGGTGATGGCGACGACCGTGCACGCGCGCGAGCTGTCCGGGCCGGCGACCGTCGAATGTCCCGGCACGGTCCATGACGATGGCGACACCGGGGACACGGACGGCAAGGCCGCGCTGCACCATCATGGCAACTGCCATGCCGGGACGTTCAGCGTGCCGCGCAGCGGGGCGATCGCGCTGCCGCCGTCGATCGCCATGGCGCGTCCAGCCCATGGCGCCGATGCCGGGCTGGCGTCGCGCGATATCGATCCGGCACTGCGCCCCCCGTCCGCCTGACGAACGCCGCCGGCCGGAGCGATCCGGCCCGACACCGTTCGTTGGGAAATCTCCATGCATGCAATCCGGGCGGCCCTGCTGGCCGTCGCGACCTGCGCCACGACGGCGCAGGCACAATCCACCGCGTCGGCCCCGCCGCGCTATACGCTGGAACAGGCGGTAGCGGCAGCGGGCAGCGACGCCCCCGCCACCATCGCCGCCTCCGCCGCGATCGAAGCCGCCGAACAGGCGCGCATCGCCGCCAGTCGCCGCCCCAATCCCGAAGTCCAGGCGCAGGTCGAGAATATCGCCGGGTCGGGGACATTTGGCGGGCTGCGCAGTGCCGAGACGACACTGGGCGTCGCCGTACCGATCGAACGCGGCGGCAAGCGCGGCGCGCGGGTCGCGCTGGCCGGGGCGCAGCTATCGCGCGCCCGGATCGGTGCCGCCGTCGCCGCCGCCGACCTGCGGCTGCAGGTGACGCAGCTCTATGTCGGTGCGCTCGTCGCCGACCGGCGCGTGGCGGTCGCGCGCGATCAGGCACGGATCGCCGCCGACGCCCTGCGCGTCGCGTCGCTTCGCGTCGCGGCCGGGCGGGCATCGCCGCTGGAGCGGCAACGCGCCGATGTGGCGCGGATCAACGCCGATGCGGGGGTCGAGCGCGCCGAGCGGCTGGCACAGGCGGCGCGGACCAACCTGATGCGGCGTACCGGCATTCCGCCGGGCGCCCCGCTCGACGACGGGATGCTCGAACGGTTGCCGGCCGCCTATGGCCCGACCCGACCGGCGGCACCGTCGGGCAGCCTCGCGCTGGCGGCGACCACCGCCGATGTGGCGATCGCCGATGCCGGCATCCGCATTGCCCAGGCCGGCCGCGTGCCCGACGTGACCCTGGCACCGGCGCTGCGGCGGCTGGAGGCGAGCAACGACACCGCCGCGGTGTTCAGCGTATCGCTGCCGATCGCGCTGTTCGATCGCGGCAGCGCCCGCATCGCGCAGGCCGCCGCCGATCGGACCCGTGCCGAGGCACTGGCGCGCGTCGCGGCACTCGACATCGCGGAGGCGATCACCGATGCCGAGGTCCGCGCGGCGAACGCGGCAATCGCTGCACGGACCGCCGCCGGCCCCGCGCTCGATGCCGCGCGCGAAGCCGCCCGCATCGCCCGCATCGGCTATCGCGAGGGCAAGTTCGGGCAGATCGAACTGCTCGACGCCGAACGCACCCTTGCCGACACCCGCCTGGCCGCGATCGATGCGCTGGCCGATTACCAGAATGCCCGTGCGCTGCTGGAGCGACTGACCGCCCCCGCGCCGACCCCGGAGACTGCGCGATGAACCGTTCCCCGCATGGCGCCGTGCTGGCGCTGTTGCTGCTGTCCGCCTGTGGCGGCGGCACGCCCGATACCGAAGCGGCACCCGGCCCCGCCCCCGGGCATCGCGGCACCGGCGACAGCATCACCCTGACCGCCGAACAGATCGCGCTGGCCGGTATCGAACTGGCCCGTCCGACCACCGACGGCGCGGCAACGATCGACCTGCCCGCCATCGTCGAGGGCGATCCACAGGCGACGCAGGTCGTTTCCGCCGCGATCGGCGGGCGGGTGGTGGCCATGACCCGCAATCTGGGCGAGCGCGTCGCGCGCGGCCAGACCATCGCGGTGATCGAAAGCCGCGAAGCCGCCCGGATCAAGGGCGAGGTGCAGGCGGCGCGCGCGCGCCTCGCGCTCGCCAACAGCACCCTCGCGCGTGAACAGCGTCTGTTCGCGCAACAGGTGACACCCGAACAGGATCTGGTCGCCGCGCGCACCGCGGCGACCGAGGCGCGCATCGCGCTGACCCAGGCCGGCGCCATGCTGACCGCGACCGGCGGTAACGGCGGCGGTGCCCTTAACCGCATCGGCGTGACCGCGCCGATCGCCGGGCGGGTGATCGCGCGGGCCGCGGCGCTGGGACAGACGGTCGCGGCCGATGCCGAACTCTATCGCATCGCCGACCTGTCGCGCGTGTCGCTGGCACTCAGCCTGAAGCCCGCCGATGCCGCGCGGATCGCGCCGGGCAGCAGCGTGGTCGTGACCGCGCCGGGCCGCACGGCCATGGCCCACATCCGCTTCGTCTCGCCCGCGCTCGATCCCGATACGCGGCTGGTGCCGGCGATCGCGACGCTCGACAATCGCGCCGGCATGTGGCGCGTCGGCGAACCCGCCACCGCCGCGATCCGCCTGACCGGCAGCGAAGGCACCGGCGCCGTCCGCGTGCCGACGACGGCGGTACAGACGGTCGAGAACCGATCGGTCGTGTTCGTGCGGACGCCACGCGGCTTTCGCGCGGTTCCCGTCGAGCTTGGCACCGCATCGGGCGGAGCGGTGATCGTGCGCAGCGGCCTGACCGGCAGCGAACAGGTCGCCACCACCGGCAGCTTCACGCTGAAGGCCGAACTGGGCAAGGGCGATGCCGCCCATGACGGGCATTGATCCGGTGATCGCCCGCATCGTCACCGCTTCGGTCGAGCGGCGCTGGCTGGTCCTGCTGCTCACCGTCCTTGCCGCCGCCGTCGGCGCATGGTCGCTCCGGCGCCTGCCGATCGACGCCGTGCCCGACATCACCAACAACCAGGTGCAGATCAACGTCCGCGCCCCCGCCCTCTCGCCCGAACTGGTTGAGAAGCAGGTGTCCTTCCCGATCGAAACCGCGCTCGCCGGTACGCCCGGGCTGGACCATACCCGTTCGCTCAGCCGCAACGGCTTTGCGCAGATCACCGCCGTCTTCTCGGAATCGACCGACCTCTATTTCGCGCGCGCGCAGGTCGGCGAACGGCTGGCGGGCGTGCAGGACAGCCTGCCGGACGGGGTCACGCCCGAAATGGGACCGATCGCGACGGGCCTGGGCGAGGTGTACATGTACACCGTCCGGCTGCGGCACCGCGACGATGACGAACACCAGCCCGGTGAACCCGGCCAGCAGCCCGATGGCAGCTATATCACGCCCGAGGGCGACCGGCTGGTGAGCGAGGAGGACAAGGCGACCTATCTGCGCACCACGCAGGACTGGATCGTGACCCCGTTGCTCAAGACCGTGCCCGGTGTCGCCGGGATCGATTCGATCGGCGGCTATGCCAAGCAGTTCGTGGTCGTGCCCGACCTGCCACGGCTGGCGGCGCTGCGCCTGACGCTGGGCGACATCGCCACCGCGCTGGAACGCAACAACGCCAGCGTGGGCGGCGGGGTCGTCGACCGCAACGGCGAGGGGCTGGCGGTCCGTTCCGACGCGCTGATCCGCAGCGCCGCCGATCTCGCCCGGACCGTGATCGCGACGCGCGAAGGCGTGCCGATCACGCTGGACCAGGTCGCGTCCGTACGCATCGGACGGGCGGTGCGGATGGGATCGGCATCGGAAAACGGAACCGAGGTCGTGGTCGGCACCGCGATCATGCGCATCGGCGAGAACAGCCGGACGGTCGCCACCGCCGTCGCCGACCGGCTGCAACGGATCAACGCCTCGCTGCCGCCCGACGTGGTGGTGCAGCCGGTGCTGGACCGGACCGCCCTGGTCAACGCGACCATCGCCACCGTCACCCGCAACCTGTCCGAAGGTGCGTTGCTGGTCATCGTCGTCCTCTTCGCGCTGCTCGGCAATTTCCGCGCGGCGCTGATCGCGGCGCTGGTCATCCCGGTCACGATGCTGCTGACCGGCCTTGGCATGTTGCGGGCCGGGGTGTCGGCCAATCTGATGAGCCTGGGCGCGCTCGATTTCGGGCTGATCGTCGATGGCGCGGTCATCATCGTCGAGAACGCGATGCGGCGGCTGGCGGCGGGACAGCATGCCCGCGGCCGGTTGCCGACGCAGGACGAACGGCTCGCCACGGTCAGCGCCGCCGCGCGCGAGATGATCCGCCCGTCGGTCTATGGACAGGCGATCATCATCCTCGTCTATCTGCCGCTGCTGACCTTTTCGGGGGTCGAGGGGCGGACCTTCGTGCCGATGGCGCTGACCGTCGTCATCGCCCTCACCTTTGCCTTCGTGCTGTCGCTGACCTTCGTGCCGGCGATGATCGCGCTGCTGCTGTCGCGGCCGGTGGAGGAGGGCGACGGGCGGATCGTGACATGGCTGAAGGCGCGCTATGTGCCCGGGCTGGACCATGCCATGCGCCGCCCGTCGCGGACGATCGGCGCCGCGCTGCTCAGCCTGGTCGCGGCGGCATTCGCCTTTGCCGGGCTGGGCCAGGTGTTCCTGCCCCAGCTCGACGAAGGCGACCTGCTGATCCAGGCGCTGCGCATCCCCGCCACCTCGGTCCAGCAGAGCCAGGCGATGCAGGTGCCGATCGAACGGACGGTCGCGGCGATGCCCGAGGTCCGCTTCGCCTTTTCCAAGACCGGCACGGCGGAACTGGCGTCCGACCCGATGCCGCCCAATGCGACCGACATGTTCGTGATCCTGAAACCGCGCGCGCAATGGCCCGACCCCGGTCTGCCCAGGGCGGAACTGGTCGAGCGGATCGAACGGCGGCTGGCGCTGATTCCGGGCAACAGCTATGAAATCACCCAGCCGATCCAGATGCGCTTCAACGAACTGATCGCCGGGGTACGCGGCGATATCGCGGTGAAGGTGTTCGGCGACGATGTCGACGCGATGAACCGCACCGCCGACCGCATCGCCGCCATCCTGCGCCGGACACGGGGCGCGGCGGACGTGAAGGTCGAACAGACCACCGGCCTGCCGATGCTGGATATCCGTGTCGATCGCGATGCGATGGCGCGGCTGGGCGTCACCGCGGCGGACGTGCAGGATGTCGTCACCGCCACCATCGGCGGCCGGTCCGCCGGCGTCATCTACGAAGGCGACCGGCGCGTGCCGATCGTCCTGCGGCTGGACGAGGGCGAGCGGTCCGACCTGACGCTGCTGCAGCGCGTACCCGTGCCGGTGCCGGGCGGGGGCAGCGTGCCGCTGTCGGGCGTCGCGCAGATCCGCATCGTCGATGGTCCCAACCAGATCAGCCGCGAGAACGGCAAGCGCCGCGTCGTGGTCGAGGCCAATGTCCGCGGGCGCGACGTGGCGTCGGTCGTGACGGACGCGCAGGCGGCGATCGCGCGGGAAGTGCGCCTGCCGCCGGGCAGCTATCTCGAATGGGGCGGACAGTTCGAAAACCTCGCCTCGGCGACCGATCGGCTGAAGCTGCTGATCCCCGCCTGTTTCGTCGCGGTCCTGCTGCTGCTCTATGGCGCGCTGCGATCGGTGCGCGATGCGGCGATCGTGTTCACCGGCGTGCCCTTCGCGATGGTCGGCGGGGTATTGCTGCTGTTCGTGCGCGGCATCGACTTTTCGGTATCGGCGGCGGTGGGCTTCATCGCGCTGTCGGGGATCGCGGTGCTGAACGGGCTGGTGATGGTCAGCGCGATCCAGCGGCTGGTCGCCGCCGGCATGGACCGGGCGGCAGCGGCGCGGGCGGGGGCGATGGAGCGGCTGCGCCCGGTGGTGATGACCGCGCTGGTCGCCAGCCTCGGCTTCGTGCCGATGGCGCTGGGGCATGGCGCCGGGGCGGAGGTGCAGAAACCGCTGGCAACGGTGGTGATCGGCGGGCTGATCTCCGCCACGCTGCTGACGCTGTTCGTGCTGCCCACGCTCTATGCCCGGTTCGGCGAACGCGCGCCGCGCCGGGTGGCGGCGATGGCGGGTGACGTCACGCCCTCATCGTGAAGGGATCACGCCGTTCGGCCTCCTGCCGGTCTCCGGCTGCATCGGCCTGGCCCCGGACCGCCGCGAGCACTGCCGTCAAACGGCGGCGGTGCCGTGTCCCCCGTCAGTCCGTGACGCGCAGCGGCCCGAGGTCGCCCAGCCCCACCGTCCCGCTCGCCATCGCCAGCATCCGGTCGAGCGACACCTTCGCCCGCACGCGCAGGCCCTCCTCGATCTCGATCCGCGGCGACAGGTCGCGCAGCGCGAAGTAGAGCTTTTCCAGCGTGTTGAGCGCCATGTACGGACAGATGTTGCAGTTGCAGTTGCCGTCCGCCCCCGGCGCACCGATGAACTGCTTCCCGGGCAGCGCCTTTTCCATCTGGTGGATGATGTGCGGTTCGGTCGCGACGATCAGCGTGTCGCCGGGAAATTCGCTGGCATAGGACAGGATGCCGCTGGTCGACCCGACATAGTCGGCATGGTCGAGGATGATCGCCGGGCATTCGGGATGCGCCGCGACCGGTGCGCCGGGATACTGCGCCTTCAGCTTCAGCAGCTCGGTTTCGCTGAACGCCTCGTGCACGATGCACACGCCCGGCCAGAGCAGCATGTCGCGCCCGGTCTTGCGCATCAGATAGCCGCCGAGATTGCGGTCGGGACCGAAGATCACCTTCTGGTCGGCGGGCAGTTGCGACAGGATCTTTTCCGCCGACGACGAGGTGACGATGATGTCGCTGAGCGCCTTCACCTCGGTCGAACAGTTGATATAGGTCAGCGCGATGTGATCGGGGTGCTGTGCCCGGAACGCCGCGAACTGTTCGGGCGGGCAACTGTCCTCCAGCGAACAGCCGGCATCCATGTCGGGCAGGATCACCGTCTTGTCCGGCGACAGGATCTTGGCCGTCTCCGCCATGAAGCGGACGCCGCAGAACGCGATGACATCGGCATCGGTCGCCGCCGCCTTGCGGCTGAGGTCGAGGCTGTCGCCGACGAAATCGGCGAGGTCCTGGATTTCCGGCTTCTGGTAATAATGGCCGAGGATGACGGCGTTGCGCTCGCGGCGCAGCCGGTCGATCTCGGCCAGCAGGTCGGTGCCGGTGGGCAGTTCGGTGCGCGCGTTCATCATCGTCTCCTGTCGAGGGCGGTCCATGCCAACCCCCATCTCCGTTCGTGCCGAGCAGGGCTGAGCGAAGTCGAAGACCCGTATCGAGGCATCCGCGGCGGTCCTTCGATACGCTGTTTCGACTTCGCTCGACAGCTACTCAGGACGAACGGAGCAACCTGTCCTGAACCGCCCCCTACCGCGCCGCCTGCGGCTTGTCACCGCCGATTGCCCAGCACCTCGGCCGGCGGTGCCGACACGTCCCAGCGCTCGCCGTCCCGCGTGCCCCGCTCCGCCGGAAACGTCACCACGACCCGCACATCGCCCTCGCCCGCCGCCGCCAGCGGCGCCGCCAGCACCTGCGCCAGACTGGCCCGCGCCAGCTCGCGCGCCTGCGCCATCCGTTCGGGACTGCGCGCCTCGCGTTCGGCGCGATGCTGCGCCACGGCCGACACGCGCTGGCCCAGCGCCGCCGCCGCCTCCCGCGTGACATAGACGCCGTGCGTTTCGACCAGCGTCCGCGCCGCCTCGTCGATGTTCGGCCGGGCGACCGTCACGTCGGGGGCGTCGACCACCAGCGTGCGGGTGTCCGCCGACCAGCTCAGTTGCCCCGCGCCGATGCCGCCCAGATCGACGAAATAATCGACCGCATAGGGCATTTTCACGACCTGGTCCGACCGCAACCAGCCAAAGCCGCGCGTGTCGCTGGCGCTCGCCTGCAACGTGCCGCTCAGCGACGCGACCTTCAGCGCGCTGGCCCCCGACAGCCGCGCGGTGATGATCCGCGTCACCGCCTGTCCGCTATCGGGTTCGGTGGTGACGACATAACGTTCCTGATAGCGCTGCCACGCCATCCAGCCGCCGATCGCCAGCGCCGCCAGCACGACGGTCGCGATGGCGATCCGGATCGCCTGAGGCCTTACATGCGCTGCCATGTCCCGCCCTCCTGCCGCACGATGCCGCGGCGTTCCATGTCGATCAGATGCGCCAGCACCGACCGCTCCGCCGCGCCCAGCAGTTGCGGATGCAGCCCGACATACATGCCCGCGACCATCGCCGGCACGTCATGGGCGCCGCGTTCGATCGCGCGCGCGATCTGGCCCTCGCGCTGCCGGCGATGGCCCAGCATCCCGCGCACCAGCCGCCGGGGGTTGTCCACCGCATCGCCATGCGCCGGATAGTAGATGCGGTCCTCGCGCCCGAGCAGCTTGTCGAGGCTGGCCATGTAATCGCCCATGTCGCCATCGGGCGGCGACACGATCGTCGTCGACCAGCCCATCACATGGTCGCCGCTGAACAGCGCGCCGCTTTCGGGCAATGCGAAGGCGAGGTGGTTCGACGTATGCCCCGGCGTGGCGACGGCGACCAGCGTCCAGCCATCGCCCGCCACCGCCTCGCCATCGGCCAGCACCCGGTCGGGGCGATAGTCGATATCGAACGCGGCGTCGGCGCGCGGGCCGGCATCGTCCATCGTCAGCGCGGCGCAGCCGATGATCGCCGCGCCGGTCCGCTCCGCCAGCGGTTTCGCGCCCGGGCTATGGTCGCGGTGCGTGTGGGTGCACAGGATCGCCGCGACCTCGCGGCCCGCGACGGCGCCCAGGATCGCGTCGAGATGCCTGTCGTCGACCGGTCCCGGATCGATCACCGCCACCGCGCCGCTGCCGCCGACGACGAAGCTCTGCGTACCGGTATGGGTATAGGGCGATGCGTTGCGCGCCAGCACGCGCGTCACCAGCGGTTCGAGCGGCTGGGCGATACCGGGGGGAAATTCGGCCATTGATGGTCAGATGGCGGCTGCGGCGGTGCGATGCAAGGCGGCCGGAGCCTCCGGACCGGACAGGGCGACGGGCCGGCCGGCACGGATGCCGACCGGCCCTGCCGCGGACGAACGGGGCAGAACGGCCGCGGACCCGGTGTCAGTCCTTCGAATCGATCTCGGACTGGATCTCGCGGATGCTCTGGTCGATGCCTTCCAAAGCGCTGCGGCGGGCGGCGGCGGGCATGTCCTGGTTCGCCACGATCGACGTGCGCGCCGAACGGAGGCCGGTCAATGCCGAACGCATGCCCTGCCGCGCATAGGCCTGTCCCCGCGCCGCCTGCAGCCGCCCCTGCTCCGCCCGCGCGGCGCCGAGCGCGGCCAGCCGCTCGGCCTTGCGGGCCTGCAGCATGCCCTGTTCGGCGAGGATGCGCAGCCGGTCCGAACAGATGACGGTGACTTCCTTGCCGCCTTCGGTGCGCGTCACGCTGGCCTCGCTGCCGGGACCGCAATTGCCGCCGGTGATGTTGACCTCGGGGAAGGCGCTGGTCGTCTGGCGCAGCAGCTTGCCGTTGCCGTCACGGGTCTCCACGACGAACTTGCGCGCCGCGCCGTCGCCCTGCAGCACCATGCGGGTGCTCTCGCCATCGGCGGTGGTGAAGCTGCCGGCCGATGTCGCAGGGCTGCGCGGCATCGCCGGGATCGCGGGCAGCGGTGGCATGGCCCGCGTCGTCGGCGCCACCGGCCTGGGCACCGGCGCGGGCGCGGCCGGTTCGGCCGGGATCGCCGGCAGCGTCGCCGCCTGTGCCGGCACGATCGCGGCAACCGGCGCGAGCGCTTCCGCCGCCTTCGCCTCGACGCTGGCGATCTCGACGCCGGTCGCGTCCTCCACCGTGCCGCGCAGCGTCTCCGCCGCCTGCGTCCCCGATGCGGTGATGCCCAGCGCGACCACGGCCAGCGCCAGCGTGGCACCGCCGGCGATGCGGCGGGTGGCGGGCGACATCGCCCGATGCTTCGACAACATGACGAGTCTCCCTTTCAGTTCATGGACGCCGTGCAGGTGGCAGGCGGCCGACAACGCCTGTCCGTGCGCGGACTTGACGATGGCGGTGGCATAGGCGTGGCGGACGTGCGGCGTGGCGCGGGCCAGTACCATCGCGTCGCACGCCATCTCCTGGTCCGCGCGAAACGCCCGGAACGCGCGCCACGCGACCGGATTGAACCAGTGGCACCCCAGCACGACCAGCGCGACCCAGTTGGCGAGCAGGTCGCCACGGGCATGGTGGCCCAGTTCGTGCGCCAGCGCCAACGCCTGTTCGCGCTCGTCATAGCGTTCGCGGAAATCGACCGGCATCGCGACATAGCGGCGGAACACCCCGAAGGCGAGCGGCCCGGCGGCATGGCGCGTCTCGATCATCTGCACATGACCGCCCGCCACGCCCGTGGCCCGGCCCGACGCCAGCACCCGTGCGCAGAAGCGGTTGTGCCGCACCACATGCCATGCGACGAACGCGACCGCACCCGCCAGCCACAGGGCGACCACCGCCAGCGGCACATCGGCCATGCCCCAGCCCTGCGGCAGCGCGGGCACCTCGGCCACCGGTACGCCCAGCATGATGACGCCGGGATCGGTCGCCGCGCCGATCGGCGCGAGGTCGACCGGGCGCCACGCGTCGGGGATGGGCGGCAGGATCATGCGCAGCGCCGGCAGCGCCCACAGCGCATAGGCCGCCTGCGGACCGAAGCGCCGCGCGACGGGACCGCGCAAGCTCAGCACCAGCAGCATCAGCAGCGTCGTCGCCGCGATCGTCTCCACCGCCCATCCGATCATTGTTTCAGCGCCTTCAACAGAGCCTCGATCTCGTCGATTTCCTTCGCGCTCAACTGGTCGCGTTCGGCCAGGTGCGCGACCAGCGGGGTCAGGCTGCCGCCGAACAGCCGGTCGATGAACTTCTGCGATTCCCCCGCGACATATTCCTCGCGCGCGACCAGCGGACGATAGCGATAGCGCCGGCCGTCCTCCTCCGCGCCGATCACCTGCTTGGCGAGCAGCCGCCCGAGCAGCGTCTTGACGGTGTTCGCGCTCCAGCCGCGCGCCGGGGCGACGCGTTCGACCACCTCCTGCGCGGTGAGGGGGTTCCGGTCCCAGAGCGCTTCCATGACGGCGTGCTCGGCATCGCTGATTCGTTCGGCCATGACCGATGACTACACCCGTGGTCATCTCGTTTACAAGCGTAATCTATTGCGCCGTCGCTACCTGTCGGGATTGCTTACAGTTGCCCGCCATCGCGCATGGCCGTTAACCATCACCCGCTGCTGAAACCGCCGCGCGGAAAAACTGGCACAAGGCCTGCAAGGTTCGGGATACCCGATGCGTTCGCGCTTCAATTCGGGCGGACCGGCACCTCCTCCCGTCGCCGGTCCGCCCACCCCGGCCCCCCCCATCGACGAACCGCTCCGGCAATGGCGGCCACAGGCGCCCCGACGCCCCCGCCTGCGACCCCGTGTCCGCGCCATCAGGCGCATGCCTCGCCAATGAAAAAGGCCCGGGCGCATCGCTGCGGCCGGGCCTTTTTCGCTGCGGAGCGGGTGGTTCAGGCCGCCTTGCCGTCACCCAGCAATTCGGCCAGCTCGCCGCTCTCGTACATCTCCATCATGATGTCCGATCCGCCGACGAACTCGCCATTGACATAGAGCTGCGGGATGGTCGGCCAGTCCGAATAGGCCTTGATCCCCTGGCGGATGCCCTGGTCCTGCAGCACGTCGACGCTTTCGAACCGGGCGTTCAGGTGGTTGAGGATCGCCACCGCCCGGCTGGAAAATCCGCATTGCGGGAACAGCGGGCTGCCCTTCATGAACAGCACCACCGGGTTGCTCTTCACCACCGCGTCGATGCGGGCGTTGGTATCGTCGGTCATCGTCATATCCTTGCTCGTCGCCCGGCGGGCGCGTCATGCCTGTAGCGTGGGGACGCCGGTGGTCAGTTGCAATGCGTGCAGTTCGCCGCCCATCCGTCCGCCCAGCGCCGCATAGACCGCGCGCTGCTGCGCGATGCGCGGCTTGCCGCGGAACGTCTCCGACACCACCCGCGCGGCATAATGGTCGCCATCGCCGGCCAGGTCGGTGATCTCGACCACCGCGTCGGGAATCGCCGCGACGATCAGCGCCTCGATCGCCTGTGCCTCCATCGGCATTACATGCTCTCCAGGAGCTGGCGACGCGCCTCTACCTCGCAATCGGCCATCGCCTGACGGATCGCCGCCTCGTCGCAATCGACGCCGGCGGCGGCCAGATCGGACATCAGCTTGCGGATCACATCCTCGTCGCCGACTTCCTCGAAATCGGCCTGCACCACCGACGTCGCATAGGCGTCGGTCTCGGCGGGCGTCAGTTCCATGCGTTCGGCGGCCCAGTGGCCCAGCAGCTTGTTGCGCCGCGCGGTCACGCGAAACGCCATTTCGCCATCGCGGGCGAACTTGGCTTCGAAGGCGCGCTCCCGGTCGTCGAACGTCGTCATGCTATTCCCCTACTCATCCCTTCCGCCGGAGATAGGACGCAGCAGGGTTCCGCGCAACGGCGGCGGCATGGCAAGCGCATCTGCCGGGTCGCCGCCATCGCCGCGCACCCCGATTTCCTACGGGATCACCACCAGCTTCCCGATCACCGCCCGCCCGGCCAGCGCCGCGATCGCCTCGCCGCCGCGCTCCAGCGGAAACACGCCCGTCACCTTCGGCGCGATCGCCCCTTCGTCCCACAGGCGGAACAGCGTCGCGACATGGCGCCCGTTCGCCGCCGGATCGCGCATCGCGAACGCGCCCCAGAACACGCCGCACACATCGCAGCTCTTAAGCAGCGTCAGGTTGAGCGGCAGTTTCGGGATGCCCGCCGGGAACCCGACGACCAGATAGCGTCCTTCCCATCCGACCGATCGCAGCGCCGGTTCGGCATAGTCGCCGCCGACCGGATCGAACACGATGTCCGCCCCCTGCCCGCCGACCGCCGCCTTGAACGCGTCGGCCAGCGCCTTCGATGCGTCCCGGTCGAGCGGTGCGTACGGATAGACGACGACCTCGTCCGCCCCCGCCGCGCGGGCCGCCCCGGCCTTTTCCTCCGACGACACCGCCGCCACGACCCGCGCGCCGAACGCCTTGCCCAGCTCGATCGTCGCCAGCCCGACGCCCCCCGCCGCACCCAGCACCAGCAGCGTCTGCCCCGCGGCGATGCGCCCGCGATCGACCAGCGCATGGATCGCCGTGGCATAGGTCAGCAACAGCGCCGCGCCGTCTTCGAAACTGCGGTTTGGCGGCAGGCGGTGCAGCGCCGCCGCCGGAACCGCCAGTTTCCCGACCATTCCGCCATGGCCGGTGACGGCGATCACCCGGTCGCCGACCGTCCAGCCGGTGACGCCCTCGCCCACCGCCTCGATCACGCCCGCCACCTCGCCGCCCGGCGCGAACGGCCGGGGCGGCTTGAACTGGTATCTATCCTCGATAATCAGGACGTCGGGATAATTGACCGCGCACGCCTTCACCGCGACGACGACCTGTCCCTTGCCCGGCTGCGGATCGGGCAGTTCGCCGATCGTCAGCGTGTCAGGCCCGCCCGTTTCCCTCGACAACAACGCTCGCATCACCGCTCTCCTGATGGAGCCACGGTCGCGCACTGGACACGCCGGACTCGTATTTCGAAATCGCGGTATCTTGTGCCAGCGTCATGCCGATCTCGTCCAGCCCTTCCATCAGGCACTGGCGACGAAACGGGTCGAGGGTGAACGCGAACCGGTCCTGGAACGGCGTGGTGACGGTCATCGTCTCCAGATCGACGGCGATCGGCTGGTCCTTCGCCACCTCGACCAGCCGGTCGATCGCGTCCTGCGGCAGCACGACCGTCACGATCCCGTTCTTGATCGCGTTGCCCGAAAAGATGTCGGAAAAACTCGGGGCGATGACCGCGCGGACCCCCATATCGGTCAGCGCCCATGCCGCATGCTCCCGGCTGGAGCCGCAGCCGAAATTCTCGCCGGCGATCAGGATCGGCGCCCCGGCATAGCGCGCGTCGTCAAAGATATTGCCGGGTTCGGCGCGCACGCTCTCGAACGCGCCCTGGCCCAGCCCTTCGCGCGTCGTCGTCTTCAGCCAGTGTGCCGGGATGATGATGTCGGTGTCGATATTCTTCGCGCCCCATGGATAGGCGCGCCCGTCGACCTGGACGATCGGCTCCATCAGGCCCGCTCGTCCAGCGGCGGGACCGGCCTGGCCGCCGCCGGGCGCACCGACGCATAGGCCGCCGCCATCCCGCTCAATACCGCGCCCGCGATCAATGCGACCAGAACCCGCTTCATATGCCTACTCCGTCACCAGTTCGCGTACATCGGCCAGCCGCCCGGTCACTGCCGCCGCCGCCGCCATCGCGGGGGACAGCAGGTGCGTCCGTGCGCCCGGCCCCTGCCGTCCTACGAAATTGCGGTTGCTGGTGGAAGCGCAGCGTTCGCCCGGCGGCACCTTGTCGGGGTTCATCGCCAGGCACATCGAACAGCCGGGCTCGCGCCATTCGAACCCGGCCTCGGTAAAGATGCGGTCGAGGCCCTCGGCCTCGGCCTGCCGCTTGACCAGCCCCGATCCGGGCACGACCAGCGCCTGCTTGATCCCGTCGGCGACATGCCGCCCCTTCACCACGCCGGCGGCGGCGCGCAGATCCTCGATCCGGCTGTTGGTGCAGCTTCCGATGAAGATATAGCTGACCGGCACGTCCTGCATCCGCGTGCCCGGCGTCAGCCCCATGTAGTCGAGCGATTTCTGCGCCGCGACGCGCTTGCCCGCATCGGCGAAACTGTCGGGCGACGGCACCACGCCGGTGATCGGCACCACATCCTCGGGGCTCGTTCCCCAGGTCAGCGACGGCGCGATATCGCTGGCGTGGAGCCGCACCACCCGGTCGTACCGCGCGCCCGCATCGCTCGGCAGCGTCCGCCAGTAATCGACCGCCCGGTCCCAGTCCGCGCCCCGGGGCGCCATCGGTCGCCCTTTGAGATACGCGAAGGTCGCCTCGTCGGGCGCGATCAGCCCGGCGCGCGCGCCGCCTTCGATCGACATGTTGCTGACCGTCAACCGCCCCTCGATCGACAGGCTGCGAATGACCTCGCCGGTATATTCGACGACATAGCCGGTGCCCCCCGCCGCCCCGGTCCTGCCGATGATCGCCAGCACCACGTCCTTGGCCGACACGCCATAGCCGAGCGTCCCGTCGACGCGGATCTCCATCGTCTTCGACTGCTGCAGCAACAGCGTCTGCGTGGCGAGGACATGCTCGACCTCGCTGGTGCCGATGCCGAATGCCAGCGCGCCCAGCGCGCCGTGCGCGCTGGTATGGCTGTCGCCGCATACAAGCGTCGTGCCCGGCAGCGTGAAACCCTGCTCCGGTCCCACGACATGGACGATCCCCTGTTCGGCGGCGGTCGCGTCGATATAGCGGATGCCGAAGTCGGGCGCGTTCCTTTCCAGTGCCGCCAACTGGCTGGCGCTGGCCGGATCGGCGATCGGCAGGCGGTTGCCCGCGGCATCGACGCGCGGCGTCGTCGGCAGGTTGTGGTCGGGCACCGCCAGCGTCAGTTCGGGCCGCCGCACCCGCCGCCCAGCGGCGCGCAGCCCGGCAAACGCCTGCGGGCTGGTCACTTCATGGACGAGGTGCCGGTCGATATAGATCAGGCAGGTGCCATCCTCCCGCCGTTCGACGACATGGTCGTTCCAGATCTTTTCGTACAGGGTTTGCGGGGCGCTGCTCATGGCTGCCCGTTAAACGAAAATACGCGGCGAAGGAAGGTCGCACGACATTTTATTACCGATCACTGGTATTTTCATCGTGGTGCCGGGCTTCGCCGCCCGCTGCGCGTCGTCCGGCCGGGCAGCCGCCGCTATTCCTCGTACGCCGCCGTCGTCTTTTCGCGCACCGCCTGCGGCGTCACCCCCGGCGCGGTCTCGATCAGCCGGAACGGGCTGGCATGGTCGGGCCGCGCGAACACCGCCAGGTCGGTGACGATCATGTCGACCACCCCCAGCCCGGTCAGCGGCAGCGTGCATTCCGGAATGAATTTCGGGTCGCCGTTCTTCGACGTGTGTTCCATCACGACGATGATCTTTTTCACGCCCGCAACGAGGTCCATCGCCCCGCCCATGCCCTTCACCATCTTGCCCGGGATCATCCAGTTGGCGATGTCGCCCTTTTCCGACACCTCCATCGCCCCCAGCACGGTCAGGTCGATATGGCCGCCGCGGATCATCGCGAAGCTGTCGGCGCTGCTGAAATACACCGATTGCGGCAGTTCGCTGATCGTCTGCTTGCCGGCGTTGATGAGGTCGGGGTCTTCCTCGCCGGCATAGGGGAACGGACCGATGCCCAGCATCCCGTTTTCCGACTGCAGCGTCACTTCCACGCCGTCCGGGATGTGGTTCGCCACCAGGGTCGGGATGCCGATCCCCAGATTGACGTAGAAGCCGTCCTTCAGCTCGCGCGCGGCGCGTGCCGCCATCTCGTCGCGGGTCCAGGCCATGGGGTTACTCCTTGCGCGCGCCGGGATCGCTCCAGCGCAGGTCGTTGGGGAACACGTCGTCGAAATCACCGGCCAGCGCGGTGCCATAGACGGGGTTGGGCAGCACGAACCAGCCATTGCCCCATAGCGGGGCGATGGCCGGCGAATCGGCCGCCGCCCGCCGTTCGGCGGGTTTCAGGCCGGTGTTGAACAGGTCGCTGAAATCGCCGAGCTGGTCGCCGACCAGCGCGACGACGCAGAATCTGGACGCGATCAGCGCCCGCCGGGCATCCTTGGCCGATCCGCCGGGCGCATCGCCCTTCAGGAACAGCGTGCTGCCATGTTTGGCGGGGCCGAGCCCGGCGCGGTTCAGCACGCCTTCGGTGAACGCGGCGGTCGCCGCGTTGCGGTTCGAATTGAACACGACGGTCACGCCCGCCGCGCGGAGCTGCGCCAGCGCCTCGACCGCGCCGGGCACCGCCCGCGTCGCACGCCCGTCGGAGCGTTCCCACCGTTCCCAGCGCGCCGCGTCATAGGCAAGGCCGCCACGCGCGTCCGCATATTCATAGCCGGTGTTGAGCAGCACGGTTTCGTCGACGTCGAACACCACCGCCGGCGCGCCGGTGCAGGGCAGTTGCCCCGGCTGCGCCAGCGTCGCGTCCGGCGCCAGCACCGCCGACAGCGGCATCCGCCGCAGCGTCATGCGGTCGCGCTGATACTGCTGCACATAGCGGACCAGCGCGGCGTAGGTCTGCCGGCTCGCCCCCGCCGCCTCGCCCGATCCATAGAGATACTGCATCCCCGCGGGCACGCCCGACACCGTGGCGGGCGCCACCGGCGCCGAGCGGTTCCCGACCGCGACGACACAGCCCGACAGGGCGGCGGCGCCCATGCCGAGGGTCAACGCGCGACCCGCCCGCATCATGCCCGCTCGCGCACGGTACGGAACTCGATCTGCTTGTCGTACGGCGCGCCGACGATCATCCGCTTCACGTAGATGCCGGGCAGATGGATCGCATCGGCATCCAGCGTGCCCACCGGCACCACTTCCTCGACCTCCGCGACACAGATGTCCGCCGCGGTCGCCATCGGCTGGTTGAAATTGCGCGCGGTCTTGCGGAAGATGAGGTTGCCCGCCTCGTCGGCCTTCCACCCCTTGATGATCGCCACGTCGGCGCGGATGCCGCGTTCGAGGATATAGTCTTCGGGTCCGTTCGGCCCGTCGAACTGCTTCACTTCCTTGCCTTCCGCGATCAGCGTGCCGACCCCGGTCTTGGTATAGAAGCCCGGAATCCCCGCACCGCCGGCGCGGCAGCGTTCGGCCAGCGTCCCCTGCGGACAGAATTCGACCTCCAGCTCGCCCGACAGATATTGCCGTTCGAATTCCTTGTTCTCGCCGACATAGCTGGAGATCATCTTCTTGACCTGCCGGCTGCGCAACAGCTTGCCCAGGCCCTGTCCGTCGATCCCGGCATTGTTGCTGGCGATGGTCAGGTCCCGGACCCCCGATGCCTCGATCGCGTCGATCAGCCGTTCGGGGATGCCGCACAGCCCGAAACCGCCCGCGCACAGCGTCATGCCGTCGTGCAGCAGCCCGTCCAGCGCGGCCTGCGCATCCGGGTACAGCTTCCTCATCGCCACTCTCCCAAAAATCCTCCGCCCGGATTACGCATGGCGGCGCTGGCGGGTCAAGAACCTGAACCGCCCTTCAACTTTGCCACCCCACTGGCATCCGTTCGCCCCGGCGGCTAGCGTGGCGCCATGACAGATTCCCGCACCGGTGGCCGTATCCTGGTCGATGCCCTCGTCACGCAGGGCTGCGACCGCATCTTTCACGTGCCGGGCGAAAGCTTCCTCGCCGTGCTGGATGCGCTGCACGACACCCCGGCGATCGACCTCGTGACCTGTCGGCAGGAAGGCGGCGTCGGCTTCATGGCCTGCGCCGACGGCGTGCTGACCGGGCGGCCGGGCGTCGCCTTCGTCACGCGCGGCCCCGGTGCGACCAATGCGTCGATCGGGGTGCATGTCGCGATGCAGGATTCGGTGCCGATGCTGCTGTTCATCGGCGATGTCGACCGGGGGATGCGCGACCGCGAAGGGTTTCAGGAGGTCGATTTCGCGACGATGTTCGCGCCGCTGGCCAAGCTGGTGCTGCGCATCGACGATCCGGCGCGCATTCCGGAATATGTCGCGCGGGCGTGGCGCACCGCGACGTCGGGCCGGCCGGGTCCGGTGGTGATCGCGCTGCCCGAGGACATGCTGTGCGAGGAAGCGGTCGTCGCCGACCGTCCGCCGCTGGCACCACTCGAAACCACGCTCGATCCCGCCAGCTTCGCCGGCCTGCTCGACCGTCTCCGCCACGCCGAACGTCCGGTGGCGATCGTCGGCGGCGCGGGCTGGGACCAGGCGACCGGCGCCGCCTTCGCCGCCTTTGCCGAACGCTGGGGCATCCCCGTCGCCGGAGCCTTTCGCCGGCAGGACGCGATCGCCAACGATACGCCCGCATGGGCCGGCAATCTCGGCTACGGCCCCGCGCCCGGGCTGGTCCGGCGGATCAAGGCCGCCGACCTGCTGCTGGTGATCGGCGCGCGGCTGGGGGAGGCGACCACCGACGGCTATACCCTCGTCACCCCCGATCATCCCGGCCAGACGCTGATCCACGTCCATCCCGACCCGGCCGAACTCGACCGGGTGTACCGCGCCGACCTGGCCATCGCCGCCGATCCCTTCGCCGTTGCCGACATGCTCGCCCGCGCCGATCCGCCCGCACAGGCGCGCCCCGCCGCGGCCGAGGCGCACGCCGAATGGCTCGCATGGTCCACCCCCGCCCCGCGCGACGTCACGCTCGACCTCGGCCCCTGCGTCGCGGCGATGCGCGAACGGCTGTCGGGCCACGACACGATCATCTGCAACGGCGCCGGCAATTTCTCGGGCTGGTGGCATCGCTACTGGCATTATGGCTGGAGCGGTACGCAACTCGCCCCGACCTGCGGCGCGATGGGATATGGCACCCCCGCCGCGGTCGCCGCCGCGCTGCGCTGCCCGGACCGGCTGGCGGTCGCGATCGCGGGCGACGGCGACTTCCTGATGAACGGACAGGAACTGGCCACCGCCGTCCAGCACCGCGCCGACCTGCTCGTCATCCTGGTCGACAATGGCGGCTATGGCACGATCCGCATGCATCAGGAACGCGAATATCCCGCGCGGATCAGCGGCACCGCGCTCGCCAACCCCGATTTCGCGGCGCTCGCCCGTGCCTATGGCGGCTGGGCCGAAACGGTGGACACGACCGCGCAGTTCGCCGCCGCGCTCGACCGCGCGCTGGCGCGGACCGGCGTACGGCTGCTGCACCTGCGGACCGACATGAACGTCATCACCCATGGCACGACGATCGATTCCATCCGATCGCGGTGATCCCGGCATGCCGACCGGCGGACAGCGCGACAGCGGGGGGACCCGCACCATGCGTCCCGCCACCACGGCGACCGGCCCCGTCCGGAAGGGTCGGCACACGGCACGCAGCAGACCCGGTTCGACGTTCCGGGCGTTGTGGGCGCGCCGTTCCCGCCATGGCCGAACGTCGCCGTCCCGCAGGGCAACGACGAAAAGGGCCGCCCCGGTTTCCCGGAGCGGCCCTTTGCGGACTCCATCCGCCAACTACCCGGCGGTACGCGGTGTCCGTGTCAGATCACATCTTGTCGCCGAGCGCGCCCTTGACGCTGCCCTTGACGTCCTGACCGGTGCCCTTGAGCTGCTGGGCCTCGCCCTCGGCTTCCAGGCGCTCGTTGTCGGTCGCCTTGCCAACGGCTTCCTTCACATTGCCGGCGACCTTGTTGCCTGCGGCGGCGAGCTTGTCGGTGAATTCACCCATGGATGGCTCCTGTTGGTTGGCGAGGTTTCCCTCGCTGGATTGCGGGGATACAAAGCGCAGGGGCCACCGACGGTTCCATTAAACTTGGTTCATATCAGGCCGGCCAGCGGGCTCGACGGATCGGCATAGCGGCGCCGCTGCATCCGCCCCGCGCGATATCCCATGCGCCCGGCCTCGACCGCCGCCTTCATCGCGGCGGCCATCAGCACCGGGTCCTTCGCCTCGGCGATGGCGGTGTTCATCAGCACCCCGTCGCAGCCCAGTTCCATCGCCACCGCCGCGTCCGACGCCTGCCCCACGCCGGCATCGACCAGCACCGGCACCTTCGCCCCCTCGACGATCAGCCGGATCGTCACCAGGTTCTGGATGCCCAGCCCCGATCCGATCGGCGCGCCCAGCGGCATGATCGCGACCGCGCCGGCATCCTCCAGCCGCTTCGCCGCGATCGGGTCATCGACGCAATAGACCATCGGCAGAAAGCCTTCGCTGGCCAGCACCTCGGTCGCACGCAGCGTTTCGACCATGTCGGGATACAGCGTGCGCGCCTCGCCCAGCACCTCCAGCTTGACGAGGTCCCAGCCGCCCGCTTCCCGCGCCAGCCGCAGCGTCCGGATCGCGCTGTCGGCATCGAAACAGCCGGCGGTGTTGGGCAGATAGGTGATCTTCTTCGGATCGATATAGTCGGTCAGCATCGGCGCCTTGGGATCGCTGACGTTCACCCGGCGCACCGCGACGGTCACGATCTCCGCGCCCGACGCGGCGACGGCGGCGGCGTTCTGTTCGAAATCCCGGTATTTGCCGGTGCCGACGATCAGCCGCGAGGTGAACGTCCGGCCCGCGACGCTCCACGTATCGCCATCGATCGCGGCCTGCGCGACCGGATGGTCGCCGCCTCCCACGAAATGGACGATCTCCAGCTCGTCGCCGTCCTCGACCCTGACGTCGCTCAGCGTCGATCTCGGCACCACCTCCAGATTGCGTTCGACCGCCACCTTTTCGGGCACCAGCCCGATCTGCGCCGCCAGTTCGGCCAGCGTGATGCCCTCGCGGACGCGCATATGGTCGCCATTGACCGTGATGGTGATGGTGCCGTCGGTGTGCATGTCGTCTCCTTCGGGCATGCGCGTCTCGACTTCGCGTGCCCGGTCCGGGTATGGTGCACTGCATATAGGGATCGCGCGCCCGCGCCCGCAACCGAAAGCACCCCGTTGCCCGCCACCGTCTTCGTCCTCAACGGTCCCAACCTGAACCTGCTCGGCCTGCGCGAACCCGACATCTACGGGTCGGACACGCTCGACGACATCGCCGGCATGCTGGAGGATCGCGCCCGCGACCTGGACCTCCAGATCGACCTGCGCCAGTCGAACCATGAAGGCCATCTGGTCGACTGGCTGCACGAGGCGCAGGCGGAGGGGGCGAAGGCGGTGCTGCTCAACGCCGGCGCCTTCACCCATACCAGCATCGCGCTCCACGACGCGATCAAGGCGGTGAAGACCCCCGTGATCGAGGTCCATCTGTCCAATCCGCACACCCGCGAAGACTTCCGCCATATCAGCTATGTCGGGCGCGCCGCGCGGGGCACGGTGGCGGGGTTCGGCGCGACATCCTATCTGGTCGCGCTTGAAGCGGCCGCCCGCATCTGACAAGGGCGCGGTTTTTTATACAGAGATACCTTTTGGGGGTTACAATGGCAGACGACAATCAGGGTGAAGGAACGCCGTTCACCAGCCACGCGATGCGCGTCGACATCGACCTCGTCCGCGCGCTGGCCCAGGTACTCGACGAAACCGACCTGACCGAGGTCGAGGTAGAGGACGGCGCGCGCAAGGTTCGCGTGGTGCGCAAGCCCGCGCCGGTACAGGCCGCGGCCGGCTATGCCCCGGCCTATGCGCCGCCGCCCGCCCCGCAGCTCGCCAGCGCGGCGACGGCCACGATCGAGGCGGGCGCCGCCATCGCCCCGGTCAGCAGCGTTCCGCCCGTCACCTCGCCGATGGTCGGCACCGTCTATCTCGCCGCCAATCCCGAAGCCAGGCCGTTCGTCACGGTCGGACAGAAGGTCGCCGCCGGCGACACGCTGGTCATCGTCGAGGCGATGAAGGTCATGAACCCGATCGTCGCGCCCGCCGCCGGCACCGTCACCCAGATCCTCGTGTCGAACGGCCAGCCGGTCGAATTCGACCAGCCGCTGGTGGTGGTAGAGTAATCTCGATGTGCCCCGCCCCCACCCCCCGTTCGTGCTGAGTAGGGACTGAGCCTGTCGAAGGCCCGTATCGAAGCAGCCGTCCTGCGATACGCCCTTTCGACTTCGCTCCATGGCTACTCGGGACGAACGTCGGGGCGCGGTGCAGCGGTCTAGGAACGAAAAATGCCCGACATCAAAAAACTGCTGATCGCCAATCGTGGAGAGATCGCGCTGCGCATCCACCGTGCCTGTCACGAAATGGGGATCAGGACGGTCGCGGTCCATTCGACCGCCGATGCCGACGCGATGCACGTCCGCCTTGCGGACGAAGCGGTCTGCATCGGCCCGCCCTCGGCGACCGACAGCTATCTCAACATCCCCAACATCATCTCGGCGGCGGAGATCAGCGGCGCCGACGCGATCCATCCGGGCTATGGCTTCCTGTCGGAAAACGCCAAGTTCGCCGAGATCGTCGAGCTGCACAACCTGATCTTCGTCGGCCCCAAGCCCGAGCATATCCGGGTGATGGGCGACAAGGTCGAGGCGAAGCGGACCGCGGGCAAGCTCGGCCTGCCGCTGGTGCCGGGTTCCGACGGCCCGATCAGCGACGTCGCCGAAGCCAAAAGGATCGCCGCCTCGATCGGCTATCCGGTCATCATCAAGGCCGCGTCGGGCGGCGGCGGGCGCGGCATGAAGGTGTGCGCCGGCGAGGACAGCCTCGAAACGCTGATGCAGCAGGCGGGCAGCGAGGCGAAGGCCGCGTTCGGCGACGCCACCGTCTATATGGAGAAATATCTCGGCAACCCGCGCCACATCGAATTCCAGGTGTTCGGCGACGGCAATGGCAAGGCGGTGCATCTGGGCGAGCGCGACTGCTCGCTGCAACGCCGCCACCAGAAGGTGCTGGAGGAAGCGCCCTCGCCCGTGCTGGGGCAGGCCGATCGCGAACGGATGGGCGCGATCTGTGCCCGGGCGATGGCCGACATGGGCTATCGCGGCGCCGGCACGATCGAATTCCTGTGGGAAGACGGCGAATTCTATTTCATCGAGATGAATACCCGCCTGCAGGTTGAACATCCTGTGACCGAAATGATAACCGGCCTCGACCTCGTCCGCGAACAAATCCGCGTCGCGGAAGGGCACGGCCTGTCGTGCGAGCAGGAACAGATCCGCTTTCACGGCCACGCGATCGAATGCCGCATCAATGCCGAGGACCCGCGCACCTTCGCGCCGTCGCCGGGCACGGTGAAGCATTTCCATGCGCCCGGCGGCATGCACGTCCGCGTCGATAGCGGCCTGTACGCCGGCTACAAGGTGCCGCCTTATTACGACAGCATGATCGCCAAGCTGATCGTCTATGGCACCACGCGCGAACGCTGCCTGATGCGCCTGCGCCGTGCCCTCGAAGAGTTCGTGATCGAGGGGATGAAGACCACCATCCCGCTCCACCAGGCGCTGCTCGACGATCCGGAATTCCAGGCGGGCGACTATACCATCAAGTGGCTGGAAGACTGGCTGGCCCGGAACGACTGACCATCCGCCCGCAAAGGGGTGGCGGGAACGCGGCGCTGCTGGCGCGCGTCGCCCCCGCCGCCCCCTCGCCGGGGCGGGCGGGCGCCACTTGGCGGAAAGGATCGGAAATGCAGGCCACCATCTATCACAACCCGCGCTGTTCGAAATCCCGCGCCGCGCTGGCGATCCTGACCGAAGCCGGCGCCGACATCACCATCGTCGAATATCTCAAGACCCCGCTGACCCGCCACGCCCTCGCCGCGCTGCTGGCCCGCGCGCACCTCACCCCGCGCGATGCGTTGCGCACGGGCGAGCGCGAAGCCGGAACGCTGAAGGACGCCGACGACGCGCGGATCCTCGACGCGATGGCCGCCCATCCGATCCTCATCGAACGCCCGATCGTCGAGACCGCCAGGGGCACGCTGATCGCCCGCCCGCCCGAACGCGTCCGCGAACTGCTGTAACGCCCCCGTTCCGGGTCGGACCGTTTTCCTGCCTGCTGCTGCCCGGCCGGCGCAACCGCCCGCGTATCGCGTGCGCGCGTGACCCTTCGTGACCTTTGACGCGACAAAACCGCGTAAAGCGCTTCAATCGCTTGGAACCGTCACGATAGGATGCCATGGCTGAACGCATGGCGCGTCACACCCCCCTGCTCGAACCGGGTCGCAACTGCTGGCGGATCGAGCGCGCCACGCGCGCGACCGTGCTGGTCGATGCCGACAATTATTTCACCCATGCCCGCGACGCGATGCTCAAGGCGAAGAAGCAGATATTGCTGATCGGCTGGGATTTCGACGCGCGCATCCGCTTCAAGACCGATCCGGCCAGCGAAGGCCCGGAAAAGGTCGGCGAATTCATCAGTTGGCTGGTCCGCCGCACGCCGGGGCTGCAGGTCCATATCCTGCGCTGGGACACCGGCGCCATCAAGACGCTGTTCCATGGCCGGACGCTGATCCGCATCGCGAAATGGATCCGGGACCCGCAGGTCCATATGCGCCTCGACGGCCACCACCCGGTCGCCGGATCGCATCATCAGAAGGTCGTGGTGATCGACGACGATGTCGCGTTCTGCGGCGGGATCGACATGACCGTCGACCGCTGGGACACGCGCGAACATCGCGACGACGATCCCCGCCGGATCGAACCCGACGGCACCCCCTACAAGCCATGGCACGACGTCACGACCGCGCTCGAAGGGCCGGTCGCCGCGGCGCTCGGCGACATGTGTCGCCAGCGCTGGGCGATTTCGGGTGGCGGGGAACTGCCCGCGCCGACCGACACCGGCGGCTGCTGGCCGACCGGGCTCGACGCCGACTTCACCGATGTCGAGGTCGCCGTCGCGCGCACCATTCCCGAAATGGCCAACCAGGAACCGGTGCACGAGATCGAGACGCTGTATCTCGACCTGATCGCCCGCGCCGAACGCTTCCTCTACGCCGAAAGCCAGTATTTCGCGTCGCGCAAGGTCGCCGAGGCGATCGCCCGGCGGCTCGACGAGCCCGACGGTCCCGAGATCGTGATCGTCAACCCGACCACGGCCGAAGGCTGGCTGGAACCCGTCGCGATGGATTCGGCCCGTGCCCGGCTGTTCAAGGCGTTGAAGGAACGCGACCGCCACGACCGGCTGCGGCTCTACCATCCCTTCACCGCCGGCGGCACCGCGATCTATGTCCATGCCAAGGTGACGGTGATCGACGACCAGTTGCTGCGGGTCGGCTCGTCCAACTTCAACAACCGCTCGCTCCGGCTCGACACCGAATGCGACGTGACCATCGACGCGACGCGCAGCGCCAATGCCGACGAATGCCGTACCATCGCCGGTATCCGCAACTCGCTGATCGCCGAACATCTGGGGGTCGAGTGCGAGGACGTCGAATCGACGCTGGCGCGGACCGGTTCGCTGATCGCGACGATCGAGGAACTGCGCGGGGAGGGTCGCGCGCTGCACCCTTACGAGATCCCCGACCTCGATGCAGTGACCGAATGGCTGGCCGACAACAAGATCCTCGACCCCGAAGGTCCGGGAGAGATGTTC
The DNA here is from genome assembly GCA_003240755.1 of Sphingomonas hengshuiensis. Classification (GTDB taxonomy): domain Bacteria; phylum Pseudomonadota; class Alphaproteobacteria; order Sphingomonadales; family Sphingomonadaceae; genus Sphingomonas; species Sphingomonas hengshuiensis_A. Next base: position 77,766 of record QFNF01000001.1, on the reverse strand, counting down.
GAATCGCTGTCGGAACGGACGCCGCTGCTCAAGAAGCTGAAAAAGCATCGCCCGCATCTGCACCGGGCGGATAACAGCCTATCGCCGGTCGTCACCGCGGTGGCGGTGGGCGGTACCGTCGCGGGCGGTACGCTGCTCGGCCTGATGCTGTGGCAGGCGTGGAAACGGCGGGACGATACGCCGCGCTGACGGGAAAGCGTGGCGGGGCGCCGCACGGACGCCCCGCCATACCGGACTTAGTTGCTGTCCGAATCGTCGTCGTCGACGGCGATGATGACGCCGCCTGCAACGATCGCCGCTGCCAGCAGCGCGAATACGATGCCGCCGCCGGCCAGCTTCTGGCCACCCTTGGTCGGGGCGGTCGCGCGGACCGACTTGGCGACCGACAGCGCCGACGCATTCTGCGCAGCGTTGGCGGCGACCGGCGCTGCGGCCAGCGACGTGGCGGCGATCGCCGTCAGAAACTTCGAAACCATTCAGATTCTCCCTTACTCGGCATGATGCCATGCTACGCCGAGCTCGGCGACGCGGGCCACCGACGCTTGGCGTCCCAATGGGTTCCCACGATCATGGGCGATCCCGGAACCTTATAAATGCCGCATGTGACATTTGTTCCAATACTGTACCAATTTTGCAACGCAACATTGCCCGATTGTGACAAGCGGGTGCGCGACAAACCGGCTGGCACCGTCCCGCTTGCCACGCTAGAGGCGACCCATGACCCAGATCACGCCCGAGATCGTCGCCGAACACGGCCTGTCGCCCGAGGAATATGACCGCGTGCTGCACGCGATGGGGCGCGAGCCGAACCTGACCGAACTCGGCATCTTCTCGGTCATGTGGTCGGAACATTGCAGCTACAAGTCGAGCCGCATCCACCTCAAGAAGCTGCCGACCACCGGGCGTCAGGTGATTTGCGGTCCGGGCGAGAATGCCGGCGTCATCGATATCGGCGACGGGCAGGCGGCGATCTTCAAGATGGAGAGCCACAACCACCCGTCCTATATCGAACCCTATCAGGGTGCGGCGACGGGCGTCGGCGGCATCCTGCGCGACGTGTTCACCATGGGCGCGCGCCCGATCGCGAACCTCAACGCCCTGCGTTTCGGCCGGCCCGACCATCCGAAGATGCGCCACCTGATCGCCGGTGTCGTCCACGGCATCGGCGGCTATGGCAATTGCGTCGGCGTTCCGACCGTGGGGGGCGAGGTGAATTTCCACCCCGCCTATGACGGCAACATCCTCGTCAACGCGATGACCGTCGGCATCGCCGATACGGACAGGATCTTCTATTCGGCCGCATCGGGCGTCGGCAATCCGATCGTCTATGTCGGGTCCAAGACCGGGCGCGACGGCATCCACGGCGCGACCATGGCGTCGGCCGACTTCGGCGAGGATGCCGAGGAAAAGCGCCCGACCGTGCAGGTCGGCGACCCCTTCACCGAAAAGCTGCTGATCGAGGCGTGTCTCGAACTGATGGCGTCGGACGCGATCGTCGCGATCCAGGACATGGGCGCCGCCGGCCTCACCTCCTCCTCGGTCGAGATGGCGTCGAAGGGCGGGGTCGGCATCGAACTGGTCATGGACGACGTGCCGCAGCGCGAAACCGGCATGACCCCGTACGAGATGATGCTGTCGGAAAGCCAGGAGCGGATGCTCATGGTGCTCAAGCCCGGCCGCGAGGATTTCGCCCGCGCGATCTTCGACAAATGGGAACTGGACTTCGCGGTCATCGGCCAAGTCACCGACACCGGCCGGATGGTGCTCAAATGGCAGGGCGATGTCGTCGCCGACATTCCGCTCGCCCCGCTGGCCGACGACGCGCCGCTCTACGACCGGCCGCACGTACCCACGCCCACGCCCGCCGAACTGACCGACGTGCCCGAATGCACCGATCCGGCCGCCGATCTGCTCAAGCTGATGGGATCGCCCGACATCGCCTCGCGTCGCTGGATCTGGGAACAGTATGACCATATGGTCGGTGCCGACACCGTACAGCGCCCCGGCGGCGATGCGGCGGTGGTACGCGTGCACGGCACGCAAAAGGCGCTGGCAATGACCACCGACTGCACCCCGCGCTATTGCTTCGCCGATCCGGTCGAGGGCGGCAAACAGGCGATCGCCGAAGCCTATCGCAACCTGACCGCCGTCGGCGCGACGCCGCTGGCCGTCACCAACTGCCTCAACTTCGCCAATCCGCAGCGGCCCGAGATCATGGGCCAGATCGTCGGCTGCCTCGAGGGGATGAGCGAGGCATGCCGCGCGCTCGACTTCCCGATCGTGTCGGGCAACGTGTCGCTCTACAATGAATCCAAGGCGACCGGCGGCGGCTCGGCGATCCTGCCGACCCCGGCGATCGGGGGCGTCGGCCTGCTCGCCGATTGGCAGAAATCGGCGACCATCGCCTTCAAGCAGACCGGCGACATCATCCTGCGGGTCGGCGACCGCACCGGCTCGCTCGGCCAGTCGCTGTGGCTGCGCGAACTGCACGGCCGCGAGGAAGGGCCGCCGCCGCCGGTCGATCTCGACGGCGAGCGCCGCACCGGCGGCTATATCCGCCGCGCGATCCTGTCGGGCCAGATCACCGCCTGCCATGACGTGTCCGATGGTGGTGTCGCGGTGACGGTGGCGGAAATGGCGCTGGCCGGCAATGTCGGCGCGATCCTCGACCGCAAGCTGCCGTTCGACGACATCGCGCGCTCGCTCTTTGCCGAGGATCAGGGCGTCTATATCGTCACCGTCCACGACCATGCGCTGCTCGAATTCCTGCAGGGCGCGGAAAAGGCCGGGGTCGATGCCGAACCGATCGGCCGGACCATCGGCAGCCGGATCATCTTCGAACTGACCGATGGCGACTTCGCCGTATCGCTCGCCGAGCTGCGCGCCGCACACGAAGGCTTCTTTCCGGCGCTGATGGGAGCGGTGGCATAGGCGCGGGTCGGTCATGCCCCCGGCATGACCTCCGGCACGCCCGGGGCATCCCGAACCCGCGGCGATGCACCGCCGCCGCCGCGCCCGCCTGATGCGCTTCCCCCTGCCCGCGCGATCGGGCAGGGAAGTGCCATGACCGACCCCCGCCCCGCCATCGACCGCATCGTCACGCTCGACGTGGTGCGCGGGGTGGCGGTGATGGGCATCCTGTTCGTCAACATCCTCGGCTTCGCGCTGCCCGATGCTGCCCGGCTCAGCCCCCGTGCATGGGGGCTGGAGCGTCCGGCGGACCTGTGGGCCTATGCCATGACGATGGTCGCGTTCGACGGAAAGATGCGCGGGCTGTTCTCGTTCCTGTTCGGCGCGTCGCTGCTGCTGGTCGTCGACCGGGCGCAGGCGGGCGGCGCGGACCCGGCGGCGGTCCATTCCCGGCGGATGGCATGGCTGTTCGTCCTCGGCCTCGGCCATGCCACGCTGCTATGGTCGGGCGACATATTGATGCATTATGCGCTGGTCGGTGCGGTCGCTTACACCTTGCGCAGGCTCTCGGTCCGGCGGATGGTCGCGTTCGGCATCCTGTTCGCCGCGATCACCTGGCTGTTCCTCGGCTCGATCGTCCTGTCCTATCATGCAATGGAGGCCGCCCGCACCCCCGCCGCCATACAGGGGCTGCGCGACGTCGAGAACGGCTTCGGCATCCCCGCTCCGGCGCTGTTGGCCGGGGAGATCGCGCTGTTCCGCGGGTCCTATGCCGGCATCTTCCATCACAATGCGGGGGAACTGCCGACCACGCTGTTCAACGTCCTCTTCATCGGGTTCGAGACGCTTGGCTATATGCTGTTCGGCATGGCCGCGCTGCGCAGCGGGATGCTGACCGGCGCGTGGCCCCGCCACCGGCTGCGCCGATGGGCCGCGACCGGCATCGGGATCGGCGCGGCCGGCCATGGCGGCCTTGCCCTGTGGATGTTCTCGCGCGGGCTCGACACCGGCGCGATCCTCGCCGGTGCGTTCGCGATGGCCCCGCCGCTGCGCGCGATCCTGATACCGGGCTATGCCGCCGCGATCCTGCTGCTGGCCCGGCCCGGCGGGGCGATCGCGGCGCGTCTCGCCGCGGTCGGGCGGATGGCGCTCAGCAACTATCTCGCGAGCAGCATCGTGATGTGCTTCGTCTTCTACGGCTGGGGCCTCGGCCAGTTCGGGCGGTGGCCGCGCGCCGCGCTCTACCTGCCGGTGCTGGCGATGTGCGGCCTCATGCTGGCCTGGTCCGCGCCGTGGCTCGCCCGCTATCGCTACGGCCCGTTCGAATGGCTGTGGCGCAGCCTTGCGCGCTGGCAATGGCAAACGCTGCGCGTCCGGTCGAGCGTGCCGCTGCGATGAAGTGATGCGAATCATCCGCAACAGTTGTTGCGAACGACTTTCACTACCATTATAAGCTGCCTCGTCGGAGCGAGGATCGAAGATGGTCGTATGCGTCTGTAATGCCCTGAAGGAACGCGATGTGCGCGCGGCGGCACGCGGCGGCGCGAACAGCGCCTGCCAGGCGTATCGCGCGCTGGGATGCCAGGCCAAATGCGGCCAATGCGTCCCGTTCGCGCGAGCCATTATCGATGCGGAGCGTGCGGCTGCATAGCGTTCGCACCTGGCAAAACCCGCGGATTTCCGCCATTTTTCGGCTGTTGCTGCGCCGCCAAACCGCGTAAGGACCGTCCATCACCAGATGAAGGACGAACGACGTGAAGGGCGATGCAAGGGTTATCGAGTTCCTCAACGAGGCACTCCGGAACGAGCTGACGGCGGTCAATCAATATTGGCTGCATTACCGCCTGCTCGACCATTGGGGCGTCCATAAGCTCGCCCAGTTCGAACGCCACGAATCGATCGACGAGATGAAGCACGCCGACCGGCTGGCCGAGCGTATCCTGTTCCTCGACGGCCTGCCGAACTTCCAGTTGCTCGGCCGCCTGCGCGTCGGCGAGACGGTCGAGGAAGTGCTCAAGGCCGACCTCGCGATCGAGGTCGAGGCGGTGGCGCAACTGCGCGAGGCCGTCGCCTATTGCGAGAGCATCCGCGATTTCGTCAGCCGCGACCTGTTCGCCGAAATCCTGTCGAACGAGGAAGAGCATGTCGACACGCTGGAAACCCAGTTCGAGATGATCGAGCGCATGGGGCTGCAGAACTACGTCCAGCTCAATTCGGTCGCCGAATACGACAAGCACGCCTGATCCGGCCGGCCGGCCGCGTGGCGCGTGGCCGGCCGGCATGGTGCGGGCAGCACAGCGGGAACCCCGCCGGGCCCCCGGCGCCTGCTCCCCTGGAGACTACAGTGCGACGGGGCGCTTGCCGAACCCGGCCGGGCGACGGGTAGCGAGCGGATTGGTGTCGCGGTCGAGCATCGCCAGCGTCGCATCGAAGGCGGGGCGCAACCGCGCGACATGCTCCAGCGCCTCGGTCGGCACGTCGCGCCTCTCGACGCAATCGCGCGCGATCGCCTCGATCACCTCGGCCAGATCGGCCAGCATCTCCGCGCCGAACTGGCGCGATTCCCCCTTCAGCGTGTGCGCGGGCAGCACCATCGCCGCGGCGTTCTGATCGCGCATCGCCGCCTCGATCGCGCGGACCGACTTCACGCCGTCCTCGCGGAAATACCCGAGGATCCGGACGAAGTTCGCGCCCAGCTCCGTGCGCGCCGCCGCCAGCACCCGCTGATCGATCAGTTCGTCGTTCATGCCCGCGTCCCCGCTACTCAACCGCACGCCGCACCGGGCGCATTCCGGCTTTGTCTAGCGTCCGCGCCGTAAACAAGGCGTTTATGCCGCGTCCGGTTCAGCTCAGCAGCAGCCCCGCCAGCGCCGCCGACATCAGGTTGGCGAGGCTGCCGGCGATCAGCGCGCGGATGCCCAGCCGGGCGATCACCGGCCGCTGGTTGGGTGCCAGGCTGCCCGTCACCGCCATCTGGATCGCGATCGACGAGAAGTTGGCGAAGCCGCACAGCGCAAAGGTGATGATCGCGATCGTCCGCGTCGACAACTGGCCGCTCGCCTCGCCGAGCGAGATGTACGCGACGAATTCGTTCAGCACGACCTTCTGCCCGAACAGCCCGCCGGCAATCCCCGCCTCGCTCCACGGCACGTTCAGCAGATACATGACCGGCGCAAAGACATAGCCGAGCAGCCGCTGGAAGCTCAGGTCCGCCACCCCGAACCAGTTGCCGATCCCGCCGAGCAGCCCGTTGGCCAGCGCCACCAGCGCGACGAACGCCAGCACCATCGCGCCGACCGCCACCGCCAGCCGGACACCGGTCTGCGCGCCCTGCGCCGCCGCCATGATGATGTTGGCCGGACGTTCCTCGTCATGCGTCGCTTCGGCCAGCGCGATTGCCGCCGCCTCGCGGCCGGGCCCGTCGACATCGCCCGGCGGCAGTTCGCCCGCCACCGGCTCGGGCACGTCGGGCATGATGATCTTGGCCATCAGGATGCCGCCCGGCGCCGCCATGAAGCTGGCGGCGAGCAGGAAATCGATGCGGATGCCCATCGATGCATAGGCTGCGAGGATCGTGCCGGCCACGCCCGCCATGCCGCTGGTCATGACGGTGAAGAGCTGCGCGGGGGTAAGGCCCGCCAGATAGGGGCGGATCACCAGCGGCGATTCACTCTGCCCGACGAAGATGTTGGCGGCCGCGCACAGCGATTCGACCTTGCTGACGCCGATCACCTTCTCGATGCCGCCGCCGATCCAGCGCACGACAAGCTGCATGATCCCCAGATAATAGAGGATCGACACCAGCGAGGCGAAGAAGATGATGACCGGCAGCGCCGCGATCGCGAAGCTCTGCCCGCCGATTTCGGGCCGGGCGAGCGGCCCGAACAGGAACGACGTGCCGGCATTGGCATAGGCCAGCAGGTTGGCGACCCCGCCCGACAGGAAACCCAGCACGTTCTTGCCCCATGGCGTATAGAGCACCAGCACCGCGATCCCGACCTGCAGCGCGAAGGCCGCGCCGACCACGCGGGGCCGGATCGCCCGGCGGTTGGTCGACAATGCGACGGCGATCCCCAGAATCACGACGATGCCGGCGATGCCGATCAGAAAACGGTTCATGTAAGCGCTTACCCTGCCCCGCCGCCCGCCCCGGACGGCCCAAACCGTCGTGACATGCCATGCCGGTGCCCGCGACGCCAGCGGCGACAAACGCTTTTGCCATCGGCGGTTTTCGGGACTAGCAAGGGCCATGACGACCCCTCCCCCGCCGGCGCCGGCCACGATCACCATTCCCCGCGCGCTGTTCATCTTCTCGATCTTCTATGGCGGCATGGTCTGCATCGCCGGGGTGCTCGGCAACAAGCAGGTCGCGATCGGCCCGCTCGCGGTCGAAGCCGGCATCTTCGCGTTCCTGCTGCTGGTCGTGGTGTCGAGCGCGGTCGCCGAACTCTATGGCGCGCTGCGGGCCAAGCATCTGGTGTGGTTCGGCTTCCTGCCGCTGCTCGCCTCGATGCTGCTGGTCGCGATCGTCCTCGAACTGCCCGCCGCCGCCAGCATGGAGGCCGACCGGCTGGCCGCCTTCGACCTTGTCATGCGCTCCAACCTGCGCATCTGGATGGCGGGGATCGTCGCCTATGGCGTGTCGCAGACGCTGAACGTCACGATCTTCGGCTGGCTGAAACGCGGGCAGGGCCGGCTGCTGTGGCTGCGCGCCGCCGTTTCCAGCGTGCTGTCGCAGATCGTCGACACGCTGATCTTCATCACCGTCGCCTTCTACGGCGTATTCCCGATCGGCCAGCTCGTCGTGGGACAGATGCTGGCAAAGGTCGCACTGTCGATCGTCCTCGTCCCGCCGCTGATCTACGCCTTTGTCGGGCTTGGCCGCCGGCTGGATCGCGGCAAGGTCTGATCGCCCAACCCAATTCTTTCCTCTTTCCCCACACCCCGCTAAGGCGCGCGCCATGACGAACGCACCCGACCCGAAGATGCTCGCCAAGGCGGAAACGCTGACCGAGGCGCTGCCCTATCTGCAACGCTATGCCGGTCGCACCTTCGTGGTGAAATATGGCGGCCACGCCATGGGCGACCCCGAACTCGCGCGCGACTTCGCCGAGGATGTGGTGCTGCTCAAACAGGTCGGCATCAACCCCGTCGTCGTCCATGGCGGCGGCCCGCAGATCGGCGCGATGCTGAAGCGCCTCGGCGTCGAATCGCGCTTCGTCGACGGCCTGCGCGTCACCGACGCCGCCACCGCCGAGGTCGCGGAAATGGTGCTGGCGGGCAAGATCAACAAGGAAATCGTCGCGTGGATCGCGGCGGCCGGCGGCAAGGCGGTCGGCATTTCGGGCAAGGATGCGCGCCTCGTCACCGCGCAAAAGGTCGGCCGCAGCGAACCCGACCGCGCGCAGGGGATCGAACGCCATGTCGATCTGGGCTTTGTCGGCACGCCGGTCGCGGTCGATCCGACCATCCTGCACAGCCTGGCGCGCGACGGCTTCATCCCGGTCGTCGCCCCGGTGGCGCTGGGCGCCGATGGCCAGACCTACAATATCAATGCCGACACCATGGCCGGGTCGATCGCCGGCGCGATGGGCGCGTCGCGCTTCTTCCTGCTGACCGACGTCGCGGGCGTGCTCGACAAGACCGGTGCGCTGCTGACCGACCTCGACCCGGCGCGCATCGCCGAACTGAAGGCCGACGGCACGATCAAGGGCGGCATGATACCGAAGGTCGAAACCTGCGTGTCGGCGGTGGCGCAGGGCGTCGACGCGGCGGTCATCCTCGACGGACGCGTACCGCACGGCATGCTGCTCGAAATCTTCACCGAACAGGGTGCCGGCACGCTGGTCCATGCCTGAGGGTTGGACCGGCGCGTCCGCGTCCCTATAGTCGAAGCGAACTCGCGAAAGGCCCGATGCGTTGAACGTCCTGCTCGATATCATTCAGGTGCTGCTGAACGTGGTGTGGTGGATCATCATCGTACAGGCGCTCCTGTCGATCCTGATCGCGTTCAACGTCATCAACACCCATAACGACTTCATCCGTTCGCTCTATCGCGGCCTCGCGACCGTGACCGAACCGATCTATCGCCCGATCCGGCGGATCCTGCCCGATTTCGGCGCGCTCGACTTCGCGCCGTTCGTGGTGCTGGTGCTGATCGGCATCCTGCAGGGGATCATCCTGCCCGCCATCTATCGCGCGACCGTCGCGACGTTCATATAGGCGCCGGTCGACACCCAGCGATCATCGCGAATGTTCGTCATTCCCGCGAAGGCGGGAATCCATAGACGCCTATATTGGGGCTGGAGTGGCGACGGTCATGCATATGGACTCCCGCCTCCGCGGGAGTGACAACAAGAATAGACAGGCAATTCCGCGTCCTACGAACGAAGCGCCGATCCGATCCAAGCCTTGGTCGGGCTGACGAAGACGTCCTCGCTCGTCAGCCCGAACAGTTCGAGGTTTTTTGCCAGTGTCGTGATCGACAGGGTTATACTAACCCACCTCTTCCTTAGCCGCTTCGATGATGATTTTGATGCCACCTTGCCTGGCCAGCACGAACGCCGCTGCTGCTCCAACCACGACGAAGCAAGTCGCCACTCGTGGGTATACGACTGCGAAACCCAGCACCCTTTACCTGGTCGGCACCGGCTCCGCGCCCGAATAATCGTAGAAGCCGCGCTTTGCCTTCCGCCCGTACCAGCCGGCCTCGACATATTTGACCAGCAGCGGCGCCGGGCGGAACTTGGGATCGCCGGTCCCTTCGAACAGGACGCGGGTGATCTCCAGACAGGTGTCCAGCCCGATGAAGTCGGCAAGCGTGAACGGCCCCATCGGGTGATTGAGGCCAAGCTGGCACGCGGCATCGATGTCGGGGATCGTCGCCACGCCCTCGCCCAGCGCGAAGCACGCCTCGTTCAGCATCGGCATCAGCACGCGGTTGACGATGAAGCCCGGCGCGTCGTTGGCATGGACGATCCGCTTGTTCAGGCTCTGTCCGAACGCCTCGACCGCCGCCACCGTCGCGTCGCTGGTGGCAAGGCCGCGGATCAGCTCGATCAGGCCCATGACCGGCACCGGATTGAAGAAATGCACGCCCATGAACCGGGCCGGGTCGGGTGCCGCCTGCGCCAGCCGCGTGATCGGGATCGACGAGGTGTTGCTGGCAAGGATCGCGGTATCGGACAGCGCCTTGCCGACGGTTTCGAAGATCTGGCGCTTGATCGCTTCCCGCTCGGTCGCCGCCTCGATCACCAGGTCGCACGGTCCCATCGCCGCCAGATCGCCGACCGGGGTGATCTGCGCGAGCGCGGCGTCGGCATCGGCCTGGGTGATCTTCTCCTTCGACACGGCCCGCGCCAGTTGCCTGGCGATCCCGTCCTTGCCCGCCTGCGCCCGATCGACCGATATGTCCGACAGCAGCACCGCATGGCCCGCCTGTGCCGATACCTGGGCGATGCCCGCTCCCATCTGCCCTGCGCCGATCACGCCAATCGTCTTCATCGTTCGTCCTCTCTGCATTGCCGTTTCACGGCTCGAACGCGGCAATAGCGGCTTTCGATCACCCGCGCATGCCGGTATCGCACCTCCATGCGCCGTTTCCTGCCACTTGCCCTGTCGCTGACGCTTCCCGCCTGCAACGGCGGATCGGAACCGCCCGCACCCTCGCCCGGCGCATCGGCGACGCCCGCCACCCCGGTCGCCGACATGGCGACGCCGCCCCGCCCGCTGCCGCTTGCCCGCTTCGGCGACTGGGCGGTGGGCTGCGACAATGGCGGGACCTGTCAGGCGGGAACGCTGATGCCGGAGGACGGGGACGGCCCCGCCCTCACCCTGTCGATCGAACGCGGCCCCGGCCCCGGCGCCCCGCTCGCGATCCGGCTACGCAGCCGGGAACCGATCACGCTGCCCCTGACCGCGCAGGTCGATGGCGAAGCGGTCATGCGCGGCGGCACGCGGCGGGACGACGCCATCGCGCTGACCGGCGCCCCGGCGATGGCGCTGGCAACCAGGCTCGCCACGGGCCGGACCCTGACCCTGATCGATGCCGGCGGCACGACAGTCGCCACCCTGCCGCTGAAGGGTGCTTCGGCGGTATTGCGCCGGATCGACGACCGCCAGGGACGCGTGGGCACCACCGGCGCGATCGTTGCCCGCGGCGGCAAGCCCGACACCCGCCCCGCCCCGCCGCTGCCGGTCGTCCGCGCCGCGACGATCCGGGGCGAAGCGGCACTGCTCGATCCGCTGCTCATCACCCGGATGCGCGACATGGCCGGTTGCGACGACGACGACCACCTGCCCGACGTTACGACCAAGACGCTCGACGGTCCGCGCACGCTGGCCATCGTGCCCTGTGCGACAGGGGCATATAATGTCCTCTCCGCGCTGTTCGTGATCGAACGGGGCACCGCCGTCCCGGTATCGTTCGATGCGCCCCTCGCGGGCGATTCCGACGGGGACATGGTCTATAATGCGACGTTCGACGACGGCATCCTCGCCACCTTCGCAAAGGGACGCGGGCTCGGCGACTGTGGCGTCATGCAGCGCTACGCGTGGGATGGCGCACGCTTCCGCCTGATCGAACGCCGCGAAATGGCGGAATGTCGCGGCAATCCCGACTTCATCCGCACCTGGGCGACGCGGGTGATCCGCTAGGACCTCATCACGCCCGACCCGCCGTTGCGCCGTGTCCCACGCGCAACGCCAATGGCGATCAGCGCCGCAGCGTCGCCACGACCGGATAATGATCCGACGGGAACAGCACCCCCCGTCGCGTGTCGATCGTCCGCACGGAACTGGCGACGAAGCCCCTGGTGAAGATCCAGTCGATCCGCCGGTCGGGTTTGCCGGTGAAGCCGTGGAACGTCGCGTCCGGCCCGCTGCGCACGCGCGTCGTGGTCCACACGTCGGACAGGTCGCGTGCCAGCCGGGCATGCGTCGCACTGTCGGGCACGGTGTTGAAATCGCCTGTCACCACCACCGGCAGGTCGCCGGCGATTGCCGGAATCCGTGACGCCAACAGCGCCGCACCCTTTTCCCGTGCGGGCTCGTCCTCGGCACGATAGGGCAGATGCGTGTTGAACATCGCGAACCCTTGGCCGTCCCGCGCCCGAAAGATCGCCCAAGTCACCATTCGCGGATAGAGGTTGCCCCAGGTGATGCTGCCCGCCACGTGCGGCGTGTCCGACAGCCAGAAATTGCCCCAGCGTTCGACCCGCAACCGGTCGGCGCGGTAGAAGATGCCCATATGCTCGTCGTCGGCCGTGCCGGTGCCACTGCGCCCGGTCCCGATCCAGCGATAGCGCGGCAGGCGCGCGACCAGATCGTCGCCCTGTCGCTTGAACAGTTCCTGCGTGCCGATGACGTCGGGGTCGGCGCGCGCGATCGTCGCGGCGGTCAGGTCGCGGCGGAGTTCCCACCGGTTCGGGCCATCGCCATCGGCAGGCAGCCGGATGTTGAGGCTCATCACGGTCAGGTCGCGCGCGGCGGCCGGCAGCGCGACGGCCAGCGCGGTGATTGCCAGCAACCAGCGGATCATGGCGCGATCGGCACCGGTCGCGCTTCGGCCAGGATCACGCAGAACGCGCCATCCCCGCACCACTGCCCGACCGGCGTCCACCCGCCGCTGCGCAGCAGCAGCCGCGCATCGCGATCGCCATATTTGTGGCTGTTCTCGGTATGGATCGTCTCCCCGGCCTGCATCGCGAACGCCCGGCCGTCGACGGTGAAGGCAAGGTCGCGCGTCGCCCGCAGGTGCATCTCGATCCGCGCGGCATCGTCGTTCCAGCGCGCCTCATGCACGAACGCGTCGACCGGTACCGTGCCCGACAGTTCGCGGTTGATCCGGTCCAGCAGGTTGCGGTTGAACGCCGCCGTCACCCCCGCCGCGTCGTCATAGGCGGCGACCAGCGTCGCTTCGTCCTTGATCCGGTCGATCCCGATCAACAACATCGCCCCCTCGCCCAGCCAGTCGCGCATCGCCCGCAGCAGCGTGCCCGCCGCCAGCGGCTCCATGTTCCCGATCGTCGATCCGGGAAAGAAGCCCAGCTTGGGCATGTCCGCGACTTCCGCCGGCAGCGGAACGGGATTCATGAAATCGGCCTCGACCGGCAGCACGGGCAGGCCGGGGAACTGCGCGGCCAGCGTCGCCGCCGACGTCCGCAGGAAATCGCCCGAAATATCGATCGGGACATAGGCGGCGGGCTCGATGCAGTTCAGCACGATCGGCGTCTTGACCGACGATCCCGATCCGAACTCGACCACTGCCGCCCCCTCGCCGACCGCACCGACCAGTTCGGGGCAGACGGTCTCCAGGATCGCGGTTTCCGCGCGGGTCGGATAATATTCGGGCAGGCCGGTGATGTCCTCGAACAGCTCGGACCCCTTGCGGTCGTAGAACCAGCGCGCCGGAACCGCCTTTTGCGGCAAGGACAGTCCGGCGAGCACGTCGGCGCGAAAGGCGGGGTCGGCGCGGGTCGCCATCGGTCCGTCGTCGGCCAGCAGCATCACAGATCCTTTGCAAGACGGACGCCGGTGAACTGCCAGCGCTGATGGGGGTAGAAGAAGTTGCGGTAGCAGGGCCGCGAATGGCCGCGCGGCGTGGCGCAGGAGGCACCCCGCAACACGAACTGGCCGCTCATGAACTTGCCATTATACTCGCCGACCGCGCCTTCGGCCGTCCGGAAGCGCGGATAGGGCCGGTATGCGCTGCCGGTCCATTGCCACACATCTCCAAAAAACGCCGCCCCCCCCACCGAGGGTCGCGGCTCGACAGCATGGGCGTGGTCGAGCTGGTTGCCGCCCGCCGGGTCATGCGCCGCGGCGGCCGCCTCCCATTCGAACTCGGTGGGCAGCCGTGCCCCAGCCCAACTGGCATAGGCGTCCGCCTCGAAGAAGCTGACATGCGTCACCGGCGCGGCCGGATCGATCGCGCGTCGCCCGTCCAGCCCGAAGCGGGTCCACACATTGTCGCGGCGTTCCCAATAGAGCGGCGCATCGATACCGTTCGCCTGCACCCATGCCCAGCCATCGGCCAGCCACAATCGCGCATCGGCATAGCCGCCATCGGCGATGAACGCGGCCCATTCGCCGTTGGTGACGGTGCGATCGGCGATGGCATGGGGGTGGAGCAACTGGTCGTGGCGCGGCCCCTCGCAATCGAACGCGAAACCCGATCCGCCATGGCCGACCCGAACGATCCCGCCGCCATGCTCGATCCAGCCGGTCGGCGGCGGCACCGCGACCGGACGCTTGGGCTCGGGCGCGAACATCGCCGGCTCCAGCGGGTTCTCGCTGAAATGATGCAGGATATCGGTCAGCAGCAATTCCTGATGCTGCTCCTCATGGTTGCAACCCAGCGCCACCAGTTCACGCGCCGCGTCGCCGAGATCGGGAAACGCCGCGATCAGTGCCGCATCGACGGCGGCACGATAGTCACGCACTTCGTCGAGGCTGGGACGGGTAATCATACCCCGCCGGGCGCGGGCATGACGGCGCCCCTCGGCTTCGTAATAGCTGTTGAACAGGAACGGGAAGCGTTCGTCGTGCAGCCTGTAACCCGGCACATGGTCGCGCAGGACAAAGGTTTCGAAGAACCACGTCGTATGCGCCATGTGCCATTTGGCCGGCGACGCATCGTCCATCGACTGCACCGTGGCATCGGCATCCGACAGCGGCGCGGCGAGATCGTCGGTCAGCGATCGGACAGCCCGGTAGCGACAGGCGAGCGCGGTATCGGACCGGTCGGCCGGGGTCGCTCGCATGCTGATCGCTCCTAGGGTTTCGGACGCTCCCCGCCCGGTACCCACAGAACGTCCCCGCCAGCACTTTGGTTCACAAGTCGCGCAAAAACGAACAGAAAATCCGAAAGCCGGTTGAGATAGGCGAGTAGCTGAGGATTCAACGCCGCGTGATGCGAAGCCGCTACCGCCGACCGCTCCGCCCGCCGCACGATCGCACGCGCCAGGTGCAGCGCCGCGGCGGCGGCCGATCCGCCCGGCAGGATGAAGCTGGTAAGCGGCGACAATCCGGCATTGGCGCAGTCGATCGCCCTCTCCAGCGCGACGACCTGATCGGGCACGATCCTGAGCGCGCCCTCGATCGCAGGCGGCGTCGCCAGATCGGCGCCCAGGTCGAACAGGTCGTTCTGGATGGTCAGCAGCGTCGCCGCGCTGTCATGCTCGCCCAGCGCGGCAATGGCCACCCCCAGCGCCGAATTGGCCTCGTCGACATCGCCGATCGCCTGCATCACCGCGGCGTCCTTCGCCACGCGCGATCCGTCGACCAGCCCGGTCGTACCGCCATCGCCGGTTCGGGTGTAGATCTTGGTCAGCTTTACCATGTGCGCTTCACGTACGGCCGGCCACGAACAGCAGAACGACGACGATCAGGATCGCGATCGCCTGGAACAGCACGCGCGCCTGCATCATCCTGTTCGACT
The DNA here is from genome assembly GCA_003240755.1 of Sphingomonas hengshuiensis. GTDB lineage: Bacteria > Pseudomonadota > Alphaproteobacteria > Sphingomonadales > Sphingomonadaceae > Sphingomonas > Sphingomonas hengshuiensis_A. Next base: position 62,417 of record QFNF01000001.1, on the reverse strand, counting down.
TGAGCGCGTGTTCGCTTGGCCCCTCGCCTCGCGCCTCGGCGGACCCCTGTGCCAGGAACGAAACGATGCCCCGGATCAGCGCGACGACGACCGCGATCATCGCCGCGATCAGCAGGAGGACGAGGAAAGTGTTCATGCAGCGAAGCTAGGCACTTGCGACCATAAAGCCAATGGGGTGCCGTCCAGCGCGCAGATCGTCAGCAAGGGCACGGCCGTCGACACCCCCCTCCCGCAACGCGGCCAGGGTCGGCGCCCCGTTGCGCTTGGCCAGCCGTTGCCCGTCCGGACCCAGCAGCAGTTCATGGTGCCGCCATACCGGGACGGGCAGGTCGAGCAGGGCCTGCAACAGGCGGTGGACATGCGTCGCCGCGAACAGATCGACCCCGCGCACGACATGGGTCACGCCCTGCGCCGCATCGTCCACCGTCACGGCCAGATGATAGCTGGTCCCGGCATCCTTGCGCGCCAGCACGACGTCCCCCTGGCGCAGTGGATCGGCAGCGACCCGTCCGGCGATCTCGTCGTGCCAGTCGAGCGGCCCGGCTAGCGCCACCGCCCGCGCCATGTCGATCCGCCACGCATGCGGCTCTCCCATCCGCGCCGCGGCGATATCGGCCGGAACATGCCGACAGGTACCCGGATAGACCGCGCCATCGACACCGTGCGGCGCCGACGCGCTTGCCGTCACTTCGCGCGCGATATCGGCACGGGTACAGAAACAGGGATAGACCAGCCCCCGCAACCGCTCCAGTGCGGCGGCGTAGAGCGGCAGCCGCGCCGACTGGAACACGACCTCGCCGTCCCATGCCAGCCCCAGCCAGCGCAGATCGGCAAGGATGCCTGCGACATGCTCGGGTCGGCTGCGCCCCGCATCGATATCCTCGATCCGCAGCACAAACCGACCACCGGCGCGCCGCGCCCGGTCGTGCGATTCGATCGCCGCCAGCGCATGCCCGGCATGCAGCCCGCCGGTCGGACTGGGTGCGAAGCGGGTGACGACCGCGCCGGTTTGACTTGTCCCATCCTGCCGTGCTGTCATGTCCGCGTCATCGTTGCCGATCATATCGGCGGCGACGTTTACGCGAGGGGGACTTCATGTACCATCCCGATCGCCTCCGCCATCCCGATGGCTGTCCCGCGCTGGTGCTCAACGCGGACTATACGCCGTTGAGCTATTATCCGCTCAGCGTCTGGCCATGGCAGACAGCGGTAAAGGCAGTATTCCTCGACCGGGTCGATATCGTCGACCAGTATGACCGCGAAGTGTGCAGCCCGACCGCCCGCATCAGGCTGCCGTCGGTCATCGCGCTCAAGCAATATGTGAAGCCATCGGAATTTCCCGCCTTCACCCGGTTCAACCTGTTCCTGCGCGACCGGTTCAGTTGCCAATATTGCGGCGCGACCCACGACCTGACCTTCGATCATGTCATCCCGCGCGCGCAGGGCGGGCGCACGACATGGGAGAATGTCGCCACCGCCTGCGCGCCGTGCAACCTGCGCAAGGGCGGTCGGACCCCGAAACAGGCGGCCATGCCGCTCCATGTCCGTCCGATCCGGCCGACCAGTTGGCAGTTGCAGGAACAGGGGCGGCGCTTCCCGCCCAACCATCTGCATGAAACATGGCACGACTGGCTGTACTGGGACGTCGAGCTGGAGGCGTAATGCCGTTCGTCATCAGAATGCCGCAGGGGGCGGATCGCTATCGGGGTATCACCCACGATTGCCATCGTTCTGGATCGAAACGAATGCCTTCCCATCACCTTGGACTTGATCCGGGGTGACGAAACCCTGGGACTTGTGATCCAGCCACGCCGAAGCGAACGTCATCCCGGCGAAAACTGGAATCTCCCCGCTATGGCGCACGGCAGGAGCCGCTCGAAGCCCCAGCCTGCGCCGGGGCGAGGTATCCGGGCGAATGGGACACTCGACCAGTGCCCGCCGGGGCGGGGACTCATAGACGTGACGGCAGCGACCTTGTCGCGAACGTGGGCGGCTATGGATTCCCGCCTGCGCGGGAATGACGTGGGAAGGTCCGGCGCCCGGACCACCCCCGCACCATCAATCCCCCTTCGACGTCAGCGGCGGCGTCTGCTGGTGCTGGACCACGGTCCATACCTCATGCTCGATCCGGCGATAGGTCGAGGTGCAGTACGCGGTGTACGCCTCGCCGCCCTTATGTGCCTCCGCCTTGTACGCGACGACGATCAGCCCCTCCTGCGGGCGCGCGACCTGCCGTTCGGTCAGCGACACCTGTTCCCAGCGCGGGGTGTCCTTGACCGCGTCGATCGCCTGCCGCCCGGTATGGACGAACGGCGGGGCCGGCAGCACCATCAGGCATTCGTCATCGACCGATTCCTCGTAATGGGCCGCGTCGGCAGTCCACAGGCTTTCCTCGAAATTCCAAATGCGATCGTCGTCCACGATGAATCTCCCGATGTTACCGGCGTTTAGCGTTCGGGCGTCACCGCGGTTCCGGCCGGCGTCCGCCCGGTACCCTCGCCCCGCCGCAAGGCTGCTTGCCGAGGCTGTATCAGACCGATAATACACGGCCGGTACCATGGCTTACGATCCCCCGCCCCCGCCCTCCGGCCCGATCGATCCCAGCCGGATCGGTCGCCTGTCGACCCCGTTGACCGGCGACGCGCTGGAGCGGCGGCGGCGGCTTGCCGCGTTCGACGAGGCACTGGCCGATTACGACCGCAGCTTTCCCGGTGCCGGCAATCCGCCGCCGCCGCCCGCGCCGGTTCCCGCGCGAAAGCACCGCCCGCTGCGCTGGTGGCTGCGCTGGATCATGCGCGGCTTTGGCATCTTCATCATTCTGCTGGTGATCGCGATCGGATGGCTGGCGCTGACTGCGCCATTGTCCAAGTCGCTCGAGCCCCCCGCCCCGCCATCGATCACCCTGCTGTCGGCAGAGGGCACGCCGATCGCCGAGCGCGGCGCCAACATCGGCAGGCCGGTCGACGCCACCAAACTGCCCGCGCACGTCACGGAAGCGTTCATGGCGATCGAGGACCGCCGCTTCCGTACCCATTGGGGCATCGATCCGCGCGGGATCGCGCGGGCGATGTGGACCAACACCGCGGCGGGTGGCGTGCGACAGGGTGCCAGCACGATCACGCAGCAGCTCGCCAAGAACGCGTTCCTCGATTCGGACCGGACCGCCGCGCGCAAGATTCGGGAGGTCCTGATCGCGTTCTGGCTGGAAGCGTGGCTGACCAAGGACGAGATCATGTCGCGCTACCTGTCCAACGCCTATTTCGGCGACAATGCCTATGGCCTCGACGCCGCCGCGCGCCATTATTTCAGCCGCGCGCCGAAGGACCTGACCGTTGGGCAGTCGGCGATGCTGGCCGGGCTGGTGAAGGCCCCCTCGCGCCTCGCGCCCACCGATAATCTGAAGGGCGCGCGCGCCCGGCAGGCGGTGGTCGTCGGCGCGATGGAGGCGGCAGGCTACCTTACCCCGGCCGAGGCGAACCGGGTCAAGCCGGCGGTGCTGCGCGTCACCGACAACAGCACGCTGCCGTCGGGCACCTATTTCGCCGACTGGGTGCTGCCGCAGGCCCGCGACCGGGCGGGCGGGATCGGGGCGGATCGCAAGGTCACGACGACGCTGGAAATCCGCATGCAGCGCGCCGCCGAGCGTGCGGTACGGAACGCCGGGCTGAAACAGACGCAGGTCGCGATCGTCGCGATGCGCCCCGACGGTCGGGTGATCGCGATGGTCGGCGGCAAGAATTACGCCGCCAGCCCGTTCAACCGCGCGGTACAGGCACGACGCCAGCCGGGGTCGACGTTCAAGCTGTTCGTCTATCTCGCCGCGATGCGCTCGGGACTGACACCCGATAGCGAGGTGCTCGACGAACCGGTGACGATCGGCGAGTGGAAACCGCGCAACAGCGACGGGCGCTATCTGGGCACGATAACGCTGGAGCGCGCGTTCCAGCGGTCGAGCAACGTCGCCGCGGCGCGGCTGACCAAGGAGGTCGGCGTCAGGAACGTCATCCGCGCCGCGCGCGACCTGGGCATCTCGACCCCGATCGCCAACGAGGCCTCGATCGCGCTTGGCACCTCCACCGTGTCGCTGCTCGAAATGACCAGCGCCTATGCCGCCATCGCCGCGGGCGAGGCGCCGGTAGTCCCGCGCGGACTGGCCGAGGCGAACGAGCCGAGCTGGCTCGACCGGTTGCGATCGACCCGCCGCACCCTGTCGCGGCAGGAACTGGACGGGATGCGCACGCTGCTCGCCGCCTCGATCCGGCAGGGCACCGGCATCGCCGCCAACCTGCCCGTGGATGCGTTCGGCAAGACCGGCACGACGCAGGACAATCGCGACGCGCTGTTCATCGGCTATGCCGGCGGGATCGTCGCCGGCGTGTGGCTGGGCAATGACGACAACACGCCCAATCCGGGGCTGGCCGGCGGCGGGCTGCCCGCGCGTATCTGGCGCGATTTCATGCGCCAGGCGCTGAACCTGCGCGATCCCGTACCGGTAGCGGCACCGGAGCCCGAGCCGATCGACAACGCGATCGACGCGGTACAGAATGTGCTGGGCATCCCCGACGACGGGCCGGTCACGGTCGAGGGGCCAGGCTTCGACGTCTCGCTCGACCGCGACGGCCAGGTCCGCTTCGACCCGCGCGACCGCCGCCGCCGCGAGGACGAACCACCCCCGCCGGACGTCAGGCGCGCGCCGGAAGAGGACCCGCAGTAGCGCGCCTTCCCGCCATTCCCGCGGACGCCTGCCACGCCCGCCATTGACCCCCGTCCCCCGCACCGCCAAGGCATTGGCATGCGCTTCTTTTCCGACAATGCCGCCCCCGCCTGCCCTGCGGTCCTCGACGCGATGCTCGCCGCCAACGGGCAGGACACGGCCTATGACGGCGACGCGCTGAGCCAGCGGCTCGACGCGCGGTTCGGCGCGCTGTTCGGCCGCGAGGTCGCGGTGCTGTGGGTGCCATCGGGCACCGCCGCCAACTGCCTTGCGCTCGCCGCGATGTGCCCGCCGCATGGCGGCATCGTCTGCCACGCGGACGCCCATATCCAGAATGACGAGGGCGGGGCCCCCGAATTCTATACGCACGGCGCGAAGCTGATGCTGCTGGATGGCGACGGGGCGAAGCTGGCGCCGGACGCGATCGCGGCGTTCCTGTCGACGATCCGCGACGATGTGCATCAGGTACAGCCGCAAGCGATCTCGATCACCCAGGCGACCGAGGCCGGCCGGGTCTATACCCCCGACGAGGTCGCGGCGATCGGCGATCTGGCAAGGGCACGCGGGCTCGGGCTGCACATGGACGGGGCGCGGTTCGCCAATGCCGTCGCCCATCTTGGCTGCACCCCGGCCGAGGTGACGTGGCAGGCCGGCGTCGACGCGCTGTCGTTCGGCTTCATCAAGAATGGCGGGATGTCGGCAGAGGCGCTGGTGTTCTTCCGCCCTGAACTGGCGAAGGTCGCCCGCTATCGCCGCAAGCGCGCCGGGCTGCTCGCATCGAAGGGCCGGTTCCTCGCCGCACAGTTGCTGGCGATGCTCGACGGCGATGTCTGGCTCGCCAACGCGCGCGCCGCCAATGCCGGGGCGGCGATGCTGGCACGGGCGGCAGGCGACCGGCTGGTCCATGCCGTCGAGGCGAACGAGGTGTTCCTGCGGCTGAGCGCCGACGAAGCCGCCGCCCTGCGCGGCGCAGGGTTCGACTTCTACGACTGGGGCGCGGGGCAGGCGCGGCTGGTGGTGGCGTGGGATCAGGATGCGGCAACCGTCGCCCCGCTGGCGCAGGCGATCGCCGCGCTGTGACCACGCCGCGTTCCGCGACCCCCGCGGTCCTTGTTCCGTTCTTCATCGTCACATTGATCTGGGGATCGACGTGGATCGTGATCCGCGACCAACTGGGTGTCGTGCCCGCGTCGTGGTCCGTCACCTATCGCTTCGTCATCGCCGGGGTGACGATGCTCCTGTGGGCGTGGTGGCGCGGCGACCGCATCGCGCTCGACCGCCGCGGGCTGTCGTTCGCGCTCGGCCTCGGCTTCGCGCAGTTCTGCCTGAACTTCAACTTCGTCTATCGCTCCGAACAATATGTCACTTCGGGGCTGGTCGCGCTGATGTATGCGCTGCTCGTCGTGCCCAATGCGATCCTTGCGCGCATCTTCCTCGGCCAGCGCATGGGCCGGCAGTTGCTGGTCGGGTCGGCGATCGCGCTGGCCGGCGTCGCGCTGTTGTTCGTACACGAAGCGCGCGAGCATCCCGAAAACGGTTCGGCCGTGGTTCTGGGGCTCGCGATCGCGCTGGCCGGCGTATTCTCCGCGTCGGTCGCCAACGTCATGCAGGCGACTTCGACCGCGAAAGCCTATCCGATGGTGCCTTTGCTCGGTATTGCGATGCTGATCGGTGCGGGCATGGATGCCGCCTATGCCGGGGTGACGGTCGGGGGCCCGGTGTTCGACTGGCGCTGGTCCTATGTCGGCGGGCTGCTGTACCTCGGCATCGTCGCGTCGGCGGTCGCCTTCACCCTCTATTACGGGCTGATCCGCGTCATCGGCCCGGCCAAGGCAGCCTATAACGGCGTCGTCGTGCCGGTAATCGCGATGCTGCTGTCGACCCTGTTCGAGGGGTATCGCTGGTCGCCGCTGGCCGGCGCCGGCGCCTTGCTGGCGCTCGCCGGACTGGTGGTGGCGCTCAGGGCGCGCAGGCCGAACCGGTAATCGGGATAGGCCGGGCGCCAGCCGAGCACCCGCTTTGCCCGGCCGTTCGCGACGCGCCGGTTCTCGGCATAAAAGGCGCGCGCCATCGGGCTGAGCGATTCGAGCGCAACGAAGGGCGGCGGGTCGCACCCCAGCAGTCGCGCGGCATAGGCGACGACGTCGTTCTGCGGCGCCGGCAGATCGTCGGACAGGTTGTACGCCCCCTCCGGCGCCGCCAGTCCCCGCGCGACGCCATCGGCGATATCGGCGACATGGACGCGGCTGAACACCTGTCCCGGACGATCGACCCGGTGCGCCTCCCCCGCCGCCACGCGGTCGAGCGGCGAGCGGCCGGGCCCGTAGATGCCCGGCAGGCGAAAGACGCGCGCGCCCAGCGCCAGCCACGCCGCGTCCGCCGCGTTGCGGTTCCGCCGGCGGCCCGTGATCGGCGCGCGCTCATCGACCCAGCCGCCATCGGCATCGCCGTACACCCCGGTCGACGACAGATAGGCGAGCGTCCGTCCGGTCAGAACGTCGCGATAGCCGGCGAGGACCGGATCGCCATCGGCATCGGGCGGTACGCTGGACAGGATCGCCGTCGCCTGTCGCGCTTCGAACCGCACGCGGTCATGGTCGGCAAAGGCGATGGTGCCGTCCCGCCCGTCACGGGTCGTCCCGACCACCCGCCAGCCCTGCGGTTCGAGCCGCGCGGCAATGGCGCGCGACGCATAACCCATGCCGAAGATCAGGAGGCGCATCGCAACCCGGATGCCTTAACGCACCCCGGCGCAGGCCGGGATCGAGTAGCGATGGCCGTAATTGAAGCCATCAGCCATTCCCAACTGGACCCGGCCTTAGCCGGGATACGGTCGCGGCCGGCGCAAGCCTCACTTCGCGCCGTACCCGCCATATAGCAGCCCGAAATAATCGCCCCTGTTCCACCGTGGCCGATCGGTCGCGTCGGCGAGATCGAGCGCGATGTCGTGGTTGATCGTGACGAACATCCGCCCCGCCGTCCAGTCGAAGACCTGGTTCATGTCGTCGCCGGGCTGGTGATACCGATGTTCCAGAAAGTCCGCGACCGCCGCCCTGCCCGGTCCTGCCCATCCGGTGTCGAGCGACACCGCCGGAATGCCTGCCTTGACGAAGCTGTAATGGTCGGACCGCACGAAGATCGCCTCTTCCGGCTCGGGATCGGGGCTGAGCGCGATACCGCGCTTGCCCGCCGCGCGCGCCACCGCCTGCGCGACCGTCGAATGGTCGGCGCCGATCGCGACCATGTCCTGAAAGCGGTAGGACAGGATCGGCATGTCGAGATTGACGTCGGCGACGATCGCGCCCTTGGGCACGGTCGGATGCGACGCGAAATATTCGCTGCCGATCAGCCCCTTTTCCTCGGCCGTCACGCTGACGAAGATCAGGCTGCGGCGCGGTTTGCGCGGATCGGCGGCGAACTGCTTCGCCACCTCGATCATCGCCGCGGTGCCGACGCCATTGTCCATCGCCCCGTTGTTGATCCGGTCGGCGCCCTTGGGCAGCGTCGGATCGGTCGAGATGCCGATATGGTCGAGATGCGCCGACAGCGCGACATATTGGCCCTTCAGCGCCGGATCGCTGCCGAGCAGAATGCCCACGACGTTGCTGCTGGCGAACCGCGCGACCTTCGAACGCTGGCGGCTGGACACGCGGACGCCGGTGGCACCGCGCGGCAGCGGTTGGCCGGCGGCATCGGCCTTCACCACCGCCGCCCAGTCGAGCGTCGATCCGGTGAACAGCTTGGCGGCGCCTTCGGCGCTCAGCGACGCGATCGACGGGGCGGCGGCACCCGCGACATGCGGGCGGCCGTCTTTTGCCACCCATGTCATGCGCGGGCTGCGATAGATCGACGTCAGATAGCTGAAGGGATAACGGTGCGTCTGTTCGGTATTCTCGATCTGGATAACGCCGATCGCACCGTGCGTCGCCGCGGTCGCGCGCTTGGTATCGCCGCTGGCCAGATGGGCGCGGATTTCGCTGGGCAGGCTGGCGGGCGCGCCATATAGATAGGCGACGATCTTGCCGCGCACGTCCAGCCCGGCATAATCGTCGGTCCCATGCGCCGGGTCGACCACCCCGCGCCCGACGAACACCACCTCGCCCGCGCGCCTGAAATCGGGTTCGAGGAAGCTGGTCGAGGTCAGGTAATCGGCGCCGAAGGTCAGCGCCGGACGGCCCGCCGCGGTCAGACGGCCCTGTCCGACCGGCACGGCGGAGGCGAGCGGCACCTTTTGCAGATAGCTGCCGTCATCTCCCCCCGGTTGCAGTCCGGCGGCCTGCATCTGCTGCGCGACATAGGCGGCGGCGCGATCATATTCGGGCGTGCCGGGCTCGCGCCCCTTCATGTCGTCGGCGGCAAGGAACGCGACATGCGCCCGCATCGCCGCCTCGTCCGGGGTCAGCGGCGCGGTCTGGGCAAAGGCCGGGGTGGCCAGCAGCAGGGCGAGCGGTAGAAGGCGCATATCGTTCCTTGATATCGAACTGGCTCGCCATCCCGGCGCCGGCCGGCATGGCGACGAAAGACAGGTCCGCCTATTTCGCGCCGAACCCGTTATACAGCGTGCCGAAGAAATCGCCCTTGTTCCACGCCGGACGCTGCGGAGCGTCGGCGATGTCGCGGGCGATCTGGTAATTGACGTTGATGAAGCGTTCGCCCGATTCCCAGTCGATCGGCGGGCCCTGCACCACCTCGTCCGACGGCTGGTGGTAATTGCTGGCGAAGAACGCATCGACCGCCGCCTTGCCCGGACCCGAGGTGCCCGGCCACAGGAACACCGACGGCACGCCCTGCTGCACGAAGCGATAATGGTCGGACCGCACGAACAGCGCCATGTCCGGCATCGGATCGGGCGAGAAGGTCGCCCCCGCCGTCGTCGCCGCCCGCTTCACGATATCGCCCAGCGTCGAGCGTGCCGCGCCAAAGGCTATGACGTCGGTGAACTTGTAGGTGATGATCGGCATGTCGAGATTGACGTCGGCGACCATGCGCGCCTTCTCGATCGTCGGGTTGTTGGCGAAATAGTCCGACCCGACCAGCCCCTTTTCCTCGGCGGTAACGGCGAGGAACAGGATCGAGCGGCGCGGCGCCTTGCCCGCCGCCTTGAACCGCTTGGCCTCCTCGATCAGCGAGGCGATGCCGACCGCATTGTCCATCGCTCCGTTGTAGATCGTGTCGCCCTTCTTGTTGGGCGTGCCGACGCCGACATGGTCGAGATGCGCCGACAATATGACGGTTTCCGGCGCGACGCTGGGGTCACTCCCCGGCAGGATGCCCGCCACGTTATAGCTTGGCAGCGGGGTCGCGACGGTCCTGATCGCCACGTCCATCCGGGGCTTGAGCGCGACACCGCGGAACCTGCCCTTGCCCGACAGCGCGGCCGCCGCCCTGGCCCAGCTCGTGCCCGATCCGGCGAACAGCTTCTCGGCGCCGGCCGCGCTCAGGGTCGCGAGCGTCGGCACCCCGCCGCCCATGATGTGCCCCCTGCCATCGGCCTCGGCCCAGGTGACGCTGGCCGGCAGCGCGGTGGCGACGGTCCTTGCCATCGGCATCCGCGCGGCCGCTTCGGGGGTCTGCAGCCCGATGATGCCGACCGCCCCCTTCGCCTTCGCGATCGCCGCCTTGGTTGGCAAGCCGCCGAAATGCGCCGCTTCCTCGCTGTCGAGACCATCCGGCGCGCCGCGTACCACCGCGACGATCTTGCCGCGCACGTCCAGCCCGGCATAGTCGTCGCGCTTCGGCGACGACACGCCATAGCCGACATAGACCACCGGCGCGGTCAGCGTGGTTTCCGATGCCGCCGGATTGACGCCGGGCAGATAATCCTGCCCGAAGGTCAGCGGCTGGCCGTTCAGGCCCAGCTTGCCCGTGTCCGCCGGGGCGACCTTGATGAGCGGCACCTTCTGCAGATAGCTGCCGGCGTCACCGGCCGGACGCAGCCCGGCGGCGTAGAATTGCGACGCAACGTAATTGGCGGCGATGTCATATTCGGGCGACCCGGCATCGCGCCCGCGCATCGCGTCGCTCGCCAGGAACATGACATGCGCCTTCATCGCCGCCTGGGCGGGCGGCAGGACGGCGTTCAGTTCGGCGTTGCGCGCCTGTATCTCGGCGGCGGTGGGGGCGGCCGGAGCGGGAGCGGGCGGCGCATCCTGCGCGATCGCGGCAGTGCTGATGAGAAGACCGAGCGACAAGGCTGGACGGAACATTGGAATCCTTCGACAAGCGACCATAGATACAGGCGTAGCTTGTGCCGTGGCCCCACGCAACGCGGGTGCCACGACGGATCGAGAATCAGGAATCGAGGATGACGATGGCCGATGCGACGCGTAGCCCGATGGTCCCGCCGGTGATCCGGCGCAGCGAATATCGCGCACCCGTCTGGCAGGTTCCGGAAATCGCCCTGGAATTCGATCTCGACCCCGTGGCGACGCGGGTGCGCGCGACGCTGTCGGTGGTGCGCCGCGGCGAGGGACCGTTGCGGCTCGACGGCGACGGGCTGACCCCGCTGTCGGTCGCCGTCGACGGCACGCCGCAAAACGACTGGCGGCTGGAGGACGGCGCGCTGGTCCTCGACCTGCCCGGCGACGCGCATGACATCACGACCGAGGTGGAAATAAGCCCGGCCGCCAATACCCAGTTGATGGGGCTTTATGCCTCGGGCGGCAATCTGTGCACCCAGTGCGAGGCGGAAGGGTTCCGCCGCATCACCTTCTTCCCCGACCGGCCCGACATCCTCACCCGCTACCGCGTCACGTTGACCGCCGACAAGGCGCGTTTTCCCGTGCTGCTGGCGAATGGCGATCCGGTCGCGTCCGGCGATCTGGGCGACGGGCGCCACTGGGCCGAATGGCACGATCCCTTTCCCAAGCCCTGCTATCTCTTCGCGCTGGTCGCGGGCGATCTGGTTGCCAATCGTGCGCAGTTCGTCACCGCATCGGGCCGCGAGGTGGAACTGGGCATCTGGGTCCGCGCCCCCGACCTTGCCAAGACCGACCATGCGATGCGCGCGCTGAAGACGTCGATGGCGTGGGACGAGCGCGTCTATGGCCGCGAATACGACCTGAACGTGTTCAACATCGTCGCGGTCGACGATTTCAATTTCGGGGCGATGGAGAACAAGGGGCTGAACATATTCAACAGCCGCTACATCCTCGCCGACCCCGATACCGCGACCGATTACGACTATGACGGCATCGCCGCGGTCGTCGCGCACGAATATTTCCACAACTGGTCGGGCAATCGCGTCACGTGTCGCGACTGGTTCCAGCTATCGCTGAAGGAAGGGTTCACCGTCCTGCGCGACCAGCAATTCTCCGCCGATCAGGGGTCGGCGGCGGTCAAGCGGATCGAGGATGTGCGCAGCCTGCGTGCGTCGCAGTTCCCCGAGGATGCCGGGCCGCTCGCCCATCCGATCCGCCCCGATGCCTATCAGGAGATCAGCAACTTCTACACCGCCACCATCTATAACAAGGGGGCGGAGGTCGTGCGGATGATCGCGACGATCCTGGGCGATGCCGCGTTCCGCGCCGGCACCGACCTGTATTTCAGCCGCCATGACGGGACCGCGGCGACGTGCGAGGATTTCGTGGTGGCGATGGAGGATGCGTCGGGAGCCGATCTGGTCGCTTTCCGCCGCTGGTACGAACAGGCGGGCACGCCGCGCGTGTCGGCGACGCTGGCGCACGAGGCGGGCGGCGGTCGCGCCACGCTGTCGCTGCGCCAGAGCATCGCGCCCACGCCGGGGCAGGCGGACAAGCAGCCGATGGTCCTGCCGCTGAAACTCCGCCTGTTCGGCGCGGAGACCGGCCGTCCCTTGAGCGACGAACGCCTGTTCCTGTTCGCCGAGGACAGCGCCGCGATCACGTTCGAGGCCGTGACCGAACGCCCGGTGCTGTCGATCAACCGCGGTTTTTCGGCACCGGTGATCGTCGAGACCGATCGCACCTCGACCGACCTCGCGTTCCTGAGCGCGCATGACGACGACCCGTTCGCGCGCTACGAAGCGATGCAGCAACTGATGCTCGACACGCTGGTCGCCTCGGTCGCGAGCGGCCATGGCGACCATGGCGCGGTGATCGATGCGGTCGCCAATACGCTGGCCGACGACCGGCTCGACCGCGCGTTCGTGGCCGAAGCGGTGCTGCTGCCCTCCGACAGCTTCATCGGCGACCAGATGGGGGTGGTCGACCCCGACGCGATCTTCGCCGCGCGCGAGGCGCTGCGCGCCGATATCGGCCGGGCGCTGCTGACCGAATGGCGCGCCGCCTATGCCGCGACCGAGGCGCAGGCGTTCGAATATACCCCCGATGCCAAGGGCAGGCGCCGGCTGCGTACCGTCGCGCTTGGGTACATCACCGCGTCGGGGGCAAGCGATGCCGCCGCCATCGCCTTTGCCCAGTTCGGCGAGGCGGACAACATGACCGACCGGCAGGGCGCGCTGATGACGCTGGTCAATTCGGACTCGGACGATCGCATCGCCGCGCTCGACATCTTCTACAACCGCTATCGCGACAATGCGCTGGTGCTGGACAAATGGTTCACGACCCAGGCGCTGTCGACCCGCGCCGATACGTTCGAACAGGTCGAGGAACTGGCGGGGCACCGTGATTTCACATTGGCCAACCCCAACCGCGCCCGCGCGCTGATCGGCGCGTTCAGCATGAACCAGAAGGCGTTCCACCGCGCCGACGGCAAGGGATATCGCTTCCTTGCCGACCAGTTGATCGCGCTCGACCGGATCAACCCGCAGACCGCCGCCAAGATGCTGCCCCCCCTGGGGCGGTGGCGCCGGTTCGACCACGCGCGCGGCGAGCGGATGCGGGCGGAGCTCGACCGGATCCTGGCGGTGCCGGGATTGTCGAAGGATATGCTGGAGCAGGTGGGCAAGAGCCTGAGCTGACGCTCCTCCCCGGTACGGGGAGGAATTACTTTGCGAACCACGCCGGATAGCGCTGCGCCTTCTCCGCCACCAATCCCTCATAATAGCGCATCAGGTCGACCGCATGGTCGCGGTCGGTGCGGACGCGGGCCGCCGCCGCGTTGGCGGCGGCCTTCACCTCGTCATAGTCCCGCGCGAACATCCGCGCGATCGCGTCGGCCGCCGATCGCGGATCGCGCGCGGCATAGGTTTCGGCGAAGCCGGGTTCGGCGATCTCGGCGCATCCCCCCTCGTCGGGCACGATCAGCGGCAGGCCCGACGCCAGCCCCTCCAGCCCGACCAGCCCGAACGGTTCGGCATCCGATCCATGGATCAGCGCGTCGCAGCTCGCCATGATCCGTGCGAGGCGGACACGGTCATAGACCGGGCGGAACAGCTTGATATGCGGGCTGTTCTTCAGCCGGTGCTCCAGCCGGCGGGTGTGCACCCCGCTGCCGATCTGGATCATGCCCACGGCCATGTGCTCGCCCGCCATCTCGACCGCGTCGAAGATCATCGGCCAGCGCTTTTCGGCATGGTGCCGCCCCAGCCCGAGCAGCAGATGCCCCCCGGGGGGGAGCCCCAATTGTTCGAGCAGCGAGGCGCGCAACGCCTCGTCGCGATGGTCGGGCGAAAAGAACCCGCGCTGGATGCCGAGCGGCATCGAGGCGTGGACGGTCAGCCCGCGCGCGGCGTGGCGCTTCTCCAGCGCCGGACCGTTGGTGACGAACGCATCCATCCGGTCGAGATAGCCGGCCATATAGCGCGTCCACCACATGAACGCCTCCTCGATCCGCTCACGGCTGGCCAGCCGTTCGAACCAGCGCAGGGGATAGGCGCCGACATTGTCGTTGTGTGCGAAATAGACCTTCACCGCATGGCCCGGCCAGTCGGCGACGATCGTCGCGGGGCGCCACGGGCTCGACGCCTCGACCACATCGGGGTGCAGTTCGTCGAGCAGGTGATGGATCGCGCCACCGCGTACGAAGATGCCGTAATTGGGGTCGAGCACCAGCGTCGGCGCCTTTACCCAGTGGATGCGCCCGCCGCCGGGGCGTTCCTCGACCGAGTTCTGCCTGGCCGGCGCGATGACGATCAGTTCGTGGCCCAGTTCGGCCATGATCGTCATCTTGTGGTCGATATAGGTCCGCACCCCCCCGCCGGTCGGCGAGTAGAATTCGTTGACGTCGACGACGCGCACCGGACGACCGATCAGCCCAGCGGGGCGAAACCGCCCAGCCCGCGCAGATACTGGGCACGGATCGTCGTGGTCGTGACGCCGGCGGGCACGGTGATGATCGCCTGCGCCAGCCTGGGCCGGGCGCGGCCGAGCTTCGCCTGTCCGGGAAAGCCGGCGCCATCGCGCATGAAATTGAACTTGTTGCGCCCGTCGCGGTCATGGGTGAACAGCAGGGCATAGCGGCCGGGGGACGGCGCGCGGATGCACATCTGCACCGCGCCCGATGCCGGCATCTCTGCCCAGACGCGGCGGAAGAACTTGCCCTCCTTGCGCAGGTCGCGATCGTCCTTCAGGAAATCGTCCTCGTTCGCCGGATAGAGTTCGAGCTTCAGCCGGCCGGTACGGTCCTTCAGGCCCACCACGTTGACGCGGATCGCCGGCCCCTGGTTCGCGTTGCACGCGGCGGCATCGCTGCCGATCGACTGGGCGGCGGCAGGGCTGGTCGCGAGCAGCGTCGCACCCAGCAGCGTCAGGGGCAATTTCATCATTCTTTCCTTGCGAGCGCAGGAAGCCCGAAAACCGCCATCAGTACCACATGGGTGAAGAGGGTGAGTGTCGCGATGAAGGCAACCAGATCGGACAGGGCTTCGCCATGCCCGATAAACATAATCGCGAAGTTGGCGAAAAGAAGGTCTTTGTTCGGCAACAGCGGCAGCCGCGCCACCACCAGCCGGCCGGCGGCAAGGAACAGCCACCAGGTGATCGACACGTTGGGCATCGCGAAATAGCTGGCGATGCCGAACGCCAGCGACCCCAGCACGAGGCGCGCGGCATGTACGCCGAAGATCCACCGCAGCGTCGCACCGGGCAGCGAGAACACCCGGCGCGAGAACAGCAGCAGCACGCCGGAGATACCGACCGCGACCGCCGACGACCAGGCGAGCATACGCAGTTGCGGCGGGGTGAACAGCTCGAACGCAAAGGGCAGCGCCACGGCGAGCATGCCCACCGTCACGATATTGCCGGCGATGCCCGACAGGATCGTCACGTCCTTCACCGCGCCGAACGGCGCCGTGACCATCTTCAATCGCGCGCGCGCCCACGCATAGAAGAACACGTCGCCCGAATAGCCGATGACGACGTCGTTCGCGATCCGCTTGCGTACCAGCGCGCCGAACCCGTCGAACGGCAACCGCCACAGCGCACGAAAGATGATGAAGTCGAACAGCGGCGGCGAGAAATAGGCGAGCGCGAAGAACAGGTAGAACCACGGCGAATCCGGCGCGGCCAGTTCGACCCCGGCCCAGCCATGGTCGAACAGTTCCCATGCCAGCCCGAGGATCATCAGCCCGGAGAGCAACGCCCCCAGGATACGCGGCCAGCGCGGGCGCAACCGCTCCAGCGGCTCCAGTCCGGCAAGGTCGGGACGCCCGCCCGCGGGTTCGGCATCGGTTAGCATGTCGCGCGACGTCCTACTCGCTCGCGGCACCGACAGCCAGCGTCATGCGACGGGCGCCACCGCGTCGGGATGTGCCGCCTGGATAGCGGGCAGCACGGCCGCGCGCGCATCGACCGCCACCAGCCGCGGCCATGGCGACAGGTCGAGATCGAAGCGACGCGCATTGTAGAGTTGCGGCACGAGGCAGCAGTCGACCACCCCCGGCGCCTCACCACCGAAATACCCCTCCACCGGTGCCGCCGCTTCCAGCGCGTCCAGCCCCTGCGCGATCCAGTGGCGATACCAGTTGGCCCTGGCATCCGCATCGGCCCCGAACTGCACCTCCAGCCGGCGCAGCACGCGGAGATTGTCGATCGGATGGATGTCGGCGACGATCACCAGCGCCAGCGCCAGCGCTCGGGCGCGGTCGATCGGATCAGCCGGGAACAGGCGCGGCTCGGCATGAACGGCGTCGAGCCAGTCGAGGATCGCCAGCGACTGGGTCAGCACCGTGCCCCCGCCGATATCGAGCACGGGAACCAGCCCCTGCGGATTGCGCGCCAGATGCTCGGCGGAGCGCTGTTCCCCCTTCAGCAGCGATACCGGCACGCCATGCCACGCCACCCCTTTCAGGTTCAGCGCGATGCGGACGCGGTACGCCGCCGACGAACGGTGATAGTCGTAGAGCGTGTAGCCGCTCACCGCCCGGCGCTGCTCGCCGGGACCAGCGACGTGCCGGCGCGACCGCTGCGGAACGAACTGAACCAGGTCCGCGGATCGAGGCTGGTGGTGCCGTCGAGCGAGAAGGTGATGAACTCCGCGCGGCCGCCGATATTCTCCCACGGCACCGGCCCGCCCAGGCCCCGCTCCGCTTCCGAAAAACGACTGTCGGCGCTGTTGTCGCGATTGTCGCCCATCAGGAAGACATGGTCGGCCGGGATCACGATCGCGGGGAAATTGTCGCCCTGCGAATAGCGAAAGTCGATCGTGTCGTACTGGCGCCCGTTGGACAGCGTTTCACGGTACAGCGGCAGGCGGCAGAACGCGCCCTTGTCGGTCCGGACCAGCGCGCCGGGATATTGGTCGGGATCGCAGCGGGTATTGGCGTCGACCGGGATCATCGCGTCGCCCATCGCCCGGCGCGGGATCGCCACGTCGTTGATATAGACGACGCCTCCGGCCACCTCCAGCCGGTCGCCCGGCAGGCCGATGACGCGCTTGATGAGGTCGGTGTTGCTGCCCGGCGGCTTCACGATCACGACGTCGCCGCGCTCGGGCATCGATCCCCACAGGCGGCCATGCCATGCCGGCAACTGGACGCTCCACGTCTCCTGCGGCTGGCGCAGCACGACGTCGCGGAACATCGCCACCGGATTGGGGATGGTCGGCGACACGAACGACCAGCCATAGGCGAATTTGCTGACGACCAGCCGGTCGCCGACACGCAGCCCCGGCAGCATCGATTCGGACGGGATGTAGAACGGCTTGGCGATGAAGCTGTGGAAGCCCAGCACCACCAGCAACAGCCAGAACAGCCCGCGCAATTCGCCCTTCCAGTCGAGCCGTGCGCGGCGGGGCACCGGTTGGGTCGCGGGGGTCGGCTGCGACGGCGCGGGGACGTCGTGGTCCTCCAGCGCCAGATGATCGGCCATCAAACGTCCTACTCTGTCTCACGCACCGCTTCGATGATGACGAACGCCTGTGCCCAGGGATGGTCGTCGGTCATCGTCAGATGCACGCGTCCGACGTGGCCCGCCGGGATCATCGCGTCAAGCCGTGCCTTCGCGCCGCCCGTCAGCGCCAGCGTCGGCGCCCCCGAAGCGGCGTTGACCACGCCGATGTCGCGCATGAACACGCCTTGCGCGAAACCGGTGCCGACCGCCTTCGAAAATGCTTCCTTGGCGGCGAAGCGCTTGGCGAGGGTGCCGGCACGGGTGAAGGGGCGTCTGGCCGCCTTCGCCTGTTCGATCTCGGTAAAGACGCGCTGCAGGAAACGGTCGCCGAAGCGGTCGAGCGAGGACTGGATCCGCTCGATATTGCACAGGTCGGAACCGAGGCCGAGGATCATGCGCAAATCCTCCCCAAGCATGGTTGGGGAGGGGGACCGCCGCCGAAGGCGGTGGTGGAGGGGGCGGCGCGCAGCGCCGGCTGCGCCGGCAACCCCTCCACCATGCCGCGCATGGTCCCCCTCCCCATCTGAGATGGGGAGGATCTAGCGTTGTTCACCGCGCGGTCTCCATCAGTTCCTTCATCCGCGCGACGACCGGGCCGAGCCCGCCAAAGACCGCCTCGCCGATCAGGAAATGGCCGATATTGAGCTCGCACACCTGCGGGATCGCGGCGATCGGCACCACATTGTCGAAGGTCAGCCCATGCCCGGCATGCACCTCGATCCCGTTCTTCGCCGCCAGCGCGGCGGCATCCGCGATGCGGCGAAGCTCGGCGACCTGCGCCTCGCCCGACAATTCCGCATAGCGGCCGGTATGCAGTTCGACGACGGGGACGCCCAGCGCGACGGCGGCGGCGATCTGCGCGGCGTCGGGTTCGATGAACAGCGACACCCGCACCCCCGCTGCGGCCAGGGCCTGTACCATCGGCGCCAGCCTGTCCTGCTGCCCCGCGACGTCCAGCCCGCCCTCGGTCGTGCGCTCCTCGCGCTTTTCGGGCACGATGCAGGCGGCATGCGGGCGATGCTTGAGCGCGATGCCCAGCATTTCCGCAGTCGCCGCCATTTCGAGGTTGAGCGGCAGCGTCAGTTCGGTGGACAGCCGGGCGATATCGTCGTCGGTGATGTGGCGGCGATCCTCGCGAAGGTGGGCGGTGATGCCGTCCGCGCCATGTTCCGCCGCCAGCAGCGCGGCGCGCACCGGGTCGGGATAGCCCGATCCGCGCGCATTGCGCACCGTCGCGACATGGTCGATGTTCACCCCCAGGCGCAGCGGCACGGTCATGCCGCGCGGCTTCCGGGCTTGACCGCCGGGATCGCCGCCAGTTCGGCGGGCAGCGCGTCGGGACGGTAGCTCGGCACGTCGAGGCGGACGAGCGGGAAGAACGGCACGCCCAGATCCGCCGACCCGTTCGACCGGTCGACCAGCGATGCGGCGGCCACCACCTCGCCCCCCGCCGCACCGATCGCGGCGATCGCCTCACGCGAGGACAGGCCGGTGGTCACGACATCCTCCATCATCAGCACGCGGGTGCCGGGATCGATGCGGAAGCCGCGCCGCAGTTCGAAAATGCCGGTCGGCCGCTCGAGGAACATCGCGACCACGCCCAGCGAGCGGCCCATTTCGTGCCCGACGATCACCCCGCCCATCGCCGGCGAGATCACGACGTCGATTCGGTCGCGCACCTCATCCGGCAGGCGGCTTGCCAGTTCGTCGCATAACCGCGCCGCGCGCCGCGGATCCATCAATACGCGGGCGCATTGCAGGTAGCGGGGCGAGCGCAGGCCCGACGACAGGATGAAATGCCCCTCCAGCAGCGCTTCCGCCTGCCGGAATTCGTCGAGGATCGCGTCGTCGTTCATGGGCTGTCGTCCCGCCGGTTGCCGTCGCGACCGCCTCTACGCCCGGCACGTGACGCTTCGCAACCATCGCTTGAGGCGGGGCGACATGCCGCGTATAGCCCGGTGGGTTAGGGTTTCCAAACGCCCGCCGCACGCGACCACGCCACACAAGAAGCGTGCCGCGTGCCCGATAACGGGGTGACACGACACGATGCGAAGCATTGGGATGAGGATGTTTGTAATCGCGGCCGCGGCTGCATTGGCGGGGACCGCCCATGCGCAGCAGCCCGCCGCGGTTACGCCGGGGTCCGGGGAAGTGGCGACGGCGCCGCAGGCGGGCGCCCCGCCCCCCGGATCGGCCGCCGCCGATCCGACCGGACAGGCGGCACCCGCCGCGACCGCCGCAGCCCCCGCCCCGGCGGCGATGCCGGACCCGACGCTCAACGCCGACGGATCGCCACGCATGATCGCGACGCCGCATGTCGGACAGCCGTCCGATCGTGCGGTGGACCTGCAGCAGCAGTTCACGCCCAACGGGCGCGAGGCGAAGGATTTCCACAACCACATCCTGATGCCGGTGATCGTCGCCATTTCGCTGCTGGTGCTGTTCCTGCTCGGCTATGTCGCGATCCGGTTCCGCGAAAAGGCGAACCCGGTCCCGTCGAAGACGTCGCACAACACGACGATCGAGATCATCTGGACCGCCGCCCCGGTGCTGATCTTGGCACTGATCGCGGTACCCTCGATCGGGCTGCTCGCGCGCCAGTTCAAGCCGGCACCCGACAATGCGGTCACGCTGAAGGCGATCGGCAACCAGTGGTTCTGGAGTTACGAATATCCCGATTATGGCGGCGTGTCGGTGACGGCCAACATGCTGAAGGAACGGGGCGAGGTCGCGGCGGGACAGCGGTTCCGCACCGATGCCGACGGGCCCCGCCTGCTGGCGGTGGACAACCGCATCGTGCTGCCGGTCGGCGTGCCGATCCGCCTCATCACCACCGCGACCGACGTGATCCATAGCTGGGCGATCCCGGCCTTCTGGATCAAGCTCGACGCGGTGCCCGGCCGCCTGAACGAGACCAGCTTCACCATCGAGAAGCCGGGCCTGTATTTCGGCCAGTGCAGCGAGCTGTGCGGTGCGCGCCATGCGTATATGCCGATCGCGGTCGAAGCGGTGCCGCAGGCGCAGTTCGAACAGTGGATCCGCGCCAAGGGCGGCACGCTGCCCAGCGCCGCGCAGGCCGCCGCCCCCAGCAGCGCCGTGATCCCGCAGCCGGGCGCCGACGTCGCCGACGCCACGTCGAACGCGAGCGAAGCCGCCGACGTGCCGGTGGTCAACGCCACGCAAGCCGCCTCTCCCTCCACCCAGCGCGCCACCGGCAACGGCGGCGGCGTCGGCAATGTGGACCAGTAAGATGACCGATACCGCCCTTTCCGGCCATAATGCGTTCGCGCACGACGATCACGCGCATCACGACGCGGACCACAAGCCGGGCTTCTTCGCCCGGTGGTTCATGTCGACCAACCACAAGGACATCGGCACGCTTTACCTGATCTTCGCGATCGTCGCGGGGATCATCGGCGGCGCGATCTCGGGCATCATGCGGCTCGAACTGGCCCAGCCGGGCATCCAGTGGCTGCCATGGCTGTCGGGCCATGAGGGCGACCAGGCGCTGCATTTCTGGAACGTGCTCATCACCGCCCACGGCCTCATCATGGTGTTCTTCATGGTGATGCCGGCGATGATCGGCGGCTTTGGCAACTGGTTCGTGCCGATCATGATCGGCGCGCCCGACATGGCGTTCCCGCGGATGAACAACATCTCGTTCTGGCTGCTGATCCCCGCCTTCCTGCTGCTGCTGGGCAGCACGATGTTCGGCGGCGGCGCGGGCACGGGGTGGACGGTCTATGCCCCGCTGTCGACCTATGGCGAGCCGGGGCCGAGCGTCGACATGGCGATCCTGTCGCTGCACCTTGCCGGTGCGTCGTCGATCCTGGGCGCGATCAACTTCATCACCACCATCTTCAACATGCGCGCGCCGGGCATGACGCTGCACAAGATGCCGCTGTTCGTGTGGTCGGTGCTGGTCACGGCCTTCCTGCTGCTGCTGGCGCTGCCGGTGCTGGCCGCGGCGATCACCATGCTGCTGACCGACCGCAAGTTCGGCACGACCTTCTTCGATCCCGCCGGCGGCGGCGACCCGGTGCTGTACCAGCACCTGTTCTGGTTCTTCGGCCATCCCGAAGTGTACATCATGATCCTGCCGGGCTTCGGCATCATCAGCCACATCGTCGCGACCTTCAGCAAGAAGCCGGTGTTCGGCTATCTCGGCATGGCCTATGCCATGGTCGCGATCGGCGCGGTCGGGTTCGTGGTGTGGGCGCACCACATGTTCACCACCGGCCTGTCGGTGAACACCAAGATGTATTTCACCGCCGCGACGATGCTGATCGCCGTGCCGACCGGCATCAAGATCTTTTCGTGGATCGCCACGATGTGGGGCGGGTCGCTGCGTTTCCCCACGCCGATGCTGTGGGCGATCGGGTTCATCTTCATGTTCACCGTCGGCGGCGTGACCGGCGTGGTCCTTGCCAATGGCGGCGTCGACGACGTGCTGCACGACACCTATTATGTCGTCGCGCACTTCCATTATGTGCTGTCGCTGGGCGCGGTGTTCGCGCTGTTCGCCGGCTTCTACTACTGGTTCCCGAAGATGTCGGGCCGGATGTACAACGAACTGCTGGGCAAGCTGCATTTCTGGGTGTTCTTCATCGGTGTGAACGTCATGTTCTTTCCGATGCACTTCCTCGGTACGCAGGGCATGCCGCGGCGCTATCCGGACTATCCGGACGCCTATGCCTTCTTCAACCACATCGCCTCGGCCGGCTATGCCATCATGGCGCTGGGCATGGTGTTCTTCTTCGTCAACGTCGTCGTCTCGCTGATGGCGGGGCGCAAGGCGGAGGGAAATCCGTGGGGCGAAGGCGCCACGACGCTGGAATGGACGCTGTCGTCGCCGCCGCCGTTCCACCAGTTCGAGACGCTGCCCAAGATCGGATGATCGACCGGCGATGTGCAGGACGGACGACGCCCCGGAGCAATCCGGGGCGTTTTTTTCGTCGGCGGCGGCGGTCCGGCATGCTGCGAGGCATCGTGCAGGCGAGAGCGCTGTCCGACGAGGTTGAACCACTGTCATGACCGCTGGCGCAGCGGGGGCTTTCGATCCGGGGCGGCGTTGCCCATCGATCACGATGCCCCGGCATCGCTCTCCCCCCCCCCCTGCCGCGAGCCGAAATCACCCTCGCGCCATTGATCCGACCTGTTCGGAAGACGCTCCGAACGTGTCGAACGACTGCGTAGACAGGTCGTTTCGGTACGAAATCGAAACGACGCCAATTTTTTGGGAACCTTGTGATCGGCAGCGCGTTTTGTTCGATTAGCCATAATAGCTTGCTGGCTTTAACGAATTCCCAACGATAGTCGCGATACCGACGGATCAAACGTCCGGGGGATTGCGATGTTGGGCGACGACGTGACCATCGACAGCGATGGTGCGGTCACGATTTCCGAAGCGGCACCGGCGGCGCAGCCGGCGGGTGCGGCCGGCGGGCGACGTTCGTCGATCGACCGGCGGGGCGTGGTCGCGGCGGCCGCGCTTCTCGCCGCCTGCGATTCGGGCGGCTCCGACAGCGGCGGGGGCGTGGTATCGGTACCCGCGCCCGCCCCGACGCCGACCCCCAGCCCGTCGCCGACCGTGGCCGCACTGACGGCGCAAGGGGCAAGCCGCCTGCTCGCGCAGGCGACGATGGGGGCCACCCGGACGTCGATCGATGCGGTGCTGAACAGCGGCATCGCCGGGTGGATCGACGCGCAGTTCGCCCGGCCGCGCGACACCAGCCACTGGGACTGGCTGGTATCCAAGGGGTATGACAGCGCCACGAATGTCAGCGGGCAGAGCGGCTATGATTCCAGCGTCTGGCGCCAGGCGATCGCGGGCGGCGACCCCCTGCGCCAGCGGGTCGCCCTGGCGCTGCTCGACTTCGTTGTCGTCGGCATCAACGGCATCAACCTGTCGTGGCGCGCCTTTGCGATGGCGGCATATAACGACGTGCTGCTCGATCATGCGTTCGGCAATTACCGCGACCTGCTGGGCGCGATCACGCGCAACGCGGCGATGGGATCGTTCCTCAGCTTCATCGGCAGCCGCAAGGCCAATCCGTCGAACGGCCAGTTGCCCGACGAGAATTACGCGCGGGAGCTGATGCAACTGTTCACGCTGGGCGTCTATCAGCTCGAACAGGACGGGACGGTGCGCGTGTCGAACGGCGTACCGATCGAAACCTATACGCAGGACGATGTGGCGCAACTGGCGCGGGTCTTTACCGGGCTGAACCTCGCGACCAGCGACAACACCACGCCCGACCGGATGCGCCAGCCGCTCGTCCTTACCGCATCGGCCAACGAAACCGGGTCGGCCACCTTTCTCGGCGCAACGGTGTCGGGCGGCGGGTTCGCCGCGATCGATGCCGCGCTCGACATCATCTTTCGCCACCCCAATGTCGCGCCGTTCGTGTCGAGGCAACTGATCCAGCGGATGGTGACGTCCAACCCCAGCCGCGCCTATGTGGGCCGGGTCGCCGCCGCCTTCGCCAATAACGGCAGCGGCGTGCGCGGCGACATGAAGGCGGTGATCCGCGCCATCCTGCTCGACCCGGAGGCGCGCGACGACGCCGCGGCGCTGGCCGGCACCGGCAGCGGGCGGCTGCGCGACCCGGTGCAGCGGCTGACCAACTGGGCGCGGGCCTTCGGCGTCACCTCGCCCAGCGACGCATGGGCGATCGGCGATACGACCAGCACGACGCAGCGGCTGGGCCAGTCGATCGGCCGCGCGCCCAGCGTCTTCGGCTTCGTCCGGCCGGGCTATACCCCGCCGGGCACCGCCATCGCGCAGGCGGGGATGACCGCGCCCGAGTTCCTGATCGCCAGCGAACAGACCAACATCGCCTATATCAACTATATGCAGTCGATGGTCGGCGGCGGCACCGGCGACGTGAAGGCCGATTATGCGGCGATGATGGCGCTGGCGTCCGACAGCCAGAAGCTGGTCGACGAGGTGAACCTGATCCTGGCCGCCGGGCAGTTGCGCGGGCCGACCGTGACCGCGATCCGCACCGCTGTCGACAGCATTCCCCTGACCGCCAGCAACGCGACGCTGAACCGCACGGGCGTGGCGATCCTGCTGACCCTCGCCTCCCCCGATTATCTGGTGCAGAAATGAACGCTCCGACGATCCTTCGCGACGTTTCCCGTCGTGCGTTCCTGCAACGCTCGGCCGTGCTCGGCATGGCCGGGGTCGCCGCCCCGTTCGCCACCAGCCTCGGCGCGATCGGCGAAGCGGCGGCGGCGACCGCCACCGATTACAAGGCGCTGGTGTGCGTGTTCCTGTATGGCGGCAACGACCATTACAACACGCTGGTCCCCTATGACCCGACCTCACACGGCCAATATGCCACGGCGCGCGGCGGACTGGCGATCGGCCGCGACGCGTTGCAGGCGACGGCGCTGGTCCCGGGCAACGATCTGGGCGGGCGGGCCTATGCCCTTGCGCCAGCGATGGCGAAGCTCAACCCGCTGTTCGATGCCGGACGGCTGGCGGTCGCGCTGAACGTCGGCACGCTGGTCCAGCCGACGACGCGGGCGCAGTATCTCAACAAATCGGTGCGCCTGCCGCCCAAACTGTTCTCGCACAACGACCAGCAGAGCTTCTTCCAGGCATCGAGCCCCGAAGGCGCGCTGTCGGGCTGGGGCGGGCGGATCGGCGACCTGTACCAGTCGGGCAACGGCAGCGCGACGCTGACGTGCATCAATACGTCGGGCAACGCCGTGTTCCTGACCGGGCGGCAGGCGATCCAGTATAATGTCGGCACCGGCGGCCCGGTGTCGCTGCTGCGCGGGGCGACGTCGCTCTATGGATCGGCAACCGCCGCGCAGACGCTGCGCACGCTGATGACCGAAACCAACCCGAACCTGTTCGCGTCGGAATATGCGCGGGTGAACAAACGGGCGATGGATGTTCAAGCACAGCTCGCCAACGCGTTGGCCGGGGCGCCCGAATCGGGCTTTTCGCTGTTCCCGCAGGGCAACACGCTGGCCGACCAGTTGCGGATGGTCGCGCGGATGATCGCGGTGTCGGGCGACATCGGGGCGAAGCGGCAGGTGTTCTTCGTATCGATGGGCGGGTTCGACCTGCACGACAACCTCGCCGCGAACCAGCCGGTGCTGCTGTCCCGCGTGGCGGACGCGATGCGCGCCTTCCACGACACCACCGTCGCGCTGGGCGTGGCGGACAAGGTGACGACCTTTACCGGGTCCGATTTCGGGCGGACGCTGGCGTCGAACGGCAATGGCGTCGACCATGGCTGGGGATCGATGCACTTCGTCATGGGCGGCGCGGTGAAGGGCAGGCGCTTCTACGGCAACGCGCCGGCGATCGGGCACAATACCGGCGACGATGTCGGACAGGGCCGGCTGATCCCGACCATGTCGGTCGATCAATATGCCGCGACGCTGGCGCGCTGGTTCGGCGTGTCGGACGGCGACCTGACCACGGTGCTGCCCAATATCGGCAATTACGACCGCTCGGGCTGGTCGCAGGGCTTTGTCTGAACGACACGCCGCCCGGCCCGACGCCCCGCACTTTCCCCCGCCCGCACAACCCGATATAGGGCGGCGATGACCGCGCAGACGATTACCCTGCCCGCCGACTGGCGCGACTTCCTGGCGCTGACCAAGCCCAGGGTGATGACGCTGGTCGTCTTTACCGGGCTGTGCGGGATGCTGGCGGCACCGGTGCCGATCCATCCGGTGCTGGGCTTCACCGCCGTGCTGTGCATCGCGCTGGGCGCCGGGGCGGCAGGCGCGCTGAACCAGTGGTACGAGGCCGATCTCGACGCGAAGATGAAACGGACGCAGGGCCGCCCGCTGCCCGCCGGGCGGATGGACCGCGAATCGGCGCTGCATTTCGGCGTCGGCCTCGCGATCTTTTCGGTCGTGCTGATGGGGCTGGCGGTGAACATCGCCGCCGCCGCGATCCTGACCGTGTCGATCCTGTTCTACGTGCTGGTCTATACCGTATGGCTGAAGCGTCGCACGCCGCAGAACATCGTGATCGGCGGGGCGGCGGGCGCGTTTCCGCCGCTGATCGGCTGGGCGGCGGCGACCGGCGATATCGCGCTGCTGCCGTTCCTGCTGTTCTGCCTCGTATTCCTGTGGACGCCGCCGCATTTCTGGGCGCTCGCCCTGTTCGTGAAGACCGATTACGCCAATGCCGGCGTACCGATGCTGCCGGTGGTGGCGGGCGAACGGGTGACGCGGACGCAGATCGGGCTGTACACCATTCCGATGGCGGCGGTCGCGGTCGCGCCGTGGCCGCTGGGGCTTACCGGCGCGATCTACGGCATCGTCGCCTGCCTGCTGACCGCGACGTTCGGCGTGCTGGCGGCGCAGGTCGCGACGCGGACGACTGCGCAAGATGACAAGATGAAGCCCGAAAAGCGGCTGTTCGCCTTTTCGATCCTGTATCTCTTTGCGATGTTCGGCGCGCTGGTCGTCGACCGGTGGGTGATGGCATGAGCGAGCATGACGATCGCATCCGCGCGCGGCAGCGCGAGCGCGCCCGGGTGATGGCGTGGCTGCTCGGCGCGTTCGTGGTGCTGATGTTCGCGATCACCATCGTCAAGATCCGGGCGGGCATGGGCGCGTGACGCGCAACCTGCGCACCGCGCTGCTGTCCGCCGCCGCCGTCGTCGGCATGACCGGGGTCGGTTTCGCCAGCGTGCCGCTGTACCGCATGTTCTGTCAGGTGACAGGGTTCAACGGCACGACCCAGCGCGGGCAACAGGCGCCCGGCGGGATCGGCGACAAGGTCGTCGTGCGTTTCGACGCCAACACCAACCCGGCGCTGGGATGGGAGTTCAAGCCCGAACGCGCGTCGGAGACCGTCGATATCGGCGCGCGCGACATGGCGTTCTTCACCGCAAGGAACGTGTCGGGGCGGCCCGTCACCGGCACCGCCACCTTCAACGTCACGCCGAGCCAGGCCGGCAGGTATTTCACGAAGATCCAGTGCTTCTGCTTCACCGAACAGACGCTGCAACCGGGCGAAAAGGTGCGGATGCCGGTGATCTTCTTCGTCGACCCCAAGATCCATGACGATCCCGACGCCAGGGACATTCGCGCGATCACGCTGTCCTATACATTTTACCCGGTGGATTCGGGCGCGACGACAAGCTAGGGTCGCAGCCATTCACGCGCCGGCACAGGCGCGACAGCGTTAGGGACGGATGATGGCAGGCGCGAAGAATCACGATTTTCACATCCTTCCCCCCAGCATCTGGCCGCTGGCCAGCTCGCTGGCCGCCTTTGCCCTGGCGGCGGGCGGCGTCATGTGGATGAACGAGGCGGCGCTGGGCGGCCTGGTGTTCGGCGCGGGGCTGATCGCCACGCTGGCCTGCATGGGCTTCTGGTGGGCCGACGTCATCCGCGAGGCGAAGGCGGGCGACCATACGCCGGTGGTGCAGTTGCACCTGCGCTATGGCATGATCCTGTTCATCGCGTCGGAAGTGATGTTCTTCGTCGGGTGGTTCTGGTCGTGGTTCGACTTCTCGCTGTTCCCCGCGGCGATCCAGTACAGCCATGATGACGGCGTATCGTTGATCGAGGCGGGGAACACCGCGGTCGCCGCGCAGTGGCCGCCGGCGGGCCTCGAGGTGCTCAACGCGTTCGAACTGCCGCTGCTCAATACCTTCATCCTGCTGCTGTCGGGCACCACCGTCACCTGGGCGCACCACGCGCTGATCCACAACCAGCGCGGCGGTGCGTTGAAGGGCCTGTGGGGCGCGATCGGCGTGGGCGAGAATGACGGCGTCAAGAAGGGGCTGTGGCTGACCGTCCTGCTCGGCGCGCTGTTCTCGTGCATCCAGGCGTATGAATACATCCACGCACCGATGCCGTTCAAGGGGCTGAACTATGGTGCCGCCTTCTACATGGCCACCGGGTTCCACGGCTTTCACGTGCTGGTCGGCACCATCTTTCTCGCGGTGAACCTGATCCGTGCGTACAAGGGCGACTTCACGCCCAAGCAGCATTTCGGTTTCGAGGCGGCCGCATGGTATTGGCACTTCGTCGACGTGGTCTGGCTGTTCCTGTTCGTCGTCATCTATGTCTGGGGCGGCTGGGGCGCGCCGATCCATGGCGGCTGATGGCTGAGGACGGGGGCGCCCCCCCTGCGCCGTTCGATTGCGGCGTGCGCGGCCTGTGCCCGCGGTGCGGAGCGAAGACATTGTTTCGTGGCCCCGTCGCCTTTGCCGACCGGTGCAGCGCCTGCGCCCTCGATTTCGCGGCGTTCAATGTCGGCGACGGGCCGGCGGCGTTCCTGACGCTGATCCTGGGCGGGATCGTCACGGTGCTCGCCATCTGGCTCGACCTGAAGGTCGGACCGCCATGGTGGGTGCATGTCGTGCTGTGGGTGCCGCTGACCATCGGCGGCGTGGTCGGATCGCTGCGGGTCGCCAAGGGCATGTTGCTGGCGCTCGAATATCGCAACGCCGCGCGCGAAGGCACCATCGACCCCCGCCCATGAAGCGCCTGCCCGTTCTTCCCACGCTGATCGTCCTGATCGCCGTCGCCGCGATGGTGGCGCTGGGCCTGTGGCAATTGCAGCGCCGTGCCGAAAAGGCGGTGCTGATCGCGCGCGCCACCGCCAATCTCGACCGCCCGGCGCAACCGCTGCCGCGGCGGATCACCGACGACCTGCTGTTCGCGCGGGTGACGGCGGAATGTGCGCGGGTCGCCGACTGGACGATGGGTGCCGGCCGGACCACCGAAGGCGCCCCGGGCTATCGCCACATCGCCGCCTGCGTGTCGCCCACCGGCCAGCGGTTCCGGGTCGATATGGGCGTGGCGAGCGATCCCGGGCTGCGCCCGGTCTGGGCCGGCGGCGCGGTGGCCGGCACGCTCAGCCATGCGCCCGGCGGACCGACGCTGCTCGACCGGCTGCGCGGCCATGCCCCCCCGCCCGCGCCGATGATCGTGTCGGACCGCGCCGCCCCCGGCCTGACGCCCAGCCGCCGGCCCGATCCGGCCAGCCTGCCCGACAATCACCTGGCCTATGCGATCCAGTGGTTCGCCTTCGCCTTGGCGGCGGTCATCATATACTTGCTGGCACTTCGTCGCCGCAGCCGCTAACCGCCACGGCCATGCGGTATGTCAGCACCCGGGGCGACGCGCCCACCCTCGACTTCGCCGGCGCGACGCTGGCCGGATTGGCCCGCGACGGCGGGCTGTACCTGCCCGATGCGTGGCCGACCCTGACCCGGGACGAGATCGCCGGCCTGGCGGGGCTGAGCTATGCCGAGACGGCGGTCCGGGTGATGCTGCCGTTCGTCGGCGATTCGCTGGACGAAGCCGAATTGCGCGCGTTGTGCGAGACCGCCTATGCCCGGTTCAGCCATGGCGCGGTGACGCCGCTGGTGCAGATCGACCATGACCAGTGGCTGCTGGAGCTGTTCCACGGGCCGACGCTGGCGTTCAAGGACGTGGCGCTGCAACTGCTGGGGCTGTTGTTCGAGAAGTTCCTGACCGGCACGACCGAACGGCTGACGATCGTCGGCGCGACCAGCGGCGATACCGGATCGGCGGCGATCGACGCGGTGGCGGGCCGCGACAATATCGACATCTTCATGCTCCACCCGGCCGGGCGCGTGTCCGACGTGCAGCGGCGCCAGATGACGACCGTGCTGTCGCCCAACGTCCACAACATCGCGATCGAGGGCGATTTCGACACCGCGCAGGCGCTGGTGAAGGCGATGTTCAACGATCCCGGTTTTTCGGGGCGGTTCCGGCTGTCGGCGGTGAATTCGATCAACTGGGCGCGGCTGATGGCGCAGGTGGTCTATTATTTCTATGCCGCGGTACGGCTGGGCGGGCCGGACAAGGCGATCGCCTTCTCGGTTCCCACCGGCAATTTCGGCGATGTGTTCGCAGGGTACGTCGCCGCGCGGATGGGGTTGCCGATCGCCAGGCTGATCGTCGCGACCAACGTCAACGACATCCTGCACCGCGCGCTGACCAACGGCGATTATTCGAGCGCGAGCGTAACGCCGACCGCGACGCCGTCGATGGATATCCAGGTCAGCTCGAACTTCGAACGGCTGCTCTACGATCTGGGCGGGCGGGACGGCACGGCGCTGGGCGAACAGATGCGCGGGTTCGAGCAAGCACGGGCGATGCGGCTGACCAACGCGCAGTCGCAGGGCGCGGCATCGCTGTTCCAGAGCGCGCGGGTCGATGGCGACCGCATGGCGCAGGCGATGCGCCGGGCGTGCGACAACGCCGCGCAGACGATCGACCCGCACACCGCGATCGCCCTTGCCGCCGCGCTCGACAGCGGGATCGACGCGCCGATGGTGACGCTGGCGACCGCGCATCCGGCCAAGTTCCCCGACGCGGTCGAACGCGCGATCGGCACCCGCGCGCCGTTGCCCCCGCGCGTCGGCGACCTGTTCGATCGCGAGGAACGCTATGTCACGCTGCCCGCGACGTTCGAGGCGGTGACGGCATGGATCGCCGAGCGGGCGAGCCCACGCGCGTAATGGACCCGATCGCACTCATCGGCGAACCCTGGGGCGATTACGGGCTGATCGATTGCGGCCATGGCCGCAAGCTCGAACGCTATGGCCCGTACCGCTTCATCCGCCCCGAACCGCAGGCGATGTGGGCGCCCGCGCTGTCCGACTGGGACGCGCATGGCGAATTCGTGCCGGGGTCGGACGAGGATGGCGGCGGGCGCTGGCAATTCTTCCGGCAGCCGCCGCGCGACTGGCCGCTGACGTGGCGCGAGGTGCGGTTTTCGGCGAGCAACACGCCGTTCCGGCATCTGGGCTTCTTTCCCGACATGGCGCCGGTATGGGACTGGATGCGCGGGCGGCTGGACGGGGCGAACGACCCCGAATGCCTGAACCTGTTCGGCTATACCGGGGTCGGTTCGCTGGCGCTGGCGGCGGCGGGGGCGCGGGTCGTCCATGTCGATGCGTCGAAGAAGTCGGTCGAACAGGCGCGCGCCAATGCCGCGCTGTCCGCGATGACCGACAGGCCGGTGCGCTGGCTGGTCGAGGATGCCGCCAAGTTCGTCGCGCGCGAGGTACGGCGCGCCCGGCGCTATGACGGCATCGTCCTCGATCCGCCGAAATGGGGGCGCGGGCCGAATGGCGAGGTGTGGAAGCTCGAAGAGCATCTGCCGGCGATGATCGCGGATTGCCGCCGGTTGCTGGATACGGAGTCGCGGTTCCTGTTCCTGACGGTCTATGCGGTCCGGATGTCGGCGCTGGCGATCGGCGAATTGCTGCGCCAGTCGCTGGGCGATCTGGGCGGGCGGATCGAGTGCGGGGAACTGGGCGTGCGCGAGGAGACGCGCGGGCTGACGCTGCCGACGGCGATCTTCGCGCGGTGGCATCGGGACTGACACGCCGCGGCATGGGGGATCAGGTTCGGGCGATCCGCATCGCGGCCCCCGCCACCAGCGGCCCGCCGACGCACAGCAGCAGGCTGGTCGCGCCCAGCAGCTTCATCGCCCCCGCCCCGCCCCCGATCCCGCCGGCCCCGAAGATCACCAGCGGCAGCGCCAGCGGAACCATCACCAGCCCCGCGACCGCGCCGCTACCCCGCAGCCCCGCGACCAGTGCCGCCGTCGCCACGCCCAGCGCCGCCAGCCCCGGCGTGCCGAGCAGCAGGCCGATCTCCAGCGCGAGCAGCGTCGCCGCGTCGATCCCCAGCAACGCCGCCGACAGCGCCGCCGACAGCATCGCCGCCGGCGCGAAACCCGCCCAGTGGCCGATCGTCTTGGCCACGGCGATGGCGGTCTCGCTCCACCCGCGCACCACCAACTGATCGACCACGCCCGCGTCGAGATCGTGCGCGACCAGCCGCTCGATCGGCAGCAACGCCGCCAGCAGTGCCGCCGCCCATGCCACGCCGCCACCGATCCGCGCCAGCAGCGCCGCATCCGGGCCGATGGCGAAGGGAAACAGCGTCGCGACCAGCAGGAAGAAGGCCACCGGCAACAGCAATCCGCCGCCGCTCCACGCGATGCGCAGTTCGCGGGCAACCAGCGCGATCACAGCGCAAGCGCCTGTGCATCGGGCAGCGCTACGGCCACATGGCTGGCGACCAGCACCGCCCCGCCGCCCGCGCGATGCGCGGCGATCGCGGTTTCCAGCCGTGCGAGCGACGCGGCGTCGAGGCCGTTGGCCGGTTCGTCGAGCAGCCACAGCGGCGCGCCCGAGGCGATGACCCGCGCGATCGCGGCGCGGCGCCGCTGCCCGGTCGACAGCATCCGCACCGGTACGTCGGCGAGCGGGTCGATCCCCATCGCAACCATCGCCGGCCGCAACCGGTCGCGCGCCGCGTCGAGCCCCGCCCAGAAACCGAGCGCGTCCGCCAGCGGCAGTTGCGCGTCGAGCGCCGCCGCCTCGGTCAGCAACGCCACCGCTCCCGCGCGCGCGACGCTACCGGCGGCGGGCGGCAACAACCCGGCGGCGATGCGGACCAGCGTCGATTTCCCCACGCCGTTGGGCCCCTGTACCGACAACGCGCCGCCCGCCGCCAGCGCGAACGACAGGTCGCGGAACAGCACCCGCCCCCCGCGCGTCGCCGTCACCCCGGCGAAGGTCAGCGTCAATCGGCGTCTTCCAAGGCGTGCATGTCGTCGTCGGACAGGCCGAAATGATGGCCGACCTCGTGCACCACGACATGGCGGATCAGGTCGCCGAGATCGACGCCCGTTTCGCACCATTCGGCCAGCAGCGGCTGGCGATAGAGATGGATGCGATCGGGCAGGCGCATGCCGTCGAACGCCGATTTGTCGCCGACCGGGCTGCCATGATACAGGCCGGTCAGCTCGTACGGCTCCATCCCCATCGCCGCCAGCGTCTCGTCATCGGCGAACTCCTCGACCAGCAGCACGATGTCGGACAGGTGGCCGGCAAAGGGTTCGGGAATGCGCGCCAGCGCGGCGCGCGCCAACGCTTCCATCTCGGCCGCGCCGGGGGCGGTTCGCGCTTGATCGGACATGGGGGAAGCAATAGGCGCTGGGACCACGAAGATACAAGGGAGGGCATGGATGGAACCGCTGAGCCAAGCCGAACGCGCCGATGCGCTCGACGGGCTGCCCGACTGGGACCATGACGCCGCGCGCGACGCGATCGTCCGCAGCTTCACCTTCGACAATTTCAGCCAGGCGTTCGCGTTCATGACGCAGGTGGCGATGCTGGCGGAGAAGGCCGATCACCACCCCGAATGGTCGAACGTCTATAACCGGGTCGACGTGCTGCTGACGACGCACGATGCGGGCGGGCTGTCGGATCGCGATATCGACATGGCACAGGCGATCGACGCGCTGGTGGAGTGAATGCCACCTAACCGTTCGTGCTGAGTAGGGGCTGAGCGAAGTCGAAGACCCGTATCGAAGCACCCTTGGCAGTCCTTCGATACGCCGCTTCGACAAGCTCAGCGGCTACTCAGGACGAACGGTCGGGCAAGCGGTAAAACTCTACCGCCGCCGCATCTGCTGGCGCAATTTTCCCGGCATCCAGCGCGCGGCGAAGCGCATGCGTTTGGCGGTCGGGCCGATGGGCGTGTGGACCGCATCGCCATGTACCGCGTCCCACGCCGCCTGCGCGACGACCTCCACGGGGGTGAATTCGAGGCCGGCGGCGCGGACCTGCTGGCGGACATTGTAGTTGGTGCCCGCCAACGACGCGTCGAGCAGCGGGGTATCGATGAACCCCGGCATCAGCGAGCGGACGCGGATGCCGTCCGCCGCCCATTCGCCGTCGAGCGCTTCGGTCAGGCCGCGCACCCCGAACTTGGTCGCCGAATAGACCGCGGCGCCGGCGGTGCCGTAGATGCCCGCCGCCGAGGCGGTGTTGAGGAGGCAGCCGCCGCTGGCCTTGAGGTACGAATGCGCCGCCTGTGCGCCATGGACGACGCCGGTCAGGTTGATGGCGATGGTCCGCTCGATCGACGCGGGCGTCATCTCGGCAAAGACGCCGCCCGCGGCGATGCCGGCATTGTTGAACAGCACGTCGATCCCGCCGCCCGCGGCAAAGTCCGCCAGTGCGGCATCCCAGCCGGCACGATCGGTCACGTCGAACACGAACGTCGCGGTGCCGGCGGGCAACAGCGCAGCCGTTTCGGCAAGGCCGGCGGCGTTCACGTCGCCCAGCCCGACCCGCCAGCCGCGTGCCGCGAACCGTTGGGCGACCGCTCGCCCGATGCCCGACCCGCCGCCGGTGATGAAGATCGCTTGCGTCATGCAGGCATCATCGGACGGCAGGCGCGCCGACGCCAGCGAAGATTATGCCGCGACCGCCTCCAGCACCTCGCCGACCTTTGCCAGCCGCTCGCCCGGATCGTCGATCCGCGCCGGCACGATCCAGCGGCCGTTCTTTTCGGTCAGCCCCTTGGGCGCGTCGCCCCGGTGCTGCGGGGTCAGCGCGATCGCGGCGGGGCCGGCATCGACCTTTGCCACCCCCGCCCCGCGCGCCAGCAGCCGGACCCGCGCCAGTTCGATCAGCAGCCGGGCCGGTTCGGGCAACGCGCCGAAACGATCCTCCAACTCCTCCTCGAACCCGTCCAGCGCGCCTTCATCCTCGATCCGGGCGAGCCGGCCATAGAGCATCAGCCGTACCTCCGCCTCGGGAATCCAGCTTTCGGGCAGACGCCCGGCGATGCCGAGGCGCAGTTCGGGGACGATGCGGTCGACGCTTTCGCCGCGCGCCGCGCGCAACGCCCGGCCAAGCAGATACTGGTAGAGGTCGATGCCGATCAGCTTCATGTGCCCGGCCTGCGCCTCGCCGACCAGATCGCCCGCCCCGCGCAGGTCGAGGTCGCGCGCGCTGATCGCAAAGCCCGCGCCCAGCCGGTCGAACGCCTGCAGGGTGCGCAGGCGCTTCAGGGTGGCATCGGCGATCGACCGGTCGGGATCGGTCAGCAGCAGCACCTGCCCCCGCCGCCCGCCCCGCCCGACGCGGCCGCGCAACTGGTGGAGCTGCGACAGGCCGAACCGGTCGGCATGATGGACGATCATCGTGTTGGCGCGCGGCACGTCCAGCCCCGCCTCGATGATATTGGTCGCCAGCAGCACGTCGCCCTCCCCCGCCGCGAAGCCGACCATCGCCGCATCGATTTCGGCCGCCGGCATCCTGCCATGCGCGACGACCAGGTCGAGCTCGGGCGTGAGCGTGCGCAGCCGTGCCTCCAGCGGGGCGATATCCTCGATCCGCGGCACGACGACGAAGCTCTGCCCGCCGCGCGTGCGTTCGCGCAGCAGCGCGGTGCGCACCGTCACCTCGTCGAAATCGGCGATAGCGGTGCGGATCGGCTGGCGCAGCGCGGGCGGGGTGGCAAGGACCGAGAGCTGCTGCAACCCGATCAGCGCGCTTTGCAGCGTACGCGGAATCGGCGTCGCCGACAGCGTCATGACATGGTCGGCCAGCTCGCGCAGGCGCGCCTTGTCGCCGGCACCGAAGCGCTGCTCCTCGTCGATCACCACCAGCGCGAGGTCGCGATAGCCGACGCCCTTGCCCGCCACCGCCTGGGTACCGACCACCACGCCGATCGATCCGTCGGCAAGGCCGGCCTTCACCCGCTTCTTCTCGTCCGCGTCGGACAGGCGCGACAGGCCGGCGACCTCGATCCCCGTACCCTCGAAGCGACGGCGGAAGGTTTCGACGTGCTGGCGCACCAGCACCGTCGTCGGCGCGGCGACCGCGACCTGCCGCCCGGACAGCGCGACGATCGCGGCGGCGCGCAGCGCAACCTCGGTCTTGCCATAGCCGACATCGCCGATCACCAGCCGGTCCATCGGCTTTCCCGACGCGAGGTCGTCGCGCGCGGCGGAAATCGCGCGGGCCTGATCGGGGGTTTCGGTGAACGCAAAGCCGGCGGCGAAGCGTTCATAGGCGGCGATATCGACGTCGATCGCCGCCACCCGCACCGTGTCGCGTGTCGCGGCGATCGCCGCCAGTTCGCGCGCGCTTTCGGCGATCGCGCTATCGATCGCGCCGCGCCGCTTCTGCCAGCTCGCACCGTCCAGCGCGTCCAGTGTCACCGCATCGGCGTCCGCCCCGTATCGCCAGATATGGTCGGCCTCCATGACCGGCACCAGCCGCCGCGCGCCCCTGGCATAGTCCAGCACGATCGCGTCGCCGGCGTCGTCCGGCAGCGTTTCCAGCCCGGCGATGCAGCCGATGCCGAAATCCTCGTGCACGATCACGTCGCCGATGCGCAGCTCGCCCGCTTCGGCGAACAACGGATTGGCGCTGGCCGCCGCCAGTTCGTCGCCGCGCGCGCGGCCACCCAGCAGGTCGCCGCCCGCGACCACCGTCACGCCCTCCAGCACGAACCCGCGGTCGAGCGGCGCGACCAGCAGCATCGCGCTGCCCGGTTCGGCATCGATCGCCGCGTCCCACGATGTGATCGTGACCGGTTCGGTCCGGCCGAGCGTCGCCAGCCGCTTTCGCAGGAAGCGCAGGTCGCGCGGACTGCCCGCCAGCACCAGCCGTCCGCCGTCCAGCACCTCGCGGGCGAACGTGCCGAAGGCGCGCGACGGCGCGCGCCGCGTCACGAAGCGCGGCACGTCGGCCGCATCGCGCAGGGAGATAGGCTCGCGGCGGTCGAGCAGCGCGTTCCATTCCGCGCCGTCGATCAGCGCGGCGGCATCGCGGCGACGGCGGCGCGTCGCGTCGCGTGCCAGATCGAGGAAGCGCGCGCGTCGTGCCGCCGCATCGCCATCCGCCGCCACCGCGGCACCGGGCACATGGTCGAGCAGCGCGACGCCATCGGTTGCCGCCGGTTCGGCCGCGCGGCCGATCGTCACCGCATCCAGATCGGCCTCACCGCGCTGGGTAACGGGATCGTAGCGGCGGATCGACACGATATTGCCCGCCTCCACCGCGATGCGGATCGGACCCACGGCGTCGGCCGGGAAGATATCGATCACGCCCCCACGCACCACCACCTCACCGGGTTCGTCGACGCGGTCGTCGACGACATAGCCAAGCTCCGCCGCCCGTTCGGCAAGGTCCGCCAGGTCGATCGCATCGCCGACGCGCAGCACCGGCGGCGCGGCATCGAAATCGGCCGGGGCGGCGATCCGCAGCGCGGTTGCCTCCGCCGTGGTGATGCAGGCGAAGCGGCGTCCCTCCGCACAGGCGATCCGCAACCGGCGAAGCGCCGCGACCCGCGCACCGGCATTGCCGGGCGATGCCGGCGCATCGTCACCGGGCAGCGCGTCGCTGGCGGGCAGATGGACGACCTCCGCCATGGGAACGAGCATGGCGAGCAGGTCGGCGATCGCCGCGGCACGCACCTCGTCCGACGCGACGAACAGCAGCGGTCGTTCCGTCACGACCCGCGCCAGTTGGGCGGCGACGGGACCGATCGCGATCCGCCCCTCCCCTTGTACGGATCGATCGGGGGCGGTGGCGTTCGACATGGCGGAATTCCCGGCAAGGCCCTGAAGCAAGGACCTGAGGTGCCCCCAACGAAGCGCCGTGCCCGGACGTTCCTGGGATATCGACGAACGGCAAATCTCCTGTCGTGGGCCGCGACGCGCTGCTAAGGTGGCGTACCTGCCGGGAACCCGGCGACCTGGAGACGTGCATGTCCTCGATCCTGCTGCGCTGTGCCGCCGCATTCAGCCTGCTGACCACCGCGCCCGTGCTGGCCCAGACCGCAAAGGCGCCCGCCGCCCCCGCCGCGATGGCAGCGGACCAGGCCGATCCCGCGCTGTGGGTCGTGAAGGACAAGGACACGACGATCTATCTGTTCGGGACGATCCATGTCCTGAAGCCGGGCCTGTCCTGGTTCGACGAAGCGGTGCGCACCGCGTTCGACAAGTCGAACGAGGTCGTCCTCGAGATCCCGATGCCGACGCCCGAACAGGCACAGGCGGCGGTCATGAAATCGGCGGTCAACGTCACCGGCCCGAAGCTGAGCGAAAAACTGCCCGAGGCGGAGCGCCCGGCCTATGCCAGGGCGGTCGCCGATGCCGGGTTGCCTGCCGGCGCGCTCGAACAGCTCGACCCGTGGTTCGCTGCCTCGACGCTGACGCTGGTGACGCTGCAGAAGCAGGGATACGATCCGGCGAGCGGTGCGGAACAGGCGATTTCGCAGGCGGCCAAGGCGGCGGGCAAGCCGCTGACCGGGCTGGAAACGCTGGAGCAGCAGTTCGGCTTCTTCGATTCGCTGTCCGACGCGGCGCAGGTGACGTTCCTGACCGAGACGATCAAGGAACTGCCGACCGCCGGCCAGTCGATCGACAAGATGGTCGACCAGTGGCGCCGCGGCGATCCCGAGGCGCTGGCCGCGACGATGAACGAGGAGATGACCGTGTCGCCGGAGCTCAGGCGCGTGCTGCTGACCGATCGCAACGCGCGCTGGGCCAAGTGGATCGAGGAACGGATGAAGCGGCCGGGGACGGTGTTCGTCGCGGTGGGCGCAGGCCATCTGGCGGGCAGCGGCAGCGTGCAGGACGCGCTCAGGCGCTACAAGCTGCGTGCGACGCGGGTGAAATACTGACGGCTGACTGCCACGCACGTCCTTCCGGCAGACGCGCGAAGACCGCAACAGTCGCGTCCCCCCGCGCGGGCGGGGGTACGGCGGATTCCGGATGCGCTCCAGCCTCCGCGGGGAACCACCCTGCTCCACAACAGAACGGCCGGCGGATCGCTCCGCCGGCCGTCAGGCATCGTCACGACGACCACGGCCCGGAAGGAGGCCGTGGCCGGAAGGGATCAGGCGTTGCAGGTCTGCGCGGCCTTGCCCGGCTGGGTCAGGGTGATGGTCTTGGGGTTGCCGGTCAGGGTGTAGCCGCCCTCCGCGGTCAGCGGCTTGCCCTGTTCCTCCGCCTTCAGGCGCACGGGCATCTCGCCCTGCTTGGTGCGGAAATTCGCCTGGGTGTCGCCTTCGAAGAAATCGACATAGACGAGGCTGTTGTCCTTGCAGCGGAACGTCACGCTCGCCTTGACGGGCGGGGGCAGTTCCACGGGCGCGCGGTTGGCGAGCTGCGATGCCAGCGGATCGGGCGCGCGCGTGTCGAGTTGCTCCGGCTGCTGCTGACCGCAGGCCGAAAGGGCGAAGGCCGCAGCGGTGGCGGCGAGGAGAAGGGGGTGCTTCATAGGGTTAAAGCCGTTCGCAAACGCAACCGGCTTCGTCAAGCAACGTTATGGTTCGCGGCCGGGACGTATGACGCATTGCGGCAAAGCTGTCCTGTCGCGAACGCGAACCGCATCGTGCTTCGCCACGTTTCGCCGGGGTCGAGCCGGGCGGACGGAAAGTCCGGCCGGTTGGGCGTGTCCGGGAATATCTGGGGCTCAAGGCAGATGCCATCCCCCTGCCGATACAGCCGCCCGCCCTTGCCCGGTTCGGCGGCGGCAAGGAAATTGCCGGAATAGAATTGCAGCCCCGGCGCGGTAATCGACAATGTCATCGTGCGCCCCGATCCGGGATCGGCCAGCGTCGCGGCCGGGCGCAGCACACCCGTTTCGCCACGCACGATGAAATTGTGATCGTAGCCGCGTCCGATCGCGATCTGGTCGTCGCGCCCGTCGCGGACCCGTTCGCCGATCCTGCGCGGCTCGCGAAAATCGAACGGCGTGTCCGCCACCGCGCGCCGTTCGCCGGTCGGGATCGACGTCGCATCGACCGGCAGGAACGTGTCGGCCTCGATCATCAACAGGTGGCGCAGCGCGTCGCCGGTTTCACCGAGGTCGAAGAACGCGTGATTGGTCAGGTTGACGATCGTCGGCGCGTCGCTGGTCGCGGCATAGTCGATCGTCAGCGCGTCGGCGGTCAGCCTATAGGTCGCGCTGGCATGGAGCGTGCCGGGATAGCCGGCATCGCCATCGGGGCTGACCAGCGTCAGGCATACCCAGGCCGCCCCCGCGTCGCTGCCGACGTCCGCCACATCCCATAGTCGCTGGTCGAACCCGTCCGACCCGCCGTGCAGATGATGGGGGGCGTCGTTCGTCTCCAGCACATGGTCGCGCCCGGCGAGGTGGAAACGGCCGCCCGCGATCCGGTTGGCATAGCGCCCGACCGTAACCCCGAACCATGACGGCCGGTCCCGATAGGATTGCACGTCGTCGAAACCGAGCACGATGTCGGCGACGTTACCGT
The DNA here is from genome assembly GCA_003240755.1 of Sphingomonas hengshuiensis. GTDB lineage: Bacteria > Pseudomonadota > Alphaproteobacteria > Sphingomonadales > Sphingomonadaceae > Sphingomonas > Sphingomonas hengshuiensis_A. The sequence goes on along the minus strand of QFNF01000001.1, from coordinate 21,422 downwards.
CGCGGTCGGGCACGCACAGCGACTGCAGCGTCGCGCCCAGCGGCAGGATGCGTGCGAAGAGTGGCCCGGCGCGAAGTTCGATCGCTTCCGCAGGGGCTTGGTCCAGCATCCCGAACGCGATCCGTTGCGCGCTTGCCATGGTTCGTCCTGCTCCAGATCCATTTGCCCTGCACCGCCCGTACGCGACGCTTACGGGCAGGCACAGCGTGGCACAGCGTGGCGATGCAGCGAAGGGCGCCGCCCCGGCGCCGGCCCGGCGCCGGCCCCGCGACCGGACAAGCCGGGGATGCAGCGACTACCGCGCCAGCAACACCCGCGCCTGCCCCGCGATCTGCGCCAGCATCGCCGCACCGGCCACCGGCGCCTGCCGCGCGCGATGGACCAGCGCCGCGAACTGCGCCACGCGCTCGCGGTTCGACTCCAGCCATTGCTCGACCGCCGCCTGCGGATCCTTGCCGGCATTGCGGTTCAGGAAATCGAAGCGCAGTTGCTGGAAATCGCGCGCGAGGCCAGCGATCAGCAGCCGTTCCCACGGATCCCCGGTCTGGATGCGTGCCGCGACCGCCTGTGCCCAGTCGAGTCCCAGCGCGAAACCGAGATGGGTGAACGCCTGGGTCAGCTTGGTCTCGTCGAGCTTCAGGCGACGGCCCAGATCGGCGAGGCCGACCGCACCGTCCAGCTCGAACAGGCGCACGACCTGCCCGGCCAGTTCCTCCGGCGCGCCGGCCTCCTGCAACACGCCCGCGATCCGGTCGCGCTGCTGGGCCGCTTCGGCGCGGAGCAGCGAGCTGGTCTGCCCCGCAAGGCTCGCCACGCCCTTTTGCAGATGCGCGACGGCATGCGCCGGGGTGGTACCCGCCGGGAACGCGCGCAGCAGGTCGGCGATCTGCGATCGCACCCCGACCGCCACTTCGTCGAGCAGCGCGATGCGCGCACGTTCGGAAATGTCCGCCGCCTCGATCCGGTCGTACAGTGCGTCGACATCGAACAGCCGCTCCGCCGCGACGAACATCGCCGCGATATCGGCCAGCGCCTCGCCCTCCTCCTCCGCCAGTTCGAAGACATGCAACACGCCCAGCCGGTTGACGATACGGTTGGCAAGTTTGGTCGCGACGATTTCGCCGCGCAGGCGATGGTCGAGAATCGCCTGCCTGTGGCTCTCCCGCATCTCCGTGGGGAAGGCTGCCAGCAGGTCGCCCGCCATGTCGGCATCGGTGGCGATCGGGGCATGTTCGATCGCCTCCTGCAACGCCAGCTTCACGCTTGCCAGCAGCACCGCCAGTTCGGGACGGGTCAGGCCGCGTCCGTCCTGCGCGCGCCGGACATAGTCGTCATTGGCGCTCAGCCCCTCGACGACGCGGTCGAGCTTGCCGGCGGCCTCCAGCATCTCGATCACGCGGACATAGCTCGGCACCGCGACCGGCCCGTCATTCTCCATGACGGACAGCGCCAGCGTCTGGAGCCGGTTATCCTCCAGCACCAGATGCGCGACATCGTCGGTCATCCGCGCCAGCAGCGCGTTGCGATCGTCCTGTGCCAGCCGCCCTTCGGTCACTTCGCGGTTGAGCGCGATCTTGATGTTCACCTCGTTGTCCGAACAATCGACGCCTGCCGAATTGTCGATGAAGTCGGTGTTGATCCGCCCGCCGCCCGCGCTGAATGCGATGCGCGCCGCCTGCGTCACGCCCAGGTTCGCGCCCTCGCCGATCGCCCGGGCGCGCAGCGTCTGGGCGTCCACCCGGATACGGTCGTTGGCGGGATCGCCGACGTCGAGATGGCTTTCGGTGCGGTCCTTGACATAGGTGCCGATGCCGCCGAACCAGATCAGGTCCACCGGCGCGCGCAGGATCGCCGAAATCAGCGCCGCCGGCTCCATCTCGCGCTCGCCGATGCCCAGCATTGCGCGAACCGGTTCGGACAGCGGGATCGTCTTGGCCGACCGCGGGAACACGCCGCCGCCTTGCGAAATCAGCGACGGGTCGTAATCGGCCCAGCTCGATCGCGGTAGCTGGAACAGCCGGTCGCGCTCGGCCCAGCTTGCCGCCGCATCGGGCGCGGGGTCGAGGAAGATGTGGCGATGGTCGAACGCCGCCCGCAACCGGATCGCCCTCGACAACAGCATGCCGTTGCCGAACACGTCGCCCGACATGTCGCCGCACCCGACCACGTCGATCGCCTGCGTCTGCACGTCGATGCCCAGTTCGAGGAAGTGGCGCTGCACCGAAATCCACGCGCCCTTGGCGGTGATGCCCATCGCCTTGTGATCGTAGCCGACGCTGCCGCCCGATGCGAACGCGTCGCCCAGCCAGAAGCCGCGCTCGAGCGCCAGCGCGTTGGCGACGTCGCTGAACGTCGCGGTGCCCTTGTCCGCCGCGACGACGAAATAGGGGTCCTCGCCGTCATGGATCGTGACGCCGGCCGGATGCACGACCTTTCCATCGACGATATTGTCGGTGATCGACAGCAGCGAGCGGATGAAGATGCGGTAGCTTTCCGTCCCCTCGGCCAGCCATGCGTCGCGGTTCGACGGCGCGGGCAACTGCTTGGGATAGAAGCCGCCCTTTGCCCCGGTCGGCACGATCACCGCGTTCTTCACGCGCTGCGCCTTCATCAGCCCCAGGATTTCGGTACGGAAATCGTCGCGCCGGTCGGACCAGCGCAGGCCGCCGCGCGCCACCGGCCCGGCACGCAGATGGATGCCCTCCACGCGGGGGCTATAGACGAACACCTCGCGCCACGGCAGCGGCTTGGGCAGGCCCGGCACCTTCGCGCTGTCGAGCTTGAACGCCAGCGCCTCGGTCGCGGCCGGCGCGAAGGCATTGGTGCGCAGCGTGGCGGCGATCACCCCGCGATAGCTGCGCAGGATACGGTCGTCGTCGATCGCCGACACCGCATCGAGCCCCGATTCGATCGCCGCATCGGCCGCGGCGATCGCGGCGTCCCGTTCGCTGCGCGACGGATCGTGCGCGGCGTTGAACCGCTCGATCAACGCGGCGGCGACGCCCGGTGCACGTCGCAGCGCATCGACCGCGGTGGCAAGGCCGTAGCTGAGGCCGGTCTGGCGCAGATAGCGGAACCATGCGCGCAGCAGCACGACGGCGGCCGGCGCGATCCCCGCCTCGACCGTCAGCCGGTTGAACACGTCGTTCTCGGCCCGGTTTTCCAGCACCGCCTCGATCGCGCGCTCGACGGTGGGCACGTCGAATTTCGGCGTGCCGCCCGAGGCGACCGCGACCTCGAAATCATGGATGAAGCTCTTTTCGTCATCCTCCAGCCGGGTCGGCAATTCCTCGACCACGCGGAAGCCGAAATTCTCGAATACCGGCACCGCGTCCGACAGCGCCAGCGCACCGCCGCGGCGATAGACCTTGATGCGCAGCCGGTCGCCGGCACCGGGGATGATCCGTACCGAGCGCGACGTCGCATCGGTCAGCGCGGCGACGCGGACGATGTCGCGCGCCGCCTCGTCAGGCAGGTTCGAATTGCGGTAATTGGCGGGGAAGGCGTTGGCGAACCGCAGCGCCATCCGCGTCGCCCCCTCGGGCACCAGTTCGCCCAGCGCGCCTTCGACCGCCGGGCGCCAGCCGCGGACCATCCGTTCGATCCGCCGGTCGAGATCGGCGGCGTCGGGCATCCGCCCGTCCTGCCGCAGGTCAAGGACGTAGCGGATGAGCGCCGCTTCGCCATCCTCCATCGCCATCGACCAGTTGAGGATCGACGCATTGGCGGCCTGTGCCAGCATGTCGCCGATCGACAGGCGCCGCTGCGTCGTCACGTCGTCGCGGCCCAGCCACACGAACGCGAACAGATGCCGCCCCAGCGCCGACTTGATGAGAACCAGCCGCGAGCGCGGGCGATCGGCGACCGACATGGCGGTCAGCGCCAACTGTTCGAGCGATTCGGGGTGGAAGGCGGTGGTCAGGTCGTGCGGCAGCGTCGAAATCGCATGGTTCAGCGCCTTGCCGGCATGGCCCGACGGATCGAAACCGAACTTTGCGCGCAGTTCGGCCAGGTTGCGGCGGAGCACCGGCACGTCCGCCGGGTCGGCCTGCAACGCGGCGCTGGTCCACAGCCCGCCATGGATCGAGATGCCGGTCACTGCGTCGCCTTCCCGGATCGGCACCAGCACCAGGTCGATCGGCGCACGGCGGTGCACGGTCGAGATGCAGTTGGACTTCAGCAGCAGCGGCTGGGCATTGCCCGCGTCGAACCATTCGATCGCACGCTGGCGCGACGCGTCGGCGAGCAACGGCACGTCCAGCCGCGCCCGCGACAGCCCCAGCCGTTCCCCGACCACCCCGTCGCGCGACCAGCGTTCGTGCGCCAGTTGCGTCAGGTTGCCCGCCACGAACCAGCCCAGCAGCGCCGCGTCCTCGGCGGTGGCGGCATCGGCGGTCAGCCGTGCGGCATCGGCCTGCATCGCCGCCTGCATCGCGCGCCAGTCGGCAACGGCGGCACGGACATGCTCCAGGTTGCGCTCGATCTCGGCGACCAGCGCGTGGCGGACGCGTGCCTCGGCCCGTTCCATCTCGATATAGATCATCGATTCGCGGCGCCCTTCGCCGGCAAGCCCGGTCAGCGTCCCCGCCGCGTCGCGGGTGACAGCGATCACCGGGTGCAGGATGCGATCGATCGCGATGTCGTGCGCCACGATCGTGCTGGCGATCGAATCGACCAGGAACGGCATGTCGTCATTGACCACCGCCAGGCGCATCCGCCGCTGCTCGCCGCGCGCCAGCGTCTCCAGCGCGACGCTGACCGTGCCGGGCGAGCGGTGCGCGGCAGTCGCCGCCACGAACTGCGCGGCATCGGCACGCGCCGCCGCATCCAGACCTTCGATTTCGCCGGGGAGCGCACTGTCGACCAGCAGCGTTTCCAGGGGACGGGCGAGCTTGCTTTGCGGAGTCATGCGCGGGCTATGCGACGCCTTTCCGGCCGGCTCAACCCTTGTGGCAGTTGCGAACAAAATGTCGCACTGCGGTAATTATATTACGATGCCGGGACAGGTCCCCGGGCAGGTCCGGCTCAATGCCCCAACTGGCGCCGCGCCTGCTCGACCGACGCCGGTTCGCTGTCGACGCGACCGACGATCTGCACCGACCCGGCATCGACCGCTTTGGCCAGCAACAGCACATAGTCGTCGTCGCCGGGCGCGATCGGCACGATGACCGGCCGCACGGCCGCCGCCGGCCGGCCGGCGGTACGTTCGATCCATTCGGCCAGCTCGCCTTCACCGACACCGGCACGCTGCGCCCGCGCCAGCAGCCGGGCATGGCCGTCGTGCATGCTGCCGAAGGTCAGCCGCACGAGCGATTCGACCGGTGCGTGCGCGTCGGGCGCGACGCCCGCACCCACCAGCATCGCGGCATAGCCGGTCGCATCCCCGTCGCTCGCCAGCAGAAAGTCATAGGCCGCGGCCAGCGCCGCACGGGTTGCCGTCGACGAATCGCCGCTGCCGCGCGCCGCCTCGACCAGCCGTCGCACTTCCACCAGCCGGTCGACCAGCGAACGCGGCGGCGCCGGCTCGGCCAGCGCCGCGCTCGGCCCGTCGGCCCATGCCGTGGCCGGTTCGCTCCGGCGCGGCGCGGCCCGGCGCGATTCGGTCAGTTCGGTGGCCAGTTGCGACTGGACGGCGGCGTCGACCACTTCCTTCCAGTTGATGACGCCGTAGAGATAGTCGATCGTCTCGCCATCCGATGAGAAGGGCATCAGGATTCCGCGATACAGCATCGGGAACCCGCGATGGCCGACGAACTCGGCCTCGAACCCGATCGGTGCGCGGTTGGCGATGATCTGCAGATAATGGTCGGTCAGCCGCGACAGCAGCGAGCGCGGCGGCACCTGGCTCAGCCGGACGATCGACGAATCGGTCCCGCTTTCCTCGCGCAGCGCGTGGCCCAGGAAGCGGATCGTGGCGTCCTCATGTCCCTGCGTACAGTCGAGCAGCACGCTGTTCGGTCCGAAATCGGCGATCCCGGCGGGGTCCAGCGTGTCGATCAGCGGACAGGGCCTGCCGCCCAGCAGCGACACCCAATGGTTATACGCGCGGACGTGCATGCGCCGCTCGTCGGTGCCGACCGCCACGACGTCCCCGCCGACGCCTTCGCGATCGTCGCCGCCCGGTTGCTCGTTCGATCCGCGCACGATGTCCATAGCTACGTCCCCACGGGCACTCCGCCCCATGGCGCCGGTTGTGCAGGCGGCACGGTAAACGTCCGGTAAAGCCGCCGCCGATGCGTCGGCACGCAAAGACGCTTGCCACCCGCCCCGCCCACTGGTAAGCGCCCGCCTCCAGACGGCAAGTCCGCCTGCGCCGCTTTAGCTCAGTTGGTAGAGCATCGCATTCGTAATGCGGGGGTCACAGGTTCGAGTCCTGTAAGCGGCACCACTCCCGAGCAGAAGAGGGCACCGCCGGTGTGATCTGTTCGGGATCACCGCCAACGGCGAGTTCAAGCGGTTTTATCGGTCCGGTGATCGTGATCAGATTGGGCGCGACCACCACCTTGGCGATAAAGCGGCGCGCGTAGCCCTGCCGCAAAGTGTGATCATCCGAGCGTAACTTGGTAAGGATGACCTCGCCGAGCCGCTCGATGGCCTCGGGCGTGACCCGTCGGTCGGCGGTGGATAGCTGCCGCTCGACTAGCAAGATTTCCTGCTCCAGATCGGCGCGGCGCGTACGCTGCGCGGCAAGGCGCGCGGTAAAATCGACATCACGCGGGGACACGATGCCCTGCTCGATAAAGTCGAACATGTTCTGAATCGCGCCCGCGACACGCGTCCGCTCGGTTCGCAGGGCTTTCAGATGCGCCTGTCGCTCGCGGACAGCGGCTGAGCTGTCGTCGAGCAGATTGGCCAAAAGCTCCTGCAATCGTTCAGGACGCAGCAGCCGCTCGGCCATCGCGTCAATCACGATCGTTTCGAGCTTTTCGTCGCGGATGCTTGTGCCTTCGCACGCAGTCTCGCCACGGCGCAGGCGACGCGAGCAACGGTAGTAGCGATAGCGTCCGCCCTTGCCCGTAGCGATCGCCAGCGCGTGACCGCACTCGGGGTGCCCGCATTTGGCAATTCCGGCGAGCATGGTCGGTCCGTTGGTGATTCGCGCCGGCGTGATGTGCTGAGCATTGCGGGCGATACCGGCTTGCACCTCGAGCCATTCGGATTCGGGAATAATGACCGGGACGTCGATCATCTGCCACTCGTCCTCGGACCGTTTGATGCCGTTCCGGACGTCGTGGACCCCATAGGGGTGCTTGCCGCGATAGGTCGAACGCTGAAGGATGTCCTTGATGTTCGAGACGTGAAACTTGCGACCGCGCAGCGTGGCGCCGTTACCATTCAAATGGCTGACGATCTTCTTGTAGCCCATCGGCCCCTGGCCGACGCCGATGCGTTTCATGCGGAAAATCTGCTGGACCTGCAGCGCTTCCGAGTGCTCGATCACGAGACGTTTCTTGGCTTTGGGGCCGCGCATCTCGGCGACCTCGGTCGTATAGCCGAACGGAGGGATCGCCCCGTTCCAGAAGCCGGCCTCGGCGTTGCGCTTCATCGTGTCGCGGGTGAACTTGGCAGTCTGGCGCGACTGGTATTCGTCGAAGTTGGAGAGAACCGAGCGGACCAGGTCGCCCTCTGCATCATGTCCGACATCCTGGGTGATCGCGACGATGCGGACTCCGGCGCGTTTCAGCTTCCGGCGATAATGCTCGAGCAGATAATGATCGCGGAAAAGTCGCGAAAAGCTGTAAACGCCGATTTCCGTGACACCGCTACCAGGACGCAGGGCGTGCTCGAACAGCGCCTGCAGGCCGGGCCGGTTGTCGTTCGTGCCCGACAGGCCGCCATCGCGATAGATGTCGGCGAGTTCGACCCCGCGTTGGCTATAGTGGGCGGTGAGGCGCTCCTCCTGATTGGTGAGGCTGATGCCACCTTCCGCCTGGCGCTGGGTCGATACTCGGACATAACCGAGCGCGCGTTCAGTCCGAGGTTTCGCCATCGGTCGGGCCTTCGAAGATGTAGCGCAGCTCGTCCGCGCTCAGGAGTGTCAGCAGCCACTCTGACTCCGATCGCGCCAGCGGGAAAGAGTCCGGGAGCCGGTCGGCGACGATACGGCCTTCGATATGGCGCGCGCCGGGCACGGCTACACCGATCCCCTCCCGAGAATGAGCGATCGAAGCGCGAGGATGGGCGTCGGTGCTGTCCACTGACCAGCATGTGCCGACCTCAAATAGCGGCGACGATGTAACCGTCAGAATATTTCAAGGCAGAGGAGAGGGTGATCCAGTTAGGGCTGGGGAAAAGGAGATTGGAAATGACCAAAGTCATTATGCTCGTGCTGGCCGTGGCAGCTTTGAAGGCCGCCCAGTATCTGCTGATCCTGGCCATCGACGGTATCGCGACCGCGATTGCAGCGTGGTATTGCTGGCGCTCTGCGCGACTGACCCGGGCGTTACTCGCGGTTCGAGCGCCATGCAACGCGATCGATTTCACGCCGGCTTGGGACGGGGGCCGTAGGCACCGGCGGCTGATGGCGCGTCATCTGCGGCTCTCGATCGCGATGACCGCGCATTTCAGCCTGTTCCCGCGCTCAAGCGCGCGGGGTTACGCGTTCATGTGCCGGCATAGCCATGTCGTCGCCTGAACGCGCGAAGGCGATCAAGCCTCGCCATCCTGCCGGTTGGCTTGCTGCTCGGCGAGCGCTGCCTCCCGATCGTCGCATAGCGCGATCGCCTTCTGCTTGGGCAGCCACGACACGTAGCGCCGCGCGGCACAATGGCAGGCGAGGTGCTCTTCGTCGTGATACCAGCTCCCCGCCGGACAGGTGGCGCAGGCGAGGATCGGCACTGGACGCGCGCTCTCGGGCAGAGCGAGGAGCGTCGGACTGGTGATCGGAGCGCGACGGCGCCTCACCGATCCGAACGGGAACTTCATCGTTTCAAACTCGTGCATGGTGCTGTCCTTGAATGTGCTGTCGGTTCAGCAGGGTCAGGCGTCGCCGAACCAGTCCTTGATGACATCGACGAAGGCGGCGTTGATCAGCTTGGCGTGGTCGAGGCGGAAGCTGGGGTGCTGCTCGGCCATCGACTTCACCCGGATCGTGAACGCGCCGCGGTGATCAGGTGAGATCGTGGCGATGATCCGGCCGTGGCGGTTCTTCACCTCGACCGGCCTGATCTCGTCCTTGCCCGCGGCGGCGGCGGCCAGCTTGCGCACGAGCGGCGCGATGGCGAGCGTCTGCCCGGCTAGCAGCGCGGCGCAGGCAAGAATGCGGTCACGCTGACTGTCGTCCTCCAGGAGCGGCGCCAACTGCGCCCATTGCGTCATGGAGATTGCGCGCCTGTCGGCAACGAGGTCGAGGATCGCCGCGGGTGCCTTTTGCAGTGCCAGCCCCCGATTGATCGCTGACTTGTCCTCGCCGACCGCATCCGCAAGCCGGGCCTCGCTGGCCACGAGTTTCCCGTCGAGCATGCGCGCCCAGGATGCAGACTTATCCCAGAGGCTCACTTCAAGCGCGCCCCGATCCTCTCTGTTGGCGATCTTGAGAGCTACTTCAGCGGTCAGCGCACCCTTTTCATACACGCGAACGCGAAGGGGGCTTTCCAGAATGCGGCATGCTTCGCGGCGACGCGAGCCAGCAAGGATCTCGACGATGTCGTCGGCCCCGCGCTCGCCAATAGCGTCATGCGCTTGCCCAACCGCCTTGAGCTCGGCGACGAGCGGCGCGACGCTGTCGTCGCTGATGGTGTAGTCGAACCGCGGATTTTTAGGCGACACCCTGGTTCTGTCGTGAGTGAGGAACTCGACGACGTAGTTTGCTTTCTGGCCGCGCTTGGGCGGCTGGGCGCCGTCGAGCGGTAGTTCGTTGTCGTCCATGCGGTAAGTCCTCGATCGCTAGTGATTCGAGGATGCCGACGACAAAACGCGGCGACGACGTAACCGTCGCTTGATTCTGATAAAAAGTTACAGGCGCCCATCGGTCTCGCGGTCAGCACGCACGAGCTGGGCAATCAACGCCTCATGCTGTGACTGAGTGGCTGGGTCTCGCTTGTGTCCGCTGCCCGATGTCCAATAGTCTTTGGGAACATCGTAACTCTGGCTGAAATCCTCTCCGCCAGCTGGAGTATTGAACCACCCATACCCCATGAACTCGTCCATGCTATCGATGCAGTCGCAGTCGAAGGCGAGCGCGGGAAACGCCCGAGCGATACGCTCGAAAAGATCAACCGGAAATCGGAAATCCGTATCGAAGTTGAACGCATAGCGACTGTCGCCCGGCACATCGTCATGATCGAAATTCCAGACGTAGTCTGAGAACGGCGGGCCGTTATCGCGTCGCTCATCGGCCGGGACGGTGATGACGCAGTCACACCCGTCCCAACCGTCGTCATCATGAGTGTCGCTGGCGCGTGATGGAGCAAAGCAGAGCAGCTTGAAGCGACTGATCTCCGAGGGCGGCCCATACACCCTCACGCTGTTCCAGACCTCGCTCATCGAGGCGACCTTCCGCTTCCACGGCCAACGTCGCGAAGATCACCGCCGTGTCCACTTTGCTCCTCGTCGCGCAGCCGTCGCCTGAGCGCGTCGATGACCATTTTGTGCCGACGTTCTTCGGGACGCGTGCGCTTGCCGCGACCGCTGGTCCAGAAGCCTGCGGGCACGTCATAGTAATCGTAGAAATCCTGACCGCCGGGGGGCGTGTTGAACCAGCCGTATCCCATTCGGTGATCGTCGTCGGCGATGCATTCGCAGTCGAAATGCAGCTTCGGGAACATCTCTACCAGGCGCTCGAAAGCGTAGGTCGGGAAATTCGCCAGCGTGTCGAATGCGAACGAGTACACGTCGTTCTCGTCCGGCCTAAATTCCCGGAAGTTCCAGGAGAATTCGCCGCTCAGATCGTCGAGCTTGAACGCCAACGTGCTGCGCGACCGGCGATCGGCGGGCGCCGGCACGATGAAGCGGCGTTTGAAGCGATCGATTTCCGATTGCGGGCCGTAGATGTCCACGCTGTTCCACATCTCGTCACAGATGACGTACATGCTGCCTGCCTCCACTATTCGATCGGTTGTCGTATTGCCTGCTTGGACCGGCGGTCGTCCGAACGCCCCTGGTCCCGGCCGACGGCCGTGATGGATCACCGGACATGGGCGAGGTCCGCGGTCACCGGCGACACACCTGTAAACAGATGGCAGGCGATAACATCGTCGCGACCGCGGACGATGGACGACGCGAATGGCGCCCAAGACCAGCAGCGGACCGCCGCGATCCAGCTCTTGAGACGCGCCGCGCTGGCATCGTCGTCGCCGCCGGCGGGCTGGCCGGGCATACCGCGCGCGATCCATGCCAGTCGGTCCCGATCGATCAGCGGGGCGAACCACAGGATCGGTATGAACAGGTCGGACACCGGTGCCAGCTGCGCGAGGTTCGCGCGACCGAGCAGAATGTCCTCGAGCAGGTCATCCTGGGGAGCGAGCCGCTGCTCGCCAAGATCGCGTGTCCGCCAGCGGCGTGCGTCGTCGGCGAGGTCGCGCAGGAAAGCGCCACGCTCTGCGATATTGGTCGATTCCTCGGCAGCGCGACGCGCGGCCCCCTGGCCCTCGTCATGCTCGTCCCAGGCGCCCGCTTTTCGGCTGGCATCGCCCCTCAGGCGAGCTGCGCGCGCGTACTCGCCATCGTCGGCGGGGGGCGTCTCGATATCCAGGATGGCATCGCGCAGCGTATCGTCATCACCGCCGTCGACATGGCGCAGCATAGAGCGGACGAGTTCGTGATGGATGCGGTGCTTGCTGAATCTGTTCCAGGGTCCATCGGTATCGGGGTGGCAGTCCTTACCCTTGCGTGGCCTGCGGCCGGTGTGGACGAGCGTGCGATGGATCGTGAAGTCACTACGCTGATAGCTGGTCGGCCAGATAGAGTGGACCATCGCGCCGAAGTGGCGGACCAACGTCAGTCCCATGTGGCGAATGAGGTCATCGTCGCGTGCCGCCACCGCGAACGCCGGCTGCGCCTGCTGGATTGTGACCACCGCATCACGGATGCGACCGACCTTCAACGCGGCGGCGTCATTGTAGCCGAGGTCACCGTAGCGGGTCGCGTCAAGCGACAGGCAGCCGAATGTCCGACCCTCCAGCCCGGCCCTGACCATCACGTGGCTGGTGACCTGTCCGACCAGCGCGGCGCCGGCCGCATAGTTGCGACCGGCCGCCAACACGATATGGCGTGGATTGCTGTAAACGGCCTTTGTCTTGCGCGCGGTCATGCGCACGACCGATCCGGGTCGCTGGCTCGCGTCAGCCAGGCGGCGCTTCATGTCGAGCCCGATCTCGATTCCGCGCCCCGATTCGTAGAGTGAGGCAAGCGCGCCGAGCGCACCGCCGGCGCAGCCCGGGAATGCGCCGTGCGGTGCCGCCAGCCAAGGGAACAGTCGGTAGAGCCGGTCGAGACGGCGCGTCGCGGCAAGCGTGAAGATCAAGTCGCAGCGGATCCGGGTGAGCAGCGCCTGGCGACGCTGTCGATCGGATGATGCCAGACGGAGCAGTGATCGCCGGATATGTGGACGCCAACCGGAGCGCTCCAGCCGATGGCCGAGATCGGCGCATCGCAGCTGCTCGAGCTGGCGCGACAGGCGGTCGAGCTTCGCCGCCGCTCCGCCGGCGTGTTCGTGCAGTTCACCGATGTCGAGCATCGCGGTCAGCCGTTCCCAGCGCTTTCTCTCGGGGTCATCGGAGACCGAAAACACACCGATGGCGTCGAGGATGGCGCGTGCCTTGTCGATCGCGCAGCTGAGCTTGCGCCGGACGATCGCGGGAGTTTCGTCGGTGTCGGAGGCAGACACGTGCCGCAGATAGTGACCGAGCGCGGTCAGCAGCGCGGCCAGCGCGGCTTCGCGATGCGTAGGTCGGCTGACGCCCTCACGCTCCGGGGTCGCCAGGCGATCGATAAGCGCGATTACGTCGATCAGCGCGCGTCCTACCGCTGCCGCGCCCGATGCAATCGTCAGGGGTATGCCCACACTGACGCCGACGTCCCACTCGACCGCCAACCACATCTTGCGGACGGCAAGCATTGCTTGGGCATGTGCGACGATGAGCTCAGCGGCACTGCCGTTCTCTCGCAGTCGATCGAGAAACGTCGCGACGAAGGTGTCGGTCCAGGCGGCACGAGCGAACAACGCGCCAGGTGCCGACCAGAGTCCGGAACGGATTCGAAGGTCGCGCAGGATGGCATCGGCGCTGTCGGGCAACGAACGCAGCGAGACAGCGACGTTCGCCTGCGCCGGAATTGCGTCGGGTACCAACAGCGGCGCAATGCTGGGCATGCGCCCGCCGACGAACCCGCAGCCTGGTCGGCGGTCGGGATCGTCGATATAATCGGTGTGCGGCAGAAGCGCGAACGGCCCCCAGCCGCCCGCCGGCACAATCGCGTGACTGATCTGCGCGGCGCGTCCGGTCGCTGTGATGACGGGCGGCAGCGCCACGGCGACGTTAGCGGCGAGCCCGGCCGCGATCATACGCGTGTCGGTGTTCACGGCGGGGCCGGTCGTCATGCGCTTCCCCCGGCGCAATGCTGCTTCACGATTGCCCAGCCGGCGAGGATATTGGCACGGCGAATGCCGGCCTCGTCGAACCGCTCGATCAAGTCGGTCAGCACGTTGTAGCGATTGACGAGATCGACAATTTCCTGCTCGCTCGAGGCGAGGGTTTCGACCGGCCCCTTTTCGAAGTCGGCGTAGATGTGAGTCAGCTTGGCCAGGACGCCCTCGCGCTCGGCGCGGTACGGGGCGATGTCGGTCACGATCTTGTCGATCCCGTTCTCGGTGATGGTGATGCGGGACACGAGCGCTCAGTCCTTGCGGAAGCGCGGGTTGGCGCCGTTGTCGTCGAGCCAGTTGGCGGCGTGGCCGCGGGTGCGCTCCGCCGGCATCGCTACTTCCTTGAGCTCCGCGATAGTTCGGGCATGATGGCCCTGCCGCGACAGCGGTGGCTTCCAGCGCCAGCGTCGATCGCCGTTCGTTCGCTGATGCTCCGCGAAGCTCGCGCTTTTGGCCCAGTAGCGATCGGCGGCATCCTGCTCGGTGGCCGCCGCCCCTGTGGCGGAGAGTTCGGTACCTCCCGCGCCGATAACCGACGGCAACAGGGCTCCGAACGTGTCGGAGGATTGGTCTGAGACCGCATCGAAGCGGTGACGCAACTGAGCCGGAGAGAACGTGTAAAGGCCCCGGTGCGCGTCGGCATCGGCCGCGGTGAGACCGTGGAGCTTGGCCGGCTGCCCAAGTCCGAGCTTCGGGCGCTTGTGCCAGAACGGATCGAGCCCGCCGCGCTTGAGTAGGTCATGGCCATCGAGCCAGGCGAGCCCGGCGACCTCGAGCAACGGGTCGGTTTCGCAGACGTAGGCCAAGGCGACGATCAGGCAGTCGGCGTCGGTCTCATCCCGCGCCTCGGCGAGCCGGGTGATCGCTTCCCCATAGGCCAGTCTATAGAAGCCAGCATGGGCGAGGATGTGGGCGAAGCCCATACCGCGCAGCATGCCGCCATGCTTGTAGGCGGCATAGTTTGGATGGTGTCCAAGCGTTGCCTGCTCGGCATCGAGCGCGGCGATACGCGCGTACGCATCATCTTTAAGGGCCTGATGCATTGCGACCTCGCGGTCGACCGCCGCGCGCAGCGCGTTATGATCTGCAGGAACATCATCAATCGTCATCGCTGCCTCCGAACGGAAGCGTGGCAGGCGAAAACTCGATCGACGATGTAACCGAGGATTTTGCGGACGATGTCGGGTTGCGATGTGCAACCGCGCCATCGGCGCGCTATTCTCTTTCGGTATGAGCGGGGCGGACACCAGACGATGAGCGGCAAGCAAGATGCGCCGCGAGCGATCGCCGAGGCGATGCTTGGCATCGTCGATCCGGCGAGCGTCACGGTATCGGCGGGCGAGGACCGGTTTGCGGTGACGATCGCCGGCGTGACGATCACCTTCGGGGTTGCCGCTCAGCGCGCGTTCGAGCGGCTGGCCTCGGCGATCGAGGCGCAGGTCGCTTACCAGCGTGCGACCGCGATGGTCGTCGCCGCCGACGAGACGGGCGCGCCTTTGTGGCTGGTCGCGGCACCCGACATGCTCGGCAAATGGCTGAGCTGGTCGCGGACGGACAAGGCCCTTTCGAAGGTGCTCACGCTTACCAACCGCGCCGGCGCCGCGCCAGTGATCGGGGACCTTGCTCGCCGCGCGCGGCGCGACCTGGGTCAGATGTCGGCAAAGATCAGAGTGCGCTGCGGCCAAGCCGTCGCCGAGCGGATCGAACTGTCGCACCGCGTTCCCGCAGTTGCAACATTGAGTGAACGCGCGACCATCCGGGTCGCGCGTCATCACCTGCCAGATACGTTGGTGTTGGGTCTGAAAAAGGACGCGACCAGCAACGATCGCTGGCGCGCTTCCGAGATCGTCGGCCACCCCTTCTTCGCCACGCATGACTTCATGGTCGCCGAGGTGCGCAATGACGGTGACGATATCGTGATCGTGCTCGAAACCTTTTGGGAGTCGCTGCAGCCTATTCCCAAGGCCGCTTGGACGGCGGTGCCTCGCGATGCCGATCCCACCTTCCCATGGCGGCCGACCCGCCGTGAGATCACCGAGCTCTACGGCCTCGCCGCGCGTGGTGAGCGAATGATCCAGGGGCACGGATAGGCACATTGCATTGACGTCACGTGTCCGCGCGATCCGCGTTGACGATGGTGTTGCCGTCGACCGAATAGACACAGTGATATTCGGCTTCGCTGTCGGCATAGAAACCGCGCAACTGCTTGTACTGAATTACCGCCAGGGTAGCTGCGAGCCGATTGAGGCAGGCGACCTGGATGTTGCTGCGGTAGAGTTCGTCATCGTCGCGGCCCGCTACCGGGATGCGGCTGCCCTCATGGACATGGGCGCGCATCGCTGGCGTGCTGGTCGTCACGCGGACCTGGCCCATGACACAGTCTCCGACCAGCCGCAGGCCGAGTCCGCAGTCAATGAACGGAAGGTCGCGACGTTCGAGTTCCGGGATGATGAAAGCCCGGGCACGCACGCTGTCGACGCAGACGAACACGAAATCGACATCGTCGAGCAGATAGATGTTGTCGGGGGTCAGATCCTCTCGGTAGATCAGGATGCCCTTGTGCATGCGGCTGTACACCTCGGCATAATGCTCAACCTTGTAGGGCCCCAAAACGATGGTGCCCCACGGCATCGCACCCGGCGCGCGCCAAGCCGTATGCTGCTCGACGCGGTCGCCATCGAACAGCAGGATGCGCTGGCACGGCGTCTTGCTGATGAGATCCAGCACCTCGGAACCGGTCCCGCCGAGCCCGATGATCGCGATCGTGCCGCCAGCCAGTCGCTTCGACACCGCGGCAATGCCCGCGCGGGTCGCTGCGGTGTCCTCGTAAACGAATGGGCTAGGCTGCGAGGCTATTTCTGCGGCAGCTGCGGGCTCAGCTGGCATAGGTGGCATCGGCGTTGACGATCAGGCCATCGGCGAGTTCGATCACGTCTCCGGGCGTCATGAGGCCGCTGGGACGGGTTGCTACGCCGCCGTGATAAGAAACGGTTGCAGCACTCGGGGTCGCCAGTGCCTGATTGGGGAAGGCCAAGCGCAGCAGCTGCGCGAACGTGGCCGTTCGGCCCCGGAGCGCATGCCATCGGCCGTTGATCTGGATCGAGATGCGGCCGGCGGATGCTGCGGGAGCGCGGTTCGAACGCTCAGCTTCGCCAACGAGGTAGAGATGCGGGCGCGACCGAACGACCGGGACGGGATCGTGCGCCGGGACAGACACCGAACGGCCCTGGGGTTCGAACATGGCGGCAGGCAGAGTCATCGATCTTCTCCTCATCAAGGTTTAAAAGGGAACGTCTTCATCGTCCTCGTGACGTTCGACGGGGGACAGGCCGCCTCGCGCGATGTCGGTCACCGCTTCAGTTATTTGTGCATAGAGATGCTTCGCGGTACGGTGATATGCGCTCAGCCGGCACGCCACGTTGGGCCAGTCGAATGCCGGATCGGCTTCGTCGAGCCCGAGATCGTCCAACACCTCGAGCAGGATCGAGAGCGCTGCTGTGTTCTCGACACCGGACGGAAGGCTGCTGAACTCGACATGTGCTGCCAGCCCGCGCAAGGCTGGCGGCACGCGCGTCAGACTATCGCATTGGACCGCCCAAGTTACCTCGCCGAGGTCAATTTCGGTTTCCAACTGATCCTCGCTCCATGACCGACCGGTCGCAGGATCGATCATCGAAACGATACCTGCGGCGATGTCATCGCCGACCTTGTCGATACCGATGACCGTCACGATCGGGTTGGCGCAGCGCTTGGCGGCCATGGCGACGGTGACCGGCGACGCCCAAAGAGCCTCGCTGACGTGCCCCGACGACGCCAAATTCGCCGCGATAACCGGGTCGGTAACGTTGAGAATGACGTGCGGCACCCCCGCTACCCGCGCCAGCCGGCGCGCGGCATGGGTGCGTCCGGCACCCTCCGGTCCGGTCAGCAACACGGGCGGCGCGCGGAACCAAGGCCGCTCCACCGCGATGAGCGCCCTACAGCTGCTCGTCACCCAACGTAGGAAAGCAGGCTGGTGTTCGTGCATCAGCTCGAACGCGATGCCGTCGGGGCCGAGCCGGTCGCCGCCGCGCAGCGCGAACGGTTCGCTCAGCCCGAGCGGGGCCGGCCCATCATCGAAGGCGCGACCGACGATCATCGCCGGAGTGGCACGGCGGAAGGGGGCGAGCTGATTCATCAGTCCCCCCGCCACATTCTCAAGGGCCGCAGGCCGCCAGCGCCACGGCCTTCCTTCTTCACCCGTCGCTCCGCCTCGAACATTTCGTCGGTGAACAGGCGGGTAAGTGCCTCGTTGCCGTATTTAGCGGCGTGGTCGAGGAACTCGCCGAACCGCGGCACCTGCCAGCGCAACCAGTCGCACAGCCGGTCGCGCTCACTCGCGCGGTCGTAGCGGACGGACCATTCGGCAACGTCGTTGCTCTTGCGCCTGAGCTCGAGCTTGTACGCGTGCTTCGTGTCGGGCGCATACAAGTTGATGATCTTGTGGTTCTTCTGGCGCTTGGCCTCCGCCTCGGCTTGCGCGCGGCGAGCCGCGCGTCCACGCTCTACCACTTGATCGACCGCCGCCGTTATAGCGGACTGGCCGAAGATCATGGTGACCCGCGCCAGGAACGTCAGATCAAGTCCGCCTGATTGGAACCGCTCGAGCACAGTGTCGCGGTCGGCGAGGTCGCCGAAATGTCGGCTCCAGATGCTTTTCGCGCCGCCAGAATCGGAATTAGACAACATCAAGCACACCATGTGTGGGTACGCGGCATCGACCTCGACCGAGAAGCGGCCGAGAGCCTGGTGAACGATCGACGAGGCTGGCTGGTCGGGTTCGGTAGAAGCAGGCGCGTGGAGTCTCATGGCAAGACATCTATAAGCTCTTCTAGATCACTTGGCAATAGACAAACTTGCGACGTGCCTTGAACACGGGGCACACCGCATCGTGCCGAATCCACAGCCATTGTCGCTCAGTTTGAGCTTCACCGACGCCATCACCGTTTTGATGGATGCCTGCGGCCTATCGTCCGAGGCGCGGAGTGCGTTCGATGCGCGGGTCCGACATTTGCAACGGCTAGGGGTGCCGTATCGTCGGGACGACGCGGCCGCTCGTCTGCATTACGGTATTTCTGAATTGGCCGCGTTTGCCACCGCTGTCCGGCTGATGGACGCGTTTATGGCGCCAGCGCTGGCGGCGCGCTACGTGACCGAAGGCTGGTCGGCTTTGGCTCCGTTCCTGATGGCGGGGGCTGCCGATGCATTGCCGCAGAGCTACACTGTACGACGATCGATTCCGGGAGCTTCGATCGCGGTGTTTCGCGCCAACGCGCTCGCGATGTTGGGCAAGCGACGCCAGCATGACGACCGGAGCGACGAGCCGCTCGGTGACGTGCTCATTTGTAGCGAGGCGCGAACCGCTCGGGTCGCGGAGGCGGTCGATGGAGCTGCGCTGGTACTCGACAGCCGAACGTACTTACCTGCCATCGTTCGTGGATGGGCCGAACGATTGTCGGCTACAGAGAATGAGCTAGCTCATGAATTGGATCGACTGCTATTCTACGGACAGGCGTCCTGATCAGGGTACCGCATCCTGATCGACGCGACCGAGCCCCGAACCAGTGGACGGGGCTGATACTCCAAGACATTATAGCCTAGGGATTCATCCTGAGGGGATACGGATGACGGCGGCGCTGGGTGCATTGGTGAGCGGGGAGGAGCTGCGCTCGGCCTACAACCTCCGCTCGAAGCGCTTCGACGAGAAGACCGTAACCGCGGCGTCCGCCAAGTCGCTTGAGATGAAGCGCGAGGCGGAGGAGCACGACGGCTGGGTCGTCGCCAAGCAGAACAAGCGATCGATCCGCATGCAGAAGGCTAAGCCGGTCGACCGTCAGCTCGAGGACGACGTCTGGTCGCTGTTCTACCGCATGGGGTTCAAGGAGATGAATCCGGACCGAAACTTCATCGTGACGGCGAAGGACGGGACAACTCGCCGTCAGCTCGACGTGTTCGCGAAGGACGACGAGACCGTGTTCATCGTCGAATGCACGCATTCCCGCGACGGCGGAGCGAAGCCGATCAAGGCGCTGCTCGATAAGATCGACGCCATCCGTGAGGACGTGATCGCCGCGGTGCAGGCCGAGTATGGCCGCGACCGCAAGCTGAAGATCAAGCTGGCTATCGCGACGCGGAACGTCGACGTCCGCACCGCCGACCGCGAGCGCGCGGAGCAGTCCAAGATTCCGATCATTACCGAAGCGGACCTCGAATATTTCCAGCGCCTGACCGGCATCCTGCGCGAGGCGGCGAGGTATCAGTTCTTGGGTCGATACCTCCGCGACGAGAAGGTCGAGGGGTTGCGCAATAAGGTGCCTGCGACGCGCGGCCGGGTCGGCGGCACCACTTTCTACAGCTTCCTCATTTCCCCGCACGAGCTGCTTCGGGTGGCCTACATCAGCCACATGGGCCGCACGTCCAACTCGGACCTTGAGACCTACCAGCGCATGGTGAAGCCTGCCCGTTTGAAGTCTATCGGCGCCTACATCGACGAGGGCGGAACCTTTCCCACCAATATCGTCATCAATATCAAGCGCGACGGGCTTCGCTTCGACGTGCAGGACCGGTTCGGCGAGACGGCGACCGGCATGCTCGAGCTCCCCGGCCAGTATGGCAGCGCCTGGGTGATCGACGGCCAGCACCGCCTCTACGGCTACGCCTACGCCGGCCGCGACGCCGAGCACGACCACTCGGTCGTGTCCGTGCTCGCATACGAGAACCTGCCGGCACGGGCCGAGATCGAGATGTTTGTCGACATCAACACCCAGCAGGTGAAGGTCGCCCGCAATCTGGTGAACGAGCTGATCTCCAACCTCAACATCGAGGACGACGATCCGCGCAAGCGCCTGGAGGCGATCTGCGCCCGGGTGGTTCTCAACATGGGCGGCGACCGCACCTCGCCGGTCAAGGACCGCATCCTGACAATCGGCAGCGAGAAGACAAACTGGCAGTGCCTGACGCTCACGTCGCTGGTCGATGGCCTCGAGGACAACAACCTGATCGGGTCGGTCCAGCGGCCGTCGGGCCGGAACGGCGCGCCCGTGTTGCAACCGGGTCCGCTCGGGCACCTGTCCGGCGAGGCGGGCGCACACATCGCCCGTGCGCAGGGTGCGCTGCAGCGCTACTTCGGCCTATTCGCGAACGGCGCGCCCGCGCATTGGGAGCTCGGCGACGCAAAGGGCGGATACCTCTGCACAAACCTCGGGTTGCGCGCACTGCTCGTGCTGCTGCGCCGCCTCGTCACGTTTGTCGAGCGCGACGGCACCAGGGTTGTGTCGCTGGCGCCGGACGAGCTGGTCGACCTGCTCGAGCCGTGGACTCGGCCCGTCGTCGACTACTTCTCGTCCGCCAGCATAGCCGAGGTCGCGCTCTTCCGTAACCGCGGCAGCTCGAAGGTCGGCGTCGACCAGAACGCGATGCAGATGATGGCGGTGATCGCATCGGCCAAGCCCGAGTTCGACCTTCCCGAGATCAAGGCCTACCTCGACTCGCAGGACGCGGCCGGCACCGAGCAGGCGCGCGACATGATCGTCGAGATCAACCAGATCCTGTATGACGACGTGCTCGCCACGCTACGCGCGCGCTACGGCGAGATCCGCGACGCATGGTGGATCACTGGCGTGCCGGCGAGCATCCGCAACGAGTGCGACGTGCGCTTCAACAACGAAGGCGATCCGACCCGCGACCGTTGGCAGTACCTGCTGTGAGCAGCCCCCACCGGGTGGTCCGGGTTGATAGTTAGTGCATCGTCGTCTCTACCGCCATTGCCGGTCGGAGGTGGAGCGAAGCGGAACCGGAGATC
>QFNF01000014.1 GCA_003240755.1 Sphingomonas hengshuiensis | reverse complement strand
ACCGAATGCATCGCCCGGCGCACCGGTTCGTTGCCGCGGAAGCTGAACGACAGGTTCGATAGCCCGCCCGAGATATGGCAATGCGGGCAGCGCGCCTTGATCTCGCGGCACGCCTCGATGAAGTCGACGCCGTAGTTGTTGTGTTCCTCGATCCCCGTCGCCACCGCAAAGATGTTGGGATCGAAGATGATGTCCTCCGGCGGAAAGCCGATGGTCATCAGCAGGTCATAGGCACGCGCGCAGATTTCGACCTTGCGCGCCTGCGTATCGGCCTGCCCGACCTCGTCGAACGCCATGACGACGACCGCAGCGCCATAGTTCATGCAGAGGCGCGCGTGGTGCAGGAACTGTTCCTCGCCCTCCTTCATGCTGATCGAATTGACGATCGGCTTGCCGCTGACGCATTTCAGGCCCGCCTCGATCACGTCCCATTTGGAACTGTCGACCATCACCGGGATGCGCGCGATGTCCGGCTCGGCCTGAATGAGCTTCAGGAAGGTCGTCATCGCGTGATGCGCGTCGAGCAGCCCCTCGTCCATGTTGACGTCGAGCACCTGCGCCCCGCTTTCGACCTGTTGCAGCGCGACCTCGACCGCGGCGGCATAGTCGCCGGCCATCACCAGCTTCTTGAACCGCGCGGAGCCGGTCACGTTGGTGCGTTCGCCGATGTTGACGAAATTGGTCGAAGCGTTGGTCATGGCACTTTCTTCCCCCTTTCCCCGTCAGGGGAGAGGGTCGGAGGGATGGGAATAGAAAGGAGAGGACGGCGGACTCCCCCTCTCGCGACCCTCTCCCCCGAAGGGGAGAAGGCTATATGGCTCATGCCGCCATGGTGAACGGCTCCAACCCGGCAAGCCGCGTCCGCACCGGCACGTTCGACACCTTGCGCGGCGCGACGCCCCGCACCCGCTCGGCCATCGCCCGGATATGCGCCGGCGTCGATCCGCAACAGCCGCCCAGCACGTTGACCTGCCCGTGATCGGCCCAGTCGCCGACCAGCGCGGCGGTCGTCGCCGGCGCCTCGTCATAGGCGCCCAGTTCGTTGGGCAGCCCGGCGTTGGGATACACCATGACGAGCGTGTCGCAGATATCCGACAGCGTTTTCACATGCGGGCGAAGCTGCTCGGCGCCGAACGAACAGTTCAGCCCGATCGTCACCGGCTTCGCATGGCGGACCGCGTGCCAGAACGCCTCGACCGTATGCCCCGACAGGTTGCGGCCCGACAGGTCGGTCAGCGTCATCGACAGCATGATCGGCAGGTCGCGGCCCAGTGCGTGTCCCGCCTCGATCGCGGCCAGCACGCCGGCCTTGGCGTTGAGCGTATCGAACACCGTCTCGATCAGCACGAAGTCGATCCCGCCATCGACCAGCGCGTCGATCTGTTCGCGGTACACCCGCTTCAGATGATCGAAGTCGATCTCGCGATAGCCCGGATCGTTGACGTCGGGCGACAGCGACAGCGTCTTGTTGGTCGGCCCGATCGCCCCGGCGACGAAGCGCGGCCGCCCGTCGCGCGCGGCATAGTCGTCGGCGAGCCGGCGGGCGATCCTGGCGCTCTCGATATTGATGTCGGCGACCAGCGATTCGGCGCCATAATCCGCCTGGCTGATGAGGTTCGCGCTGAACGTGTTGGTCGACACGATATCCGACCCGGCATCTAGATACGCGCGGGTGATCGTCTCCGGCACCTCCGGCTTGGTGATCGCCAATATGTCGTTATTGCCCTTCTGGTCATGGCCGAGCGTCAGTTGCCCGGCATAGTCGGCCTCCGACAGCTTCCAGTTCTGGATCTCGGTGCCGAACGCGCCATCGGTGATGAGGACGCGCCGGGCGGCTTCGGCGTTCAGGCGTTCGCGGGCGGTGGTCATGGCTTTGCCTTCCGTAGATTCCTCGTCTGTCCTGGGTGGCCATTGGGCGAAGTCGAAACGGCGTATCGAAGGACCTGTGCTTCGATACGGGGCTTCGCCTTCGCCCGGTCCCTGCCCAGCACGAACATGCGCTTGGGGTGTTGCGGTTCAGGCCGCCGCCGCGACCGGCGTCGCCTTTGGCCGCAACCCCATCAGGTGACAGATCGCATAGGACAGTTCGGCGCGGTTGAGCGTGTAGAAATGGAAGTCGCGCACCCCGCCCGCGTACAGCTTGCGGCACATCTCGGCAGCGACCGTCGCCGCGACCAGCGCGCGGGCGCCGGGATGATCGTCCAGCCCTTCGAACAGGCGGTCCATCCATGCCGGGATCGACGCGCCGCACAGCCCCGCGAACTTGCGCACCTGCGCCACGTTCGTCACCGGCAGGATACCCGGTACCAGATCGGCGGTGATGCCGGCGGCAGCCGCCGCATCGCGGAAGCGGAAGAATGCCTCGGGCGTGAAGAAGAACTGGGTGATCGCGCGGGTCGCCCCCGCGTCCATCTTGGCGCGAAGATTGTCGAGATCGGCGGCCTGATGCGCCGAATCCGGATGACATTCGGGATAGGCCGCGACCGAAATCTCGAACGGATGCAGCCGTTGCAGACCGGCGACCAGCGCCGCCGCATTCTCATAGCCATCGGGATGGGCAACGAATTTCTGCCCCATCGTCGGCGGATCGCCCCGAAGCGCCACGATATGCCGCACCCCGGCCGCCCAATATTCCTGCGCGACCTCATCGATTTCCGCCCGGCCCGCCTCCACGCAGGTCAGGTGCGCGGCGGCGGGCATCGACGTCTCGCGCGCGATCCGCGCGACCGTCGCATGGGTCCGTTCGCGCGTCGATCCGCCGGCGCCATAGGTCACGCTGACGAACTTCGGCCCCAGCGGCTCGAGCGCGCGGACGGTGTCCCACAGCGCGGATTCCATCTTCTCGGTCTTGGGCGGAAAGAATTCGAAACTGACCGCGCAGTCGCCGGCCAGATCGGCGAACAACGGCGCGTCGAGCGCGCGGCGCGCTTCTTCCAGGTCGGAAATCGTAGGAGTCATGCCGCCTTCACCTCTTGTACGTCGTACGCGCGCCGCGCCATCCACAGCTTGACGGTCAGTTCGCCACCGCCCAGCGTCTCGATCGACACCGGGACCAGTCCGGCTTCGGCAAACCATCCCTGCATCTGTTCGTCCGAAAAGCCCAGTCGCGCATGGGCATCGCGCACCCGCAGATCCTCGCGCTCGTGCGGCGCGAAATCGCAGATCAACAGCCGCCCGCCATGCCGCAGCACCCGCGCGGCCTCCGCGATCGCGGCACCCGGATGCTGGACGAAATGCAGCACATGGTGCAGCACCGCGGCGCCGACGACCGCCGTATCGACCGGCAGCGCCAGAATGTCGGCCTGCCTGAGCTCTGCATGATCCAACCCGCGTTCCGTCAGCTTCGCACGCGCCAGCCGCAGCATTTCCGACGACCGGTCGATGCCGATCGCCTGGGTCGCCTGCGGCGCGAACAGTTCCAGCATCCGTCCGGTGCCGGTGCCAATATCCACCAGCAGGTCGATCCGCGCCGATCCCAGCGCCGCCACCATGGCGGCTTCCACCTGTTCCTCGGCAACATGCAGCGAACGGATCGCGTCCCAGTCGCCGGCATGCGCCTCGAACCACGCCGCCGCCGCCGCCGCGCGGTCGGCTCGTACCTCCGACAGTCGCAATCCGTCGGCGCGCAGTTGCGCCTCGTCCGCCATGGACCATGCGTCCAGCGCGTCGAGCAACGGCGTGACGAGCGCGGCGTCCCCCAGCGCCACGAAGACCCAACTGCCTTCCTTGCGCCGAACCGCCAGCCCTGCGTCGCACAGGATCTTGACATGTCGGCTGACCCTTGGCTGGCTCTGCTCCAGTACCTGGGCCAGCTCGCCGACCGACAGCTCCATCGAACGCAACAGGCACAGCACCCGCAAGCGGGTGGCGTCGCTTGCCGCGCGCAATATGTCGAGGGCCGGAACCATGTCGCGTGATATAAAGAAATCTTTATATAGCGTCAATCGACCAGTAGGCGGCTGCGGCGATACCGGCGTAATGCGCCGACGGTGCAACTCCTGGCCGTGCCTGTGCGTTGGGCGGCGGATCATAACGGAAGGGAAACCGCCATGAACAAGCTCATCCTGCTGCCGCTGGCCGCCGCCGCATTCTCGATCGGCGCCTGCAGCCAGAAGGCGCAGAACGAGACCGGCGAGGCCGCCGACGCCGTTGCCGCCGATGTGAACGCGACAATGGGCGAAGCGGTCAACGACGTACAGACCGCCGGCGAACGCGCGTTCGGCGCGGCCGAGAACGCCACCGATCGCGCCGGCGACAGGATCGAAAATGCCACCGACCGCGCGGGCGCCGCGCTCGATCGCGGTGCGGCCCGGGCCGGTGCCGCTGCCGACAATGCGCAGCGCGAGGCCGGTCGCGAACTGGAAGAGGCCGGCCGCGATATGCAGCGCTGATCGCGTTACGCTAAAGACCGGAAGGCCGCGTCCCGACGCAACGGGATGCGGCCTTTTCGTTGGGAGATGATCGATGCGCCTGCTTGCCACCCTTGCCGCCCTGTGCCTTGCCGCCTGTAGCGGGCCGGACCCGCGCTCGGCGCCCGGTGGCGTGACGCAGAGAGAAGCCGCCGCGCTGAACGACGCCGCCGCGATGCTGGACGACAACGCCCTCGACGCGAATGCGATCGCGCCTGAACCCAAGGAACGCTGATGACCGATCCCGCCCGACGCCGCCTTGGCGCCACCGACCTCGAAACTCCCCCGCTGGTCCTCGGTGGCAATGTCTTTGGCTGGACGATCGACCGTGCCCAGAGCTTTCGTATCCTCGACGCCTTTGTCGATCTGGGAGGGACGATGATCGACACGGCCGACGTCTATTCGGCATGGGTCGATGGCCATCGCGGCGGCGAATCCGAAACCATCCTTGGCGAATGGCTGCGGCAGTCGGGCAAGCGCCACCATGTGCTGATCGCGACAAAGGTCGGCATGCTGCCTGGCGCCGGCGGCGAGAAACTGGCGCCCGACCGGATCGCCGCCGCCGCGGAAGCGTCGCTGGCCCGGCTCGGCTCCGATCATATCGACCTGTATTACGCCCATCAGGACGACGAGGATACACCGCAGGCGGAGTATCTCGCGGCCTTCGGTCGCCTGATCGATGCGGGCAAGGTGCGGGTGCTCGGGGCCTCGAACTTCCACGCGATGCGACTGAAGTCGGCGCTCGATCTGGCCACTGCGGAAGGTCTGCCGCGCTTCCATGCGCTGCAACCCGAATACAACCTCGTCAGCCGCCGGAAATATGAGGGCGAACTGCAGAATCTGTCCGTCGAACACAATATCGGCGTCGCGCCCTATTATGGGCTGGCCGCCGGGTTCCTGACCGGGAAATATCGTTCGACCGAGGATTTGGGCAAGAGCGTTCGCGGCGGCGGCATGGCGAAACTGCTGGAGGGCAAGGGCAAGCCGATGCTCGCCGCGATGGATGCGGTCGCCGCCGAAACCGGCGCGACGCTGCCGCAGATCGCGCTTGCATGGCTCGCCGCGCAGGAGGGCGTCGTCGCGCCGATCGCCAGCGCGACCAGCGTGCCGCAACTGGAGGAATTGGTCGGATCGTGGCAATTGCGCCTGACCGGGGACCAGCTCGCCCGCCTGACCGACGCGGGCGCGTGATGCCGGGCGGGCCGGGCGTCCCGACGCCCGGCACCGCCCCTTATTCGGCGGCCTGCGCCAGATCGTCGAACTCGACCGCCTGCAGGAAGCGTTCGGCATCCAGCGCCGCCATGCAGCCGGTGCCGGCGGCAGTGACCGCCTGGCGATAGACCTTGTCCATCACATCGCCGCACGCGAATACGCCGGGCACGCTGGTCCGCGTCGATCCCGTCTCGACAGCGATATAGCCGTCATCGTCGAGCGCGATATGCCCGCGGAACAGCTCGGTCGCAGGGTGATGGCCGATCGCGACGAACCCGCCATCGACATCCAGCATCGACAACTCGCCCGTCACCGTATCCTTCAATTCGATGCCGACAAGGCCGTGCGGATCACCGCCGCCGACGAAGCGTTCCACCTGCTTGTTCCATAACACGTTGATCTTGTCGCTGGCGAACAACCGCTGCTGCAGGATGCGTTCGGCGCGAAAGCTGTCGCGACGATGAATGATGGTCACGTCGTCGCTGTGGTTGGTCAGGTAGAGCGCTTCCTCGACCGCGGTGTTCCCGCCACCGATCACCGCAACCTTCTTGCCGCGATAGAAGAACCCGTCGCAGGTGGCGCAGGCGGACACCCCCTTGCCCTTCAGCAACTCCTCGCTGTCGAGGCCCAGCCAGCGCGCCTGCGCGCCGGTGGCGATGACCAGCACCTCGCCTTCATACACATCGCCGCTGTCGCCGGTCAGCCGGAACGGACGGCGGGTCAGGTCGACGTCGACGATCGTGTCCCACATCATGCGGGTGCCGACATGCTCGGCCTGCGCCTGCATCTCGCCCATCAGCCATGGGCCCTGCACCACATCGCGAAAGCCCGGATAATTCTCGACATCCGTCGTCGTCATCAACTGACCGCCAGGCTGGATGCCCTGCACCACGATCGGCTCCATCCCGGCGCGCGCGCCGTAAATGGCAGCGGAAAGGCCCGCCGGTCCCGAACCGAGGACGAGCATACGGGTGTGGTGCGTAACAGCCATGAGATCAAATTCCGTTCGAAGCGAGCGACACGTCTATGCCGGTCGCGGGGTCGAACGCAACATGGGGAACGGCAGGTACGGCGCAAGTCCGCCTACAGGACGAACGCCAGGATCATGGCCCATAGCGGCAGCGCCAGCAACAGGCCGAAGAACAGCCCACTCAGGTTGGGCGGTCGGTCCTGTTCCCCGCGAGGGGGCACGGAACGAACGGGGGCAACGATCGGCATGGCGGCTATCCTCTCTCGCTGATGTCGTTAACCAGTAACGGTCGAGAGGCGCGGAAGTTCGATCAAGCTGAACGAAACATGAAGGGACATACGTCGTGCGCGACGGCCATCATGCCAAGGCGGGTGGTAGCGAAGGAGGGATTTGAACCCCCGACCCCAGGATTATGATTCCCGTGCTCTAACCAACTGAGCTACTTCGCCCCGCCGCATCCCCGGTGGGGAGGGCGGCCCTATACGAACGCGAATCGCCGGGGTCAAGCAAACATATGCCGGGAATGTGCTTCCCACGGTCCACCGCGATACCACCAGCTTGCCAGACCGGCGACCGTAAGCGGGCGGGCCACGAAGCCGGCGGACAATTCGGCCAGCAACGCCTTGGCCTGCGCAGGTTCGACCTTGTTCTGGATCGTGACATGCGGTCGCCATCCCGCACGGTCCTGCGGCACCAGCATGGTGGCGAAGGCGTCGGCCAGTTCGGCGCGGATCGATTCGAGATCGGGCGATTCGATGCGATAGGCGACGCCGCGGCCGAGGTTCATCAGCCCCCCGACCCGCGCGAACGGCGCCGACGCGCCACGGGTCAGCGCGTTGAGCCGCTGCTTGAGTTCCGCGCCCAGTTCGGGCGCCAGATGATGAAACATCGTGCAATGCGCCGCCAGCATGTTGCGTTCGGGCGGGAAATGGGCACGGCGCTGCCGGTCGAACCACGCCTGATCCTCCTGCCCAAACAACGCGGTCACGATGATCGGGGCGGGTCCGGGCGCGGTCAAATCTCGACCTGGCTGCCCAGTTCGACGACGCGGTTGGTCGGCAGGCGGAAAAATTCCATCGCGCTTTCCGAGTTCTGCAGCATCCACGCGAACAGCTTTTCGCGCCAGATCATCATGCCCGGTCGCGACGATGGCAACAGCGTCTGCCGCGCGAGAAAGAAGCTGGTGTCCATCATCCGGAAATCGCCACCGCAACACCCGACCGCTTTGAGCGCGCCGGGCACATCCGGGTCCTGCATGAACCCGAATTTCAGGATCATGCGGTGGAAGCCCTGCCCCAGATCCTCGTTCTTCGTCCGGACGTCGGGGTCGACATAGGGCGTATCGGCGATCTTGACCGTCAGCAGGATCACGCGATCGTGCAGCACCTTGTTGTGCTTCAGGTTGTGGAGCAGCGCATGCGGCACGCCTTCGGGCGTCGAGGTCATGAAGACCGCCGTGCCGGGAACACGCGTCGCGCTGCTGGCGGCCGACTGGATGAACACCTTGATCGGCATAGCGGCTTCGCGCATCCGCTCGATCATCAGCTTGCGCCCCTTGGCCCAGGTCGTGAGCAGGACGAAGACGACGATCCCGACCAGCAGCGGGAACCAGCCGCCATCGGGTACCTTGGTCAGGTTCGACGCGAAATAGGCGCCGTCGATGCACAGGAACATCGCCATGAACCCGGCGACCGCCGCCGCCGGCCAGTTCCACACGCGCTTGACCAGGACGGCGATCATGCAGGTGCTGATGAACATCGTGCCGGTCACGGCAATGCCGTAGGCGGCGGCGAGGTTGGACGATTCCTGAAAGCCGAAGATCAGCAGGAGCACCATTACCAGCAGCGCCCAGTTGACCGCCGGGATATAGATCTGCCCCGCTGCATCGGCACTGGTATGCTCTATGCGCAAGCGCGGCATCAGGCCCAGTTGCACCGCCTGCTGCACGACCGAGAAGGCGCCGGTGATGACCGCCTGACTGGCGATGATCGTGGCCAGCGTGGCGAGGATGACCAGCGGCAGGCGGAAGTCCTCTGACGCCATGAAGAAGAACGGGTTGGACGCGGCATCCGGGTTTTCGAGCAGCAGCGCCCCCTGCCCCAGATAGTTCAGCATCAGCGCCGGGAACACGCAATACAGCCATGCGGTCGAGATCGGCCGCCGCCCGAAATGCCCCATATCGGCGTAGAGCGCCTCCGCCCCCGTTACCGCGAGCACGA
Organism: Sphingomonas hengshuiensis; assembly: GCA_003240755.1. Lineage (GTDB taxonomy): Bacteria > Pseudomonadota > Alphaproteobacteria > Sphingomonadales > Sphingomonadaceae > Sphingomonas > Sphingomonas hengshuiensis_A. The sequence continues at coordinate 56,425 of QFNF01000014.1, read as the reverse complement.
CCGACCCCAGGGCGAGGAACGCCATGGCCCCGTCCTCCGCGAAGAACCGGACCGCCCAGATCGGGTTCAGCGCCTGGAATATCTCCGGGCGTTCGAGGATGTTGATGACGCCGAGAAAGGTCAACGTCGCGAAATAGGCGATCATGATCGGTCCGAACAGCCGCCCGACGCTGGCCGTGCCCACCGCCTGCAACCAGAACAGCCCGATCATGATGACCACCGCGATCGGGATCACGAACGAATCGAAGCCGGCATTGACCGTCGCCAACCCCTCGACCGCCGACAGCACCGACACCGCGGGCGTAATCATGCAGTCGCCGAAGAACAGCGCCGTCGCCAGCACGCCGAGAATGACGAGGCTGGCGGTCCACCGCCCCCCGCCGCTCTTGCGCTGGATCAACGCCAGCAGCGCGAGGCTGCCGCCCTCGCCATTATTGTCGGCGCGCATGATGATGAAGACGTATTTCAACGTCACGATCAGCATCAGCGACCAGAAGACGAGGCTGACGACCCCGAAGATGTTGAGTTGATCGACCGGCAGCCGGTGATGGCCGACGAACGTCTCCTTCATGGCGTACAGCGGCGAGGTGCCGATATCGCCATAGACGATGCCGAGCGCGCCGAGCGACAGCCTGGCGAGCGACTGCCGCGGGCCGTGGTGGCCCGGCCCCTCGGCGGGAAGATCGGTGGCTTCGGACGAAGCCTCTCGGGAGAATATCACGGGCGCGTGAACCGCGCCGAAGTGGCAACGAGTTTGGTCATGTCGACCGCGTCCCAGTGGTTCAAGGCCGCGCCGTTAGCACGCGCAATATGGCGGCGCAATCGCCCACCATGCGACGAACGAAGTGGCTGGAAGATGAACAGCCACCATTGTCGAGCACCGGAAGCGATGGGCGACCTTGCGCCGTTTTGCGCCTAGCTCTTCAACCGGTCCCGGCCATCGCCGGATGGGTTTCATCAGCGGCCGGCGATCAAGCCGCCAGCAGCGCCCGGATCGCCGCGAGGGCCTCATCGCCCTTCGACCCGTCCGGGCCGCCGCCCTGCGCCATGTCGGGACGGCCACCACCGCCCTGCCCGCCAAGCGCCGCGACCGCCGCCTTGACCAGATCGACCGCGCTCACCCGGCCGACCAGATCGCCCGATACGCCGACACCGACCGAGGCGCGCCCGTCATTGACGGCGACCAGCGCGACCACGCCCGACGGCACCCGCGCGCGGGCTTCGTCGATCGTGCCGCGCAGTGCCTTTGCCTCCAGCCCGTCGATCACCTGACCGAGGAAAGCGATATCGCCGACCTGTTCGGGACCGGCGGGCGCGGCACCGGCACCACCGCCCATCGCCAGCGCCTTCCTGGCCTCGGCCAGTTCGCGCTCGAGGCGGCGGCGGTCCTCGACGAGTTGGGCGACACGCGCCGGCACTTCGTCGGGGGTCGCCTTCAAGGCGGCGGCGGCTTCGCGCAGCTTCGCGTCGCGATTGCCGAGCCACTGGCGCGCCGCCTCGCCGGTCAGCGCCTCGACGCGGCGGACACCGGACGATACCGCGCCTTCGGACACGATCTTGAACAGGCCGATCTCGCCCAGCGCGTTGACGTGGGTGCCGCCGCACAGTTCGATCGAATAGGTACCTTCGGCATCCTGCCCCATCGACACGACGCGGACCTCGTCGCCATATTTCTCGCCGAACAGCGCCATCGCGCCCATCGCGATCGCGTCGTCGGGGGTCATCAGCCGGGTGGTGACGCTGCCATTGCCGCGAACCTGCGCGTTGACGTCGGCCTCGACCAGCGCCAGCGCGTCCGCCGCAATCGGCGTCGGCTGCGAAAAGTCGAAGCGCAGCCGTTCGGGCGCGACCATCGATCCCTTTTGCGCGACATGGGTGCCGAGCCGTTCGCGCAAAGCCTCATGCAGCAGGTGCGTCGCCGAATGGTTGGCGCGGATCTGCGCGCGGCGGGCGGTATCGATGGTCAGCGCGACGCTGTCGCCGACCTTGAGCGTGCCCGCCTCGATCTTGGTCACATGGGCGTGGAGCTTGCCGAGCTGCTTGGCGGTGTCGGTGACGGTGGCCTTCAACCCCGCTTCCGTCGTCATCGAGCCGGCGTCGCCGACCTGGCCACCGCTTTCGGCATAGAAGGGCGTCTGGTTGGTCAGCACCAGCACGTCGTCGCCCGCGCCCGCGCTGTCGACGCGCGTGCCATCCCTGACGATCGCGACGACCTCCCCCTCGCCCGCCTCGACCGAATAGCCGATAAACTCGGTCGGGCCGGCGGTTTCGAGGACGTCGAACCAGACATCGTCCGATGCCTTGGCGCCCGAACCCTTCCACGCGGCGCGCGCCGCCCGCTTCTGTTCGGCCATCGCCGCATCGAAGCCCGCCCGGTCGACGCCAAACCCTTGTGCGCGCAGGGCGTCTTCGGTCAGGTCGTAGGGGAAGCCATAGGTATCATAGAGCTTGAACGCGGTCTCGCCGGCCAGCGTGGCTCCTTCGGCCATGCCGGCGGTCGCTTCGTCGAGGAGCTTCAGCCCCTTGTCGAGCGTGCGGCGGAACTGGGTTTCCTCCTGTTGCAGCGTCGCCTCGATCAGCGGCTGCGCGCGGACCAGTTCCGGGTACGCCGCGCCCATTTCCGAGACGAGCGAGCCGACCAGCCGGTACATCAACGGGTCCTTCGCACCCAGCAGATGCGCATGGCGCATCGCGCGGCGCATGATGCGGCGGAGCACATAGCCGCGCCCCTCATTGGCCGGGAGCACGCCGTCGGCGACGAGGAAGCCCGACGCGCGCAGATGGTCGGCGATGACGCGGTGGCTGGCCTGGGTCGCCCCTTCCGCACGGGTGCCGGTCAGCTCGCACGAGGCGGCGATCAGCGCCTTGAAGGTGTCGGTGTCGTAATTGTCCGACACGCCCTGCATCACCGCCGCGATGCGTTCCAGCCCCATGCCGGTGTCGATCGATTTCTTGGGCAGTTCGCCGACGATCTCGTTCGCGTCCTGCTCGAACTGCATGAACACGAGGTTCCAGATTTCGACGAAGCGGTCGCCATCCTCGTCCGGCGAGCCCGGAGGGCCGCCGGGAATATGATCGCCGTGATCGTAGAAGATTTCCGAACACGGACCGCACGGGCCGCTGTCGCCCATCGCCCAGAAATTGTCCTTGGTCGGGATGCGGATGATCCGGTGATCGGGCAGGCCCGCGATCTTCTTCCACAGGGCGAACGCTTCGTCGTCGGTATGATAGACGGTCGCGGTCAGCTTGTCGGCGGGCAGCCCCCAGTCGCGCGTCAGCAATGTCCACGCGTTCAGGATCGCCTGTTCCTTGAAATAATCGCCGAACGAGAAATTGCCGAGCATTTCGAAGAAGGTGTGATGCCGCGCGGTATAGCCGACATTGTCGAGGTCGTTGTGCTTGCCGCCGGCGCGCACGCATTTCTGCGACGACGTCGCCGTCACATAGGGCCGCGTCTCCAGGGCGGTGAACACGTTCTTGAACGGCACCATGCCGGCATTGACGAACATCAGCGTCGGATCGTTCTGCGGAACGAGCGGCGCGGACGGCACACGGGCGTGGCCCGCCTTTTCGAAGAAGTCGAGGAACGAGCGGCGGACATCATTGGTCGAGGTCATGGCCATGCTCGATACGCAGCGTTTTCACGCTTGCCAAGCGACGACGCGCACGGGGGTTGACCCGGACGAAACATTCGCCTCCCTTTGCGCGCAAACGAACAGGGACGACGCATGGCCAAGCGGCTTACGACTTTCATTCTCATCGCGCTTGTCGCGGGCCTCGTGCTCGGATGGGCGCTGAATGCCGCCCTCGACGATGGCGGCGGCAGCGGCAGCGCGACGCTCAAGAGCATCGCCTATTATCTGTCGGCGGTGACGACCATATTCCTGCGGCTTATCAAGATGATAATCGCGCCGCTGGTGTTCTCGACGCTGGTCGTCGGCATCGCGCATATGGGCGACAGCGCGTCGCTCGGCCGCGTCGGCCTGCGCTCGTTCGGCTGGTTCGTGATGGCGAGCTTCCTGTCGCTGATGCTCGGGCTGCTGCTGGTCAACCTGTTGCAGCCGGGCGTCGGGCTGGGGCTTCCGGTCCCGCCGGTCACGGCCGACAGCGGCGTCGCCAGGCCGGCGTTCGATTTCGTCAAGTTCGTCGGCCATATCTTCCCCGCCTCGGGTATCGAGGCGATGGCGACCAACGAAATCCTGCAGATCGTCATCTTCTCGCTGTTCATCGGCGTCGCACTGACCGCCGTCGGCGAGAAGGGGGCGCCGATCGTCCGCGCGCTGGAGGGCCTTGTCGCGGTGATGCTGCAAGTCACCGATTACGTCATGCGTTTCGCCCCGTTCGCGGTGTTCGCGGCGGTGACGGCGACGCTGGCGGAGCGCGGGCCGGGAATCATCGGCGACCTCGCCTATTTCATGGGCAGCTTCTATCTCGGCCTCGCGGCGTTGTGGACGGTGCTGATCGGCATCGCCTTCGCCATCATCGGGCCGCGGGTCGGCATGCTGCTGCGCTACCTGCGCGATCCCATCCTGCTGGGCTTCTCGACGGCATCGTCCGAAGCCGCCTATCCGCGCACGCTGGAGGCGCTCGACCGGTTCGGCGTGCCGCCGCGCATCGCCAGCTTCGTGCTGCCGCTCGGCTATTCGTTCAACCTCGACGGGTCGATGATGTACATGACGTTCGCGTCGATCTTCATCGCACAGGCCTATGGCATCGACCTCAGTTGGGGACAGATGTTCCTGATGCTGCTGGTGCTGATGGTCACGTCGAAGGGCATTGCCGGGGTGCCGCGTGCCAGCCTGGTCGTGATCGCGGCGACGCTGGGGATGTTCCACATTCCCGAAGCCGGGCTGCTGCTGATCCTCGCCATCGATCACTTCCTCGACATGGGGCGCACCGCGACCAACGTCGTCGGCAACGCGATCGCCGCCAGCGTCATCGCCAAATGGGAGGGCGGGTTCGACCCACCCGAATCGCCGGTGATCGAACCGCTGCCCACGCCATCGGGCCATCCGCGCGACGACGTGCCCGACAGCTTTCGCGACATGGGCGGACCGCCGGCCGGCCACTGACCGGCCGGCCGCTGATTTGCGGAACGAATTGGGAACATCGTGGTTGGTACGGCGAAAGGATCTTTCGCCATGACCGACCACGCCAATCCCAAGACCGAACCCTTTTCCAATGCCGAGAAGGACCCGGACGACTGGACGACCGGCGACGAAGCGATGACCGGCGCGCAGGCATCGTACCTCAAGACGCTGAGCGAGGAAGCCGGCGAGCCGTTCGACGACACGCTGACCAAGGCCGATGCATCGAAGAAGATCGACGCGTTGCAGGCGAAGACCGGGCGCGGGGCCGGTAGCTGAATGCAGCAGCCGCCCGTGAGGCGGATGCTTATGGCTGGCGCTGCGGCCCGGGTCCGCCCGGCCCCAGCGCCAGCAACCGGTCGAGCAGCACCAGCCGCATCGCCAGATCCTGCCGGTAACTGGCATCGCGCGGTGCACGCGCCAACGCCGCCAGCCATGCACGCCTGGCTCCCGGCAGGTCGCCGGTCTGGATCAACGCCATGCCGTAATAGAAATACGGCCCCGGATGATCGGGCGCAGTCGCCATCCCGCGGGCAAAGGCCACGCGTGCGGCAGGCGACAGCACCTGTCCGCCATCATGCGCAAGGATTGCGGTGCCAAGCCGGGTCCACAGCCGCCCGCTGTTCGGCGCTCCGCTCAACCCGCCCAGAACCGCATTGACCGCCGCCTGGGTCGCGCCGGCCCGCGCCAGCCCGTCGGCGGCCACGGCATAGGCATAGTCGTAGGTGAACCGCCCCCAGATCGCGTCGCGCAGATCGTCGGAGGCGATATCCACGGGCTGCGTCACCCGTACCGCGCCGCGCGGGTCGCCCGGCAGGTCGGGCCGCCCCTGCCACGCATAGCCCGCCGCGCCCAGCATCAGCGCCGCGCCGGCAAACCCCCATAATGGTCGCGCCACCCGTCCCAGAACGATCAGCGCGAACGTCGCCACCAACAGCAGCGTGAGCAGGAACCAGCCGTTCATCGCCGCCCCCGCTTCAGGCTGCGCGCCGCCAGCAGGCCACCGACGACGAGCAACAGGATCGGCGCGATCCACAATGGCCCGGTGGCCATCGACAGCGGGGGATCGTAGCTGACATAATCGCCATAGCGTTCGATCAACCAGTCGCGCACCCGGTCCGGCCGCTCGCCCGCAGCGATCCGCTGCCGCACGAGCGCGCGCATGTCGGCGGCCATGTCGGCGTCGCTGTCGGCGATCGACTGCCCCTGACACACAAGGCAGCGCAGCGTCTCCATCAACGCCTTTGCCGCGCGTTCCTGCCCGGCATCGGACAATTGCGTGTCGGCCAGCGCCGGCGGGGGCACCCGCGACTGCGCCAGCGCCGGACCGGCGATCAGCAACGACAGGGGCAGCAGCAGCCTCATTTCGCCGCTTCCAGCCTGGCCAACAGCATCGGCACGTCCTCATCGCGGATCGCCCCGATATGCTGGTGCGCGATCCGGCCCTGCCCGTCGATGACGAAGGTTTCGGGGACGCCGGACGATCCCAGCGACAACTGCACCGAACTGTTGCGATCGTCGCCGATCGCGGCGAACGGATCGCCATTGCGGGCGAGGAACTTAGCCACGTCCGCCCGCGTATCGCGTATCGCGATCGCGTCGATCGGCGCGCCCGCCGCCGCCAGCCTGGCCAGTTGCGGCGCCTCGGCCGCGCACGGCACGCACCAGCTACCAAAGACGTTGAGCAATCGGGGCCTGCCGGTCCGGAACGCCGCGGTCGCCAGCCCGGGCTTGCCGGTTGCGATCGGTGCCAGCACGAAGTCCGGCAGCGGCTTGCCGACAAGGCGCGATCGGACCTGTCGGTCGGGTTCCTGCGGCAACATCCATGCGAACAGGGCGGCGACGACCACGAACGCCACCAGCGGCATCCAGAGCAACCGGCTGTTCATGCCGCCACCTTCCGCCGCCCGCGCCGCACCCGCCCGACCAGCGACAGCAGCCCGCCGATGGCGACCAGCCCCCCGCCCGCCCAGATCAGCGTGACGAACGGTTTCCACCACAGCCGCAACTGCCGCCGCCCGCCGACATCGTCGCGGCCCAGCACGGCATAGAGCTGCCCGTCCCAGAAGATGGCGAGCGCCGCCTCGCTGGTTTCGGTCGGCGGGTTGGCGAAGAAACGCTGTTCGGGGCGCAGCACGAATGGCCGCCCGCTCCCCCGTGTCACCGTCAACCTGCCCTGCACCGCCGACCAGTTATCGCCGACCACCGGCTTGATCCCATCGAAGCGGACCGCGAACGGGCCGACCATGTGGCGCTCGCCCGGTGCCGTCGCGACCAGCCGCTCGGCGGTGAACGCGCTGTCGCTGGCCATGCCGGCCAGGCTGACCGCGATGCCGAGATGCGCGACGACCATGCCCCAGATCGCCAGCGGCGTCCGCCACGGCCGGCGCCCGACCAGCGGCAGCACGCTGGCGATCGCGAGGCCCGCCGCCAACGCCAGTCCCAGCACCGGCAACCACCCGGCCTCCGCTCCCGTCCGCGCGGCGATCAGCACGATCAGGGTGACGCCCCCCGGCACCGCGACCCGCCGCAGCACCTTTGCGCCATCGTCCCGCCGCCAGCGCAGCAACGGCCCGATCGCCATCGCCCCGACCAGCACCAGCGCGATCGGTCCGGCGGCACGGTTGAAGAATGGCGGCCCGACCGACAACTGCACCCCGAACGCTTCCGCCAGCAACGGATAGAGCGTCCCGATCAGGACGATGCCAAGGATCACCGACAGGAGCAGGTTGTTGAGCACCAGCCCGCCTTCCCGGCTGACCGGTTCGAACAGCGCCCCTTGCCGGACGGTTCCCACCCGGAAGGCGAACAGCGCCAGCGCGCCGCCGATATAGAGGATCAGCAGCGCAAGGATGAACCCGCCGCGTGCGGGGTCGACGGCAAAGGCATGGACGCTGGTCAGGATGCCCGAACGGACGAGGAACGTCCCGACCATCGACATCGAAAAGGCGACGACCGACAGCATCACCGTCCACGCCCGCAACCCGTCGCGGGTCGCCAGCACCGTCACCGAATGCAGCAGCGCGGTGGCCGCCAGCCACGGCATCAACGACGCATTCTCGACCGGGTCCCAGAACCACCATCCGCCCCAGCCCAGCTCGTAATAGGCCCAGTAGCTGCCGGCGGTGATGCCGATCGTCAGGAACACCCACGCGCCCAGCACCCATGGACGCATCGCCCGCGCGAAATCCCGCCCGACATCGCGCGTGACCAGTGCCCCGACCGCAAAGGAAAAGGCGACCGACAAGCCGACATAGCCGAGGTAGAGCGTCGGCGGGTGGAAGGCGAGCCCGGGGTCCTGCAACAGCGGATTGAGCCCCAGTCCTTCGCGCGGGCTGGGCGACAATCGTGCGAACGGATTGGAGGCGAACAGCAGAAAGGCATAGAAGCCCGCCGCGATCGCGCCCTGCGCCGCCAGCGTCGCGACATGGGTGCGGACGGCCAGCATCCGTTCGAACAGCGCGATGGCACCGCCCGCAAGGGCGAGGACCGTCACCCACAGCAGCATCGACCCTTCGTGATTGCCCCAGGTCGCGGCGACCTTGTACAGCATCGGCTTGGCCGAATGGCTGTTCTCGGCGACCAGCAGGACGGACAGGTCGGTCCGTGCGAACAGCGCGATCAGCGCGGCGAACGATCCTGCCGCCAGCACCGCCTGCGCCACGGCGACCGGACGGACGGCGTTCAGCAGGTCGCGGACGATCTGCGGCGGTCCGGCGGCACGCGACGACAATGCGATCGCCGCCATGGCCAATTGCAAGACCGCCATCGCCGCCGCCAGCCACAGCGCGGCCAGACCCGCTTCGGCGATCATCTGGCGATGCTCTCGCTCTTGTGCATCCTGCCCGCCACCTGCGGCGGCATGTAGCGTTCGTCATGCTTGGCGAGGAGGTTGTCGGCGACGAACCCCCCGCCCGCGACGAAGCGCCCTTCGGCGACCACGCCCGAACTTTCACGGAACAGGTCGGGGACGATCCCGGCGAAGCGCACCGGCACGGTCGCCTTCCCGTCAGTCACGTCGAATCGGATCGTCACGCCATCGGCATCGCGCGCGACCGATCCCGGCACGACCATCCCGCCCAGCCGCACCGGCTTCTCCCTTGGCGCGGCGGCGGCATCGGCCGGCGCATAGAAGAACGCAGCCTCGTCACCCAGCGCCGACATCGCCAGCAGCACCGCGCCGACGATCGCGACGACCGCCAGCAGCGCCAGCGTCATGCGTTGCCGCTTGGGACTCATCCCCGCTCCGCGCGCCGCATCGCCACCCACGACGCGACGGTGATGGCGACGATCCCGCCCAGCGTCACGCCGTAGGCGGCCGCGATGAAGGCCCAGTGGTTCATGCCGCCGCCCGCCGGCGCATCCGCGCCTCCGCCCTGATCCGCGCCAGATCGGCCCGCATCCGCATCAGCACGACCCCGCCGAACAACAGGCTCGCGCCCCCGGCGGTGAAGAACAGCGGCCACAGGATCGCCGGATCGATCGTCGACTTGGTCAGCGTGATGCTCGGCCCCTGATGCAGCGTCCGCCACCACAGCACGGAATAGCGGATGACCGGCAGCAGCGCGGTCCCGGCAATCCCGAACAATGCCGGAATGCGCCCGTCGCCGTCGCGATCCGCATCGGCCCGCGCAAGTGCGAGATAGGCGAGATAGACGAAGAACAGCAGCAGCATCGACGTCAGCCGCCCGTCCCACTGCCACCACGTCCCCCAGGTCGGACGACCCCAGATCGACCCGGTGGCAAGGCACAGGGCGGTGAACAGCGCACCGGGAAGCGCGATCGCGCGCGCGGCGACCGCGGCCAGCGGATGGCGCCATACGAGAAACACGATGCTGGCAATGGCAAGGCCGGACCACCCCCCCATGCCCAGCCATGCGGCGGGCACATGGACGTACAGGATGCGGACGCTTTCGCCCTGCAGATAGTCCGCCGGCGTCTGTGTCAGCCCGGCCCAGCATCCGAACGCGAACAGCGCGAGGCCACCCCACACCAGCAGCGGCGTGAGCGGACGGGCGATCGACAGGAAGCGCCGGGGATTGGCAAGGGCGTGAAGGCTGGGCACGGTCGCGCCCTGTCTATGCAAGGTGCGGGCAAACGGCAATCGCGATCGCACGGCCATGGCGGTCCGATACGATCGCCGAGCGGGACCCTTCCGCCCCGGTTCGAGTTTCCCCTGCATCCAAAGCCATGGAACACGCTGCCGATGATGGTCGTCCCCCGCGAAACCGACGGCATGAAGCCGGAATGCCCGACCGGCGAGGGCAACCGGCTGCTCGCCGCGCTCGAACCGCAGGACCGCGCGCTGCTCGAACCCCTGCTCGAACGGATTTCGCTGGAGGTGGGCGATACGTTGCTGACGGCGGGCGGCCCGATCGACCATGTCTATTTCCTCGAAGGCGGGATCGCCGCGGTGCTGGAGGTCATCGACGGCGAACGGCTGCACGCGGTCGGCCTGCTGGGGTCCGATGGCTATGTCGGCTGGCCGGTGCTGCTGGGCGACGACCGTTCGCCGCATGACGTCGTGCTGCGCGCGGAGCCCGGTACGGCGCTGCGCATCCCCGTCGACCGGTTGCTGGAGGCGGTCGACAAGAGCGAATCGCTACAGGCGGCGCTCCTGCGCTTCGTGCAGGTGTTCCTGATCCAGATGGGGCGGACCGTCGTTTCCGCGCTGTCGCATCCGGTCGAGCGGCGACTGGCGCGCTGGATCCTGCTGTATCACGACCGGGTGCGTGGCGACGAGATCGCGATGACGCACGAGGAGTTTCGCCTGATGCTGGCGGTACGCCGCAGCAGCATCACCGACGCGCTGCACAAGCTGGAGGAAACGCTGGCGATCCGTTCCCTGCGCGGACGGGTAATCGTGCGCAACCGCGAAAAGCTGCTGGAAATGGCGGCCATGACCTATGGTCCCGCCGAAGAGGCCTATACCCGGCTGGTCGGACCGCCGGTTGCGTGAACGGCAGGGCGGCGTCCCGGCTTAATGCCGAAACGCCGCCCGTCGATCAGTTCGCCGCGCTGGACCGGATGGTGCCGTTCACGCCGTTGGGGAAGAAGCCCCCTGCGGTCCTCGCCGTACGGTCGAGATAGACGATGTTGAGCACCTGACCCGGCGTCCGGCTGAACGCGATGCCGCTGCTGTCGGTCGGCACGATGTTCGACACCAACGCATTGCCGCTGCCGGTCGGTCGGATGCCCTGGTCGAGGTCGCTGCTGCCATCGAGGCTGTCGCGCGCGGTCGAGATCGCCTCGGTCGCGTCGATCAGCGCGGGGGTGGCGACGCCCTTGCGATACAGCACGGTCCGCACCAGCCCGGCGTGATAGGCCTCGGCGGCGTGGATGCCGGCCGCGGCCTCGAGAAAGGTCTTGTTGCTAATGAAGCCGACCGCGCCCTTATATGCCGTGACGCCGACATCCTCGAAGATGAACGCGCCGAGCAGGAAGTTCTCGTCATTGGCATAGACGTCGAACGACGCGCCCGCACCGATCAGGCCGGCGGCGCGCGCGGCATTCGAGAAGGCGCTGGTCGGGTTGGTGCCGATGTCGATCGCCGGCTGTGCGACCGCCGCCGACCCCAGCGCCGTGCGCAGGAAGTTGACGTGCGCCAGTTCGTCCGCGGCGATTTCGCGGGCATAGCGCGCGACCAGCGGATCGGTGAACGTCACCTGCCGCCCGCCCGTGACTGCCCCTGGCGTGCCCGTACCCGACAGGCTGCCGTTGGGCAGGCCCGCGCCGGTGGCGGCAAAGGCATAGAATTGCGCCTCGAGATATTCGAGGTTCAGCGCAAAGTTCAGCACATCGGCATCGGTCAGCGCCGTCGTCGGTGTCGGCGTCGGGGTGGGCGTGGGGTTCGGCGTACCGTCGATGAACCCGCCGCCGCTGTCGCTGCAGGCGGACAGGACCGTCGCGCCCGCCGTGGCGACCGCAGCCCCGCCGGCGAACCGCATGAATTCGCGCCGCGCGTTGCGGCGTTCGCCACAGGCTTCGAGCACCTGCAAAATCGGATCGTTCGTCATGATGTCTCTCCCTGAGCTCAGTTGGCGGCGCTGGCGCGGATGGTGCCGTTGACACCATTGGGGAAGAAGCCCCCGCCGCTGGCCTGGACCCTGTTGAGATAGACGATGTTCAACACCTGACCCGCCGACCGGCTGAACGCGATGGCGTTGTTGTCGAGCGGCGCGATGTTGCTGGCATTGGGGTTGCTCGCCAGCGGGGAAAGCCCCTGATCGAGGTCGCTCGGCCCGTCGAGGCTGTCGCGCGCGTTCGAAATCGCCTCGCTCGCTTCGACCAGGCGGGCCGAGGGCGTTGCGATGCCCTTGGCATACAGCGTCGTACGCACGATCGCGGCATGATAGGCCTCCACCGCCAGGATGCCGGCGGCCGCTTCGAGGAACGTCTTGCTGGCCAGCAGCGGAGCGGCGCCCTTGTAGGCGGTGACGCCGACGTCTTCGAAGATGTACGCGCCGAGCAGGAAATTCTCGTCACTGGCATAGGGGTCGAACGAAGCGCCCGCGCCGATCAGTCCGGCCGCGCGCGCCGCCGAGGAGAAGGCGCCGTTGGCCGATGCGCTGATGTCGATCGCCGGCTGCGCGACCGCCGCGCTGCCGAGCGCGGTACGCAGGAATTCGACATGGGCGCGCTCGTCGGCCGCGATTTCGCGGGCATAGGCCCCGACCAGCGGATCGGAGAACGCGACCTGACGACCGCCGGTGACTGCGCCCTGATTGCCGGCACCGGTCAGGATCGAATTGGGCAGCCCCGATCCGAACGCCGCAAAGTAATAGAATTGCGCTTCGAGATATTCGAGGTTCAGCGCGAAGTTCAGCACGTCGGCGTCGCTCGGCGCGCTTTGTGCCATGGCGTCGTCCGAACGCGTGGCGAAGATCGCCGCACCGCCGACGACCGCCGCACCACTGAGCATCCTGAAGAAATCGCGTCGATCGTCCCGCCGTTTCGCACGTGCTTCGAACGCCTCCGTCACCAATAATTGGTCGGTCATGGCACCGTCTCCCTGGATCGTTGTCATAAACCAACGGTCGAGCGACGTTGATCGACGCACCGCCATGGGCACGCGTACGGTTCCGTACAAGGTGCGTCGGATGACTGGATTGCCGCAGGTCTTGCAGGCAGAAGATTGCCAGATGGCGTTCGCGGCAATGATAGACAATTCGGGCGACGCGGGACCTGTCCTGCCCACGACCGACAACATGCTGATCGGTGCGTTGCGCCCCGAAGTGCGGCGTCTGCTGGCGCGCTCCGCAACCCGCATCGAATTGCAGCCGGGCGACATCCTGACGCGCAGCGGCGAGCCGATCGACCGGCTGGTATTTCCCGAAGGCGCCCCGGCGATGCTTTCGCTGTCGACCGGCGGATCGTCGCAGGATGTCGGCATGATCGGTCGCGACGGCGTGGTCGGCTGGTCGCGGCTGTTCAGCGACCAGCCGACCCCGTTCACCGCCCGCGCGCATATCCAGCCGGGCACCGCGATCGCCATTCCCGCGACCGCGATAGTCGCGGCGGCGGATCAGGACCCCGCGCTGCTCAAGGCGATCCTGACCTTCGCCCAGCGTTTCTCGATGCAGATGGCACGCACGCTCGCCTCCGCGCTGCGCGACGTGCCCGAACGGCGGATCGCACGACTGCTGCTGATGATCGACGACCGGATCACGGGCGATGCGATGTCCGTCACCCATGCCTCGATCGCCGCGACGCTCAACCTGCGACGCGCGACCGTGACCGATTGCCTTCACATCCTCGAGGGCGAGCATATGGTCCGCTGCTCGCGCGGACGGATCGTGATGCGCGACCGCGCCGCACTGGAGGCGCGCGCAAGCCTTGCCTATGTCCCCGACGACGGGCTTGCCGGCTGACGCAACCGGCCTGACGATTCCCCGCCGGCCCGGGGGTCACGGCGACCGTGCCCCCATCGTCGGGTCGGCAGCGACGATCCGCCGGCGGGAACCGGTCGGACCGTCGCCGCCGCGCCCTAGCGCGCCTTGCGCTGGGCAGCGGTCGCGTCGCGGGTCGCGCGGAATTCGCTGTCCGGCGACCAGTTCGGCCAGACCGGGCGGTCGGCCAGCCGCCGTCCGACCGCGTACAGGATCGCCATGTCGCTCGCGACGCTGCCGGTATCCCAGTTGGGATCATACTCATCCGCCGGCTGGTGATATTTGTCGCGGGTATAGGCATCGGCCAGTTGCTTGCCGCGCGCCGTGCCGCCGACGACCAGGTCCTGCCCGGCGTCATAGGACACCGCCGGCACCCCGCGCTTGGCGAAGGGGAAGTGGTCCGAGCGATAGAAGCTCCCCGCTTCCGGGCGTGGATCGGGGGCGTAGCGCCGCCCCTGCGTCCCCGCCGCTTCGGTCAGCATGGTCAGCAGGTCCAGTTTCGCATTGCCCGAGATGCTGAAATCGCGCGTCCGCGCCGCGGCGAACGGGCCGTCCATGTTGATGACCCCCGCCGTCGTCGCCAACGGCCGGAGCGGGTTGGCGGCGTAATATTCCGAACCCAGCAGCCCCTTCTCCTCGGCGGTCACGGCGAGGAACAGGACGGAACGGTCGGGCTTCGGCCCCGCCCCATAGGCCCGTGCCAGTTCGAGCAGCGCCGCCACCCCCGACGCATTGTCGAGGGCGCCGTTATAGATGCGGTCGCCCTTCGCATCGGGCAGCCCGACGCCCAGATGGTCCCAATGCGCCGAATAGATCACCGTTTCGTCGGGATGGCGCGTACCGGGCAGCACCCCGGCGACGTTGCGCGAGGTGATGACCTGGCTATCGACCGCATACCGTGCGTCGAGCGTCGATTTCAGCGGCATCGGCCGGAAATCGGCCCGTCGTGCCGCCGCCTTCGCCTTCTCGAAATCCAGCCCCGACTGTTGGAACAGTTGCACCGCCAGGTCGCGCTGGATCCAGCCTTCCAGCGGCGGATGCGACGCCGTCGGGTCGCTGCGCACGATGTCGAACATCGTGTTAGTGTTGGAATTCTTGACCGTGGCCCAGCCATAGGAAGCCGGCGCGCTTTCGTGGACGATCAGGATGCCCGCCGCGCCCTGTCGCGCGGCTTCCTCATATTTGTACGTCCAGCGGCCGTAATAGGTCATCGCCGTGCCACCGAACCTGCCGTCGCCGCCCTCGAAATCGGGATCGTTGATTAGCACGACCATGATCTTGCCGCGCAGGTCGACGCCCTTGAAATCGTCCCATTGCCGCTCGGGCGCGCGTACGCCGTACCCGACGAAGACCAGCGGCGCATTGGCGATCGCGACCGATTTCTGTCCGTTGAGCGCGGCGCGTACGGCGATCTCGTTGCCCTGCGTCAGCGCCGTCGTCGTCGCTCCGGTCTTGAGCGAGAGGGCCGGGGTGCCGACAATATCGGCCTTCAGCAGCGGCACGTCCTGATACCAGCTTCCCTTGTCCCCGGCGGGTTGCAGCCCCGCCGCCTTCATCTGTTCGGCGATATAGGCGATGCTCTTTTCCTCGCCCGCCGTCGCCGGCGCACGCCCCTCGAACGCGTCGCTCGACAGCGTCTGGATATCGCGCGAGATGCGCTTCACGTCGAAGGTCGGGGTGGCCGTCTGTGCCGATGCGGCGACACAGGATACCGACAGCAAGAGGGTCGACAGGAACAAACGCTTCATCATCCGGGGCTCCGATCTGGTTTCGGCCAACCTGCCGCAGCCGCTGGCCGGCGGCAATGCCCATCACGCGACGGTCCATGGCGGCCCCGCGACAGGCGGCGCCTCATCACCGGCGGCACGTCTCCACCCGCCAGCGCCGGTTGCGCCGGACCATGCGGCATTGCCAATCGACGCCGCTTTGCGCCAGAAACGCCCGGTGCAGCGGCGCGGCATGCTGCGCGAAGTCGTGGAAATCGATCCGGTGATGCGCCAGCACCAGGACACCGCCCGGCCGCAACGCCGCCGCCACATCCCGCGCCACCTGTCGCATGGCGCGCGGCGACAGGTAATAGAGCAGTTCGGCCACCACGACCACGTCGTAGCGCGGCCGCGGCAGGCGCGCCGGCACCGCAAGCCGGATGGCCCGGGCGCGCGGCGCGTGATCCGCCACCGCCGCGCGGACCAGCCGCGTCCCGTTCGCCGTCGCCTCGGTCGCGTCCAGCCGCAGCGCGCGCGCCGCCATCGCTGCGCTGTTCGATCCGTTGCCGGCGGCCAGTTCCAGCACCCGGCCCCATGGCCCCGGTCCGATGCCGGTCAGGATCGCCCGGCGCTTGGCCGCTTCGTCGCGGTCGCGGAACGTGCGCCACGGATCGGGATCGGCGGCAAAGGTCGCCTCGAAACCTGCCAGGCCGATCGGCCTCATCGCCGCTGTCCGGCAAAGACTTCCTGCGGACGGCTGAACGCCGCGATCTGTCGCGCGGTCAGTGCGAATCCTGACGGATCGTCGGTGATCCGCCCGGTCTGTGTGCGATAGCTGCGGATCGCATGACGCTTCATCAATCGTTCCTGCGCGGTGAGCCGGATGGGGCGCGCACCCCGCAATCGCTGCCCCGCCGGCCATACCGGATAGGTCAGCCACCCCATGCCCCCCTGTCGCCGCGCCGCGGCGGCGACGACCCGGTGGTCGGGATGGTCGTCCTGCAACGACGGCGTCAATGCCATGGCCGGGCGCGGCAAGGCCCGAACCGCCCGCGCCACCGCACGATCCACCATCGCGGCATGGGCCTGCAGCCCGCCATCGGGAAGGCCGAGAAAACGGACCTGCCCCGCCCCGATTCCGATCCGCCGCAGCACCAGCCGGCTTTCGCGCCGTCGCTCGCGGACCAGCCGGCGCGTCGGCCATGTCGCGCTGCCCCGATGCGATCCGGCCCCGTCGCTGACGATCATCACCCGCACCGCAACGCCCCGCCGCCGCAGCCGCGCCATCAGCGCGTGTGCGCCGATCGTCTCGTCATCGGGATGCGGGGCGATCATCAGCAGCGAGCGTATCACAGCGTCACGTCCAGTACGCCGGCCGCCACCGCATCGCCGACCCGCATCCGCTGCGCATCGGGGCCAGGCTGGCGCAGATAGACCGACAGGTCGGTGATCCGCGCCGCCAGCGGATGGTCGACGAACATCGCCGATACCCCGACCGCCTCCTGCGCGACCAGCACCGCCTCGCCCCCCGCGGCATAGACCGCCGCCCGCGCCGCCGCGACCAGCGGCAGTCGCGCCACTTCGTCGCCGAACCATCCGTCGGCGGCACGTCGCACCGCATCGGCCGCCGCCATGCCCAGTGCGTATAATCGCGCCAGACGGCCCGCCTGATGCGGGTCGTCCGCGCGGCCGGTCGCCATGAGGTGATCGCGCGTCGCATCGACCAGTCCCGCGATCCCGCCCGCCTGCACCGCCGCGAAGCGCAACGCTCCGCCGCTGAACCACGGCTCGCGGACATAGTCGCCCGGCCGGCCGACGCGATCGGCGGGACCGACAGCCTGCCCGGACCAGCGCACCTGATGCGTTTCCGACCGCTGCATGCCGACCACGCGCCAGAACGAGCGGTCGATCGCCGGCGGAGCGCGTTCAAGATCGATCAGCAGCAATTGCCGCCCGCCCGCCGCATCGACGCTGACCAGCGCGTGGCTCAATATGCCCGCCCCCGACGCGAAGCTTTTGCCACCGGTCAGCCGCCCGCCGTCCAGCCGCAGCGGGTCGTCGGGCAGGTCGGCATTCCACACCCCCAGCACGGCACCGCGGCGCAGCACCTCGCGCTGCTGCGCGCTGCCATAGCGCGACACGATCTGCATGGCGTCGACATGCCCTTCGAACAACCGGCCCAGCGGCAGGTCGTCGCGCCCGACCGCGTACAGCGTCCGCAGGAGCCGCAGCATCGCCCCCGCATCCGGCGGGTCGGCGACCCCGTCCAGATGCCCGCCGAGCGCCGCCAGCCGTTGCCGCATTCCGCTCACGCCGCCTCTCCTACGGCGGCGGTCAGCGCGTCCAGCGTTGCCTCTGCGGTGACGAACGGCACCTGGCGCATGCCGCCGGGCGGGACCGGCACGATCCGCATCGCGAACGCCTCCGCATTGGGACAGTCGCGTGCCACCCCGAGGACATGGTCGGGCGAATAGCCCAGCCTTGCGGACAATGGCTCGAACGCTCCGACGGCAAAGCTCGCCCGCGCCAGCCCCTGCATCCGGTATTGCCATAGCTGGTCGGCGGGGTGCGCGACGCTGACCCCGTCCAGCCCGCGCTGGTCGATTTCGCGCAATACGGTCGCCAGGCCACCGTGCGCGCGCCCGACCCGCCGGTCCGACGTCCGCACGACGCTGGCCGCATCGCGCCGCACCCGCAACCCGGCGCGCGCCGCATCGTCGACCAGCCGCGCATCCTCACCCCGCTCGATCGGCAGGAAGCCGCCGAGCGCGACATAGGTCGCGGCGCGCAATCCCATATTCGCCCCGCTGGCGTGATGATGCGTCCGCGCCGCCTCCCACGGCACCGGATCGGCCTGTCGCCGCAACGCAAACAGCCGCCCGTAATAATCCTCGATCCGGTCCTGCCCGGGCGTCGCGCCATGTCCGGGCCGCACCACATTGCCCGTTACCAGGTCGGCATGCGCCAGCCCGGCGACCATCGCGCACAGCCAGTCGCGCGCCGGTACGCTGTCCGCATCGGTCGTCAGCAGGATCGCATCGTCCCCCGCCGCCTCGATCCCGCACCGCATCGCCCGGTCCCGCGCCCGCCCGGCGTTGGACGGCGCGCGATCGACCGCCGCCACCGACACGCCGTGGCGCGATCGCACGCGATATATCGCGGCCAGCGCCGCGCTCGCATCGTGGCACCCGTCGAGCAACAGGCTGACGAACAACGTCGTCTCTGCCGGGACGATCAACCGTTCCAGCGCATCGAACAACCGGGGCAGGCGCTCCGCTTCGTCGCGCACCGGTATGCAGATCGCGATCGCGCCGCCGGCGCTCAAGCGCGCATACCATGATCGCCGATATCGATATCCATCATCCGACTGCCCCCATCCTGCGCGTGGAGTTCCCATCCCTGCACGATCGCGTCGACGCGATAACGAGCGACACCGCATTCGGTTCAGCGGATTTCCGTCGGCCCCGGACAGCGGCATCGCCGCCGTGCCCGCTTGCGCCACCGGCGGCGACGCGCCAAGCAGCGGCGATGCGTATCGCGCTTTACGAACCGGAAATCGCCGGCAATGTGGGGGCCGTCCTGCGGCTGGGGGCTTGTCTCGGGGTCGCCGTCGATCTGATCGAACCATTGGGGTTCGCATGGGACGATCGCCGCGTGCGGCGGACGGCGATGGACTATATCGATCATGTCGCGGTGGCACGTCACGCGGACTTCGCCGCCTTCCGCGCCGCCACCGGCTCCGCGCGCACCATCCTGTTCACGACCAAGGCCGCGCAATCGGCCTATGATTTCGCCTTTGCGCCCGGCGACGTCCTGCTGTTCGGCAAGGAAAGCGCCGGCGTCCCGGCCGATGTCGCCGATCGTTGCGACATGGCGTTGAAGCTGCCGATCATGGCCGAGGTCCGGTCGATGAACCTCGCCACCGCCGCCGCGCTCGCGCTGGGAGAGGCGCTGCGCCAGACCGCGTCGCTGCCCGGATAGGGCGGATCAGCGATCCGCCGGTCGTGCAGCACGCACCCCCACCCCGGATCGAGACCGGATACGCTGCGAGCGATGTCGGCCGCAGGGCGCTTGGCCAACCATCGCGCCGTCGCCACCGTCGCCGCAGACGCGCCGACGGCGGCGCGGCTGGACCACGCGGTGGTCGCCTTACCCGGTCCGACGACGCGGCCGGGCACAGGGGCGCCATCCGCAGCAGTTCGCCCGGCGAACCGCCCCGAAGCTCGTCATCCGGGCAGCGCATCGCCCAGGTTGCGCCACGCGACGACGCTCTGCTTCTGTTCGCCCAGACCGGCGATGCCGAGCGTCATCGTGTCGCCCGCCTTCAGATAGATGGCGTCGGGCTTCTTGCCATCGCCCACGCCCGGCGGCGTACCGGTAATCACCACGTCGCCCGGATAAAGGGTGACGAATTCGCTGACGTACGCGATCAGTTCGGCGACGCCGAAGATCATCGTCCTGGTGTTGCCGGTCTGCATCCGCTCGCCGTTGACATCGAGGAACATGGCAAGGTCCTGATGGTCGCCGACCTCATCCGGCGTCACCAGCCACGGTCCGACCGGGCAGAAGGTGTCATGGCCCTTGCCCTTCGACCATTGGGTGCCGCGCTGCTTCTGGTTGAAGCGTTCGGACACGTCGTTCGCAATCGCGAAGCCCGCGACATGGGACAGCGCGTCCTCCCTCGACACATAGCGCGCGGTCCTGCCGATCACGACCGCCAGTTCGACTTCCCAGTCGCTATGGGTCGATCCCCGGGGGAGCATGACCTCGTCGTTCGGGCCGGTCAGCGACGACACCGCCTTCATGAACATTACCGGTTCGGCGGGAGCGGGCAGATTCATTTCCGCGGCGTGATCGGCGTAGTTGAGACCGATGGCAACGATCTTGCCGATGCCGTTCACCGGCACGCCGTAGCGCGGCTCGCCCTCCACCACGGCCAGGCTGTCGATATCGACCGACAGGTCGCGGATGGCGTCGACGGTGATGTCGGACACGATGCCCGACAGGTCGCGGATGCGACCGTCACTGTCGACGATGCCGGGCTTCTCATGGCCCCGGGTTCCGTAGCGGCAGAATTTCATGGGGTTCGCTCTCTCAATGTTCGAAGGGGCGGTGCATGGTCAGGTCGCGGTTCAGTTCGACGCCGAAGCCGGGGCCATCGAGCGCGCTGGCCCGCATCCGCCCGTTCTCCGGAATCGGCTCGCCGATCAACTGCGGATGGAACATCGGCTGCACATGGTCAGCCTCCCGCGCCATCATCGAGTATCCGGCGAGGGGCGGATTATGCCGGGTCGCGCCGAAATGATAGCTGGATACTGAATATCCGTGCGGCACGACCAGCTTGCCGCGCGCATCGCAGCCGCGATGCGATCGTCGATCCAGTGACAGCGCTGCCGGTCGTGATGACGCCCCGCCGCCATCGCGTTCATTCACGGTGCCCGGCCTGCGTCCGCCACCGGCTGTCGCCCGAACCCCCATGCCCGCGTTCCATCCTGTGGTATGAACTGCGCGTCACCAGGTCGGAACTGGCTGGAACTCCCGATGCGGGCAGACCCGCAGACATCCACGCCTGCCGGTTCAATTTCTCACCTCATGGGATAGGATGCCGTCAAATGCGAAATACGCCGCCAAACGAAGAATTGCCGGAAGGCACCGCCCCGGATCGCGGTGAATGCCGGGGTGCGGGAAATGCTCTGCGGAGTGTCGCCCGCCGAACCGTCCTCGGCGTCGCGGCTGCCCTGGGCATCGCCGCTGCCGCCCCGGCCGGTGCCCAACCGGGGTCCACCCCCCTCACCTTCCGCCCGATCTGGCCCGGCGCGGCACCGGGCGGCGACAAGGTGACGGCCCGCGAACGGGAAATTCCGCGATCGCCGACGGGGCCGAAGGACGACACCGCCTTCCTCCACGTCCGCACGCCGACGCTGGCGCATATCGCGCCGGCCAGGCCCAATGGCGCGGCCATCCTGCTTGTTCCGGGCGGCGGCTATCTGCGTGTCGCGATCGGCAATGACGGACGGGCGTTGCTGCAATTCTTCGCCGACCGCGGCTATCATGCCTACCTGCTGAAATACCGGCTGCCTGGCGATCCATGGGCCGCCGGGCCCGACGCTCCGCTGCAGGACGCCCAGCGCGCGTTGCGCCTGATAAGGGCGGAAGCGAAGACCAACGGCGTCGCCACCGACCGGATCGGCGTCATGGGCTTTTCCGCCGGAGGCCATCTCGCGGCGATGCTCGCCTATCGCCACGACGAAACCTACCGCGCGGTCGATGCCGCCGATGCCCAGCCGCTGGGCGTGCGTGCTGCCGCATTGCTGTATCCGGTCGCGCTGATGGGCGTGCCGGGCACGCACAAGGGTTCGCAGGACCAGTTGCTCGGTCCCGATCCCTCGCCCGGCATCGCCGCGCGGTATCGCACCGATGCCCGCATCGTTGCAGCCAGCCCGCCGACCTTCATCGTGCATGCGATCGACGACCGGGTGGTGAGCGTCGACAACGGCCTTGCCCTACTGGCCGCGTTGCGCCGCGCGAAGGTACCGGCGGAAGCCTATCTGCCCGAGGTCGGCGGCCATGGCTTCGGCGTCTTGCAGGACGGCAGGCCGGCGCCATGGACGGGGCTGTTCCTTGACTGGGCGAGGCGTCACGGATTCTAGCGACGGCCCGTCCGGGCTTTGGCAATGTCACCGGAACGATGCGCTTCACGTACACGTATTGCGCGTGACAAGCGTCCGGCAATCGATACTGTCGTTCGCGCCCCGTATCGAGGAACCTGCGTGACCCAGCCCGCCCTTGCCGTCGCACCATCGGCGCCGCCACTCGCCGACGCCATTCTCGATACGCTGATCCACCGCATCGGCAAGGATGCGCAGGCGGCGCTGCCGCACGACTGGCTGGCGGCAACGATCCTGACGGTGCGCAACGACATCATCGAGCGCTGGATGGCGTCGAGCAAGCAGGCGCATGCGGCCGGTGCCAAGCGGGTCTATTATCTGAGCCTGGAATTCCTGATCGGGCGGCTGCTGCGCGATGCGATCGCCAATCTGTCGCGGACCGACGAGGTGCGCGAGGCGCTGGCGTCGCTGGGCGTCGACCTGGCAGAGCTGGAGGGCGAGGAGCCGGATGCCGCGCTCGGCAATGGCGGCCTCGGCCGGCTGGCGGCATGCTTCATGGAAAGCCTCGCCAGCCTCGACCTGCCCGCCTACGGTTACGGCATCCGCTATGTGAACGGCATGTTCCGCCAGCGGATCGACAATGGCTGGCAGGTGGAGCTGCCCGAGACGTGGCTGCGGCACGGCAATCCGTGGGAGTTCGAACGTCGCGAAAGCGCCTATCGCATCGGTTTCGGCGGCGAGGTCGTCGGCGACGAGAATGGCGATGTCCACTGGATGCCCGGCGAGAGCGTCGAGGCGATCGCGGTCGACACGCCGGTGATCGGCTGGCGCGGGGCGCGGGTCAACGCGCTCCGGCTATGGACGGCGCGGGCGCGCGATCCGATCCGGCTCGATCGGTTCAACGCCGGCGACCATGAAGGCGCACTGGCGGCGTCGGTCCGCGCCGACACGCTGGTCCGCATACTCTATCCGGCGGATTCGACCCCGGCGGGACAGGAACTCCGCCTGCGGCAGGAGTATTTCTTCTCGTCCGCCTCGATCCAGGACATCGTCCGTCGCCATGTCCAGTATTTCGGCGACATCCGGACCCTGCCGGCCAAGGCGGCGATCCAGCTCAACGACACGCATCCGGCGGTGTCCGTCGCCGAACTGATGCGCATCCTGATCGACGACCATGCGCTGGATTTCGACGGCGCGTGGGAGATCACCAGGGCGACGTTCGGCTATACCAACCACACGCTGCTGCCCGAGGCGCTGGAAAGCTGGCCGCTGCCGCTGTTCGAACGGCTGCTGCCGCGGCACATGCAGATCGTCTATGCGATCAACGCGAAGGTGCTGCGCGAGGCGCGGGCGCAGGGACAGGACGACCGCGCCATCGCCGCGATCAGCCTGATCGACGAAGGCGGCGAACGGCGGGTACGCATGGCGAACCTCGCCTTCACCGGCAGCCACAGCGTCAACGGCGTCGCGGCGCTGCACACCGATCTGATGAAACAGACGGTGTTCGCCGACCTGCACCGGCTGTACCCCGACCGGATCAACAACAAGACCAACGGCATCACCCCGCGCCGCTGGCTGTTCGAGAGCAATCCGGGCCTGACGTCGCTGATCCGCGAGGCGATCGGCGACGGCTTCCTCGACGACGCGACCAGGCTCGCCGACCTGAAACCCTTCGCCGCCGATGCGGCGTTCCGCGACAGGTTCGAGGGCGTGAAGCGCGCGAACAAGGTCCGCCTGTCGCAACATCTGCGCGAGCTGATGGGCGTCCGGCTCGATCCCGATGCGATGTTCGACGTGCAGGTGAAGCGCATCCACGAATATAAGCGCCAGTTGCTGAACATCCTCGAGACGGTCGCGCTGTACGACCAGATCCGCAGCCATCCGGACAGGGACTGGACGCCGCGCGTAAAGCTGTTCGCGGGGAAGGCGGCGTCGAGCTATCACAACGCCAAGCTCATCATCAAGCTCGCCAACGACGTCGCGCGCCGGGTCAATGCCGATCCGGCGGTGCGCGGGCTGCTGCGCGTCGCGTTCGTGCCCAACTACAACGTCTCGCTGGCCGAACTCATCATGCCCGCCGCCGACCTGTCCGAACAGATCAGCACCGCCGGCATGGAGGCATCGGGCACCGGCAACATGAAGCTGGCGCTGAACGGCGCGCTGACCATCGGCACGCTGGACGGTGCCAATGTCGAGATCCGCGACCATGTCGGTGCCGACGATATCGTCATCTTCGGCCTGACCGCCGACGAGGTCGCCGAAAAGCGCGCGAACGGATATGATCCGCGACAGGCGATCGCGGCATCGCCCGAATTGCAACAGGCGCTGTCGGCGATCAAGGGCGGGGTGTTCAGCCATGACGATCCGGGCCGCTATGCCGGGCTGATCGACGGGATCGAGACCAGCGACTGGTTCCTGTGCGCCGCCGATTTCGACAGCTATGCGCAGGCGCAGCGACAGGTCGATGCGCGCTGGGCCGATCGTGCCGGCTGGAACGCCAGCGCGATCCGCAATGTCGGCGGCGTCGGCTGGTTCTCGTCCGACCGCACCATCGGCGAATATGCCCGTGACATCTGGAAGGTGATGTGAACCCCGGCGACGACGCCATCGCGGCCCTGCTGGGCGGGCGTCACGCCGATCCCTTTTCCCTGCTCGGCCCCCATGCCGGACCCGACGGCACCTTCGTGCGCGCATGGCTGCCCGGTGCGCAACGGGTGCTGGTCCATGACCTGTCCGGTAAAGTGCTGGGCGAACTGCGCCCGGTCGGCGACGGCATCGTCGAGGGGACGATCGCCGCCCCGCCCCAGCCCTTATGGTATTATGCCCGTGGCGGCGGCGGCGAGTGGTGGGTCAAGGACCCCTATTCCTTCGGTCCCGTCCTTGGCCCGACCGACGATTTCCTGCTGGCCGAGGGCACGCACCTGCGCCTGCACGACAGGCTCGGCGCGCATCTCGTCCGGCACGAAGGGGCGGAGGGGATGCATTTCGCGGTATGGGCACCCAACGCGCAGGTGGTCAGCGTGGTCGGCGACTGGAACCTGTGGGATGCCAGACGACACCCGATGCGGCGGCGCGGCGACGTGGGCGTATGGGAAATCTTCCTGCCCGACGTCGGACCGGGACAGGCATACAAGTTCGCGATCATCGGCCCCGATGGCCAGCGCCTGCCGCTGAAGGCCGATCCGTTCGCGTTCGAAAGCGAGCTGCGCCCCGCCACCGCGTCGCGCACCGCCGCGCCGCCCGACCATGACTGGCACGACAGCGCGCATCGCGACCATTGGGCATCGGTCGATCCGCGCCGCGTGCCGATCTCGATCTACGAAGTCCATGCGGGAAGCTGGCAGCGCGACGACGACGGCTGGTTCCTGCCGTGGGACCGCCTTGCCGACCGGCTGATCCCCTATGTCGTCGAGATGGGGTTCACCCATATCGAATTCCTGCCGATCAGCGAGCATCCCTACGACCCGTCCTGGGGCTATCAGACGACCGGACTCTACGCGCCCTCCGCCCGGTTCGGCGATCCGGCGGGGTTTGCGCGCTTCGTCGATGGCGCGCACAAGGCGGGGGTCGGCGTGCTGCTCGACTGGGTGCCGGCGCATTTCCCGACCGACGCCCATGGCCTGGCGCGCTTCGACGGCACCGCGCTGTACGAACATGACGATCCGCGGCTGGGCTTTCACCCCGACTGGAACACCGCGATCTACAATTTCGGGCGGCGCGAGGTATCGCAGTTCCTGGTCAACAACGCGCTGTTCTGGGCCGAACGCTATCATGTCGACGGACTGCGCGTGGATGCCGTCGCATCGATGCTGTACCGCGACTATTCGCGGAAAGCCGGCGAATGGATCCCCAACGATGCCGGCGGGCGCGAGAATTGGGAAGCGGTCGCGTTCCTGCGCGACACCAACCGCGCGGTCTATCGCGAGCATCCGGGTTTCTTCACCATCGCCGAGGAATCGACGTCGTGGCCCGGCGTCTCGCGCCCCGCGCATGAAGGCGGCCTTGGCTTCGGGTTCAAATGGAACATGGGCTTCATGCACGACACGCTCGCCTATATGGCGCGTGAGCCGGTGCACCGGTCGCATCATCACGGCGAGATCACCTTCGGCCTGACCTATGCGTTCAGCGAGAATTTCGTCCTGCCGCTGAGCCATGACGAGGTGGTCCATGGCAAGGGGTCGCTGCTGACCAAGATGGCGGGCGACGACTGGCAGAAATTCGCCAATCTGCGGGCCTATTATGCGCTGATGTGGGGCTATCCGGGCAAGAAGCTGCTGTTCATGGGGCAGGAGTTCGCCCAGCGCCGCGAATGGTCGGAGGAACGCGCGCTCGACTGGCACCTGCTGGACGCGCCGGCGCATCGCGGCGTCGCGGCGCTGATCCGCGACCTCAACCGGCTCTACCGCGAGACGCCCGCGCTGCACGCGCGCGATTGCGAGGGCGACGGGTTCCATTGGGCGGTGGTCGACGATGCCGCCAACTCGGTCTTCGCATGGGAGCGCCGGGCGCCGGACGCGCCGCCGGTGCTGGTCGTCAGCAACCTGACGCCGGTCCCGCGCGCGGGCTACCGGGTGCCGGTGTCGCGGAGCGGGCGCTGGTGCGAGGTGCTGAACAGCGATGCGTCGGAATATGGCGGCAGCGGACTGGGCAATCTGGGCGTTGTCGAGGCGGTGGACGGTGCGGTCGCGCTGACCCTGCCGCCGCTGGCGACGCTGTGGTTTCGATACGAAGAATAAACGGGGGAGAGAGGCATGGAACGGCGGGGACAACCATTGGCGCGCGACGCCATGGCCTATGTTCTGGCGGGTGGACGCGGCAGCCGGTTGTTCGAGATGACCGACACCCGTGCCAAGCCCGCCGTCTATTTCGGCGGCAAGAGCCGGATCATCGATTTCGCGCTGTCGAACGCGATCAATTCCGGCATCCGCCGCATCGGCGTGGCGACGCAGTACAAGGCGCACAGCCTGATCCGTCACCTCCAGCGCGGCTGGAACTTCCTGCGCCCCGAACGCAACGAGAGTTTCGACATCCTCCCCGCCAGCCAGCGGATCAGCGAGTT
Organism: Sphingomonas hengshuiensis; assembly: GCA_003240755.1. Classification (GTDB taxonomy): domain Bacteria; phylum Pseudomonadota; class Alphaproteobacteria; order Sphingomonadales; family Sphingomonadaceae; genus Sphingomonas; species Sphingomonas hengshuiensis_A. The sequence continues at coordinate 29,077 of QFNF01000014.1, read as the reverse complement.
TCAATGGTATGAGGGCACCGCCGACGCGGTGTTCCAGAACATCGACATCATCCAGAGCTATGGTCCCGAATATATGGTCATCCTTGCCGGCGACCATATCTACAAGATGGATTACGAGCTGATGCTCCAGCAGCATGTCGACGCCGGTGCCGACGTGACGGTGGCATGCATGGAGGTGCCGCGGATGGAGGCGGTCGGGTTCGGCGTGATGCATGTCGATGCGCAGGACCGGATCATCGATTTCGTCGAGAAGCCCGCCGATCCACCGGCGATCCCCGGCCAGCCCGACCGTGCGCTCGCCAGTCTCGGCATCTATGTGTTCAATACCAGGCTGCTGTTCGAGGAACTGCGCCGCGATGCCGATACGCAGGATTCGAGCCGCGATTTCGGCAAGGATATCATCCCGTGGCTGGTCAGGCACGGCCATGCGCAGGCGCACCGTTTCTCGGCATCGTGCGTGCGCAGTCCGGAGGAGCCGCGCGCCTATTGGCGCGACGTCGGCACGATCGACGCCTATTGGGAGGCGAATATCGACCTGACCGACGTGGTGCCCGAACTGGACCTGTATGACGGGACATGGCCGCTATGGACCTATTCTGAGATCACGCCGCCGGCCAAGTTCGTCCATGACGTGGATGGCCGTCGCGGTTGCGCGGTGTCCAGCTTGGTATCGGGCAACTGCATCGTTTCGGGATCGAGCATCCATCGCAGCCTGCTGAGCACCGGCGTACGCGCGCACAGCTTCAGCAACATCGACGAATCGGTGATCCTCCCCATGACCCATATCGGCCGCGGGGCGCGGCTGACGCGGTGCGTGGTGGATGCCGGCGTGACCATCCCCGACGGGCTGGTCGTGGGCGAGGATCCGGTGATGGACGGGCACCGGTTCCGCCGAACCGATCGCGGCATCTGCCTGATTACCCAACCGATGATCGACCGGCTGGAGGTCTGATGCCCGTCCTGCCAGTCCTCCCCGCTGCGGGGCGGGTGTGATGCGCGTCCTTTCGGTCGCGTCCGAAGCCTATCCGCTGGTCAAGACCGGCGGGCTGGCCGACGTCGTCGGGGCGCTGCCCGCCGCGCTCGCGCCGCATGGCGTGGAAACCACGACGCTGCTGCCCGGCTACCCGTCGGTCCTGAAGCATCTCGGCAGGGCGAAACCTGTCCGCCGCTGGGACGACCTGCTCGGCACCCCGGCACGGCTGCTGGGCGGTATGATCGACGGCCATCCGCTGCTGGTCCTCGACGCACCCGCGTTGTTCGCCCGCGACGGCGGCCCCTATGGCGACGCGACCGGCCGCGACTGGGACGACAACTGGCGCCGGTTCGCCGCACTCGGCCGCGCCGCCGCCGACCTCGCCCCTGCGTTCGACGTGCTGCACGCCCATGACTGGCAGGGCGCGATGGCGCCGGCCTATCTGCGCTACGACGGCGTCGGCGTGCCGAGCGTGATGACGATCCACAACATCGCCTTTCAGGGCCGCTACGATGCCGGCGTGTTCGCCGGGCTGGGCCTGCCGGACGCCGCCTTTGCGATCGATGGCGTGGAATATTATGGCGGTGTCGGCTTGCTCAAGGCCGGGCTCGCCGCTGCGGATGCGATCACCACCGTCTCGCCCGGCTATGCCGAGGAAATCCGGCGTGGCGAATTCGGCATGGGGCTGGAGGGGTTGATCGAGGCGCGGCGCGACCGGGTGCGCGGGATCGTCAACGGCATCGATCCCGCGATCTGGTCGCCGGAGACCGACGCGTCGCTCCCCGCCCGCTACAATGCGCGCACCCTCCCCCGCCGCCGCGCCAACAAGCGTGCGGTCGAGGCGGCGTTCGACCTCGATCCCGGCGACGGGCCGGTCTTCGTGGTGGTCAGCCGGCTGACCTGGCAGAAGGGGATGGACGTGCTGGCCGACAGCCTCGACGCGCTGGTCGCGATGGGCGGGCGGCTGGCGTTGCTGGGATCGGGCGACGCGGCGCTCGAACAGGCGTTCGTCGCGGCCCGCGGGCGGCATGCCGGAAAGGTCGGCGTGCGAATCGGCTATGACGAAAGCCTGTCGCACCTGTTGCAGGGGGGCGGTGACGCAATCCTGATCCCGTCACGCTTCGAACCGTGCGGGCTGACCCAGCTCTACGGTCTCGCCTATGGCTGCGTGCCGGTGGTCGCGCGGACCGGCGGCCTTGCCGATACGGTCATCGATGCGAACGAGGCCGCGGTCGCCGCCGGGGTCGCGACCGGCGTGCAGTTCGCCGCGGTCACGCCGGACGGCCTCGCCCATGCGCTGCGCCGGACGATGGGGCTGTATGCCCGCCCCGATTGCTGGGCGACGCTGCAGAAACAGGGAATGCGGGCGGACTTTTCATGGAAACGCAGCGGCGCGCGCTATGCCGAGCTGTATCGCAGCCTGATCGCGGCATGACGCCGGGCGCGAGCGCGATCCCCGGGGGCACCCGCTTCGCCGTGCGTGCACGCGAGGCGGCGGCGGTCTGGCTATGCCTGTTCGACGGCGACGACGAACGCCGCGTGGCGATGACGCGCGCGGGGGACTGGTTCGCGGTCGACATGCCGGGCGTCGGACCGGGGCAGCGTTATGGCTACCGGGCGGAAGGCGACTGGGCACCCGACCGGGGCCGCTGGTTCGATCCCGCCAAGCTGCTGGTCGATCCCCACGCCGTCGAACTGGACCGGCGTTTTGCGTGGGATCCATCGCTGTCGGTCCAGGGTGCCGATACCGCCGCGATCGTGCCGCGCGCGATCGTGCCGGCGGACACGACACCCGCGCTGGCGGAACCGCCGCGTGTCGATCCGGCGCGGCCGATCTACGAACTCAATGTCCGCGGCTTCACCATGCTGCATCCCGATGTGCCCACGGAGCAACGCGGGACGATCGCGGCGCTCGCGCATCCATCGATCATCGCGCATCTGACGAAGATCGGGGTCGGCGCGGTCGAACTGATGCCGATCGTCGCGTGGATCGACGAACGCCATCTGCCACCGCTGGGCCTGACCAATGCCTGGGGCTATAATCCGGTGGTGCCGATGGCGATCGATCCCGGCCTTGCCCCCGGCGGCATCACCGAGTTGCGCAATACGATCGCGGCGCTGCATGGCGCGGGGATCGGCGTGATCCTCGACCTCGTGTTCAACCACACGGGCGAGAGCGATCGCGACGGGCCGATCCTGTCCCTGCGCGGGCTGGACGATCGCAGCTATGCGCATGCGCCCGACGGCAGCCTGATAAACGACACCGGCACCGGCAATACGCTGGATGCCGGCGATGCGGGCGTGCGCGACCTCATCCTCGCGTCGCTGCGCCACTTCGCCACACTCGGCGTCGACGGCTTTCGCTTCGACCTCGCCACCGTCATCGCCCGGTCGCCGGGGTTCGAGCGCGACGCGCCGATCTTCGCGGCGATCGCCGCCGATCCGGTCCTCGCCGACCGGGTGATGATCGCCGAACCCTGGGATATCGGCCCCGGTGGCTATCAGCTCGGCCATTTCCCGGCCGGCTGGCTGGAATGGAACGACCGCTACCGCGACGATGTCCGCCGCTTCTGGCGCGGCGACGGCGCCGTCGGCACATTGGCGACACGGCTGATGGGATCGGGCGACATCTTCGGTTCGCCTACCCGCAGCGTCAACTTCCTCGCCGCGCACGACGGCTTCACCCTCGCCGACCTCGTCGCGCATGTCGAGCGTCACAACCATGCCAATGGCGAGGACAATCGCGACGGTCATGGCGACAACCTGTCGTGGAACCACGGCGTCGAGGGGCCGAGCAGCGACCCGGCGGTCCTGGCGGCGCGCGACGCCGACCTGCGCGCGCTGCTGGCGACGCTGTTCGCGACCCGCGGGGTCATCCAGTTGACCGCAGGCGACGAATTCGGCCGCAGCCAGCGCGGCAACAACAATGCCTATGCACAGGACAATGCGATCGGCTGGGTCGACTGGGCTACGCGCGATGTCACGCTGGAGGACCATGTCGCCCGACTGGCGGCATGGCGGCGCGAACGGCCCGAAGTGTCCGATCCCGCCATTCCCGGGCAGGCGCTCTGGCTGACGCTAGACGGGCAGGTGATGACGCCCGCCCATTGGGAAGCGCCCGATTGTCCCGGGTTCGAACTGCGGCTGGACGGAGCGACGATCCGGATCGACCGCCCCGCCCGACAGGTCACGCTCGACCAGGTTCGCGCACCCGCAGCATCGCCACCGCCGCCAGCGCCATGACCGCGGCGGCGACCAGCATCGTATGGGCGGGGTTGCCGGGAAACCACGTCTTGATGATGCCGCCCATCACCGTCGCGACGATCAACTGCGGCAGGACGATGAAGAAATTGAAGATGCCCATATACACGCCCAGCTTGCGCTGCGGCAGCGCGTTGGCGAGCAGGACATAGGGCATGGTCAGCACCGACGCCCACATGATGCCGATGCCGATCATCGGCACGATCATCCCCAGCCGGTCGTGCGTGAGATAGATGCCGATATAGGCCGCCGCCCCGATGCAGAGGCACAGCATATGCGTCCGTGCCGCCCCGAACGAGCGTGCCAGCACCGGCAGCGCGAACGCCGCCACCGCCGCGACGCCCGAATAGATCGCGAACAGCACCCCGACCCAGCTACCCGCCTGATTATAGCCGGCCGACGCCGGATCGATCGTGCCCCACACCTGCTGCGCGATCACCGGCGTCGTATAGACCCACATGATGATGAGCGCGCCCCAGGTAAAGAACTGCACCAGCGCCAGCCGCCGCATCGCATCGGGCATCGTCGCGAGATCGCCGATGATGTGGCTGAGGACGTTGTCGCCACGCCCGGCATGCACCAGCGCCGCCGACACCATCTGCGCGACACCGTACAGCGCGATGCCCGCCGCGACGAAATAGGCCTCGCGCCCGCTTTCCAGCGCGCCGCCGCCCTCCGCCCAGGCGATCAGCGCCGCCACGATGACGCCGCCCGCGATCCAGACCGGACCACGCGTCGGCACGACGACCGGCGCGGCATCGTCCGCATCGGCCGCATCCTCGCCGAACGCCGCCAGTTCCGCGGGACTGTATTCTCGGACGGTCAGCACCGTCCACAGCACCGCGACCAGCAGCATCACGCCGCCGAAGTAGAAGCCGTAGCGCACGGCGTCGGGCACCTGCCCCGCCGGTGCCACGTTGCTGACCCCGAAGACGTTTTCGAGGACATAGGGCGCGAGGCTGGCGACGACCGCGCCGGCGCCGATGAACCAGGTCTGGAACGCATAGCCCGCCGCCCGCTGCCGGGGGGCCAGCATGTCGCCGACGAACGCGCGGAACGGCTCCATCGAGACGTTGAGCGAGGCGTCGAGGATCCACAGCGTGATCGCGGCCGCAAGGATGCCCGGCGCATTGGGCATGAAGAACAGCGCGCAGGTGCACAGGATCGCACCGATCAGGAAATAGGGCCGCCTGCGCCCCAGCCGCCCCCAGGTCCGGTCCGAATAATGGCCGATCAGCGGCTGGACCAGCAGCCCGGTCAGCGGCGCGGCGATCCACATCAGTCCCAACTGGTCGATCGGCGTACCCAGCGACTGGAAGATGCGGCTGGCGTTCGCGTTCTGCAGCGCGAAGCCGATCTGGATGCCGAAGAAACCGAACGAGATGTTCCAGAGCCGGGCGAAGCCGAGCGTCGGGCGGGTCTGCATCTGTATCCTCCCCATTCATGGGGAGGGGGACCGTCCGCAGGACGGTGGAGGGGGTTCGCCCCACGCGCCATCGTTGCGTTCGGGGCTATCCCCCTCCACCACCGCCTTCGGCGGCGGTCCCCCTCCCCACTTGGTGGGGAGGAGCTTTCACTTCCGCTTGGGTGCCACGAACCGGATCGCCTCGCCACCGCCCGGTGCCAGTGCGATCGTCATCGTGTCGCCCTTCTTCACCGGCCGCTGTTCGATCGTGATCGAATGGCGCGCATCGGTGCGGTAATCGGCACCGGGGCCATCGCGATAGATTTCGGCGACATAGGTCTTGCCGGCATCGAGAAAGTCGAGCCTGACCGTGCTGCTGCGCGCTTCCTCGTCACCGACCGCGCCCAGATACCAGTCGTTGCTCCCGGCGGCCTTGCGCGCGATCGTGGCATAGTCGCCGACCTCGCCGTTCAGCACGCGGGTGTCGGACCAGTCGGTCGGCACGTCGCGGATGAACTTGAAGGCGGCGGGATAGCGCGCATAGTTTTCCGGCGTATCGGCGGCCATCACGACCGGCGAATAGAGCACGACATACAGCGCAAGCTGCTTGGCGATGGTCGATTTGATCGCGCTGCCGTTGCTGCCCGACAGGCTCAGCACGCCGGGGGTGAAGTCCATCGGTCCGCCGAGGAACTGGGTAAAGACCATGTTGGCCTCATGCTCGGGCGGGTTCTTGCCCCCTTCCCACGCATTATATTCCATGCCCCGCCCGCCTTCGCGGCTCAGCCAGTTGGGATAGGTACGGCGCAGGCCGGTGTCCTTGACCGGTTCGTGGGCATCGATCGCTACCTGGTAGCGGGCAGCGGCGTCGAGGACGCGCTGGTGATGGTTCACCATCCACTGTCCTTCATGCCATTCGCGGTGCTTCGACCCATCGGGATCGACCCGCTCGATCTGTCCGGCGTCGGTGACATAGCCGGTCTTGACCACGCGTTCGCCGTGATCGGCCGCCCATTTGAACGCGGTGTCGAGCTGCGCGTCGTAATGGCTGACCGATCCGCCGGTTTCGTGATGGCCGATCAGGCGCACGCCCTTCGCCTTCGCATAGGCGGCGAGGCCGGCGGCATCGAAATCCTCGGTCGGCTGGCTGAAGTTCATGTCGTTGCCATTGCCGAGCCAGTCGCCGTCCCAGCCGACATTCCAGCCTTCGACCAGCACGCCCTGGATGCCGTTGGCGGCGGCGAAGTCGATATAGCGGCGGACATTCGCCGTGGTCGCGCCGTGCCTGGCCCCGCGCGCCCACGTCCAGTCGCCCTTTATCATGTTCCACCACACGCCGACGAACTTGCCCGGCTGGATCCACGACGCGGTATCCCCCAGCTTGTTCGGCTCGTTGAGGTTCAGCCCGATCCGGCTGGCGGCGTACAGTCCGGCCGCGTCGTCAGCGATGGCGATCGTGCGCCACGGCGTCGAAAATCCGGCTGCGCGCGAAACCTTGGGACCGTTCGATCCGGGGGTCAGCACCGCGCGGAAGGTCGTACCCTCGGCACGAGCGAGGTTCATCGCCGAATAGTCGGTCAACGCCGCCTCGTGGACGGCGACGTGACGACCGCTGGCCAGTTTCACGGTCATCACCGTCTGCGCGGTGCCGACCGCGTCGAGCGGCGTCTTGTTGTAGAGATACTCCTCGCGGTTCCATTCGAACGCGGGCTTCCACCATGCGGTGCCAGGTTCGGCAAAGGCGAACTGGGTCAGTTCGTCGGCGATGTTGACCGTCGTCAGGTTCGCCTGCCTGGGCAGCGTATAGCGGAACCCGACCCCGTCGTCGAACAGGCGGAAGGTGACGGCCATCTCGCGCTTCAGGTTCTTCGCCTCGCGGAACGTCACCGTCAGTTCGGTATGATTGTCGCGGATCGTCTTCCATTCGCCGAACGGCTGCGTCCAGGTCGAATCCGACCGGTCGCGCCGGGTTCCGGCCAGCGTCAGGCCGCGCTCGATCTTCGGCGCGTCGGTGAACATGAGGCCCAGCCGGCTGTCGTTCAGCACGGCCTTGCCGTCCCTGGCGATCGAATAGCTCGACCGCCCTTCGTTATCGAGGCTGATCGCCAGCGTCAGCCTGCCATCGGGCGACGCCGCGCGTGCGACGACCTCGGCAAAGGCGGGCGACGCCATCGCGGTCATGCCGGCCAGTGCCAGCGCCAGTTTCATCATCCTCAAAGACATGTTCCTCATGCTTGATCGCGGATCGCGACCTGCGCCGCGAACGGGCCGAAGCGGTCCGTTCCCACGTCGCCGATGGTTTCGATGGCGCGCCACCCGTCGCCCGCGGCAAACCCGGCCGTCGCACCGGACAGGTTGAACACGCAGAGCATGCGTTGCCCGTCGAGTGCGCGTTCGAAGGCGAGGATCGAGTCCGATGCCTCGACGATCGTCATGCTGCCCGACCGCAGCGCCGGATGCGCATTGCGCAGCGCGAGGACGTGGCGGGTGAAGTGCAGCAGCGACGCCGGATCGGCTTCCTGCCGATCGACCGCCAGCGGCCGGTGCGCCTCGCCCGCGGGAAGCCATGGCCGGCCCGCGCCGAAACCGAGATTCTCGGCGTCGGCCGTCCAGGGCATCGGCGTACGGGCGCCGTCGCGCGACAGGGTCAGCGGCCAGTTGGCGATCGCTTCGGGGTCCTGCAGATCCTCGAACGCGATCGCCACCTGCGGCAGGCCGAGTTCCTCGCCATTGTAAAGGAAGATATTCCCGCGCAGGCAGGCGAGCAGGAGCATCTTGAGCCGGCCGAACGCCCCGGCATCGGCACCGTCGGCCAGCCAGCGCGATACCGCGCGCGGCGCATCGTGATTCTCGAACGCCCAGCTCGGCCAGGGCGAGCCTTCGTCCCATGGCTCGATCGCATCGCGCAGCACACGGGGGGACAGTTCGGGAGCGTAGAGAAAGTCGAAGCCATAGGCGGTGTTGAGCCGCGTATCGCCGTTACAGAACAGCTTCATCTCGCGCGTGGCGTCGTCGCCGCCAATCTCTGCAACGGTAAACCGGTCGCCGTCATAGCTGTCGAGCAGCGCCCGCACCCGTTCGAGGAATGCGGGGATGTCCGGATGCCCCTGATTATAGAGCTTGCGCTGGAAATCGAACGGACGGGTCCGCGCCTTGCCGTTGCTGGGCATCGGCGGATTGTCGCGCAATTCGGGATCGTGCATCGCGAAGTTGATCGCGTCGAGCCGGAACCCGTCGACGCCGCGATCGAGCCAGAACCGCGCGGTGTCGAGCAGCGCTTCCTGCAACTGCGCGTCATGGCCGTGGAGTTGCGGCTGTTCCTTCAGGAAGTTGTGCAGATAATATTGCCCGCGCCGCGCGTCCCACGTCCAGGCCGGGCCGCCGAACACCGACTGCCAGTTGCTCGGCGGCGATCCGTCGGGCCTGGCATCGGCCCAGACGTACCAGTCGGCCTTGGGATTGGTCCGGCTCGACCGGCTCTCGACGAACCAGGGATGTTCGTCGCTGGTATGCGACCAGACCTGGTCGATGATGATGCGGAGGCCCAACGCATGGGCGCGTGCGACCAGCGCGTCGAAATCGGCGAGCGTGCCGAAGATCGGATCGACATCGCAATAGTTCGCAACGTCATAGCCGAAATCCTTCATCGGCGACGTGAAGAATGGCGACAGCCATATCGCATCGACGCCCAGCGCGGCGACATGATCCAGATGCGCGGTGATGCCCGGCAGGTCGCCGATGCCGTCGCCGTTGCTGTCGGCAAAGCTGCGCGGATAGATCTGGTAGATCGTCGCGCCATGCCACCATGGACGGACGGAAGCGGTGTCGGTCATTATCGGGTCTCCGCGGCGCATACCGCATAGCCAAGGGCGGGAAGGTCGATGCGCACCGCACCCGGCGCGGTCACGCTGCCGCAGCGTCCGGTAAGCGCGCGGAAGCGGGTCGAGGCGGTTTCGACCTGCACGTTGCGCGTGATCGGCCGGGTCGAGGTGTTGAACAGCAGCAGGACTTCGGCGTTGCTTGCCGGATCGAAGCGCGAGATGGCGAGCAGGCCCGGCGCCTCTTCGCGCGCGCGCAGCACCTGCCGGCCGCGGGTCAGCGCGGGGGTCGCGGTGCGCAGCTTCGCCAGCTCGGCGATCTGGCGGTAGAGCGGATGGGTCGGCGTGAAGTTCGCGGTCGCGGTGGTCGCCGACGTGCCGACCAGCCTGTTGTCGTTGTACGACGCGACCCGCGATGCGAACATGTCCTCGCGGGCGTCCTGATCGTTGCCGTCCCCGGCAAAGCCCTGTTCATCGCCCGAATAGATCGTCGGTACGCCCCGCAGCGTCAGCAGCATCGCGTTCGACAGCATCACGCGCGACAGGATTTCGGCATCGTCCGCCTGCGGCCGCGCCTGTCGCAGATAGAAGGCGAAACGGCCATTGTCATGGTTGCCGGTAAAGGTCGGCAACTGCCGCGCCATCGCCTCGCCGCCGGCGTACAGCACGTCGCCGTCGAACACCGTCTCGAACGCGTCGGTACCCTTGGTGCCCGCCACCGTCTGCAGCACCGCCTCGCGGAACGAGAAGTCGAGGACCGCGGGAAACCTGGCCGTCCTGGTCCATGCGGCCAAGCCGCCGGCGTCGAGCGACGACAGCGCCACCTCGCCAAAGACATGGAAATTGGGAATGCCGCGCGCCTTCGCCCGCGCCTGCATCGCGGGGACGAACGCCGCCCAGAATTCGGGGTTCACATGGCGCGCGGTGTCGATGCGGTAGCCATCGATGCCGAACCGGTCGATCCAGCCGCCGAAAATGTCGATCATCCCCGCGACGACGCGCGGATTTTCGGTCATCAGATCGTCCAGCCCGACGAAATCGCCCATTTGCGAGCTTTCGTTGGTGAAGGTCGTGTTGCCGCGATTGTGGTAATAGATCGGGTCGTTCAGCCATGCCGGCACCTTCACCGACCGTTCGGCCGGCGGCACGAACGGGGTGTAGGCAAAGGACGGATCCGTCAGCTTTGCGAAATTCCCCGTCGTCTGGACACCATCCCCGGCAAACCCCCTGTTCCTGCCGTTCGCGGCATAGGGATAATCGGCCCGGCTGCGATAGACGCAGGTGCTCTTGCCGGCACATTCGCGATACTGGATCACGTCGGCGGTGTGGTTGGCGATGATGTCCATATAGACCTTCATGCCGCGCGCATGCGCCGCATCGACCAGCGCCTTGAACTCGGCATCGGTGCCCAGATGCGGGTCCACCTGCGTGAAGTCCGTCACCCAATAGCCGTGATAGCCCGCGGACTCGTTGCCCGGCCCGCCCTGAACGGCCTTGTTCCTGAAGATCGGCCCGACCCAGATCGCGGTCGCGCCGAGCGACTGGATATAGGGCAGCCGCGCGGTCAGCCCTTTCAGGTCGCCGCCGTGGTAGAACCCCTTCGACGTCGGGTCATAGCCATGCACCAGGCGGTCGCCGGTCATGCCACCGCGATCGTTGCTGGGGTCGCCATTCTCGAACCGGTCGGGCAGGACGAAATAGATCACCTCGTCCTCCGGCGCGCGGGCGCGGAAATCCTGGGCGGCGGCGGGCAGCGCGCCGGCGCTGAGCGTCAGGGCGAGGAACAGGGATCGGATCACGCGGCAACCTTTGCATCGGGCGCCTGACAATGGGCGCGCAGGAACTGGTCATGGGTCGGCATCCGCGCGACCGTGGCGGCGACATGCTGCCGCGACATGTCGAGGAACCGGGCACAGCGATCCGCCGGCAGCGCCCCGGCCAGCGGATGATGGCCGTTCGGCATCACCCCCTGCCCCACGAACAACTGCAACCACGCGACTTCGGCGAACAGTTCGTGCTCGTCGCGCACGATCCGACCCGACTGTTCGAACAATGCGATGCGATCGCGAAGGGAGTCGGGCACCGGCACAGCCCGCCGCTCCTGCCAGAACGGCTCGTCACGGTCGTTCAGCGCATAATGCGCGATCAGGAAGTCGCGCACCGCCAGCCATTCGCGCGCCGACTGGCGGTTGAATTCGGCGATGTCGGCGCCACGCGGCGTCGCCACCGGCCACAGCGACAGCAGCCGGGCGATCCCCGACTGGACCAGATGGATCGAGGTCGATTCCAGCGGTTCGAGAAACCCCGCCGCCAGTCCCAGCGCGACGCAATTCCCGATCCAGGGCGCGTGGCGGCGCCCCGTGGTGAAGCGCAGCAGCTTCGGATCGGCCAGCGCCGCGCCGTCGAGATTGCCGGTCAGCACCGCCGCCGCCGCGTCGTCGGACAGGTGCCCACTCGAATAGACCAGCCCGTTGCCGGTTCGCGCCTGCAACGGAATGCGCCATTGCCATCCGGCCGACCGGGCGGTGGCACGGGTGCAGGGCGTGATCGGATGCGTCGCGGCGCACGGCACCGCCAGCGCACGGTCGCACGGCAACAGCGGCGACCAGTCGTCCCAACGATCGCCCGCCATCCGTCCGATCAGCAGCGCGGCGAACCCCGAGCAATCGATAAAGAAATCCGCCGCGATCCGGCGCCCGTCGTCGAGCATGACGGCCTCTACCAGCCCGGTTTCGCCGTCTTGCGCGACCCCGATGACGCGGCCTTCGACCCGTTCGACCCCGCCGGCCTCCGCCCGTTCGCGCAGACAGGCGGCATAGCGCGCGGCATCGAAATGATAGGCCCAGTTGGTGCCGGCCGGTGCCTGTGGATGGCCGGGTTCGCGATCGAACCGGTGCTGCGCGGTGGCCACCGCACAGGCGCTGTGCGACCATAGCGACTGCGGTCGATCGCCGCCCCCCGCGGCCAGCCAGTAATGATGGAACGGCACCAGCCCCAGCGACCGGCCGATCGTGCCGAAGGCGTGGATGTAGCGGCTGTCCGGACCGTTCCAGCCGACGAACTCGATGCCCAGCTTGAAACTGCCCCCGGTCCGCGCGACGAAATCATCCTCGTCGATCCCCAGATGCTGGTTGAACAACCGCAACTGCGGGATCGTCGCCTCCCCCACCCCGACCGTACCGATCGCATCGGATTCGATCAGCGTGACATGAACCCCCGGCGGCAGGAACCGCGCCAGCGCGGCCGCCGCCATCCAGCCGGCCGATCCGCCGCCGACAATGGCGACCCGCCGGACCGGTTCCTGATCGATCGCCATTGCAGCCTCCGTCACGTCAGCCCGCCCGTCCACCGAAGGACGGGCGGAAGCGGTTCGTCAGAACCGGAACGATGCCCCGGCCAGATAGCGCCGGCCATAGCTTTGATAGTCGATCACCGCGAGGTCGTACGCCGGATCGACGGTCGCGAAGCGTTCGTCGGTCAGGTTCTGCCCCTGCACGAACAGCGACAGCCCTTCGAGCGCGGTACCCTTCTGGAATTCATAGCCGATCTGCGCATCGATGATGGTTTCGTCCAGCGCGCGGCGACGCTGGCGGTTGCCGCCAAAGCCCGACAGTTCGCCGACGAAGGTCGACCGGTAGCGCGCCGATCCGCGGGCGCTGAAGCCCCATTTCTCAAAATACGCCGTGCCGTTGACGACCCATTTCGAATAGCCGGGGATGTTTTCCGGCGGCGAGTTCGGGTCCGGCTTGATCTGCGTCTTGGTCCACGATCCGCCACCCGTCACGCCGAACCCGTCGAGGAACGATGCGAAGGTGCTGAGCGGCAAGGTGGCGGCGAGTTCGACGCCATAGATGCTGCCCCCCTCGCCGTTGATCGGCACATCCGCACGGCCCAGCGTCGGGGTGCCCGGCGGCGTGCCGGTCGGCGTCGGGAAACCGGCATAGTCGAACGGGATCGTCTGGTTATACACGAACGACTTCAGGTCCTTGTAGAAACCCTGCACCGCGATGTAGCCCGAGCGCCCGAAATACTTCTCCAGCGTCAGGTCGAACGAGTTCGACCGGATCGGGCGAAGGAACGGGTTGCCGCCGCCGCCGGTGATGATCCGCTCCTGCGGGTTGTAGCCATAGCCCTGCGACACGCGCATGTCGTCCAGTCGCGGACGCTGCACCTGCCGCGCGGCGCCCGCACGGATCACCCAGTCGCCGGGCATGCGCAGCGACAGGTTGAGGCTGGGCAGCAGGTCCCAATAGTCCGCACCGCGAATGGTCGGCGACAGCGCACCCGCCGCCGCGACCAGGCCCGACGACTTCTGCTCGGTATTGACCGCCTGCAGGCCGATATTGCCGGTCAGCACCGAACCACCGATGTCCTGATTGATGTCCGCCTGGACGTACATCGTCATCAGATCTTCTTCGATGCGGAACGCCTTGGCCGGGACATCGAGGCTGGTGTTCGGGATCAGCGAATAGATGCCACCGGCCAGCAGGTCGCGCGGATCGTAGCTCAGCATCGGGCCCAGACCCAGATAGCTGAGGCTGGTCGACTCCTTCACATACTGGTCGGGGATGCGTAGCTGGCGCAGGCCCCCGCTCAGCGCCAGCAGCGCCTCGTCCGGGGTAAGCGACTTGTCGCGGTCGGTATAGTTCAGGCCGAACTTCACCGCGCCGAAAAAGTCGTCCAGCTCCTTCTCGACCTCGAAGCGATACTGGGCGATCCGGTCGTTGAAGTAACCGGCCTGCAGATTGGCCCCGCCCCAGCCGAGCGGGTCGGTCAGCAGGATCAGGTTCGGGTCGGAATAGTTCAGCGTGGGCGAAAAGCGCGTGCCGGTCTCGCCGCTGGTGAACGAGATCGTGTCCTTCGCCCCGGCATTCTGGCCGTACCCGGTGCCGGCATAGCTTTCGAGGATGATTTCCTGCCGATCGGTCTTCGAATAGCTGGCGTCGAGCGTCGCGTTCCAGCCGTCATCGCCGCGCCACGCCATGTTGTAGCCGAACGAATAGAGCTTCGCCTTGCGCTCGAACGCGTCGTTGCGGACCACGCCCTCGACATTGCCGAACGTGCCCGAGGTGACGAACCCGTCGCTGTTCGCGGTCGTGTTGGTCAGCTTTACGCCGTTGGGATTGGTCGGGCTGTTGAAGTCCTGCCCATAGCCCAGCGGCAGTTCGATGCCGCGCTTGATCTGGTCGTCGTTGAAGTCCGAATAGAATCCGTCGACCGTCACGGTCAGGTTCGGTACCGGCCGGTACTGCAACGTGCCCGACAGGCCGAGGCGCTTGAGCCGCGTCGAGGTGACGTACGATTTGGAGCCGCCGATGACGCCCTGCCCGTTGAAACCGGCATAGCCCCAGGCGTTGAACTCCTGAATCTGGTACGGTTCGTCGAGATAGTTGCCCGACAGCGCGATGCCGATCGTGTCGTCGGCATATTGATCGATATAGGTGCCGCTGACGCGATAGCCCTTGTCACGCGATCCGGCGTTCAGCTTGCCGAGATCGGCATAGGTGCCGCGTCCGCCGATCGAGATCGCCTGACGGCCATATTCCAGCGGCCGGACGGTGCGCAGGTCGACGGTACCCGACAGGCCCTGCCCCACCAGGTTCGCCTGACCGGTCTTGTAAACCAGCACCTGGCTCATGATTTCGGCCGGATACTGGTCATATTCGACCGCGCGGTTGTCGCCGGTCGAGGTCTGTTCGCGGCCGTTCAGCAGCGTCGTCGAGAAATCGGGGGCGAACCCGCGGATCGAGATCGAGTTCGACCGGCCCGAGATACGCTGCGACGTAAGGCCCGGCAGGCGGGCGATCGATTCCGCGATCGACGCGTCGGGCAGCTTGCCGATATCCTCCGCCGAGATCGATTCGACGACCTGATCCCGGTTCTTCTTTTCAGCGACGGCATTTTCGAGGCTGGCGCGAAAGCCGGTGACGACGATGTCGACTTCGTCGCCGGACTGCGGCGCGGCCGGATCGGACTGCGGCACCGGGGCAGCCTGCGCGAATGCGGCGCCCGTTCCGGCCAGTGTGCCGGCGACTATCAATGCCATGATGCTCGCCCCGCGCGCCAATTTTGCGCACGTCGACGCTTGCGATGGATACCGCATGTCCCAATCCTCCCCGACGATGGTTGATTCCCCGGCTCTTTCGCCCGGTTCGTCCGTACCCTCCTACTGAAACCATTGCAGTCGGTTGAGAAGCGAACAGCATACGTATTCAGACGATGCTTGCCGGTGCCGGTGCCGCGCCGCTACACCCGCTGCCGACGCCCATTCCGGGCGACGGAGGGGGAGGTTCATGGCGTCGGGCGAGAAGCCGACCTCGTTCGATATCGCGGCGCTGGCGGGCGTGTCACAACCGACGGTCAGCCGCGCGCTGCGCGGCGACCGGACGGTCAGCGCCGCCACGCGCCTGCGGATCGAGGCGATCGCGCGCCAATTGAACTACAAGGTCGACAAGAACGCCTCGGCCCTGCGACGTGGCAGCACCTCGACGCTGGCGCTGCTGTTCTTCGAGGACCCGGCGCCCGACGGATCGCGGATCAACCCGTTCTTCCTGTCGATGCTGGGATCGATCCTGCACACCTGCGGCGCGCGCGGCTATGACCTGCTGACCTCGTTCCAGCAATTGTCGGCCGACTGGCACGTCGATTACGAGGACAGCCGCAAGGCCGACGGGCTGATCCTGCTCGGCTATGGCGATTTCGACGATTATTCGCGCCGGCTCGACCAGTTGGTGGCGCAGGGTACGCATTTCGTCCGCTGGGGATCGGCGGACCCGGCGCATCCCGGCACGGTCATCGGCTGCGACAATGTCGGCGGGGGGCGCGATGCGGGACAGCATCTGATCGCGCGCAGCCGCCGCCGCATCGCGTTCCTCGGCGACGCGTCGAACCACTATCCCGAATCGCGCGACCGCTATCGCGGGCTGGCGCATGCGCTGCGCATGGCGGACCTGCCGGTCGATCCGGGGTTGCAGGTCGATGCGCTGTCGAGCGAGGCATCGGGGTACGACGCCGCCAGCCGGCTGATCGCGCGCGGTATCGCCTTCGACGCGATCTTCGCCGCGTCGGACATGATCGCGCTCGGCGCCGTGCGCGCACTGATCGAATCCGGGCGCAGCGTACCGGGCGACGTCGCGCTGGTCGGCTTCGACGACATTCCCGCCGCCTCGCTGGCGCAGCCGCCGCTGACCACGATCCGGCAGGACTATGCGCGCGCGGGCGAGCTGCTGGTCGACATGCTGATCCGGCGGATCGACCGGCGCGATACCGAACCCGCGCTGCTCCCGCCCGAACTGGTGGTGCGCCGCTCGACCTGAACGATCCGCGTCAGATCCCGACCGAAATCTCCATGCCGGCAGCGCCGGGCACATCGACCTCGAACTGGAACAAATTCCCTGCCAGCGGCTGTGCCGCCGCCTGATCGGCGTCCTGATGCTTGTTCGCGGTCGTTGCGAACACGGTGCGGTGATCGGGACCGCCAAAGGCGATCTTGGTGATCGCATCGACCGGCATGCGGATCGTTTCCAGCAATTCGCCGCCGGGCGAATAGCGGCGGATGCCCCAGCCGCCATACAGCCCGACCCACACGCACCCTTCGGCATCGACGGTCGGGCCGTCGGGATGGCCTTCCCCGCCGGGAATGGTGGCGAACAGTCGCCGGTCGGTCAGCGCCCCGTCCTCGCCCAGCGAGCAGGCATGGATCGATCCGCCCAGCGTATCGACGTGATAGAGCGTCCGCCCGTCGGGGCTGATCGCGGGACCGTTGGTGATCGCCACCGGCGGCACCGACGCGACCGCGCTGCCGTCGGCGGCAAGGCGATAGATGGTGCCGGTAGCCGCACGCTCGCTATCGTCCATCGTCCCGAACCACAGCCGCCCGGCCGGATCGACCGTCGCGTCGTTCAGGCGATTGCCCGGCAGATGGGGCTCGGGATCGAGCAGCAGCTCGAACCCGCCCGTGGCGGGATCGAAACGGTGCAGCCCGGCCTGCAGCCCGGCGATGAACGTCCCGTCGGCCGACGGCAGGACGAACCCGCACTGCCCCGGCGCCGCCCAACTGCGCCGCTCGCCGCTCGCCGGATCATAGCGGTGGATACGCGGCGTCTTGATACACACGAACCACAGGGCGCGGTCGCGATCGACCCACACCGGACCTTCGAGCAACGGCGCCGACAGGTCCCAGACGCTGACGGGTTCGGTTCGCTGTACGCTGGTCATCTCACCGCCACCCTGCATCCACGAAAAAGCTGTGCCCGGTTATCAGCCGCGCATCGTCGGAAGCAAGGAAGAGGATCATCGCCGCGATATCGCCCGCGACCAGCCGGCCGTTCAGGCACTGCGCCCTGACGATCTCCGCCTCGCCTTCCGGCGTGTACCATTGCAACTGGCGGGGCGTGCGGACGTTGCCGGGGATCACGCAGACCGAACGGATGCTGTCGCCGCCCAGCTCGCGCGCGAAGCTGCGGGTCAGTCCCTCGATCGCCGCCTTGGCGGTCTGGTAGAGGGTCAGTTCCTCCAGCGCGAGGTGCCAGCTTATCGACCCCATGTTGACGATCACGCCCCTGCCGCGTGCCTTCATGCCCGGGATCACCGCCTGCGCCGCGAAGAACAGGTGGCGCAGGTTCACGCCCATCCGGTTGTCCCAATAGGCCTGGTCCACCTGTTCGATGGTGTGACGGTCGTCGCTGGCCGCGTTGTTGACCAGTATGTCGAAGTCCCCGGCTTCGGCGATCGCTGCCTGCAGCGCCGGAACGTCGGTCAGGTCGATCCGCCTGAACACCGGGGTCGGCCCGGCGCCCGCCAGTTCTTCGATCAGCTTCAGCGAATCATCCTGCGCGATGTCGAAGAAGGTGACGTGCGCGCCCTGTCGCACGAAACCTTCGACCACACCCGCGCCGATCCCCGATCCCCCGCCGGTGATGAGCACGCGCTTGCCGGCGAGTGACGGATAGGAGGCGCGGGCCTCGGGCGCGATCGGGTAGGCGAAATCGTCAGGCGACATGGAAGGTTTCCAGCAAAGAGGTGTCAGGCAGCAATCAGGCCGCGGCGCGAAAGGTTACGCATCAGGTCGCGAATGCCGAAGCCCCACGGGTCGGCAGCCTTTGACGTGGTGACGGTGTTGGCCAGTTCGCCCAGCGACGGGGTCGAAATCCGAACCACGTCGCCCGGCTTGTGGGTGAAGCCGCGCCCCGGTTCGTCGCGGTCCTGTACCGGCGCGAACAGCGTGCCCAGAAACAGGACGAAGCCGTCGGGATACTGATGTTCCGACAGCGCCTGGCGCACCAGGTCCTCCGGATCGCGGCTGATCTCGCGCATCGTGCTGGTCCCGGTCAGGACATAGCCTTCGGGACCGTCGATCTGCAGATCGACGACCGCGTCGCGCACCGTGTCCATCGTGAAGTCGCCATCGAACAGGCGGATGAACGGGCCGATACCGGTCGAGGCGTTGTTATCCTTGGCCTTGCCGAGCAACAGCGCCGAGCGTCCTTCGAAATCGCGCAGGTTGACGTCGTTGCCCAGCGTTGCGCCCACGACCCTGCCGTCGCTGGTGGCGACGACGACGATTTCCGGCTCGGGATTGTTCCACGACGAGTCCGACCGGATACCGACGTCGCTGCCCCAACCGACCGTGGACAGCACCGGTGCCTTGGTGAATATCTCCGCATCCGGGCCGATCGCGACCTCGAGATATTGCGACCACATGCCCGCTTCGATCAGCGCGGCCTTCAGTGCGGCCGCTTCGGCCGACCCCGGCTTCACCGAACGGATGCCGCCGCCGATACGGGCCTCGAGATCGCCGCGAATGCCCTGCGCCGCATCGGCATCGCCGCGCGCACGCTCCTCGATCACGCGCTCCAGCGCCGATACGGCGAAGGTGACGCCCGCCGCCTTCACACATTGCAGGTCGATCGGCGACAGGATCGGCGGATGGTCGCCCGCCGGATCGGCCAGCGCCGCCGTATCGCACACCACCGGACCGTCCAGCGACGCGATGTCGCTCCGCTCCAGCAGGTCGGCCACGGTCGCGGCATGCGCCGACACGTCGATGACCCTGCCGCCCCGCACCACCACCGGCGTCGGCCCATCGGCGAGTTGCATCCGCCCGACCAGCAGCGCGCTGTCATGGTCCACCGGCAGCATCCGCGCGGCATGTTCGCTCTTCATGTCCGTTTCCTCAGTGATTGTGGCGCGGGGTCGTTTCCGACGTCCGGCGATATTTGAGCGCGAGGTCGAGCACGCCGCCGTCGCCGAGCTGCCCCACCTTTTCGCGATAGATTTCCTCCCACGGCGTCTGGCTGGCCGGGACCGGGGGAATGCCCTCGCCCTTGCGTCGGGCGATCTCGGCATCGTCGACCAGCATGTCGCAGCGCCCATGGTTCAGGTCGATGCGGATCGTGTCGCCGGTCCGCAGCCATGCGAGCCCGCCGCCGACCGCGCTTTCGGGCGAGGCGTTGAGGATCGACGGGCTGTCCGACGTTCCCGATTGCCGCCCGTCGCCGATCGTCGGCAGGCTCTGGATACCGCGTTGCAGCAGCGCTGCGGGCGGCTGCATGTTGGTGACTTCGGCCGATCCCGGCCAGCCGATGACGCCGGCGCCGCGGATGACGAGGATGCAGTTCTCGTCGATGTCGAGCGCCGGATCGTCGATGCGGTGGTGATAGTCGTCCGACCCGTCGAACACGATCGCCCGCCCCTCGAAACAGCCTTCATGGCCGGGGCGCGACAGATAGCGTGTCCGGAAATCGGGACCGATCACGCTGGTCTTCATGATTGCCACATCGAACAGATTGCCCGACAGGACGAGGAAGCCGGCCTGTTCCTTCAGCGGCTGGTGATAGGGGCGGATGACCTCGCGGTCGGTCGCGACGCGGTGCGCGACATTGTCGCCCAGCGTCCGGCCGGTGACGGTCGCGACATCGCCGTCGACCTTCCCCGCCGCGATCAGTTCGGAGAGGACGGCGGGCACGCCGCCGGCCCGGTGGAAGCGTTCGCCGAGGAACCGTCCCGCCGGCTGCACGTCGACCAGCAGCGGCAGGTCATAGCCATAGTCCATCCAGTCGGACGGATGCAGCTCGATATCGGCATGGCGCGCCATGGCGTGGAGGTGCGGATGCGCGTTCGACGACCCGCCGATCGCGGTAACGAGCGCGATCGCGTTCAGGAACGACTGGCGCGTCAGGATCTTCGACGGACGCAGATCCTCATACGCCATCTCGACGATGCGCTTGCCGGTTTCGTACGCGATCTGCCCGCGTTCGCGATACGGCGCGGGGATCGCGGCACAGCCGGGAAGCGACATGCCCAGTCCCTCCGCAATGGCATTCATCGTCGATGCGGTGCCCATCGTGTTGCAATGCCCCGCCGACGGTGCCGAAGCGGTGGCGGCGTCGAGGAACTCCTCCTCGGTCATCTCGCCCGCCGCCAGCTTGCGCCGCGACCGCCAGATCACCGTGCCCGACCCGACCAGATCGCCGTCATGCCAGCCGTCGAGCATCGGCCCGCCCGACAGCACGATGGCCGGGATGTCGACGGTCGATGCCGCCATCAGGCCCGACGGGGTGGTCTTGTCGCACCCGGTGGTCAGCACGACCGCGTCGATCGGATAGCCGTTGAGGATTTCGACCAGCCCCAGATAGGCGAGGTTGCGATCGATCGCGGCGGTCGGACGCCGGCAATTCTCGAAGATGGGGTGCGTCGGGAATTCCATCGGAATGCCGCCCGCCGCCTCGATCCCCGCCTTCACCCGCTTGACCGTTTCGAGGTGGATGCGGTTGCACGGCGTCAGGTCCGACCCGGACTGGGCGATGCCGATGATCGGCCGCCCGCTGGTCAGTTCCTTCGGCGTGATGCCATAGTTCATGAACCGTTCGAGATAGAGCGCGGCCATGTCGAGCCGGCCGGGCGCGGCGAACCATTCGCGCGATCGAAACGGGCGGACGGGAATGCGGGTCATTGTCGATACTCGCCGATGAAAGAAGATGCCCCGCCCGCCCATGCGGACGGGGCCGGGCCAGGTCAGCCCTGCATGTCTTCCAGTTCCTTGCCCTTCGTCTCGTGAATGAACTTCTGGACGAGGAAGAAGCTGATGACCGCGAACGCGCCATAGAAGCTGTAGGTGATGGTCAGGCCGAGGCCCGCCGCCATTACCGGAAAGCTCTGCGCGATCAGATAATTGGCGAACCACTGTGCGAAGCCGCAGACCGCCAGCGCCGAGCCGCGCATCTGGTTGGGGAACATCTCGCCCAGCATGACCCACATGATCGGGCCCCAGCTTACATTGAAGAACACGACGTACAGGTTCGCCGCGATCAGCGCGACGGTGCCGAGTTCGGCCGAAAGCTGCAGGTTGCCGCCGGCGTCGAGCGTGCCGTTGTGGAAGCAATAGACCAGCGTCCACAGCGTCACGGCCATGCCCGCCGAACCGATCAGCAACAGCGGCTTGCGACCGATCCGGTCGACCAGGCCGATGGTGACGAAGCACGCGGCGATCGACACGAGGCCCGATACGATATTGATCTGCAACGACTGATCTTCGGTAAAGCCGGCAAGCTGCCACAGCGTCGCGCCGTAATAGAAGATGACGTTGATGCCGACGAGCTGCTGGAACACCGCCAGCAACAGGCCGGCCCACACGATCGGGCGGATGCCGCCCTTCACCGGGTCCATGATGTCGCGCAGCGCGGGTTTGTGGTCCTTGCTGAACGAAGCCTCGATATCGCGCAGCTTGGCGGCGGCGGCGGCCGGACCGAACAGGCGGGTTAGCACGATACGCGCTTCGTCGAGCCGCCCCTTCTGCACCAGATAGCGCGGGCTTTCCGGGATGAAGAGCAATGCGCCGAGGAACACGGCGGCGGGAATGGCCTGCATCCAGTACATCCAGCGCCATGCCTCGTAACCGCCCCACCAGAGCGCGGTCGAGGTGCCGGCGGCGGCGGCGAGGTAATAGTTCACGACGAACGCGGCGGTCAGGCCGCTGATAATCATGATCTGCTGGATGGTGGTCATCCGGCCCCGGATATTGGCGGGCGCGACTTCGGAGATGTAGGCGGGCGACAGTACCGACGCCGCGCCGACCGCCATGCCCCCCATGAAGCGGGCGATGACGAACAGCGCCTGCACATGGCTGAACCCCTGGATCAGCGCGCCGACCAGAAACAGTATCGCGGCCAGCATCATCACCTTGCGACGGCCCATCGCATCGGCCAGCCGGCCGGCGAGGAACGCACCGACGAAGCAGCCGATCAGCAGCGACCCGACCGTGAAGCCAAGCCCGGCCTCGCTCAGGCCAAAGGCGCTTTTCAGCCCTTCCTGTGTTCCATTGACCGCACCGCTGTCATAGCCGAACAGCAAACCGCCGATCGTCGCCACCGCGACGATGGCGATGACAAGCGCGATGTTCACGCGCTCCCCACTTGCCTCTACCATCCCCATCCACTCCCAATTCACTGCCGTCAGGACGGCGTGTTAGCGGTAACGGTGACGAAATCTTCAGACAAATGCAAGTGCTGCCGACGTCACCGCAGTGCGTTTTCGCATCGGCCTGTCTTTCCCCCCGCTCGATCGCGGGGGGTTGGCACGGGCCATCCGGTCAGCGGGGTGCGGGGCCGGACGATTCGCGGACGATCAGTTCATGATCGAGCACACGGTCGTCGCCACCGCCATCCGCCGTCCCCGCGCGACGGCCACGGATCTGCGTCAGCAGCATCTCGACCGCCGTTTCCGCCATCGCCGCGATCGGCTGGCGGATCGTCGTGATCTCGGGCCAGGTCGTCGTCGCCAGCGACGTGTCGTCGAACCCGACGATGCTGACATCCTCCGGCACGTGCAGCCCGCGACGATGCGCCACGCTGATCGCGGCGGCGGCCATGTCGTCGTTGCTGGCGAAGATCGCGGTCGGACGATCCCGCCGATCGATCAGTCGCTCCGCCGCATCGATACCCGATCGGTAGGTGAACAGCCCCTGTTCGACCGGCATGTCGGCCACCGCCAGTCCGGCCGCCTCGATCGCCGCGACGAACCCGCGCCACCGCTCGTCGCTCGCCCCGTTGTTGGGATTGCCGCGCACGAAGCCGATGTGGCGATGGCCCAGCCCGATCAGGTGATCGGTCATCGCGCGGGCCGCCGCGAAATCGTCGATCCGGACCGATGCCCGGCCCGCCTGCGCGCCACCGACCGCGACCGCGACCGAGGGCGTGCCCGCGGCATCGAGTTCGGCCTGCACCGCCCGCGCGTCCGACAGCGGCGGCGGCAGGATCACCCCCTGCACCGGCGTCGATGCGAAGCGCCGCGCCGCCTCCGCCTGTTCGTCCGGCCCATCGCCCTCGCACGGTTCGAGGACGAGGTGGCACCCGACCTTGCGCGCACCCTCCAGCGCGCCGATCAGAAAGTTCGACAGATAGGCCATCGACGGGTTGGCATAGAGCAGCCCGATCTGCGCCGCCTCCCCCGCCGCCAGGCTGCGGGCCGCGCTGTTGGGCGAATAGTTGAGCCGCTCGATCGCCGCCAGCACCGAATCGCGCGTCGACTGGCGGACATTGGCGCCGCCATTGACCACGCGCGACACCGTCATTGCCGATACGCCCGCGGTACGCGCGACGTCCTGGATGGTGACGCTACCACCGCTGCGGCGACTGGGCTTTTCCATGGGTTGTGACGGCTCCTTCCCCCCGGTGATTATGAGGCACCCGTCGCGATTGCAAATCGCGAGTCGGTTGACGCATCGGCATCCCGCCGATAGCTGATAGCGCTACCAATAACGGCGGCGGCTTTTGCCGGATGCCGATCGTCATGGGAGAGAGATCGTGACCCTAGCGTCGAAGCCCGTTCGCCTTGCGCTTGCCTGCCTGCTGGCGACCGCCGCGACCGGTACCGTTATCGCACAGACGCGGCCAACCCGGCCCGCCGCTGCCGAGCAGATGCTGTACAAGGACGCGTCGCAGCCGGTAACGGCGCGCGTCGAGGACCTGCTGCGCCGCATGACGCTGGAGGAAAAGGTCGCCCAGATGATCGGCATCTGGGAAAAGAAGGGCGATATCCAGGACGCACAGGGCAATTTTTCGGCCGCGAAGGCGGCGCGTGCCTTCCCCGATGGTCTGGGCCAGATCACCCGCCCGTCGGACAAGCGCGGCGTGACCGTCAGCAACAACGCTGCGGGCGTGGCCGCCGATGCGGTCAACCGCACCGCGCGGGAAACCGCCGACTATGTCAACGCCGCGCAGCGCTGGGCGGTCGAGCAGACCCGGCTGGGCATCCCGATGATTATGCATGAGGAAGCGCTGCACGGCTATGTCGCGCGCGGCGCCACCAGCTTCCCGCAGTCGATCGCGCTGGCATCGAGCTGGGATCCCGCGCTGGTCGAACGCGTGTTCGGCGTGGCGGCGCGCGAAATGCGCGCGCGTGGCGCGAACCTCGCGCTTGCGCCCGTGGTCGACGTCGCGCGCGACCCGCGCTGGGGCCGGATCGAGGAAACCTATGGCGAGGACCCGCATCTGGTCGGCGAGATGGGCCTGGCCGCGATTCGCGGCTTTCAGGGCTCTACGCTGCCGCTTCAGGCGGACAAGGTCATGGTCACGCTCAAGCACATGACCGGCCATGGCCAGCCCGAAAACGGCACCAATGTCGGCCCGGCCAACATTTCCGAACGGACGCTGCGCGAAAATTTCTTCCCGCCGTTCGAACGCGCGGTCAGGGAACTGCCGGTGCAGGCGGTCATGGCATCGTATAACGAGATCGACGGTATCCCCAGCCATGCCAACAAATGGCTGCTCGACGACGTGCTCCGCCGCGAATGGGGCTATAAGGGTTCGGTGGTCAGCGACTATTTCGCGATCAAGGAACTCAACACCCGGCATCACCTGTACGGCACGGACATGGCCGCCGCCGGCCGACGGGCGCTGGATGCCGGCGTCGACATGGAACTGCCCGATGCCGAGGGCTGGTCGACGCTGGCGCAGATGGTGAAGTCCGGGCAGGTGCCGCAGGCGCAGGTCGACAATGCCGTGCGCCGCATCCTGACCATGAAGTTCCAGATGGGGCTGTTCGAAAACCCCTATGCCGATGCGCGCACCGCCGAGGCCAGGACCGCGACACCCGATGCCATCGCCCTTGCCCGCGAAGCCGCTGTCCGCTCGGTGGTGCTGCTCAGGAACCGGAACAACCTGCTGCCGCTCGACCCGGCGAAGATCGGCAGGATGCTGGTCGTCGGCACCCATGCCCGCGACACCCCGATCGGCGGCTATTCGGACGTGCCCAGGCATGTCGTCAGCGTGCTGGAGGGGATGCAGCAGGCGGCGCAGGGCCGCTTCTCGGTCGATTATGCCGAGGGGGTACGCCTGACCCGCAGCCGCCAATGGGCCGCCGACAAGGTCGAACTGGTCCCGCCGGCCGAAAACGCCCCGCTGATCGACGAGGCGGTACGCAAGGCGGCACAGGCCGACACGATCCTGCTGGTGCTGGGCCAGAACGAACAGTTGAGCCGCGAAGCCTGGGCCGATGCCCATCTCGGCGACCGGCAGAAGCTCGATCTGATCGGCGAACAGAACGAACTGGCCCGGCGCCTGTTCGCGACCGGCAAGCCGGTGGTGGTCGTCCTGCTGAACGGCGGCCCGCTTGCGGCGACCTATCTCGACGCGACCGCGCCCGCCATTGTCGAGGGCTGGTATCTCGGACAGGAAACCGGCAACGCCGTCGCCGACATCGTGCTCGGTCGGGCCAATCCGGGCGGCAAGCTGCCGGTATCGGTCCCGCGCAGCGAGGGCCAGTTGCCGATCTTCTACAATCACAAGCCGACCGCGCGCCGCGGCTATCTGTTCGACAGCACCGCACCGCTCTATCCGTTCGGATATGGCCTGTCCTATACCAGCTTCACGGTCGGCGCGCCGCGTCTGGCCCGGGCGACGATCGGCCGCGACGAAAGCGTGCGCGTGTCGGTCGACGTCGCCAATACCGGTCGCCGCGCGGGGGACGAGGTCGTGCAACTCTACGTCCATGACGACGAAGCCAGCGTTACGCGCCCGGTGCTCGAACTGAAGCATTTTCGGCGCGTCACGCTGAAACCCGGCGAACGCCGGACCGTGACGTTCGACCTCAAGCCGGCCGACCTCGCCTTCTGGAATGTCGACATGCAGCGTGTCGTCGAACCCGGCACCTTCACCATTTCAGCCGGGAACAGTTCGGCGCAGTTGAAGGCCGCGACGCTGACCGTTCGGTAAAACAGCCTTGCGCGGGCGGTCGTTTCGCTCAGGCGAACCGATCATCTGCCGGGCGGTTACGGCCGTTCGATACCGGCGGAGTAGGCGGCGGAGTGGATTGCTTCGCTCCGCCGCAGCAGTCCACAACGGGAAGCCGCGCGGCGGATCGAAGCACGCGCCACGTTTCACGCCAATGGTGCTGCCACAGTCTTTCGGCAACGCGCGCCGGGTTTGGGGCCGCCGCCGATTTCCCTGTCGAAGTCCAGACGGCTTTCGGCAACGCGCGCCGGGGTTGGGGTCGATCGCCACCGGCTCGTGCCCCTGGTCGCCGGGTTCGAAAGAAGAGCGATCACCGCATTCGCGTCCTGAATGACGCATGGCTGCGGCGCGGTCGCGCGGCCCGACCTGCCCGAGGGGAGGCTGGTCCATTCGCACGGCGACGGCAGCGACATAGCGATCGGGATGTCGCATCCACGACATGCGCAGCCGCCATCGGCGTTGCCGAACGAGCGGCGCTGCATCGTACGGTCCGAATGGGGCATGCCGGTCGGCGTACGGTCCGAATGGGTCATGCCGGTCGGCACGGTTTTCAGGGAACTGCCCTTGATCTGACAGCCTGTATTGACATGAACTTGGGAAATGCGATCGCTGACGCAGTTGTCCTCGACCCCCATATGATGCGCCGGCATCAGCGACGGGTCGGGGACGTTTCCCGAACGCGGCGCGGACAGCCGGCCTTCACCCATGGTGAAATCGAAGCACGGACTGGCCTGCACCCGTGAGTCGGCGGCCACGACTGCATCGGGCCGGTTGCTTCATCGAAACCCTCATCCGGCTACGACGAACGCGGACGGCGCCTCTCGCCAATAAACTAGGGCACCGTCCCGAGAGATTGCGACGTCCCGGCGGCGTGCGCAACGTCGCCGGGCAACGCGCTGATACCTATCGCGAAGTCAGTCGTAGCGTCGCGGGACGATTGAGCATCTGCAACCCGCGTCGCGCCACGTCATGCGCAGTCGCAACGCGTGCCGACGGCAGGACGAGCGAGACGTCCTCGCCTGCCAATACCCTCGCATACAGATCGCGCGCCGCATCGGGGCGCTGCGTCATCGCATAGACCGCAGCGAGGTTGAGCAGCACTTCCGGCTCGCGGCTTCCCGCACGCGTTTCGCGCTCGAGGCTGCGCTGTGCCGAGGAGAGATCACCCGCCGTAATCGCGGCATGGGCATATTGCGCATTCTGGGCGTTCGCGCTGGAGGCGATCCCCATCACCGCCAGCGCAGGGGCAAGCAGTGCAATGGTACCGATTCGCATGACATCATTTCCAATTTGTTACATCGTGATGACATCAATGTTTCACTTTTAAGACGATGGTACAAGCGCCGCCGCAGCCCGGCATAAAAAAAGGGGCGGCCGAAGCCACCCCTTGCTGTCACCGGCCAAGGCCGGGCGAGATGCGAAAGATCAGAAGTCCGCGCGATACTGTTCGTTGCCGACGAAGCCGAGCTTCGTCACGTTCGCGCGCTTGATGATCGCCAGCACCCCGTCAACCACTTCATACCGCGCGGTCGCGTCGGGCTGGAAATGGAGTTCGGGCTGCGGGCTCATCGCCACGGTCTGATCAAGATACTGGGTCAGCGTGACCTCGTCGACCGGCGCGCCGTTCCAGAAGGTCTGGCCCTGCGCGTTGATCGAGATCTTGTTCTTTTGCGGGTCGATATTCTGCTGCGGCCGGTTGTCCGGCTGGGGCAGGTCGACCTTCACCGCGTGGCTCTGGATCGGGATGGTGATGATGAACATGATAAGGAGCACGAGCAGCACGTCGATCAACGGCGTCGTGTTCATGTCCATCATCGGTTCGTCGTCGCTGCGACCGCCACCACTCATTGCCATGTCAGGCTACTCCTATTGACGCGTACGCGGCGTGGTATTCGGGTCCGGTTCGGAAATGAACCCGACCTTGGTGAACCCGGCCGACTGCATCGTGTAGATGGTGCCACCGATGCAGCGGTACGGCGTGTTCACGTCGCCACGGATGTGCACTTCGGGCAGTTCGAGGTTCGGGTTGCCGACGCCACCCTGACGGGCGACTTCGTCTTCCAGCTTCTTGACCGCGCGGGTGCGCAGTTCGTCCGCATTGACCCGCGTCAGGCCCCAATAGACCGCACACTGACCATCGAGGCCCTGCACCGACAACGAGACGTTTTCGGGCTTGGTCGTCGTCGGTTCGAACACGACCTTCGGGACCGTGACGCCGCTCACCTGCTGGACCACGACCGGAACCGCGATCAGGAAGATGATCAGCAGCACGAGCATGACGTCCACGAGCGGCGTGGTATTGATGTCCGAGAGGGGGGCTTCATCGCCGCCGCCGCCAACACTCATCGCCATGAGGCTATCCTATCCACTTCTACTCAATCGAACCGCCGGG
>QFNF01000013.1 GCA_003240755.1 Sphingomonas hengshuiensis | reverse complement strand
GATGATCTCTTCGGGCTTGTGCTTCTTCGCAGGCATTCGTCGTCCCTTCCTTGGTCCAGACTGTCATAGTCGATGGACCACTCAGAAGGGGGCAGCTCATTCACCGCTTTTCCGGTAACAGTCCGGTAGAACGAGGTGTGCGGCGGCACGAAGGCTGTGGCGGGCCGGGCATCCGATTGCTGCCCTCTCCGCTTTGGCTGTCATCATCGACACGCGACTAACCGTCTTGCGTGCCCGGAAGGGTAACACCCGGAATTTCAGGCAAACTCCAGCCCTAATGCAATAGTATGCAAGCCGGTCGCGTTTCATTTTTCGGCGTTTTCGGCACTCACATCAGCGCTTGCGCCTTGACGGTCAAAGGGCAGATTATCAAACGCCCGCGTCGAGGGAGAACCGATGAACGAAGGACAGGTCAAGGCAGCGGTATTGACGCGCGTGCGGGAAGCCGCTGGCCGCCGTCGAAAACCGATCGTCACTGCGGAGTTCACGCTGGGTAGCAGCGGTGTGCGTGCGGACCTCGCAGTGTTTGCAGAGACCTCCATCGGATTCGAGATCAAGACGGCCAGGGACACGTTGCGTCGCTTGCCAGCGCAGATGGCGGCATATGCCCGATACTTCGATCATGCGGTTGCGATCGTAGCGCCATGCCATGTGCCAAACATCGCACCGGACGCGCTCCACGGCGGTTCGCTTTGGACCTATGACGAATGCGGCACCTTACAGACGCTGGTTGAGGGGAAGGTCAACATCGTCGCTACCGAAGCGTTGATCGACCTAATGACGCAAGCCGAACGACGCAGGGGTGACTTCGGCACGGCGGTTGCGGCGCGGTACGATGCTACTAGCCGCCAGTTCTGGGCCGCTGTGTCCCGGCGGTCGATACGATCCGCAGACTTGCCGCTGTTGAGCCGGTTTACGGAAGCCAGAACACAGGCACGCCAACTTGCCGACGAACGTGAGGCATATTGGAGCCGCTGGATGGCGGCTCAAAATGGGCTGTCGTTGGCGTCAGCCTGACCAATCCTCGTCGGTGTCCTCTGCGTCGCCGGGAGCGCCATAAAACGTTTGCAGTTGAAGATGTAGGTTGATCCGGGCGGCGGTGGCTTTCTGGGGGCTTCCGATAGCCGACATGTCACCTGCGGCGGTTCGCTCGATCATCTGCGTTCCCCAGACACGCAGTGCAGGATTCCAGTTGCCGCCCGCCATGACGTTGATGGCTTGCTGCTGATAGCCGGGAAAGCCCACAAGGTCGTCGGAGCGGTAGAAATCCCAAAGATCGAACAACGGATAGTCGATGCGTGGCGCGGGCTGACCACCGCCGCCCGTCTGCCGTTCGACGCGGGCACTACCTCGGTCACTATAGATCAAGCGGTCGGTGTTAGCCATCGTGTCGAATAAGCGGCGTTCATAAATCGGCTGATCGCTGACGCCCACGAAGCTGTCGGGAAACGATGAAGCGGAAAGAGCAACATACGCTGCAGGTGCATGTTCCCGAATGGTGTTGATGTAGCCGGTAGCGACGGCGGCGACCTGTAGGTGGTCACGACTGGCGATACCGAAATCGATAACGAAGCAAACGCCCTGACCTCCGCCAGTGCGTTCTCCTACGCGCCGCGCAATAACGCCCATGAAGCCGAACGCCGGACGTTCGATGATGACGACAAGCCCGCGCTCCAAGCCGAACAACCTCGCAATCTGGGCTTCCTCTTCTGGCACCTCGGGCGAAAACTGCATCGCAGGGATGTAATTGTCGTTTTGCTCGAAGAAGCTGCACCATTCGCGGAAGCCGTGGGCGGGTTGCCGAAGCGTAGCTAGCTCGGCGTGGACGGGGCGTTCATTGGGCTGTTCGCGCTCGCCCATCGCGATCACGACCCGACGATCACCATATGCCTCTGCAATGCGCCCCGTTGCGTTCTCCAGTCGATGCGAACCGACCCAAGGCCGAAGATGGACGATCGGTAAGAGCCGGTCTTTGGTGGTATTGGGTAGCTCTTCCAGCGCCCTCATTTCGGCTGGCCGGATCGAAAGCAAGGGCAGGTAGGGGACTTCACTCCATTCAACTGGCACCGGCTTCTCTCCCTGTTATTGCCCCACCTTGATTCGCATCGCGGCTTCGGAAACCGCAAACAGGTCGGCAAGGTATAGAACTACGTCACCGACGCCTTTCTCTTCCGCTGCCTCGCGAGCTTCTGCCAGTAGGTCGCCCGGCATTAGGATGTCCGCTGCCAAGCGGTTCGCCTGCTGCTCACGGCGATCGGACAGGCTCGACCGGTACAGCACGTCATCCTCAATCCCGGTGCCAATCTCGTCCCGGTGCAAGAGGTAATGCGCCAGCTCGTGCGCCACGGTGAACCGCTGCCGCTTGGCAGGGTCGTGCCGGTTGATTCGGATCACAAAGCCCCCGCCATCGTCAGGTCGGATTTCACCGGATATGCCCGGCCCCAGCGTTGCCGCCTTAATAGGCACACCCAAGGCACGCGCTAGCTCGGGCAGCCTTACCGGCGGCGCATCTTGAAACGCCTCAATCTGGGCGCGGACGGCAGGGTCCAGCCTGTTCCATTCCGGACTCATTCGTCTTCCTCCAACAATCTATCGTCATCGGGTCGGCCAAACGTCACAGCGTCCACCCGCTGTTTGATCCGCTGATCCATCCGCTCGGAGTTGACTTCCTCAGCGGTCAGCCGCTCGATTTCTCCCTTGATATAATCTCGGATCGCGCCGTTCTCAATCTGTTCGCGTATCTCGGTCGATCCGGCGTTCTCTGCGGCGGCAATCGCATCGCGCTTGAGTTGGTTGAAGCCCCATAGTGCAGCCAGCGCTAACACGCCGCCGAAAATGGCGACGATGACGCCTACCGCTGACAGGAGTGTCGCGGCCAGATCGGCGTATGACATGCCCACCGGGCGGAGACTGAAGCTTCCAGCCTGCCCGATCCACACGATCGCGCCGCCGATGACCGCACCTAGAAATCCAATGCCAGCACTGCGTAACGACATTCCCGGCGTCCCCTTTCTGGCAGGCTATCACGAGATGGTCGCGGTAGGCGCTCAGATTCTTCAGGAGCGCCGATCGGCGGCGGGTGCAGTCAGGCGGGCCATCCGGTCATGGGCCTGTACGGTCTTTCTCGATCGCTTGGCGCTCAATCGGCGCGCCGAACCGAGGGAAGCCTGCTGATAAGCCAGCGCTAGCGTGCATACCTCCCTCCTTGAGACAGCGTATTTTCATTCCTTTCTCTTTGTCCCTTTTTTGTAATCATGATCGCCAATGGGGAGAGTAGATATAGGGGACTGAGAAAAGTACCCGAGTGTATTACCGAGATATATCACCTGCAATGTCGGCGGCAGCAGCGGCACGGCTGGCGAGGATAGCGGCCTTGACCCGCTCAAACTCGGCTTGAAAGCACTTTAGCTCGGACGGGCAGCAAACAAGCCTTGCCCCTCGTGAAATCGAACCGTCATCTGATGGCCGTTCATACCAAAGTGCTACTCTATTATCTCGACGGTCAATGCAGCGATAATACAAATGCCCATCACTGTGCCGCTCGACCCAAATGAAATAACCCTTTTCGTCCCAAAGGTATAAGAGCTTGCGGCGGAGATTTCTTTGTTGCTGCTCTGTCTCGAACGGCTCTGTGCAGCGCATTTTATCGCCCACTCGCAGCCGAAAGAATGGTGCCAATTTCCTGCGTTGCTCGAACTCAACCCGCTGCACGAAAATGTAATCGGTTCGCTTGTGAAGGTGGAAATGGTATCCGGCTGGCCGATACCTTGCCGACTGCTTTTTCACCCGCTCCCAGAGCGCTTTCAGCGTGTCGCCCTCATCTGGGCGCAGGTCGACGGAGTCGCCTACTTGCAGGTCCAGCATGCTGC
This sequence comes from Sphingomonas hengshuiensis, assembly GCA_003240755.1. Taxonomy (GTDB): domain Bacteria; phylum Pseudomonadota; class Alphaproteobacteria; order Sphingomonadales; family Sphingomonadaceae; genus Sphingomonas; species Sphingomonas hengshuiensis_A. The sequence continues at coordinate 61,412 of QFNF01000013.1, read as the reverse complement.
GAAGGTAAGGCGCTCGCCAGCGCGCCGTGACCGCCTCCACCTTCGTCGTCATCGCTGGCACTCCGTAGCAAGGTCGCTTTGCAGCCGTTCAGTCCGGGTGACCCACAAAGTTCCATCGTCGCGGTGTTGAACGTCGAAGTGCCCCCGGCCCTGCCTTCGCAGGCGGGCAGCGCGTCCCTCTGCCAGGCTGATCGCTCCGTCATCCGCCTCGGGATGCCAAAGGATCGACCTTCCGACGTCGAGTTGTTCCCAGTCTGACAGCTTGCGGATCGGTCCGCTCGGCAGTTGCCTCACACAAAGAAATCTGTCGATGGCGCGAAAGCTGAACCACTCACCGTTAGCTGTCGGCTTCGTTTGACTGAACCACGGCTGGCGAAGCCAGCTCCGCGCATGTCCCGGGTGCTCATGTTCCATCCAAAGCGTCTGCCATAGACGGGGTACCAAGCCGACATGCTCGGCGTAGCTTTCTTCGGTGAACCATAGGTTCATGTCGTCAGCCCAAAGTGGGGCGGTAAGTGACCGGCTCATCGCCGCACCTCCGCCGCGCTCACATAGGCATCAAGATCGGCCTTGGCGTAGCGCACCGCGCCGCCGAACTTCCGGTAGGCAGGGCCTTGTGCGCCAACAGAACGCCAGCGGGCTAGAGTAGCAGGCGCAAGACCGAGATAGTCAGCGGCGGCGGCCTCGGTCAAAAAGGGTGATTCAGTCATAGCAAGCTCCATCACGATTGTGTCGGACGGGGCTGTAACGCGCCTAGTTCTTCGTGAATATTGTAGTGACTGCGTGGTTGCGCGTGGTTGCGCAAATAGTTCTTGAGTTCTTTATTGTCGATCGCGTTCTTCGTTGATGTACCCGACATCATGTGCAACGACAGTGACGCGCTGCGGTCTGTCCCGCGCGTGGGGCGTCGTAACCCCAAAGCTCTCGGCCGGTCGCGATTTAGCGGCCGGGCGGCATGCGCGCATGTCCAGCCGGCTTGCCGGTAAAGGCGCATGCGCCTTGGCGAGAGCTTGGGTTACGAACGCCCGGCTCGCGCCGGGCCGCCCCTGACAATGGTCGGGAGCATTATATGAACAAGCCGTTCCTTCTCGCCGCCGTGCTGCTCGCCTCCCCGGCGGCGGCGCAGGACGTGACGCCGCGCGCGAATGAGCCGGTGGCCGCAGTTCTCGCCAAGCCCCAGCCCGTGACGGCTGGCGACATTGTAGATCGCCCCTACCGGGTTATCGGACCGGTGCGCGCGACGGTTCGGAAAACAACGATCTTCGACAAGCCCGTGTCAGAGGTGAAGGTTTACAGGGAGTTGTGGGAGCGAGCGCGGCGCATGGGTGCGGATGCGGTCATCCTCGCTGACTATGCCGCACCTGAAACGGAGCTGGGCAAGGTCGGAGCGCGGGAGGCGAGCGGTAAAGCCATCAAGTTTGTGCCCTGACGGCGGCGGTGATTGCCGCGTTTCACGCCGCCCGGCGTGCCTGCGCGATCATGCTTTCGAGGTCTGCCGTGGCAATCAGGCGGCGCTTTCCGACGGTGAAAGATGAAAGCGTGCCGTCGCGCATGAGTGCATACAACGTGGTCCTGCCTAAGCCGGTGACGGCGGCGGCCTCCATTACGCTGTAGGCCAGCTTGCCAAGGCCATCCGGCGTGCCGCTACGAGGTTCGTTATCGTTGTTCATTCTCGATCTCCTGTGATCGAGCGAATACGCACAGGTCCAATGAATGGGAACATCGCGCCGACGAACCTACCGGGTAACTAGGCGATTTCGAAAAGACCCAAGACCTAACAGCATTTAACGTGCCGCGATTTACAATTTTACCCGGTAAGTCACCAAATCCCAGATATAAAAGATATAAGCAGTAACAACGTTTCCGGTCGTGAATAGGCTTACAGTGCCAACCCACTTAGCGCGTTGAGGGCGGCGTCGCTTGCGAGATGCCCATAGTGACGTTCGATCATCTCCGCACTTGTGCCGGAAATCTGCGCGATGGTGAGCAACGGCAGGCCAGCCGAAACCAAGTCGGTGATGGTGCTATGCCGCAACGTGTACGCGGTGGCGTTGGAGGGCAGCCCCGCCGCTGCAACCGCCTTTCCGATCGGCTGCTTCCAATTGTCCTTGTTCCACCGGCTGCCGTTGGCCCGCATGAATAAGGGAGCGGTTGGCAACTTCCCGGCGATCTGTGACGCCAGTAGCTTCGCGGCCTCCACCGGAACCTTGATCCGCCGAGCCTTGCCAGCCTTGTCCTTGCCGATAGTCAGTTCGGAAGTGCGCTTGTCGAAGCCGCCCGCATCAAGGGCCGCCATCGCGCCCGGACGCATCGGCAGCAGGCACAGCGCTTTGACGAACGGCGCTGCCTCAGCGTCGAGGTGGTCGAGCAAGCTACGCCGCTGCGCCCGGTCGAGATACAGGGTGCGCCGACCATCGGCATTGCTATGCGCCTTCAACGCCTCTTGCCACGCGCCCGCGCTGCCCGGCAGTCCGGGACGAAGCACGCGGTTGAGTGCCGCCCGCAGCACCGCGATATCGCGATTGATCGTGGACAGCGCGCGGTCGCGGGTGCGCCGCTCCCCATCTTTGTTCCGGCTCACCAACGACGGTTGATCCGCCAGCCGCTTACGCCACTCCTCCAAGTCCTTGCGGCGCAGCTTATCGAGGCGACGCTTGGCGATCGGATCGTCATACACATAGCGACGGAACCGTGCCGCTGCCTCCGGTCGCTCGGCGGCATATGCGCGGCAGGCATCGGCTACCGTTTCGATCTTTTCTTCGGTGTGTCCGCCCGCCTCGGTCTGTTCCGCGAAGCGCTCCGCCTCCAGCTTCGCCGCTGCGAACTTGGCGTTGCCGGGCACGCCGGGGAACGCGCCCAACCGCTTCTTCTGGTAGCGGCTGGCGTCAGCATCATAGGCCCGCGCAAACCACGTCCCATCACCACCCTTGGCCGAGGGAGCGTAGCCGATGAAGTAGCCGGGGCGCAGGCGCTGCCAGTACGGTTCCGCGTTAGCGGCGGCGCGCAGTGCGTCCCGATCCTTGACCCGGCTTAAGTCACGTCCTGCCATTGCCCTGTCTCCGCTGGCACGTCCGGTAACATCCGGTAGTCATCCGGTAAAACGTAGGCGAACATCTATGAATCATGACGACTGTTTTACAAGGGGAATTGAACGGCTGCGAACCGTCACGGACGCCTATCCCCTGCACTCCGAAGGCAGAGGCCAGGGGTTCGAATCCCTTCGGGTGCGCCACTTTCGAAAACCACCGGATTCGTGTGTGTTCCGTCGCGACCCGCCGGATAGCGATGGGCACGTCACGTCGTGACGGTATCGGACGCCAGGCGTTCGGTCCCGAGATCCGCTGGATCGGGTTGTCGATGGATCGGTCTGACCCTGATGGCCCGATCTCGGCCGTGTATCCGCAGAACGCGCGGCCGCTGAGCGCCTTGAGTGGGCGGGCGAAGTTGTAGATGGCCGGAGCAATGGGAACATCGGTGCGCATCAAGGGGCTCGACCTCAGCGTCGGCTATCTGGGGTTGCAGATCGCATTCGGTATCCAGAGCGCCAGCCTGAGCCGCGTGTTCCAGGGACTGGGGGCTTCGGTCGACCAACTGGCGATGCTGTGGCTGGCGGGGCCGGTGACAGGGTTGCTGGTGCAGCCGGTCGTCGGCGCGATCAGCGATCGTCATGGCGGCCGGTTCGGGCGGCGGCGACCCTATATCCTCGTATCGGCCCTGCTGGTGATCGCCGCGCTGGCCGCCTTGCCGATGGCGACGTCGCTGATGGGGGCGGTGGTGGTGGTCTGGGGCCTGGAGGCGGCGATGAATGCCCTTCATGCGCCCTATCGCGCGCTGGTCGCCGACACGCTGCCGCCCGGGGATCAGGCGAGCGGCTATGCCATGCAGACCGTCTTTATCGGGCTGGGCGCGCTGGCCGGGGCCTGTGCGCCGATCCTGCTCGCCTGGGGCGGCTGGTCGAACGTCGCCCAGCCGGGCCAGACCGCGCTGTCGATCCGGGTGGCGTTCCTCGCGGCGGCGCTGGCGGTGGCGCTGTCGGTCGGCTGGACGATAGCGCGGGTGCGCGAACCGGTCGCCGCTCGTGCGCCACAGCATGATCCGTTGGTGAGGCCTGGCCACTGGACCGGCTTCGCCACGCTCTGGCGGGCGCTGCGCCCCGTGGCGGCCATCCAGTTTCTCAGTTGGTTCGGTCTTTATCTCCTGTGGGTCTATGCCACGCCGGTGGTCGCGGCGCAGCTCTATGGTGCGACGTCGCCCTTCGATGCAGCCTATGCCCGGGGGGCGGACTTTGTCGGGATCCTGTTCGGGACCTATAACGGGGTGGCCGGGCTGTTTGCCTTTCTGCTGCCGGGGCTGTTCGGGCGGTTCGGGGTGACGCGGGTCCATGCGGTGGCGCTGGCGGCGGGCGCGCTGGGGCTGACGGGCGTGGCGCTGGTCGCGCATCCTGCCGGACTGGTCGCCTGTGCGGTGCTGATCGGCATCGCCTATGCCTCGATCCTGAGTGCGCCTTTCGTGTTGGCCGGGCGGGCGGTGTCCAGCGCGACGGCGGGCATGTTCATCGGCGTCATGAACATCTTCATCGTGGTGCCCCAACTGGTTGCAGGGCTGAGCATGGGCTGGGTCATCGCGCATGGGCTGGGCGGCAGGGCGTGGCCCGTCCTGCCCCTGGCGGGCGGGCTGATGGCGATGGGGGCGGTGCTGAGCCTGTGTCTGTCGACCATGGACGAGGACGCGGCCTCGGCTTAGTGCAAGGTAATGCAAACATGCAGTCGACCATGGCGCGCGTGAAACGGGGCGGGCCCACCCTGGGCGGGATCGCGGCGGAAACCGGGGTATCGGTGGCAACCGTATCGCGCGTGCTGACCGGGCATAGTGCCATCAGCGAGGAAACGCGCGAGCGGGTGCTGCGCACCGCCGACCGGCTGGGCTATGTCCACGTGCCGCAGAAGATACGCCGCGCCGTGCCGTCGCTGTCCGAACAGATTTGCCTGGTCGTGCCGGTCGCGACCGCGCATGGCAGCCAGTTGGCCAATCCGTTCGAGCTGGCGCTGATTGGCGGTATCGGCACCGCCCTGCGCGAGCGGCGGCGTGATGCGTCGATCGTGTGGCAGACACCCTGTGACGATGCGACGCTGGCACGGTTTCTCGACCGGAACGCCTATGCGGGCACGATCTTCCTTGGCCAGTCGCAGTTCCACGATACGCTCAACCGCTATGCCGATCTGGGCAAACCCCTGGTCGCATGGGGTGTCGAGGTGGCGGGGCAAAGCTATTGCTCGATCGGCAGCGACAATCACGAGGGCGGGTTTCAGGCCACCGCGCATCTGCTTCGTAAAGGCCGGCGACGCATCGCCTTTATCGGCGCGATGCCGCCCATTGCCGCCGCCCGTACACCCTTTTCGCAGATCGCCATCCGGCTGGGCGGCTATCGCGCAGCGCTGGCGGCGCATGACGTGCCGTTCGACCCCACCCTGGTCCAGACGCCCACCGCCGGGCGGTTCGAGGGGGCCGAGGCGGTCGACAATCTGCTGGAGCACGGCATCGCCTTCGACGCGATCGTCGCAGCGTCCGACCTGGTGGCGCTGGGTGCTGTCCAGGCGCTGCGCCAGCGCGGCCTGCGCGTGCCCGAGGATGTGGCGGTGATCGGCTATGACGATATCGACGCGGCGGCGCTGTCGACCCCGGGGCTGACCACCATCCGGCAGGATGTCATCAAGGCGGGCAACCTGCTGGTGTCCAGGCTGTTGCGCATCATCGACGGTCATCGGGCCAGGTCCGAGCGCCTGCCGACCGACCTGGTGATTCGCGGGTCGTGCGGACGTTGAGCGTTCGATGAATTATGCAAAATAATGCTGGTCGTGACCCGCAACTCGTTGAAATGTTGATCATACGTCGAACGTTTCCAGGCAAGTTCATGTAAATTGCAATCGTTTGCAAAAAATCGTTGCATGGATTTGCAGTTAGCCTCACTTTCTCCTCCATCAGGTGGACCGCCCGTAAGAGGCGTCTTGGAGGGGATTATCATGCGTGCATGTCGTTTGGCGTTGATGGCTTCGGTTGCGTGGATGGCGCCGCTCGCCCCCGCGCTCGCCCAGTCGAACGATGCCCCGAGCCAGCCTGCGACGCAGCCCGCCCCGGCGACCGAGGCGTCCGCGACCGACACGGCGCAGGGCAGCGATCTGGGTCTGAACGAGATCATCGTCACCGGCACCCGCACCGGCACGCGCAAGTTCGAGACGTCCTACGCCATTACCACCATCGATTCGCAGGCAATCGCGCAAAAGGCCCCGCTGGGCATTGCCGACCTGATCGCCTCGACGCCGGGCATCTATGTCGAAAGCTCAGGGGGCGAGGTCGGCAACAACGTCTATTCGCGTGGCCTTCCGGCGGACAATTATCGTTATCTCCCGCTGCTGGAGGACGGTCTGCCGGTCTGGGAAGAGGGCGCCGGGGCCTTCACCAATGCGGACGAGTTCTTCCGCGTCGATGCGACGATCGACTCGCTCCAGATCGTGCGCGGCGGCTCGGCCTCGATCACCGCGTCGAATGCGCCGGGCGGCGTCGTCAACGTCCTGACCAAGCGTCCGACCCACACGCTGCAGGGCATGGTGAAGGCCGAGGTCGGCGACTGGGATCATTACCGGATGGATGCCAATGTCTCCGGCCCGCTGACCGACCGGCTGTCCTTTGCGATCGGCGGCTTCTACCGCGAGGACAACGGTCTTCGGAACCCCGGTTTCACCGGCAATCAGGGTGGCCAGTTCCGTGTCGGTCTTCAATATGACTTCGCCGACAGCGGCTCTCTGTTCGTCAGCTATCGCAAGCTGGACGACAAGAACATCTTCTACACCGCCATTCCGCTGGCCAGCCCGTCCCAGGGCCTGCCGGGGCTGGATGCAGGCACCGGCACGCTGGTCAACACGGACTTCGCCCGGCTGACCGTGCCCGGCGGCAGCGGCGCGTTCGACAAGCGGGTGGACCTGACCCAGGGTATCCACACCGATACCGACACCTTCACCGCGATCTTCAACAAGCCGCTGGGTGATGGGTGGGAGGTCAACGACCGTGCCCGCTATACGACCGGCATGGTGGACTTCAACGGGTTGTTCAGCTCGGGCATCACGACGTCCCGGGGCTTCCTGACCAGCGCGCTGACCCGGTTGCAGGCCGCGCGGCCCGACACCGTATCGGCGGTCTATCGCGACGCCAGCAATGGCCAGACCGTCGCCGCCTCGGCGCTCGGCAATCAACTGGCGCTGACCCAGAGCATCTTCAACACGGTCGTTGATGTCGAGAATGTCGTCAACGACCTGAGCGTCACCAAGAAGCTCGACACTGGCGTCGGTCGCCACACCCTGACCGCCGGATATTATTTCAGCCACTTCAACCAGACGCAGAACTGGAACTGGAACGACATCCTGGTGGAGGCGATCAACCGCCCGCGCTATTTCGACGTTGTCGGCCTCAACGCCGCCGGGCAGCAGACGGTCGCGCTGACCAAGAACGGGCTGCTCAACCTGCACAGCAACTTGCAGCGGTTCGACGATGAGGTGACGATCAACGCCTTCTACCTGACCGATGCGTGGCAAGTGACCGATGCGCTGCGCATCGATCTCGGCGCGCGCTATCATCATGTGTCGAAGCAGGGCACGATCGCGCAGACCACCCGCGTCAATCTGGGCGATGCGACGACGATCGCGGATGACAATGTGCTGGTCTTCACCGGTGCCAATACGCCTTATCGGTTCAAGACCGGGCAATGGGCCTTTTCGGCGGGCGCGAATTACGAGTTCGACACGCGCGTCGCCGCCTTTGCCCGCTACAGCCGCAGCTTCCGCGTGACGCCCGAATTCGTCCAGTGGTTCGGCGGCGTCCCGGTCGAGAACCGCATCGACCTGGTCGAAGGCGGCCTGAAATATGCGACCCGGCCTTTCTCGGCCTTCGTCACGTTGTTCTACAACAAATTCCCCAACATCGCCTTCCAGACGATCGTGGCGGGGCCCAATGGTCAGGCCCAGACGATCAACCAGACGGCAGCCGCCGAGTCCAAGGGTGTCGAGGTCGAACTGTCGCTACGCCCGGTCGATTTCTTCGACCTGGCGGCAAGCGGCAATTATCAGAAGATCAACTATACCAGCTTCGCCGGTCAGGATGCGAGCGGACCATTCGACTTCAGCGGCAACCAGATCGTCCGCCAGCCGCAGGTACAGGTCTCGATCCGCCCGACACTGCATCTCCTCGACGACCGGGTGAGCATCTTCGGCGAGGCGGCCTATACCGGCAAACGCTATGTCGACGTAGCGAACACCATCGTCCTGCCCAGCTATACCGAGGTCCGGCTGGGCGCGAACTGGAAAGTCACCGACGCACTCCAGGCGCAGGTGGTGGCGACCAACCTGTTCGACGAGGTCGGCCTGACCGAGGGCAATCCGCGTGCGGGTTCGATCATCGGGGTGCAGGAAACCGCGTTCCAGGGGCGCCCGATTTTCGGCCGTCGCGTCCGCGCCAGCCTGACCTACACCTTCTGATGGAAAGGCGGCTGGGCATGATCGTCGGGCTCGCGGCGCTGGTCGCGGCGACCCCGGCGCTGGGACAGGCGTGGCAGACCGTCACCTCGCCCGATGGCCGGATCGCGGTGGACATGGCGGTCGACAAGGGCGAGGCGGTGTACCGCGCCCGCTATGACGGCAGGCCGATCCTCGACCGGTCGCGACTTGGCTTCCGGTTCAAGGATGCCGCGCCGGTTGATGACAACCTGACGCTGGTCGCCAGCCGCCCGACCGCGCTCGACCGCCCCTGGACCCAGCCCTGGGGCGAGCGGCGGCAGATGCGCGAGCATTATCACGGGCTGGTCGTGACGCTGGCCGCGACCGATGGCCGCAAGCTGGGCGTCGAGTTCCGCGTGTTCGATGACGGCTTCGGCTTTCGCTACACGCTGCCCGGTACGGCGGCCCAGCCCCTGGTCGTGGCCGACGAGAAAACCGAGTTCCACTTCGCCCGGAATTACCGCGCCTGGTCGATTCCGGCCTATCGCGAGAAATATAGCGAATATGAATATAGCCGCTCGGCGCTGTCGGCGATCCAGACCGCGCAGACGCCGGTGACGCTGGAGGGCGACGGCGTGGCGATGGCGGTGCACGAGGCGGCGCTGATCGACTTCCCGTCGATGAACCTGCGGATGCCCGAGGAGAACAGTCGGACACTGAAGGCTGACCTGTCGCCCTGGTCCAATGGCGACCGGGCGCGGACGCATGGCGGGGCGACGACGCCGTGGCGGGTGGTAATGGTCGCTCCCGACGCCGCGCGCCTGGCGGACTCGACCATCATCCTGAACCTCAACGAACCCAATCGACTAGGTGACGTGTCCTGGGTGAAGCCCGAGAAATATATCGGTATCTTCTGGGCGATGCATACCGGGCTGCTGACCTGGGAGCCGGGGCCGAAGCTGGGCGCCACGACCGCGCGCGCCAAAACCTATATCGACTGGGCGGCGAAGCACGGCATTGCGGGTGTGCTGGTCGAGGGGTGGAATATCGGCTGGGACGTGCCCGAATGGTGGAAGGACGGCCATTCGCGCTTCATCCTCGATCGCGCGCAACCCGCCTTCGACATGGCCGAGGTGTCGGCCCATGCCCGCGCCAGGGGCATCGACCTGATCGGTCATCACGAGACCGGCGGGCAGGTGAAGGACTATCTGCGCCAATTGGAGCCCGCGTTCGATTATTACGACCGCTACGGCGTGCGTTCGATCAAGCTGGGCTATGTCGGCACGCGGCTGGACGAGACCGAATGGCCCGACAGCCAATATGCGGTGCAGAGCCTGCAAAAGGTCGTCGAGGCGGCGGCGCGGCACCACATCGCCATCTTTCCGCACGAACCGGTCAAGGACACGGGCCTGCGCCGCACCTGGCCCAATCTGATGAGCCGTGAAGGCGCGCGCGGGCAGGAATATAATGGCGGCAGCCCGGACGGCGGCAACGCGCCCGACCATACCACCATCCTGCCCTTCACCCGGCTCTTGTCGGGGCCGTTCGACTATACGCCCGGCGTCGTCCATTTCGACTATCGTGCGACGCGCCCGGATAACCGCGTGCCCTCTACCATCGCCAACCAGTTGGCGCTGTATGTCGTGCTGTACAGCCCGGTGCAGATGGCCGTCGACCTGCCCGAGCATTATGATGCGCATGCCGATGCCTTTCGCTTCATACGCGATGTGCCGACCGACTGGGAGGAAAGCCGCACGCTGCAGGGAAGGATCGGTGAATATGCCATCGTCGCGCGGCGCGATCGGAACAGCCCGGACTGGTATCTGGGCGCGATCACCAACGACACGGCGCGGCGCCTGACCGTGCCGCTCGACTTTCTGGACCAGGGCGCGCGGTATGAGGCGACCATCTATGCCGACGGTCCGGGTGCCGACTGGCGCACCGCTCCGGAAAAACTGGCGATCCGGCAGCAGAGAGTTGCCGCCGGAGACCAACTGTCGCTCGATCTCGCGCCCGGCGGTGGGCAGGCCATCCGGTTTCGACGGCTTTAGAGCGGGATGACGTGATACTGAATCATCGGGGATCCCCATCGGCGCGATGATCTGCGCCTCCTTCGTTCGACAGGTTGGCGGTTTGATGGTCGGCGTCGGGCACGACCGGGCACGTCGTGACGGCGCCACAAGCGAACCCTGTGCGTGGGCGTCGCTTCGAATTCGCTGCCATGCTCCCTGCCGGGACTGCCAAGAAAGCATGATCGCGGATGGAGAGGCAACGGCTGAGTAGCACGTTGCTTTTGACCGTGGTCAAACCGGCGGTTGTCGGTCGTCAAGGCGGGATCATGCCGCCGCGCCTACCCGGGGTTCCTGACCAGCAGGGAGATTTGGGATGACGATGTTCAAGACCACCGCCAGCCTGTTCGCGATCGTCGTCGCGGCAGCCGGCACGCCCGCCGTGGCGCAGGATGCCGGCCGGGTGGGGGTGCGGGGCGGCGACGTCCTGCTTCGTGCACGGGCGATCCTCGTCGCGCCCAACGAACGGTCGGACAGCATCCTGCCGGCCCTGCCCGGCGAAGCGGTCAAGGTGGGCAACAGCGTCATGCCGGAGGTCGATGCGACCTATATGGCGACCGACAATATCGGCTTCGAACTGATCGCCTCGACCACGAAGCATGCGATCGGCGGGGTGCGCGGCACGACGGGGGCGATCGGCGATCTCGCGTCGACATGGGTGCTGCCGCCGACGCTTACCGTCCAGTATCATGTCGCGCCCACGGGCCATGTCCGCCCGTATGTCGGCGCCGGCGTCAACTACACCATCTTCTGGAATGAAAAGGCCGCGCCCGGGCTTCGATCGGCGGTCGGCCGGACCGACGTGCACCTGAAGAACAGCCTTGGCTGGGCCGCGCAGGCGGGCGTGGACGTCGACATCACGCGCAAGCTGTTCGTGAACCTCGACGTCAAATATATCGACATCGACACCGAAGCCCGCCTCGACACCGCTGCGCTCGGCCGCCAGCGCGTGAAGGTCGCGCTCGATCCTCTGGTGTTCGGCGTTGGCCTTGGCGTGCGATTGTAAGGTCGGGCTTGTCCGCGCCGCGCGCCGCAACGCATCGTTCGCGCTGCGCGGTGGTGGGCGCTGACGGGCTCGAACCGCCGACCCTCTCGGTGTAAACGAGATGCTCTACCAACTGAGCTAAGCGCCCCCGGTCCCGGGAGAGGTGCGGCATACCGCGGTTTGGCGCGGTTGCAATAGGGATTTGCGTGTCGGGCGGCGATCACCGCCCGACATGTCGTCCCCGGCGCCCGTTTGAAATGCGCCGGGATGCCTTCCAGGACGGGCCGCTACTTTTCTTCCTTCCACACATCGACGCCCGCCGCCTTGGGTTCGCCGATCCCGGCCTGCCCCGCGAGGCTGCGGTCGGCGTCGTCGCCCAGCGTGTCGAGGTGCATCCACCGCTTCACGATCGGCGATAGCAGCAGCACGACCACGCCGATGCCGATCGTCCACCAGCCGATGCTGTTATAGACCGACAGCGTGCCTTCCTTGGTCATTTCGCCGTCATGGCCGCCGGTCGCCTCGCCGATCTTGCCCGCGACGAAATTGCCGACCGCCGTCATGTAGAACCACGCGCCCATGATGAGGCTGGCAAGGTGTTTCGGCGCCAGCCGGTTCATCGCCGACAGCCCGACCGGCGACAGGCAGAGCTCGCCGGTCGTCTGGAAGAAGTAGATCAGGAACACGAACAGCACCGGCGTCGCGATTTCCGGGCCGACGGTGCGGGCGCCCCACACGAACAGCAGGAACGAGAAGCCGACCTGGAGCAGCGCCAGCGCGAACTTGGCCGGAGCCGAGGGTTCGAGATTGCGTTTGCCCAGCGCCACCCACAAGGCGGCGAAGACCGGCCCGAACAGGACGATGTAGATCGCGTTGATCGACTGGAACAGCGATGCCGGCACGCCGCCGCGATCGACATAGCGATCGGTATAGAGGTTCAGCGACCCGCCCGCCTGTTCGAACAGGCCCCAGAAGACGGGGTTCAGCGCGATCAGGAACAGGATCGCGAACATCCGTTCGCGCGGTTCCCTGGGCAGCTTGAACGATTCGAACAGGACATAGGCGAGCAGCGCCACGCCGGAGATGATGAGCAGCGTCTCGATCACCGACTGATACTGGATCAGCGCCCAGATCACGCCGATCGACGCGACGCCGAGCGCGTACAGCCCCCATTCGGTCCCCTTCGACAGCGGGCGTGGCGCCTCGCCCTGGCCCTTGAGCAGCGGCTTGCCGATCACGAACACGATCAGGCCGAGCAGCATGCCGAGCCCCGCCGCGCCGAAACCGTACGACCAGCCATAGGTTTCGCCGAGGAAACCGGCAAAGATCACGCCCAGCGCCGCGCCGACGTTAATCCCGACATAGAAGATGGTGTAGGCACCGTCGCGGCGCATGTCGGTGCGGCTGTAGAGCTGTCCTACGATCACCGAGATGTTGGCCTTCAGGAACCCCGAACCGACGATGATGCAGGCGAGCGCCGCCCAGAAGATGTTGATCGCCGGATCGGCCTGCTTGAGCAGCGGGTCGGTGACGCCGGTCTGCCCTTCGAACGCCATCAGGAGATGGCCGATCGTCAGGATCACCGCGCCGAACAGCACCGCCTTGCGCTGTCCCAGATAGCGGTCGGCGAGATAGCCGCCCAGCACCGGGGTGATATATACCAGCGAGGTGTACGCCCCGTAGATCAGGTTGGATTCGCCGTCGCCGAACAGCCAGTGCTTGGTGAGATAGAAGATCAGCAGCGCGCGCATGCCGTAATAGGAAAAGCGTTCCCACATCTCGGCAAAGAACAGGACGTACAGCCCCTTGGGATGGCCGGCGAACTCTTCGCCCTTGCTCGCTGCGGCGATGCCGCCGAGCACGAGCAGCAGGATCAGGAACCCCGCCGCGATCGATGGAATGATGGGTAGGCCGAACAAGGATGCATCCCCCGAGAAAAAACCGGCGCGCCCGTCGCCTTTTCGGGCGGGGCACGCGAATGGCGGCGAGCCTAACGGCGAAAATCGCGATGCCAAGCGGGATTGTTGCGATTGTGACGATGCCGTTGCGCCCGTGCTTGGCGGCGGCGGCGGCGGCGCCTACATCGCGGCCATGATCTTCAACGACCGCTCCTCGCTGCTCAGCCACCTCCGCACCCGCCGTTCGGGCAAGCCGCGCGACATGGTGGCGCCGGGGCCGACCGATGCCGAACTGGACGCGATGATCGCCATCGCCGCGCGGACCCCCGATCATGGCAAGCTGGCGCCGTGGCGGTTCGTGGTGGTCCCGGCCGATCGCCGCGCCGCGTTCGCCACCCTGCTGCGCACCGCCTTCATCGCCGGCAACCCCCAGGCGACGGCGGCGCAGCTAGAGGCGTGCGATCGCTTCGCGCAGGAAGGCGAGGCGCTGGTCGTCGTGCTGTCGTCGCCGGTCGAGAGCCATATCCCGCGCTGGGAACAGGAATTGTCGGCGGGTGCGGCGACGATGAACCTGCTCCACGCCGCGCATGCCATGGGCTATGTCGCGAGCTGGCTGACCGGCTGGGCGGCGTTCAGCGACCCTGTGCGCGATGCGTTCGGCGGGCCGGACGAGCGCATTGCCGGCTTCGTGTTCCTGGGTTCGCCGGGCCGTCCGCTCGACGAACGGCCGCGTCCCGAACTGGCGCGGATCGGTACGCGCTGGATCGGGTGAGCGGTGGACTTTTTCGCCCGTTGCTGTATTAAGTCAGCATGACAGCGATCGATCACGAGGACACGCCCGTCTATCTTCGCCTGCGCGCGCTGATCGCTGCCGCGATCCTGCGTGGCGACTATCGCGCCGGCGACCAGCTTCCGTCCGTCCGGGCATTCGCCGCCGAACATGGCGCCAACCCGCTGACCGTGGCGAAGGCGTATCAGACATTCCAGGACGACGAGTATGTCGAGGTGCGGCGCGGGGTGGGCATGTTCGTGCTGCCCGGCGCGATCGAGCGGTTGCGCATCGCCGAACGCGAACGGTTCCTGACCGGCCACTGGCCGCGGATACGCGCGCATATCGACCTGCTGGGGCTTGACGCACGCACGCTGTTGGACGAACGCACCCCCGCCTGACCGGGGCGTTGCGACGAACCGGTGCGGGCGATCGTCCAATATCGTCGCGCGTCCGGAACCATGTCGTACCGTTCCTTTCTCGACATTCTTCGTAACGGAACCGCAGCGCGGTGGTGGCGTTCCCTTGTCGACAGGGAGAACACCATGGAACGAACCGTCCTGCGGTCGACGCGCGTGCCGCTTTATGCGCTGCACGGGCGCAACAATTGTCCTAGTTGCGGGGCCTCGCAATGGTTTGTGGGCCGGGTCATCGCCGAATGCGCATGCTGCGGCGATACGCTGCCGATCAACCATGCCGTGCGGCCGACGCAGATGGCGAATCTGCGGGATATCGCCGCGTAGCGGACGCATGGTTCGCCGGCCCGGCCCGGCCCGGCGCGGAACGGCGACGGCAATCCAGCACGACCTTGTGGTAAATTGCGGCATCAGCCTGATGGCGTACGGGGCTGGGTGCGGTTGCGATCGGCTATTGCGCCGCGCCGTCTTCCTTCATCGCCATCGCCCGTGCGTACAGTTCGCGCCGGTCCAGCCCCAGCGCCTTCGCCACTTCCCCCGCCGCCTTCGACGCGGGCAGGCGGGTCAACGCCTCGCGCAGCGCGGTATCGGCATCGTCGGCGGTGGCGGGGGGCGGGGCGCCGGGCGGGGCGACGACGATCACGATCTCTCCTTTGGGCGGGGCATCGGCATAGCGTTCCGCCAGTACCGGCAACGTACCCGTCACGCATTCCTCGAACCGCTTGGTAATTTCGCGCGCGACGCCCGCCTCGCGGTCGCCCAGCCCCTGCGCCAGTGCGGCGAGGGTCGCGGACAGGCGCGGGCCGCTTTCATAAAAGACCAGCGTCGCGCGGATGCCGGCGAGTTCGGCGATCGATTCGGCACGGGCATGCGCCTTGGGCGGCAGGAAGCCGGCGAACAGGAACCGATCGGTCGGCAGCCCGGCCAGCGTCAGCGCCGCCACCGCAGCGCAGGGGCCGGGGATCGTCACCACCGCATGGCCCGCCGCCCGCGCATCGCGCACCAGCTTGTAACCGGGATCGGAGATCAGCGGGGTACCGGCGTCGGACACCAGCGCGACCGCCTCCGACGCCATCCGCGCGATCAGGCCGGGGCGCATGCCTTCGGCATTATGGTCGTGATAGGGGATCATCGGTCGTTTGACGCCGATATGGCGCAGCAGTCCGGCAGTGACCCGGCTGTCCTCCACCGCGATGATGTCCGCACGCGACAGGATGTCCGCGGCGCGCGGACTGAGGTCTGCGAGATTGCCGATCGGGGTCGCGACGATGTAGAGGCCGGGTTCGAGTTTTTCGGTCATCAGGGGTAGGTCCATGGCAGACACGATAGCGCCGCGGCAATGGCGGCATCACATCGCGCGCGCCACGGCGCTGATCGGGGCGGCATTGCTGGCGGGTTGCGCCACGCTGGTGCCCAGGGGCCCGGTCGAACAGGCGCCGCCGCCGACCACCCGTCCGCAGCCGACCCGACCCCCGGTCGTCACCGGTGGCATTCCGGAGGATACCCAGCGCCACCGCGTCGCGCTGCTGGTGCCGCTGACCGGTTCCAATGGCGGCGTCGGGCGATCGATCGCCAATGCGACGCAACTGGCGCTGCTCGACACGCGCAGCGAACGGGTGCGGATCACCACCTATGACACCGCTCCCGGTGCCGCCGCCGCCGCGCAGCGCGCGATCGCGGAGGGGAACCGCCTGATCCTCGGCCCGCTGCTCGCCGACGACGTTCGCGCGGTCGCGCCGATCGCACGCGACGCGAAGGTGCCGGTCATCAGCTATTCGAACGATGTCTCGGTCGCGGGCAACGGCGCCTATCTGCTGGGCTATACCCCGGCGCAGTCGATCGACCGCGTCGTCGGCCATGCGCGCAGCAGCGGGATGACCCGGTTCGCCGGCCTCGTTCCCGCCGGCGTCTATGGCCAGCGCGCATCGACCAGCTTCCTGCGCGCGGTCGAACAGGCGGGCGGACAGGTCGTGTCGCTCCAGACCTACGCGCGGGGCGGGGTCGCCGCGGCGGTGACGAAGCTGTCGCAGGCCTCGCCGTACGAGGCGGTGCTGGTCGCCGATCAGGCGGGCGCGGCGGCGCTGGCGGTGCCGGCGATCCGCAAGACGCCCAGCCGGTCGGCCAGGGTGCTCGGTACCGAGCTGTGGAATACCGAGACCGCGCTGGGCACGATGCCGGCGCTGAACGGTGCATGGTATGCCAGCGTGTCGAACACGCTCTACCGGCAGTTCGCGACCAAATATCGCGCGCGCTTCAATGCCGCGCCGTACCGCCTGTCGAGCCTCGGCTATGATTCGGTGCTGCTGACGGTGCGGATCGCGCGCGACTGGACGATCGGCCGCGACTTTCCCGAAAGCCGGCTGCGGGCCGAGGACGGGTTCGCCGGGCTGGACGGCGCATTCCGCTTCGGCCGCGACGGTGTCGCCGAACGCGCGCTGGAGGTGCAGGAGGTGCGTGCCGGCGGCGCGGTGACGGTCAGCCCGGCACCGCGGACGTTCGGCGAGTAGGGGGCTTCACGCCACCCCGAACGGCACCACCATGTTGTCGGCATAATGGCCGACATGCGCACGGCCGAGATAGGGTACGCCCATCGCCCTTGCCCAGCGGGCGGCGATCTGTTCCTCGGTTTCGCCAAAGCCGGTGTCGTCGGGATGGCGGTCCGTCACCGCGCCCAGCCGGATGCCGGCGATGCCCTTCAACTGCGTCGCCTCGCTCAACTGCCAGAACAGCCGGTCGATCCGGTACAGGTCCTCGCCGACCTCCTCGACGATCACGACATGGTCGGTCAGGTCGGGCAGCCACGGCGTACCGATCAGCGCGCACAGGATGACGAGGTTGAAGGCGACGGTCGGGCGGCCGTCGAGTTCGGGCGCGAGCATCGTGCGGTCGCGGTTCACCAGCCAGGCGAGCGCGCGGGCCGCGCTGTTGGTGCCGCCCGCCTTGCCGACCTGCGCCGCCATCGGTCCGTGGATCGGCCGCCCGATCCGCCGGGCATAGAGCGCACCCAGCAGGAACCCCATGTCGGAAAAGCCGAGATAGCTTTTCGCCGCCGCCGCGCGGTTCAGCCTGGGCATGACCCTGTCGAGGATGCGGTTCGACCCGTATCCGCCGCGCGCGAACCAGATCGCATCGAATCCGGGGTCGTTGGCGAATTCGAGGAAGGCGGCGGCGCGCTGTTCGTCGGTGCCGGCGAAATGGCCGGCATCGAGGAAGCATTGCGGATGCACCACCAGGTCGACCGCGGGATAGGTGAGCGCGGCATAGCCCTGTGTCCGGGTCATCTGGTCCTCGTCCACCCGCCGCGCGGGCGCCACCACTCCGATACGCATCACGCAACCCCGCTTGCCACCCAGGACCAACCCCGATAGCGCCACGCGATGCTGTACGGCAAATCCTTCTTCCTCGTCGGGATCGGCGGGTCGGGCATGATGCCCCTCGCCATGATCCTTGCCGGCCGCGGCGCGACCGTCGCCGGTTCCGACCGTTCGCTGGACCAGGCGAGCCTGCCCGCCAAGTTCGCCGCGCTGCGCGCGCTGGGCATCGCGCTATATCCCCAGGACGGCAGCGGCATCGTGTCGCCCGACCAGATCGTCGTCGCCTCCGCCGCGATCGAGCCGACCGTCGCCGATATCGTCGCGGCGGAAGCGGTCGGGGCGAAGCGGATGGGCCGGGCCGAACTGCTCGCCGGGCTGTTCAACGCGGCGCCGCTGTCGATCGGGGTGGCCGGAACCAGCGGCAAATCGACCGTCACCGGCATGATCGGCTTCGTTCTCCATGCCCTCGGCCGCGACCCGACGGTGATGAACGGCGCGGTGATGAAGGATTTTGCAGGCCCTGACCGCCCCTTCGCCAGCGCGCTGGTCGGGCGGGGCGACGCGTTCGTCAGCGAGGTCGACGAAAGCGACGGGTCGATCGCATTCTACGACCCGCAGGTCGCGGTGCTCAACAATGTCAGCCTCGACCACAAATCGCTCGACGAACTGCGGGCGCTGTTCGGTGGTTTCGCGGCAAGGGCGGGGCGGGTGGTCGTCAATGTCGGCGATGCCGAGGCGGCGGCGCTGGCCGATTCGATCCCGGCGGACAGGCGCGTGACGTTCGCGGTCGAGGGCGACGCCGATCTCGTCGCCCGGCGCGTCGAACCCGATGCCTTTGCCAGCCGGTTCGACCTGGTGGTCGGGGGCGCGGTCCATGCCGTGCGGCTGGCGGTGCCGGGGCGGCACAATGTCGCCAATGCGCTGGCCGCGATCGGCGCGGTGATCGCCACCGGCGTGCCGGTCGCCGACGCAGTGCGCGCGATCGCCGGCTTTACGGGGCTGAGGCGGCGGTTCGAACTGGTCGGGCAGGCGGGCGGCGTCGCCGTCATCGACGATTTCGGGCACAATCCCGACAAGATCGCCGCGACCATCGCCACGCTGCGCAGCCAGCCCGGTCGCCTGCTGCTGCTGTTCCAGCCGCACGGCTATGGCCCGCTCAAGGTCATGCGCCGCGAACTGGTGGCGATGTTCGCGCGGGCATTGCATGCCGACGACCTGCTGGTGCTGCCCGATCCGGTCTATCGCGGGGGAACCGTCGCGCGGGACGTCACCAGCGCCGACATCGTCGCGGATCTGGCGCAACTGGGCGCACCTGTCCGGCATATCGCGGATCGCGCGGATGCGGCGGCGTATCTGGTCGAACAGGCGCGGCCGGGGGATCGCATCGTCGTGATGGGCGCGCGCGACGATACGCTGTCGGAACTGGCGGCGGACATGCTGGCCCGGCTCGGCTGATCCGCGCGCGCGATCCCTACCAATTTCTTGACATCCTCGCCCCGCTCGGCGAGCGGACCGATATCGCAAGTAGATAGCCGAATTAGTCGGACAAAGCCGATCAAAGGGGAGGCCGCTTTGGCACAGACACGGGCGGGTTCCGCCACCACCGGGCTGGCATTCGCCGCCGTCACCACGCTGTTCTTCGCATGGGGGTTCATCACCTCGCTGATCGATCCGCTGGTCGCGGCGGTGAAGGGTATCTTCACCCTGACCGATTTCGAGGCGCAGTTCGCCGCGTCGGCGTTCTTCCTCGCCTATGGCCTGATCTCGATGCCCGCCGCGATCCTGCTGGGCCGGTTGCAGGCGGTGCCCTCGATCCTGTTCGCGCTGGTCACGATGATCGTCGGCTGCCTGACCATGCTGGTGGCGGCGAACCTCGCGGTGTTCCCGATCGTGCTGCTGGGGCTGTTCATCCTCGCGGCGGGCATCACCATCCTGCAGGTCGCGGCGAACCCGCTGGCGGCGGCGCTGGGCGATCCGAAGCTCAGCCATTTCCGTCTGACGCTCAGCCAGACGTTCAATTCGTTCGGCACGTTCTTGGGACCACTGCTCGGCGCCAGCCTGTTCCTCGAAGGGGTGGAGGTGAAGGACGGCACGGTGCTGACGCAGGCGGTGCGCGATGGCGCGCTGGCCGGGATCGACCGCGCCTATTTCTGGATCGCGGGGCTGATCGCCGCGCTCGCCATCTTCTTCTTCCTCAGCCGCAAGGTCGTGTCGGCCGCCGTGCCCGCTGCGCCGGTCGACACCCCGTCGCCGGGTGCGCTGCTGCGCGACGCCTTCTCGTCGCGCTGGGCGGTGCTGGGTGCCGGTGCGATCTTTCTCTATGTCGGTGCCGAAGTCGCGATCGGGACGCAGATGGCGCTGTTCCTGAACGGCGACACCATATGGGGCGCGTCGGACGCCGCGTTCGGCGTGCCGCTGCTGGGGCTGGCGATGGGCAGCGACGGCGTCGCGGGCGTATCGCTGCAGGAAGCGGGCAAGGCGGTCGCCTTCTACTGGCTGGGCGCGATGGTCGGCCGCGCGATCGGATCGGTGCTGCTGTCGAAGGTGAAGGCGCACAGGCTGCTGACGCTGTTCACCGGCATCGCCGTCGCGATGTGCCTGTACGTCGCATTTGTCGGCGGGGTCGGGGCGGGGTTCGTCGCGCTGGCGATCGGGCTGTTCAACTCGATCATGTTCCCGGTGATCTTCACCCTGACGCTCGAACGCTCCAGCGCCAGCGAGGCGGCGACGTCCGGCCTGCTGTGCACCGCGATCTTCGGCGGAGCGGTGATCCCGCTGATCGTCGGGCTGGTGTCGGGCGCGGTCGGGCATGGCGCGGCGTTCGTCGTGCCGGCGCTGTGCTATGCCGCGCTGTGCGGCTTCGCGATCGTCGCCGGCCGCAGCGCGACGCGCAACGTCGCTTCGGCGAAGAGCCTGCACTGATCGCGCGGGCGAGGGGCGATGGCCTGCTGCCATGACCGGGTCGGGCCACCGCCCGGCCGCACCCGGCCGTGCGTCAGCATCGGCCGGGGCGGGCTAGGCCCCGCCCGCTACGCTCCGGCCCGCTCGCGCAGCGCCATCCGGGCGAGGGCGATCGATCCCATCGGTCCCGCCTGATCGCCGAGCGCGGGCGCCACGACATAGTCGCGTTCGGGCAGCGGCAGATAGCCGTTGATGCTCGCCCGCAGCGCCGGTTCGATCCGCGCCAGCAGATGCGGCTGCTTGTTCATCACCCCGCCACCGATCGCGATCCGCTTCGGCCCCGTCGTGCACACCATCGCGTGGCACATGGCGGTGATCGCCGATGCGACCCGGTCCCATATCGGATGGTCGCTCGCCAGCGTCGAGACATGGACGTCGCCCAGCGCCGCCTTGATCCCCGTACCCGATGCCAGCCCCTCGACACAGTCGTCGTGGAACGGACAGCCACTGGGAAGCGTATCGGTCGGCAGGCGGGGGACGCGCAGATGGCCCAGTTCGGCATGGCCGATCCCGCGCGTCGGCCTGCCGTTCACCAGCAGCCCGACGCCGACGCCGGTGCCGATCGTCACATAGGCGAAATCGTCCAGCCCCCGCGCACAGCCCCACATCGTTTCCGCAAAGGCGGCGCCGTTGACGTCGGTATCGAACGCGCTCGGCACGTCGAACGCAGCCGACAACGCGCCCGCGACATCGGTCATCGGCCAGTCGGGCTTGGTCGTGGCGAGGATATGCCCCCAGTCAGGCGAAGCGGGGTCGAGGTCGACCGGACCGAAGCTGGCGATGCCCAGCGCGGCGAAGCCCCCCGCGTCCCACCAGCGTTGCAGCACCGCGGCGATCGCCGGGATCGTGATCGCGGGATGCTCGGTCGGCACGGTTTCCTGCGCGACGATCGCGCCCGGACCATGCGCCAGCGTGCAGACGCACTTCGTGCCGCCCAGTTCGATGCCTGCCAATGGCAGGGCGCCATGCCGTGCCACCGGATCGACCGCCGTGCTCATCCCCGAAAAACCTTTTCACCCGTAAGTATCATGGCAAAATCGCAGGATTCGGCGAAAAAGGCAAATTGAAATCCGAATGGCGCGGAACGCGTGGACCGGGCGACCTCCGGATATATTGCGCCGGCATGTTCGGCCCGCGCCGTCCCGGTCCGCAAGCGGGCTAACGGCGATTTAACCATCCCGTGCGAGGGTATCACCCGACATACCGGAGGCGAAGTCGATGCGGATCACTGCCCAGCCACCCGACCCGCCCGCGCCACCGCCGGCCAGCGGGTGCGGTTGCCGGTTCGAACTGGCGCTGGTCGCCGCGTTCAAGGCGGGCGGTGCCGTAGCGCCCCCGCCGCCCATCGCCCGCCCGCCGCGTGGCTGACCGGCCGGTGCCGGCCCGAACCCGCCCTCCCCGGCGTCTGCACCAGGTTTCAGGCGACGTCGTCGGCCTTCCATAGCGCGGTGGCGCTGGGCAGCAGGAAGTGGCTGAACGGCAGGATCGCCGCTCCGACCGCCGGGGCATCCTCCGCCAGCATCGCGCGGCGGACCGGTGCCAGCACCGGGATGTTCGCCGCCGCCCGCATCCGCAGGTTCATCCGCTGCGCCAGCGTGTCGACATGGCCGCCCGGCAACCGCCCGCCGATAAAGATCGCGGCCGGATTGATGAGGCAGTTGATCGCGGTCAACGGCTCGACCAGCCGCTCGACCGAGGCATCGATCCACGCATCGACGACCGCCAGCAGTGCCGGATCGTCGGCCCGTCCGTCCAGCATGTCGGCAAGGGTGAAGCCCGCCTCGCGCAGCGGGTGCGACAGGCCGGACAGCGACACGCTGTGCTGGATCTGCGCCTGCCCGCCGCGTCCGTCACTTCCGGGCAGGAAGCCCAGTTCGCCCGATCGCCCCTGCGCGCCGCGATAATAGCTGCCGTCGAGGACGAGGCCGCCGCCCAGCGCCGAGGAGATCAGGATGTAGAAGAAGCTGGCATGATGCTGGCCGTGGCCAAGCTGCAGCTCGCCCATCGCCGCCGCTGCCGCGTCGTTCTCGACAAAGACGGGCAGGTCGATCGGCCGGGCGAACAGCGCGGTCATGTCGGCGGTTTCCCACGCGCTATAGGCCCCGGGCCGGCCGGGCAGGTCGACGGTGCCCAGGTCGTCGGGACGGGCGACGCCGATACCGACGATGCGCTCGCGCTCGACTCCGGCGGTGGCGATGAGCCCCTCGACCGCCGAGCGGTAGAAGGCGGCGACGTCGTCGGGCATCGCGAAATCGACCTCGCGGCTGGCGCGGGCCAGCGTCTGTCCGGCGAAATCGACCAGGACGATCGTCACATGGTCGCGGTCGACATTGATGCCGATCGCGTAGCAGGCGGCCGGATTGACGACCAGCCTGGTCGGCGGCTGCCCGCGTCCGCCGCGCCGCTGCCCGGCCTCCCGCACCAGCCCCTCGCCCAGCAGCCGGCGAGTGATGTTGGCGATGGCCGGCGGGGTCAGCCCGGTGATGTTCGCCAGTTCGATCCGGGTCAGCGACCCCGATACGCGGATCGCGTGCAGCGTCACCCGCTGGTTATGATCCGCCGCCCGTTCGAGATTGGTGCCCGACAGGCGGATGGGCGCGCGGTCGTCGGTCACGCATCGACCCGTGCGACGACGGGGAACAGGGCGGGCAAAACGATATCTCCCGATGCGGCGCCGGACGCCGGAAGTTCATATGACGAGGAAGGTGGACCAGCGACCCCGCCGGTTCAATCGCAAACATGCTTTCGAAAACCGCGCTTTGGCGTTGACACCGCTGTCTGGTTTGTCGAACGGGGCATGGAAAAGAGCGCGGGTCGTCAGGCGCGCGCCAGGGAGAGCGATGCGATGAAACCGGTTACGACGTTCCTGATGGGCACCGCGCTGGCGGGTATGGCCGCATTTCCCGCCGTGGCGCAGACGGTGCCCGCGCCGGCCCCCGCCGCGACGGCGCACCCCGAATTGTGGCCGCGGGCGACCTGGCCGTACAGGGCCGATCCGGCGATCGAGGCGCGGATCGCCGACCTGCTCGGGCGGATGACGCTGGAGGAAAAGGTCGGGCAGGTCGTGCAGGGCGACATCGCCAGCGTGACGCCCGAGGATGTAAGGCGCTACCATCTGGGCTCGGTGCTGAACGGGGGCAATTCGGCCCCCGACAACGATGAATTCGCGCCCGCGGCGGAATGGCTGAAGCTCGCCGACCGTTTCTATGCGGCATCGGTCGACACGCGCGACGGCGGGGTCGGCATTCCGGTGATCTGGGGCACCGATGCGGTGCACGGCCACAGCAACATCGTCGGCGCGACGCTGTTCCCGCACAATGTCGGGCTGGGCGCGATGCACGACCCGGCGCTGATGCGCAGGATCGCGCAGGCGACCGCGGCCGAGATTCGCGCGACCGGCATCGAATGGACCTTCGCCCCCACGATCACCGTGCCGCAGGACCTGCGCTGGGGTCGCGCCTATGAAGGCTATTCGTCCGATCCGAAGCTCGTCGCCGGCTATGTGACCCAGTTCATCGAAGGGCTGCAGGGCGCGCCCGGTTCGACCAACCAGTTGCAGGGCCCTTATGTCCTCGCCTCGACCAAGCATTTCCTGGCGGATGGCGGCACGTTCGGCGGTCAGGACCAGGGCGACGCGAAGATATCGGAAACCGAACTGCGCGATATCCACGGCACGCCCTATGTCGCGGCGATCAACGCCGGGGTGCAGACGGTGATGGCCAGCTTCAGCAGTTGGAACGGCGAGAAGATCACCGGGCACAAGGGGCTGCTGACCGATGTGCTGAAGCAGCGCATGGGCTTTGGCGGGTTCATCGTCAGCGACTGGAACGCGCACGGCCAGGTCGCGGGCTGCACCAATGCCAGTTGCCCGCGCGCGATCAACGCCGGGCTCGACATGTACATGGCGCCCGATAGCTGGAAACCGATCTGGGAAAACCTCGTCCGGCAGGTCAGGTCGGGCGAAGTGCCGATGCGCCGGCTCGACGATGCGGTATCGAACATCCTGCGCGTAAAGCTGCGTGCGGGCCTGTTCGAGGCGGGCAAGCCGTCGTCGCGCCCGTTGTCGGGCAAGTTCGACCTGCTCGGCAGCCGCGAGCATCGCGCGATCGCGCGCGAGGCGGTGGCGAAGTCGCTGGTGCTGCTCAAGAACAACGGCTCGCTGCTGCCGATCCGGGCGGGCGGGCGGGTGCTGGTCGCCGGTGACGGCGCGAACGATGTCGCGCGGCAGTCGGGCGGCTGGACGCTGACATGGCAGGGGACGGGCATCGACCCGAAACATTTCCCCGGCGCGACCTCGATCTGGCAGGGGATCGACGCGGCGGCGAAGGCGGCGGGGGGCACGGCAACGCTGTCGGCCGATGGCAGCTTCACCGGTGCGCGGCCCGATGCGGCGATCGTCGTGTTCGGCGAGACGCCCTATGCCGAGTTCCAGGGCGATATCAAGACGCTGCAGCTCCGCCCCGAACTGCGCCGGCCGATCGATACGATGAGGAAGCTGAAGGCGCAGGGGATTCCGGTCGTCGCGGTGATGCTGACCGGCCGTCCGCTGTTCGTGAACGCCGCGATCAACGCGGCCGACGCCTTTGTCGTGGCGTGGCTGCCGGGGTCGGAAGGCGCCGGCGTTGCCGACGTGCTGCTGAAGGACCGCAGCGGCAGGGCGAGGCGCGACTTCACCGGCACGCTGTCCTTCGCCTGGCCCGCGACCGCCGATGCCGACGGGCCGACGCTGTTCCCGCTCGGCTACGGCCTGACCGGCGCCAGCCGGACGACGGTGCCCACGCTGTCCGAGGACGCCATGGTTGCCGAAGCCGATGCGGGCGACGTGTTCATGGACAAGGGGATGCCCGCGACTGCATGGTCGCTGGAGGTCGGCGGGGCCGGCACCGGCGGCAACACCCGTATCACCACCGTGCCCGCGCAATCGGGGGGCGGCCGGGTGAAGGTCACGGCGACCGACCACGGCGTACAGGAAGGCGCCCGGCGCTTCGTGATCGACGGCAGCGGCCCGGCACAGATCCTGCTCGGTACCCAGTCGCCGGTCGATCTGACGCGCCAGGCCAATGGCGACGTCATGCTGCTCGCGACGATGCGCATCGATGCGGCGCCGACCGGGCCGGTCACGCTGGCGCTGCGCAGCGGCCCCGGCAACGGCCAGGTGGCGCTGGGCCGCATGGAGAAGCTGCCGGTCGGCCAGTGGAAGACGCTGGGCGTGCCGCTCAAATGCTTCGTCGGCAATGTGAACATGGGCAGGGTCGACACGCCGTTCGTGCTGGCGACCGACGGTGCGCTGACGGTCAGTGTGGCGCGGGTGGCGCTGGGTACTACCGCCGACGTCACGCCGGGCTGCGCGAAGTAAACAGGTCCTCCCCGCGGCGGGGAGGATTTGCTAACCCGCATACCGACGGCAACGAATGGGGCATCGCGATGAAGGCAATCCGGGCAGCTTTGATCCTCGCCACGGCATCCCCCGCGATCGCCCAGGAACCCCCCGCCGCCCCGACGCCTCCCCGCGTGTCCGTCTCCGGCGGCATCGTCGAGGGCAGGGCGGAGGCCGACCGCATCCTCTTTCGCGGCATCCCCTTCGCCGCGCCGCCGCTGGCCGCCAACCGCTGGCGCGAACCGCAGCCGGTGGTCGAATGGACCGGCATCCGCCCCACCACCGCCCGCGCGCCCGCATGCCTCCAGAACGACTATGGCTGGAACCGTGCCGACCATGTCTATGCCAGCGAGGATTGCCTGACGCTGGACGTGGGCACGCCCGCGCTGACCGGCAGGCGCCCGGTGATCGTGTGGATACACGGCGGCAGCAACCGTGCCGGATCGGCGGGCGACATGGCGCTGTCGTCGATCGGCGGGCGCGGCGTGGTCGTCGTCGCGATCCAGTATCGCCTCGGCATCTTCGGCTTCCTGCCCCACCGCGCGCTCGCCGCCGAAGCCGGCGGCAACAGCGGCAATTACGGGCTGATGGACCAGATCGCCGCGCTGCGCTGGGTCCGCGACAACATCGCCAAGTTCGGCGGCGATCCCGACAACGTCACCATCGCCGGGGAAAGCGCCGGGTCGCAGGACGTGTCGCTGCTGCTCGCCTCTCCCCTCGCGCGCGGGCTGTTCGCGAAGGCGGCGATGGAATCGGGCACCCCCGGGTTCGGCCTGCCATGGCGTCCGCTCAAGGAAGCGTTCCGCATCGGCGACCAGCTCGACGTGCTGCTCGGCACCCGCGGCAGCGCGGCGCTCCGCACCGCATCGCCCGCTGCGCTGCTCGCCGCCGACCTGAAGCTGCACGATGCGAAGCTGACCGCCGACGACTATCTGTACCTGCGCACCACGATCGACGGCGCGGTGCTGCCCGACACGCCCGACCGGCTGTTCGTCACCGCGCCCCGGCGGCCGGTGATCCTTGGCAGCAACATGCTCGAACTCGACCTGCCCGGCGGACGCCCGGCGCGCGACGGCTTCGTCGACCTGTCGTTCGGCGCCACTGCGGAGGGTGCGCGGACCTGGTACCGGCTCGACGATGCCGATCCGCCGCCGCACCCGCGCATGGGCACCCGTGACCAGCAGATCGCGACCGACGCGACCTTCCGCTGCCCCGCCGGCACGCTCGCCACCCTGCTTGCCGGGCGCAACTGGCCGGTCTGGCGCTATGAATTCGACATGGCGCGGGACGGCGGGGCGGGGCAGACGAGCCACGCCGCCGAGATCGACTATATCTTCAACGATCGCCGGGTCGGGCCGGTGTCGATGCAGGATTACTGGGTCGCCTTCGCCACCAGCGGCGATCCCAATGGCGACGGCCGCCCGGTCTGGCCGCGCAGCGCTCGCGGCAAGCCGGCCAACATCCTGTTCGATGCGCGCGGCGCCACCCCGCGCGACGGCGACATCCGCCCGGATATCTGCCGGTTCCAGAGCGCGCTGTAACCGCCCGCCGCACCGTTCCCGGGCGGCGGGTGCCAGACGGCCTGTACCCGCAGGCACCCGGCCATGCCGCGATGGCAATGGTGCTGACCCCGGTGCTGCGCGCCCCGGGGGACTGCCGGTCGAGGACGGTCCCGGGCGATGATCGTTATCCCCGCCCGCGCGGGAGGGCGGCAAGGGGGCGGTCAGGGCGGCGAACCTGAACGGACCCGCGCCGGGTGCGACAATTCGACACCATTTCCATGGCGTTGCGACAAACGCCTGCGACACCCGGCCCCCATCTTCCTGTTCGACCCTGATGGTTCGAAAAGGAGAAGAGGGATGAAGAAGTTCGCACTGATGCTCGCCGGCCTCGGCGTCGCCATGACCGCGCTGCCCGCCGCCGCCCAGCCATGGCAGCCGGTCAACCAGCGCCAGGCGCAGATCGAACGCCGCATCGACCAGGGTATGCGCAGCGGCGCGCTCAGCCGGCGCGAGGCGGTCAACCTGCGGGGTGAATTCCGCCAGATCGCCCAGCTCGAACAGCGCTATCGCCGTTCGAACGGCCTGTCGATGAAGGAACGCCGCGACCTCGACCGCCGCTTCGACGCGCTGTCGCGCAAGGTTCGCGTCGACAAGCACGACCGCAACAACCGGCCGGGCTATCGGCGCTGACGGCGCCTACCCCCCGGCGACGAACGCGCCGATCAGGCCGGCTTCGTCGCCCAGCCGTCCCGGCACGACCACAGGCGTCGTCGCCGGGGCGAGCAGGTTCGCGCGCACCCGCGCATCGAGCGCGGCGATCAGCCCGCCGGCATTGGCCAGCCCCCCGCCCACCGGCACGATCGTCGCCGAGGTCGCGTGGAGCAGCATGGCGAGCGGCCCGCCGACCAGGTCGCAATAATAATCGACCGTCGCCCGCGCCCGCGCATCGCCGGCATCGGCCGCGCGCGTGATCGCGATGCTGTCGGCCGCATCGCCGTGCAGGAACGCGTGCAGCCGCTCGATCCCGCGCGCGCTGCCGATCGTGTCGAGACACCCCCGCCGCCCGCAGCCGCAGGCGAAGACCGGGTTGGCGGATGGCCCGGCCGGGCTGGCATGCACCGCCTGCCCATGGCCCCATTCGCCGCCGATCCCGCCCGCGGCGCTGACGATCCGTCCGCGCTCGACCAGCCCGCCGCCGACCCCGGTGCCCAGGATGATGCCGAACACCCGGTCATGCCCCTGCGCCGCGCCCAGCGTCGCCTCGGCCAGCACGAACGCATCGGCATCGTTCACCACCCGCACCGGCAGCATCAGCGTGTCGCGCAGGTGGCGGGCCAGCGGCCGCCCGTCGATGCACGGGATGTTGGCGCTGGTGACGATCCCGTCGACCGGATCGACCAGCCCGGCGGTGGCGATCGACAGCATGGTCGTCGGCACCGCCTGTACCGCATCGGCAAGGACCGCGACGAACGACGCCCAGTCGCCGACCGGCGTCGGCGTCTTGCGGCGCCAGCGGATCTGCGCATCGCTGCCGAAGGCGGCGATGTCGATGAACGACCCGCCTACATCGGCGCATAACCGCATCCCGCCTACTCCGCGCCCAGCCAGTTGGCACGGAACGCCCGCTGTGCCGCGGTCGGCATGCGCCCGGCCGTCTCGCCGCGCACGATCTCCAGCGTGGGATCGGCCACCGGGGTCAGCGTCGCCGTCCGCTCGATCCCGCGCTGGCGATAGCGCAGCTCGGTGGCCATGCCGGGCTTCAGCGCCGCGACCGCCGCGTTCCACCCGGCGACATCGGCGATCGCCCGCCCGCCGACCGACCGGATCACGTCGCCGCGATCGATGCCCGCGGCGAACAGCGGCGTGTTCTGTGCCGGCGACAGCGTCAGCGCGACCCCGCCGCCTTCCTCTTGCGTCGCATTGCTGCGCCCGATCCAGCCCCTGTTCGGTGCCGCCGCGCGCAGCACCAGCCCGGCCTGTTCGAGCAGCGGCGTGAAATCGGGCAGGAAGCTGCCCTCGATCGACCGGTCGAAGAACCGGTCGGCAAACGCCCGGTCGCCGGTCAGCGTGGCGAGGGCGGCGCGCAGGTCGGCGGGCGCATAGGGCCGCTCGGTCGCGCCGTGCGTCTTCCACAACAGCCGCATGTAATCGTCGAGGGTCTTGCCCGCAAACCGCTGGCGAAGCTGCAGGTCGAGCGACAGGGCGATCACCGCGCCATAGGGGTAATAGGATACGAAGATATTGGGCTCGACCGGATCGATCGCGGTCGCCGCATCGACGAACGGGGCGCGCAGGCTCATCTCCTGCGGCGATGCGTTGACCCGCGCCGCGATCCGTGCCGGGCTGTTCACCACCCCGTTCACCATCGCGCCCATCTCCCCCAGATAGTCGTCGACCGACGACAGCCCGGCACGGCGGATCGCGAGCGGCCCGTAATAGCTGGTGAACCCCTCGGCCAGCCACAGCGACGGCGTCGGGTTGGCGCGGGTGAAATCGAACGGCTCCAGCTCGCGCGGGCGCAGCCGCTCGACGTTCCAGCTATGGAAGAATTCATGCGCCAGCGTGCCGAGCTGGTCGTCCTTCGCCTCGGCCAGCGACCGCTTGTCGGTGATGATCGTCGAATTGCGATGCTCCATCCCGTCGCCGGCGATCGACGGGCGGTAATCGGCGATGAAGGTATAGGTGCCGAAATCATAGGGCGCGGGCGCACCGAAGATCTTGATCTCCTCCGCCACCACCTTCTTCGCCTTGTCGGTGAAGCGGTCCATGTCGGCGGCGGTGCCGTCGTGATGCAGCGCGAGGCGGAAGGTCTTGCCGCCCGCCTGCCATTCGCGAACCATGTGGTTCGACAGCTCGGTCGGGCTGTCCATGAAATATTGCAGGTTCGGCGCCCACCAGGTGCCGGGCGCATCGCCGGCCGGCAGTTGCGTCGCGACCTTCCATGCCGGGTCGGGGCTCTGGAACCGCACCCGGATCGGCTGCGCATCATAACCGGTCGCCCACAGGAACGTGGCGGGCATGTTCAGATGCGCGTGGGTCGCATCGATCTGCGCATAGGTGCCGTCGCCCCGGTCGCCGTACAGCGTGTAGGTGACGACGACCGTCCCGTCATGCCCGTCGATGCTCCAGCCATAGGGATCGGTCCGCGTCAGCTTCAGCGGACGTCCGGCACCATCGGTCGCGGTGACGTCATAGACGTTCTTGGCGAACTCGTGGATCGCATAGCGCCCCGGCGACGACCGCGACATCTGCACGCGCAGCGGCCCGGCGGGCACCCCGGTCCATGTCGCGGCGATCCGCGCGCGGTAATGCTGCGCCTGGGGGAACGAGACGTCGTAGCGCACGCGGGCGTTCGCGCCGGGATCGCGTGGCGGGGCGGGAACGGTCAGGGGGGCGGGCACGGTCTGCGCCAGCACCGGCAGGGCAAGACACGAGCCGAGCAACGCGGCGACCAGCGAACGAACCATTGGCAATTCCCCTTCGAGTTGGCGCCGCTTGTAGCGGGCCTTCGGGGTGGTTTGGAAGGGACGCAGTGCCAAACCGAACGTCATTCCGGCAAAGGCTGGCATCTGCCGGTAACGGCGCTTGCCCCACCTCCCGCGAAGGAAGGCGGCGGTTCAGACCCCGTAGAACGCCCTGGCCGCCCCCCCCATCAACCGCGTCCGCGCGTCCTGCGGCAACCGCGCCGTCAACGCCCGTGTCGTCGCCAGCCAGTCGCCATACCCGTCACCCGCCGCCGACAGCACGGGCCAGTCGCTGCCCCACAACACCCGATCGCCGAACCACCCCATCACCCGGTCGACCACCCCGGCCAACGCCGCCGGATCGTCGCCCGGCGCCTGTTCGGTGCGCAACCCCGACAGCTTGCACCAGACGTTCGGCCGCCCGGCCAGCGCCGCCATCCCCGCCGCCCAGTCGGCATCGCCCGGCGGCCGGGGTTTCGCGGCATGATCGATCACGATCGGCAGGTCGGGCCAGCGGTCCGCGAACGTCGCCAGCATGTCCAGATGCCGCGGCTGCACCAGCGCATCGAACCGCAATCCGCCCGCGACCATCGCCGCCACGCCCCGCGCCACATCGTCGCGCAGCAACCATCGGGGATCGGGGATCGCCTGCAACATCGGCCGCAGTCCCAGCAGCTTGCGTCGCCCGGCCAGCGCCGCGATCCGCGCCGGTGCGCCGGGCGCGTCCAGCGCGACCCAGCCGACCACCCCCGCAACCCATCGATCGCCCTCCGCCGTTTCCAGCAGCCAGTCGGTCTCGCGATCGTCGGTCTGCGCCTGTACCAGCACGACCCGCTCGACCGGCGCGCCGTCCATCGCCGCGCGCGCATCGCCCAGCGTGCGGGTGCGATACAGCCCCCCGTCCGCCGCGCCCGGCCAGCGGTGAAACGGCGCATCGATCCGCCACACATGCAGATGCGCGTCGAAGATGCCGTTGGTCGAGTCTGCTGCCATGGCCGGCAGAGTGGCGCGGAGTGGGCAGGGAGGGCAACCCTCCTCGTCCTTCCCGCGCAGGCGGGAATCCATATGCGCTGCGGTCTCGACTCGTTCCGCGCCGTCGGGGTCTATCGATTCCAACCTGCGCGGGAGTAGCGGCGGTTGCCCTAGATATCCTCGACCACCACCCGTTCGAACAGCACGTCGCCCGCCCGCACCCGGTCGCCGGTCGTCACGCCCGCCGCCGGCACGAACGGCGCGGGCAGCAGCAGGACGATGGTCGATCCATGTTCGAACCACCCCATCTCCTCGCCCTGTACCAGCGGCACGTCGCACGTAACGATGGGTTCCGCCCGCTCGCGCAACAGCCGGACCGTGTCGAGGAACGTCAGCCGGATCGCCGCGACCAGGATCGCCGCCACCGGCACCAGCAGGATCGGCGTCCCGTCCGCCAGCCGCATCCGCACCGTCGCCCGCTCGTTGCGGCAATACAGCCGGTCGACCCGCTTGAGCGTCGGCGGATTGACGTTGAAACAGTCGCCCGGGAAATAGCGCACCCGGTCGACCCGTCCGTCCTGCGGCGCGTGGAATCGGTGATACATGCCCGCCGTCAGCCGCAGCGTCACGAAACTGCCGCCGCGATAGGCATCGCCTTCGCCGCCGGTCAGCTCGGCGATCGAATAGCGTCGGCCCTTGGCCTGCACGATGCTGTCGCTGTCGATCCGCCCGCTGGCGACGATGATCCCGTCGCAAGGGGCGGCGACCTGGTGCCCCTGTGCCCGGAACGTCCGCGCGCCGGGCCGCAACCGGCGGACGAAGCACGCGTGCAGCGACGGCCAGCGCGTCTCGGCGGCGTCGGACAGGTCGACGTCGCAGAAGGTCCGCCACACCGCGATCGACGCCCGCGCGACCAGCGGCTGCTCGACCTTGCTCAACCACCCCATCGCGCGTGTCAGCGTCCGGCGCGGCAGCCGGTTGGTGACGGCATAGTTGAGCCATTCGATACCGGCCAGCTTCGCGATGGCGCGAACAGGCGCGGGGGGAGCGGGCGGCGGCGGGGCGGTGCGAATCATGGCCGTCATCAATATTTCCTCATCGGGTCATATTCGCGTCAGTCATGTCGCCGCTCGCCATCGTCCTCGCCGCCGGTACCGCCGGTCTTGTCGCCACCCGGGGCCGCGCCCGTCTGGCGCTCAGCCGCGCCAAGCATGGCTCGCTCGCCGGCCATGTCCGCTGGGGACAGCGCATCGCGCGGCAGATCGCCTTCTACGATTATGACGACGCGCGCTTCTTCGCCGCCGACGACGCGCCGGCCGAGGTCGCCGCGCTGCGCCGGGCGGGCTTCGAGCGCCTGTCCGCGCTCTACGCCACGCGCTTCGCCCGGACGGTCGCCGCGACGAAGGAACTGCGCGAGGGGCTGTCCGACCTGCAATTCACCGGCCGCTACCGCGTGCCGTTCCAGTTCAGCGCGAAGGTCCGCGAACGCCTCGCGACCGGCGCCTTCTACCAATCCTCCGCCGGCGTCACCGTCACCGACCTTGACGGCAATGTCTTCCACGACCTTGCCGGCTCCTATGGCGTCAACCTGTTCGGCCATGATTTCTACAAGCAATGCATAGCGGAGGGCGCCGCGCGCGTCGCCGGTCTCGGCCCCGTGCTCGGCACCTATCATCCGGTCATCGCCGCCAATGTCGAGCGGCTGCGCGCGATCAGCGGCATGGACGAGGTGTCGTTCCACATGTCGGGCACCGAAGCGGTGATGCAGGCGGTGCGCCTTGCGCGTTATCACACCCGCCGCCGCCGCGTGGTGCGCTTCGCCGGGGCCTATCATGGCTGGTGGGGCGATGTGCAGCCGGGCATCGGCAACCCGACCCCGGCCGACAACACGCTGACCCTGTCGGAAATGTCCGACCGCACGCTGCATGTCCTCGCGACGCGCAAGGACATCGCCTGCGTACTGGTGAACCCGTTGCAGGCGATGCACCCCAACCGGGGGGCGCCGTCCGACGGCACGCTGGTCGACAGCAGCCGCGGCGCGCATCTGGATCGCGCCGCCTATCGCGACTGGCTGGTCCGCCTGCGCGACGTCTGCACGAAGGCCGGCGTGATCCTGATCTTCGACGAGGTGTTCATGGGCTTCCGCCTCGCGAAGGGCGGCATGGCCGAGGCATTCGGCGTCCGGCCCGACATGGTCACATATGGCAAGACGCTGGGCGGCGGTCTGCCGGTCGGCGTCCTGTGCGGCCGCGCCGACCTGATGCGGCGGTTCCGCCCCGAAGCGCCCGCCGACATCTGTTTCGCGCGCGGCACCTTCAACGCGCACCCTTACGTGATGGGGGCGATGGACGTGTTCCTCGAACGCCTCGACAGCCCGCAGGTGCAGGCGATGTACGACGGCGTCGACGCCCGCTGGGACGCCCGCCTCGACCGGTTCAACACGGCGATGGCGCAGGCCGGGCTGCCGGTGCGCGCGGCGGGGATGCAGACGATCTGGACGATCCTCTACACCGTGCCGTCGCGCTACAACTGGATGCTGCAATATTACTGCCGCGCCGAGGGGCTGGCGCTGAGCTGGGTCGGCACCGGTCGCCTGATCTTCAGCCTCGACTATGACAACGCCGCGTTCGCGGAGGTGGTGGCGCGGTTCGTGCGGGCGGCGCAGGCGATGCAGTCGGACGGCTGGTGGTGGAGCGCGCCGGGCACGACGAACCGGATGCTGCGCCGGCAGGTGTTGCGGGAAACGCTGGCCCGGCGGTTCGGGCGGGGGTAAGTCTTTTCCGCGAACCGGCACGGTGTTCCATCGGGCATGTTCGCGCGCCCACGATCGTTCGGCAAAGCCCGCTTTCCTACACGTCGCCGCCCTGCCAGCCTGCGGTCCGCTCTTTCTCCCCGTCGATCGCCCCGTCCCGAAAAGATGCGACCGGTTCGCAACTGTGCAAACCGGTCGCGAGTGTGACTTTTGTGAACTTTGGCGGAAAACCGGCAATTTCCGGCCGGCCCGCCGCGATTAGTGTCGCGCGGCTTCCTGCAGATCGGTGTCGATCCGCGCGCCCTTCAGCAACTGTACCGGCGCCTTGCGGTACAGGATGAAGTCGTTGAACGGATCGGTCACGATCTTGGTCGCCCACACGATCCCGGTCATCACGTCGCGCTGGACGAACAACTGGATCACCCGGAACAACAGGCCCCCGAGCGCGAACGCCAGCCACAGCAGCGCCAGATGCCGCAGGAAGCCGACGAACCCGACATGCGGCTCGAAGAGGCCGAAGAGCGTCGGGTCGATCAGCAGCGGGATCGGCGTCGCCGCCCACAGCCCCATGAACACGACCTTGCGGAACAGGTTGTACCCGACCTTGATCTCCTCCTTGTGCGCGTGCGTCGCCTCGTTCACATGGTCATAGGTCTTCGGCTCGAAGAAGAAATGCCCCGATTGCCGCGCGGTCATCGCCACCAGCCAGCCGAGCAGGCTCGCCACCGCCGGATCGATCCACACCACGACATAGGCGATCAGGAACGTCGTCGCGCTGACGAAGTGCAACGCCTGGTTGATGATGCTGTGATGATAATAGCGGTGATCGTCCCACCGCTGTTCCCGCAACGCTTCCTTGAATCCGGGCATCGTACAAGCCTTTGATGAAAGGGGTTTTCAGGCAGTCTCGCCCAGTACGGGCGCTGGATGATTGTCCTGGCCGGCCGCCGCGCGGCGGAAGCACACCAGCGAGAAATGGCCGAGCGGCGGCAGCGGGCGGCGCTCGACCAGCTCCGCCTGCGGGTTGCGCGCCGCCCAGTCGCCATAGATCGACCAGGGAAAATCGGTGCGCCAGCCAAGGCGGCTGGTGATCGGCATCAGCGCGCGCTCGATCCTGGCGCGCATCCCCGCTTCCGCGCCCAGCCTGGTCGCGATCACGATCATGCCGCCGGGCCGCACCACGCGCAGGAACTCGCTCAGCGCCCGGTCGGGATGCGGCACCGCCGACACGACGTACTGCGCGACGACCACGTCGAACGACGCATCGTCGAAATCGAGCGCCTCGGCATCGCCGATCGCGATCCGCTCGACCTGGGTGAGCTTCAACCGCTTCACCCGGTCGCGCGCCTTGTCGAGCATCTGGTCGGCGATATCGATCCCGGTGATCCGGCTTTCGGCACGATAATGCGGCAGCGAGATGCCGGTGCCCACGCCCACCTCAAGGATGCGCCCGCCGACCGTCTCCGCCGCATCGATCGCGGCGCGGCGGCCGCGGCGGAACACCGGGCCGAACACCAGGTCATAGATGGGCGCCCAGCGATCATAGGCACTCGCCACGCCGACGCGGTTCAGTTCCTGAGCCAATTCCGAGAGTTTCCTTGTCCGGCGCCGTATCGGGCTTTTCTGGCGGACCAAGGTGGCGTGGTTCGATGACACGACAATGTCGTGCCCGTGTCGGAAAGGTTTCAGTTTGATGAGAGCGGCCGTCACACCCGCGAAATACAATTGTCGCGTGGACCGGCTACTGCATCGGTACTGCAGGCGACGGATGTCCGATCCGCAATTCCGGAGGGTAACGATGACGACGGCCTTTGTATCCCGGACCGATCATGACAGTTCGCGGCGTTCGACGATGAAGTCGCTGGCACGAAAGATCCCGGACTGGATCAACGACCCGCAAAGCTATCAGGCGGAAGGTCCCAGGACGTCGTACCGCACCGTATTCATCTCCGACGTCCATCTCGGCACCACCGGATGCAGCGCGACGCAGCTCGTCGACTTCCTCCATTCGTTCGAATGCGAGACGCTGTACCTTGTCGGCGACATCGTCGACGGCTGGCAGATCCGTCGCGGCTGGTACTGGCCGTCGAGCCACAACGACGTCATCCGCTCGATCCTGAAATTCGCCCGCCGGGGCACCCGCGTCATCTACATCCCCGGCAATCATGACGAGGCGTTCCGCGACTATGTCGGCCTCGAATTCGGCGGGGTGGAGATGGTCGAGGAGGATATCCACGAAACCGCCGACGGCCGCCGCCTGCTGGTGCTGCACGGCGACAAGTTCGACGGCGTCGTGCTGTATGCGCGATGGCTCGCCTTCCTCGGCGACCATGCCTATACCGCGCTGCTGAAGGCCAACCGCGTGTGGAACTTCGCCCGCCGCAAGCTGGGTCTGCCCTATTGGTCGCTGTCGGCCTATGCCAAGCACCGGGTCAAGAACGCGGTCAACTTCATCGGCCGGTTCGAGGAAACCGTGGCCCATGCCGCCGCCGAACACGGCGTCGACGGCGTGGTGTGCGGTCATATCCACACCGCCGAAATCCGCCGCATCGGCGACATCATGTATTATAACGACGGCGACTGGGTGGAGAGCTGCACCGCGCTGGTCGAGGACCATGCCGGCGCCCTGTCGCTGATCGACTGGCGGGCGCTGACGTGGGAACGGGAACTGGCGCGGGCGTCGGGCAAGGTCGATGCTCCCGGCCGGACGGTCGCCGCCGCGTGAGGATCGCGATCGTCAGCGACGCGTGGAGCCCGCAGGTCAACGGCGTCGTCCGCACGCTCCAGACGACGATCGGCCGGTTGCAGCAGCGTGGCCATGTGGTCGAAACCTTCACCCCCGACGGTTTCGCCACCCGCCCGTGCCCGGGCTATCCCGAAATCCGCCTTGCGCTGGGCTGCGGTTCGGAACTGGGGCGGCGGATCGCTGCGTTTCGTCCCGACGCGATCCATATCGCCACCGAAGGGCCGCTCGGCTGGGCGGCGCGGGCATGGTGCCGGCGACGGGGCGCGCGCTTCACCACCTCGTTCCACACCAATTTCGCCGATTATCTGGCGATGCGCACGCATCTGCCCGCCGGGCTGTTCTGGCCGTTCCTGCGCCGTTTCCATGCCGCCGCCAGCGGGGTGATGACCGCCACCGCCCGCGTCGCCGCGTCGCTCGGCGATCATGGCATCGGTCATACGAAGCGCTGGTCGCGCGGCGTCGACCTGTCGCTGTTCAAGCCCGATGGCCCGCAGCTCGACGTCGCCACCTTGCCGCGCCCGATCCTGCTGCATGTCGGCCGGATCGCGATCGAAAAGAATATCGAGGCGTTCCTCACGCTCGACACGCCGGGAACCAAGGTGCTCGTCGGCGAAGGCCCGGCGCGCGCCGACCTCGAACGCCGCTATCCGCTTGCCCGCTTCGTCGGGCTGAAACAGGGCGCGGCCCTTGCCGCTGCCTATCGGGCCGCCGACGTGCTGGTCTTCCCCAGCCGCACCGACACCTTCGGGCTGGTGATGATCGAGGCGCTGGCATGCGGCACACCGGTCGCGGGCTATCCCGTGCCCGGACCGCTCGACATTATCGGGCGCGATGGCATGGGCGACGGCGACCGGCGGATCGGCGCGCTCGACGACGATCTGGGGGCGGCCGTCGCCCTTGCACTGGCCGCCGATCGCGACGCCTGCGTCCGGACCGGCACCGCCTATTGCTGGTCGCACTGCACCGACCAGTTCGTCGACAACCTCGTCGATGCCGGGCTGACGCGGCTGTCCGCCGCGGCCTGAACGCTTTTCGTGGCATTCTGCCGACCGTGCCGCTACCGCTCGGCCCGTACAGCATGGGGAACGGTCGATGGCTGGTGGTCTGGTTGCGCTGCTCGACGATATTGCCGCGATCGCGAAGCTCGCCGCGGCATCGCTTGACGATGTCAGCGCAGCGGCCGGGCGCGCGGGAGCGAAGGCGGCGGGCGTCGTCATCGACGATGCCGCCGTCACGCCGCGCTATGTCGTCGGGCTGTCGCCGGCACGCGAACTGCCGATCATCGGCAAGATCGCGCTGGGGTCGCTCAGGAACAAGCTGCTGCTCCTGTTGCCGGCGGCGCTGCTGCTCAAGTTCTTCGCGCCATGGGCGATCACGCCGATCCTGATGGCGGGCGGCGCGTTCCTGTGCTTCGAGGGCGCGGAGAAGGTGCTCGCCCCGCTGCTCGGCGGCCATCATGCGGCAGAGGCGGTGGCGACCACCGACCCGGCGGAGATGGAGCGCACACAGGTCAGCGGCGCGATCCGTACCGACCTGATCCTGTCGGCCGAGATCATGATTATCGCGCTGAACGAACTGCCCGCGCTGTCGATCTGGAT
Organism: Sphingomonas hengshuiensis; assembly: GCA_003240755.1. GTDB lineage: Bacteria > Pseudomonadota > Alphaproteobacteria > Sphingomonadales > Sphingomonadaceae > Sphingomonas > Sphingomonas hengshuiensis_A. The sequence goes on along the minus strand of QFNF01000013.1, from coordinate 22,106 downwards.
GCAGGGCGTCGCGCTGGCGGTGGTCGGCATCGCGATTACCGTGGGGGTGTACGGCGTCGTCGCGCTGATCGTGAAGATGGACGATATCGGCCTGGCGCTGGCCCGCCGCTCCAGCGCGTTCGCCCAGACGGTCGGGCGTGGTCTGGTGAAGGCGATGCCGGTGGTGCTGAAGGCACTGGCGCTGATCGGCACCGCGGCGATGCTGTGGGTCGGTGGACAGATCATCCTGCACGGGCTGGAGGAATTCGGTTTCGGGGCACTACCGCATCTGGTCCACGACACCGCGCACCATGTGGCGCAAGCCGTGCCGGCGCTGGGCGGCGTGCTCGAATGGATCGTCAACGCGGCGGGCGCGGCGGTGTTCGGTATCCTGATCGGCGGCATCATCGCCGGGGTGCTGCACGTCCTGCCGAAGAAGCACGCGGCATAAGGTCGCGATCCCGGACGCAGCAGCAGCACGCCTATGGCAGCGCCGCCCCCCGCGCCAGTCGTTCCTCGGTCGGTGTGAACGCCGATCGCGGCGAGGGCACGACCGCCACGTCGGTCGCGAAATAGGCGACACCGGTGCCGCGCTCCAGGTCGACCCACAGGCCGGAGCGCAGGCCGTACGCATCACCGGCATGACCGACACGTCGCTGCCCGTCGCCGAACGGATCGTCGCGGCACCCCGCGACCGGCGTGGCGAGGAAGGTCGTCGCGAGGCCATAGCGACACAGGAATCCCGCCTGCCTTGCCCCCGTCGTCGCATCGCTGCCGGTGTCGCCGTTGGTCCCGTCCCATGTCCACAGCGGGGTGGTCAGTGTGGCGAACGCTTGCCGCGACAGCAATCGTCCACCGGGGGTATGTCCGCGGTTCAGCAGCATCCGGCCGATCGTCGCCAGCCCGCGTGCGGAAATGCGCAAGCCTCCCTGTGGCGAGAACATCGCCCCATTCACGCCCGCGCGCCAGCGTGACAGGTCGCACGATCCGTCGCGTGCCGGCTCGACCGGGCAGGGCGGGGGGCTTCCACGATGGTCGTCCTTGGTCGGCTTGCGCCCGCGATACTGCACTACCGCCCGTGCCGCGAGATCCGGCGGGCAGCTCGCCCAGTTATAGCAGGCCTCGATCCCGAGCGGCGCGAACACCAGCCGCTGCATCGCGCGATCGAATCGTTCCCCGGTGGTCCGCTCGATCACGCTCGCGACGATCGGGAAATTGAGGTTGGCATAGGCGAACCAGCGCCCCGGTGCATGGGCGGCATCCCACGCCTTCGGATCGGCCAGCACCGGCGCCAGTGCGGCATCGAGCGGCAGGACATAGTCGACCCCGTCGACGATCCCGGCGCGGTGCGACAACAGCATGCGCAGCGTGATCGGGACGTCGGGGTGCCGCGGATGCCTGAGCCGCCAGCCGAGGCGGTCCGACACATCGGCATCGAGGTCGAGTTGCCCTGCATCGACCAGCCGCAGCACCGCGATCGCCGTCACCAGTTTGGAGATCGATGCGACGCGCACCGGATCGTCGGCGGTGACGGGACGATGCGCGGCGATGTCCGCCAGGCCGGTCGCCGCGACCGCCGTCTCGCCCCGTCGATCGAACGCGACCCGGACCTCGGCGACCGGTTGCAACGGGGCCGCGGCCAGAAGGGCCGCCGCGACTACCGGCATCGGCCTTCCCCATGGGGGCGGCAGCGCCCCCTAGAACTTGACATCCGCCTGCACGGTGAACGCCCGCCCCCGCGGATCGGCGACGCGGGGTTCCCATGCCCCGCCCGACCCGGTGTTCGAATCATAGGTGATGGCGAACGGCGGATCGACGTCGAACAGGTTCTTGACCCCCAGCGTCAGCCGGGTCGCGCTGTTGCCGAGGTTCAGGAAGCTGACCGCGAGGTTATAGGTGACATAGGGCTTCACATATTCGTTGAAGTCCGGCCGCGTCACCGTGCCCGCCGCGATGCCGGGCAGCGCCTGGTTCCGGTACCCGTCGCGATAGAGCTGGGTCAGCGCGATCGTCACCGCCTCGTTCGAATAGCTGATAAACGCATTGTGCTTCCATTTGAGGCCGAGGTCGCCGGCAAAGCTGAACACGCCGATCAGGCTGGGGCCATAGGGCGCGTTCTCGGTCAGCTTCTCGCGCTTCTTGAGCAGGTACGTACCGTCGATGCCGGCGAGGAAGCTGCCGCCGAACCCGTCGACGCCGCCCCGCGCGGTCAGTTCCAGACCCTGGGTGCGCCGCGCGCCGGCATTGATCCAGCGGCGGTCGATGATCGCCAACTCGCCTGCCGGGTTGCGGATGAACCGGTCGGGGAACAGCGCGGCATTGTCGATCAGCTCGCGTTCGGTCAGCAACTGGATCGTATCGTCGACATTGATCGCCCAATAGTCGAGCGACAGGCTGAACTTGGGGGCGGGCTGCAACACCACGCCCGCGCCGAACATCTTGGCGGTCTCCGGCCGCAGGTCGGGATTGCCGCCGGTCCAGATGTTCGGCTGCACCGCCGTACAGCTCGGGTTGGTCGTGTTGGGAATGCCGCCCGGGCAGCGCACCGGGTCGGCAAGGTCGCGTCCCGCATAGGGCGAATCGGTGATGCCGTTGAAAATCTGGTTGAAGGTCGGCACGCGGAACCCGGTGCTGAACGACCCGCGGAACATCAGCGGTTCCCATGGGCGATAGCGGACCGACAGCTTGGGATTGGTGCTGGTGCCGAAATCGCCATAATCGTCGATGCGCGCGGCGGCCGTCAGTTCGAAACCTTCGAAGGCGGGCAGCAGCAATTCGGCATAGGCCGCCTTTACCTGGCGGTTGCGGCGCCGCAGCGCGTTCACATTGTCGAACGCGGCGAGGAAGATGACCGGTGCCGAGGCCGCCGCCGCCGCCGACCCGTTGAAGCTGTAGGTTTCGCTGCGGAAATCGACGCCGGCGGCAAGCTGTGCCTTGCCACCGGGCAGGGTGAACAGCGGCCCCGCGATCGAGTAATCGATCTGCTTCACCTCATAGCGCCCGCCATACAGCGTCGCGCCTTCGGCCGATACGGCGGCCAGCGCCGCCAGCGCGGCATCGGTCTGGTTCAGCGTGAAGGGGTTGAGGATGCCGCTGTTGAGCAGCCCGGCAAGGCCGGCGCCACTGGCCCCCGGCGCGGTCGGCGCGGCGGGGTCATAGGCACCGTTGTTGAGCGTGCCGCGATAATAATAGCCGCTGCCCAGCACCGACGATGCCTCGCTCTTGGCGTAGGACCCGCCGGCGCGATAGTCCCAACCCTGCCATAGCGGCCCTTCGGCGGCCAGCGTAACGCGGATCGTCTTGGTATCGGTCTTGTACTCGCGCGGGCCGCAGGCGATGCAGCGCCAGCGGAACGCGATCGGCTTCCCGTAATTGGCGGCAACCGCCGGGAACGTGCCCCGGATCGCGTTATAGACCGCGTTGTAGGTCGGCGCGGTCAGGCTGTTGAGCGGATAGGCGACCTGGAAGTTCGACGTGTTGCTCGATACCTGCGCATTGGAGAACAGCTTGGCCGAATTTGCGTTCGATCCGGTCACTTCCAGCGAAATCTGGTGATCCTCCGCCACCCGCGCGACCGCGCGGGCGAGGTAGGTCAGCGTCTTGACCGGCTGCTGCAGCACCGCCGCGCGACCCGTATCCCATGCGCAGGCATAGCGCGCCGACACATTGTTCCACAGCGCGTCGTCATAGGCCATGCCGCCGTCCATCGATTCGCAGCCGGCACCGCCGGGCAGGTCGAGGACGTTGATGCCACCGGTCGCTGCCGTGGTCGTGCCGGGGATGACTAGGCCGTTCAGCAACTGCGCGGTCGCCGTCCCGCCCAGCAGGGTGCCGGTCTGTCCCTGCGGCCCGCGGGGCAGGTAGGTGCCGTTGTTCAGCGGGAAGGCGGTGGCGATCGGCGTGCCGCGCGTGTCGACCGACAGGCCGCGATCCGGCTGGTTGCCGTTCACGAAATCGCGGTCGCGCCCGAACAGGATGTTGTTCCAGCGATAGGCGACCGCGCCCATCACGTTGAACCCCTGTTCGTCGAGGTCGCCATAGCCGGCGATCGCCGACACGCGATAGATGTTGCCGTCGCCCTGTTCGGTGATGTCGGTCGCGCCCATCACCCCGACGCCCTGGTAATCGGTGCGGGTGATGAAGTTGATGACGCCGCCGATCGCGTCGGTGCCGTAGATGGCGGATGCGCCCTCCTTCAGCACCTCGACCCGTTCGATCGCCGCGAACGGAATCTGGTTCACGTCGACCGCCGCACCCGACAGGCCGTGCGCCGCGACGCGGCGGCTGTTGAGCAGCACGAGCGTCGCCGCCGCGCCCTGCCCGCGCAGGTTCGCCGCCGACAGGCCGTTGGTGCCGCGCTGTGCCCCGGTCGTCACATCGGCGTTGGAGGCGAGGTTGTCCGCGCCCGACCCGTTGCTGGTCAGTAGGCTGATGAGCTGTTCGGGGCTGGCGATCGCATTGCGTTCCAGTTCGGCGTTGCTGATGATCTGCAGCGGCACCGCGCTGTTGTTGGGATCGCGCTTGATCCGCGATCCGGTGACGAGGATCTCGCCGTCCTCGGCCCTCGATGCCGGGGTCGTCTGTACCGATACGCCGGTCGGCGTTGCCGCCTCCTGCGTCGTCACCCCTTCGCTCACCGTCTGCGCGTTTGCCGCATTCGCCGCCATCACCGCGGCGAACAGCGATCCGCCCACCAGCATCATTGCCTTGCCAGCCCGCATGTCATTGCCCCCAAGCTCGCGCCGCCCCCCGGCGACTGTCGGCAACAATAAGCAACAGAAGTGCAGTGCAGCGAAAGAGATGGTTTCGCGATATTTCAGCGAACCGTAGCATTCCGGTAACACTCACCCAAAATTGGTGCGAGCGTCATAACGCAAGGCTATAGGGCGGCCGCCACCGCCAGCAGCGCGGCGTCCATTACCGGAGTAGCCGACATGCCGTCCGGGTTGTCGTTGGCATAGAGCGCGAAGGTCAGCGTCTGCCCGCTCGCCGCCGTCATCGTGCCGGCCAGCGCCGACGCGCCGTTCAGCGACCCGGTCTTGGCGTGGATCTTTCCATTGAGCGGCGTGTCCCGGAACCGGCGGGCGAGCGTCCCGTCGACCCCGCCGACCGGTAGCGTGGCGAGCCACCGCGCGCCCCATGGCTGCGCCTGCGCCCAGCGCAGCAGCGTGACCATCGCGCGCGGGGTGACGCGGTTATAGGTCGACATCCCCGATCCGTCGGACAGGCTCCATGCGGTGCGTGGCACGCCCGCCGCCTGCAGCATGCCCTCGACCCGCTGCAGTCCGTCGGCGATCGACCCGGTGCCACGGGCCGCGCCCACCCGGCGCAGCAGCAGTTCGGCGTGCAGGTTCTGGCTGGCCTTGTTGGTGATCGCGACATCCTCGACCAGCGCGGCAGGCTGTACGCGTGCCAGCATCGGCGCCGCCGTACCGATTTCGACGACCGCGCCATCCTCTTCCGATCGATAGGGGCGGTGGCGGGCGGTGGCTTTGCCGGTCACGCGGACGCCGCGTTCCCGCAGCAGCTTCGCAAAGGTCCATGCGGCGAAATGCGCCGGATCGTCGATGCCGACGCGTACCCGCTCGCCCGGCCCCGGCGCGACGGTGCCCGACAGGCGCAGCAGGTCGCTGCCCGGCATCCGGTCGAACCCGACGGCGTTGGTCGCGCCGACCCGCACCCGGTTGTCGATCCGGTAATAGTCCGAACCACCGATGACCGCCCGGCCGTTCCCCGCCGTCACCGTCACCGACACTTCATTGTCGTCCAGCGTCAGCGCGGAGGCGGCGGTGCCGTAGCGCCCGGCCATGTTGTTCCACCCCATGCCGGGCGACCAGCGCTGGTCGGGAAAACGGCTGTCGTCGCCGATCACATCGCCGACGACCTTCGTGCGCGCCGCCACCGCATCGGCCAGCGTCACCAGGCAATCGACCCGGCAGTCGGCGGCACTCGACAGTCGCGCATCGCCGCTGCCCACCAGCACCGCGTCGCGCCCCTCCATCCGCACGCCGGCCCCGGCATCGTCCGGTCCGTCGAGCGACAGGGTGGCAAAGGTCGCCAGTGTCGTGAAGATCTTGGTATTGGAGGCGGGGACGAAACGCCCGTCGGGATCGATCGCGATCCGTTCGACCCCGGCGGTGTCGCTGACGACCAGTCCGAACCGCGTGCCCGGCGGTGCCTTGGCCAGCGCGGCGCGGACCGTCGCCACCACCGCCGGATCGCCCCCCGGATCGGGCGCCGCCGCTGCCAGCATCACCCCCGCCGCCCCGATGAAGATCGTCGATATCCTGTGCATAAGGCTGCATCCTAGGCCGCGCAGGCCGCCGCGCAACCGGTTGGACGTGCACGCCATAGCCGATACACATGGACCCATGCCTTACCGCCTGCTGCTCGCGCTGATGCCCCTGCTACTGGTCGCTGCCGACCGGCCGAACGCGCCTGCCGATGCACTGCTGATCCGCGGCGCGCGGGTATTCGACGGGACGGGGGCGGCGGCGGTGCCGGGCGACGTGCTGGTGATCGGCGACCGGATCGTCGGCATGGGACGGCATCTGTCGCGGCCGCGGGGTAGCCGGGTGATCGAGGCGCGCGGGCTGACGCTGCTGCCGGGGCTGCACGACCTGCACACCCATTTGCGCGCGTCGGGCCATGGCAGTCCCGACGACCTGGGCAAGGCCTGGGGCTCGCATCTGGTCAACGGGATCACCAGCGTCGACGATTTTTCGCTGTCGGGCGAAATGCTGTCCCCGATCCGCGCGATCGCCGCGGACGGCACCATCGCCACGCCGCGGCTGAACCTTGCCATCCGGCTGGGCGTGCCGGGGGGGCATGGGACCGAATATGGCTGGGGCAGCTTCTTCACGCTGACCGCGACGACGCCGCGCGCCGCGCATGTGGCGATGCGGACCGCGCTGTCGTACCGGCCCGACGTCATCAAGGTGTTCGCCGATGGCTGGCGCTATGGCCGGTCGCCCGACCTTGCCAGCATGAACGTGCCGACGCTGGCCGCGATCGTCGACGACGCCCATGCCGCCGGCCTGCCGGTCATCACCCACACGGTGACGCTGGCCGGCGCGAAGGTCGCCGCCGCCGCCGGGGTCGACGCGCTGGGGCACGGCATCGGCGACGCGCCGGTCGATGCCGAACTGATCGCGCTGATGCGGGCGAAGAACGTCGCCTATGTCCCGACGCTGGTGGTGTACGAGCCGCAGCAGGACCGGACGTTCCTGCCGCTGGAATGGCAGCATATGGCGGCGCCGGAACGCGCGGCCGAGACGGCGCGCATGGCCCGGCCGGTCGAGGCGATCCCCGTGCTCGAATCGAAACGCTGGGCGATCATGCAGGCCAATGTCCGCGCGCTGCACGCGGCAGGTATCCGGATCGGCGTCGGCACCGATGCCGGGATCGGCGGGGTCTATCACGGGTCGAGCGCGGTGCGCGAGACGCGGTTGCTCGGCCATCTGGGGCTGACGCCGGCACAGGCGCTGGTCGCCGCGACCGGCGGGGCGGCGGACATCCTGCGCCAGCGCGACCATGGCAGGATCGCGGTCGGGCAGCGCGCCGACCTGATCCTCGTCGGCGGGCGGCCCGACGTGACCATCGACGACCTGCACGATGTGCGGCGGGTGTTCGTCGCGGGCAGGGAGGTGCCGCTGGCACCGCTGCGCCGGCGGGTCGACGCTCCGGCGGCGACGCTGATGCCCGTGCACCGGATGGCCGGGCCGATCGATACCGGGGCGCGCAGCGACGGGCGCACCGACCTCGACACGCTGCCGGTCGAAAGCGTCGAGCCGGGGACCGATCACAGCCGGCTCGACATCGTTCGTCCCGATGCGCCGCACGATCCGCGGCTGTTCGCGGTCGCGCGGCTGGGGGCGGCGGACCGGCCGTTCGCGGCGGTGGTGCTGCCGCTGACCAGGGGGGCGATCGACGTCGCCGATGCGAGCGGCTTTACCGGCATCGCGTTCGAGGCGCGCGGGGCGGGGCGCTATGTCATGGCGTTCGACGTCTATGGTGCGCGCTCGGGCTTTCGCGCGCCGTTCGAGGCGAACGGGGAACGGCGGGAGATACGGTTGCCGTTCAGCGCCTTTGCCGGTGGCGACGCGGCGCTCGACCTCACCCGGTTGCGCAGCGTCAGCGTGCGGTTGAGCGGCCGGCCCGGCGGGCGGGCGTGGCTGGAACTGGCGAAGGTCCGCTTCTACCGCTGATCGCCACTGGCGGCGGCGAGCGCGAACGCCAGCACGACCGCGAACGACAGGGCGGGGACCAGCATCGCCGTCTGGATCGATACCGGCCCGTGGCTCAGCCACCCCATCGCCGGCGGGAACACCGCCCCGCCGATCACCGCCATCACGATGAACGGCGCGCCGAGCGGCGCCCGCTGGCCAAGGTCGCGCACGCCGAGCGAGAAGATGGTCGGGAACATGATCGACATGAAAAGGCCGGTGAGCAGCAGCGCGCCCACCGCCACCATGCCGCTGCCCAGTGCCGCCACCAGCATCAGCACGATATTGGCGAGGGCGAAGCCGGTCAGCAACCGGGTGGCGGCGATGCGGTGCATCAGCAACGCGCCCGCCAGCCGACCGATCAGGAACAGCGCGAGGCTGATCGACAGCAGATACGCCGCATCCCGCTCCGGCGTGGCGGGGCTCAGCGTCTTGACGAAGTCGACGAAGAAGCTCCACACCCCGACCTGCGCACCGACATAGAAGAATTGCGCGACCACCGCCCGGCGCAGCAGCCGCACGCCGATCACCGAGCGCAGGTCGGCCAGGGCATTGCCGCCGGTGTCGCGCGGGATTGCGGGCAGGCGGATGACGGCGATGGCGAGCGCGACCAGCACGACGACCCCCGCCAGCACCAGATAGGGGAACTGCACCATCTCCGCCTCGGCCGCGCGATAGGCGTCGAGCGCGGCGGGGGCCATCGCGTCGAGCGCGGCACGGTCGTGCTCCACGCCCGAAAAGATGAACTTCGCACCGATCGCCGGGGCGATCGCGCCGCCGAGGCCGTTGAACGCCTGGGCCAGGTTCAGCCGCTGTTCGGCGCGCGCCGGGTCGCCAAAGGCGACGATATAGGGGTTGGCGGCGGTTTCGAGGAATGCCGCGCCCGATGCCAGCACGAACAGCGCGCCGAGGAACGCGGCATATTCGCGCAGCTCCGCCGCCGGATAGAAGAGCAGCGCGCCGAGTGCGTAGAAGGCAAGCCCGGCAAGGATGCCGGCACGGTAGCCGAAGCGGCGCAGCACCATCCCCGCCGGCAGCGCCATGACGAAATAGCCGATATAGAAGACGAACTGGATGAACCCGGCCTGCGCGCGGTTGAGGTCGAGCGCCTTTTGAAACTGGCGGATCAGGATGTCGTTGAGATTGTTGGCCAGCGCCCAGAGGAAGAACAGGCTGACCACCACCGCGAAGCCAGTGGCGTAGCCCGGCGTGACGAAGCGCCGGCCGCCGGCGGCGGGCGCCTGCGCCGGCGGGGCGGCCGGCGGGATCACCGATGGTCGCTCAGGCGAAAGATCGGGATCATCGGCGTCCACCGGCTGCCGTCGGGCGCGGCGGGCAGCGCACGCTGGAAGCTGCCCATCCGCGCCTCCCATTCCGCCACGTCGGGATCGGCGGCATCGGCATCGGCCTTTGCCGCGGGATCGAAACCGGGCGCGACGGTCATGGTCATGACCAGCCGGGCGCCGGTGCGGAAGATCTCCATCTCCTCCACCCCCGACGCCCGGATCGCGGCAAGGACCGGGGCGGGCACGTTGCCGGGCCGGTGCCAGCGTTCATATTCGGCGATCGCCGACGCGTCGTCGACCAGGTCGAGGGTCAGGACGCGGATCATGCGTTCGACCAGCCGCCGTCGATCACATGGACCGCGCCGGTGGTGTAGGAGGATGCATCGGACGCGAGGTACAGTGCCAGTTCGGCGATCTCCTGCGCGCGGCCCAGCCGGCCCATCGGCTGGCGCGCGGTAAAGGCGGCGCGTGCCGCATCCGCGTCGCCGGTCGCCGCCATGCGCTGCTCCAGCGAGGGGGACTGGACGGTGCCGGGACAGATCGCGTTGCAGCGAATGCCCTGGCGCACGAAATCGAGCGCGACCGATTTGGTCAGGCCGATCACCGCCGCCTTCGACGCGGTATAGACGAAGCGGTCGGGCACCGCGATCACATGGCTGGCGACCGACGACATGTTGACGATCGAACCGCCCCCCGCGTCGATCATCGCCGGCAGCAGCGCGCGGATCAGGCGATATTGCGCGCGGACGTTCAGGTCGAAGCTGAAGTCCCAGTCGGCCTCTTCGGTGGTCAGGATCGTGCCGGCATGGACGAACCCGGCGCAGTTGAACAGGATGTCGACCGCACCGACCCGGGCGGCGAAACCGGCGATGGCCGGTGCGTCCCGCAGGTCGACGACATGCGGTTCGCACCCGGCCAGCATGGCGAGCGCATCGGCGTCGATGTCGACCGCGTGGACGCGGGCGCCTTCGCGGGCGAACAGTTCGGCGGCGGCACGGCCGATGCCCTGGCCGGCAGCGGTGACGATGGCGGTCTTGCCGGACAGGCGGGTCATGCGGTCTCCGATGGGATGGGGGTGTCGGCGCGGATCAGGCCGGCATCGATCAGGTCGGTCCATAGCGCAGGCGGGATGGCCAGGGTCGCCAGCGTCACCGCCTGCGCGACTTCGGTCGCATCGGCCATGCCGGGGATCACCGCCGACACCGCGTCATGTCCCATGGCGAATTGCAGCGCCGCCGCCGCCATCGGCACGGCATGTCGGTCGCAGAGCGCGGCAATGGCATCGACCCGCGCGGTGATCGCGGCGGGGGGCGTGCGGTAATCGTAGCGCGCGCCGGGACCGGTGCCCGTGGCGAGTATGCCCGAATTATACGGCCCGCCGACGATGACCCGTACCCCGAGCGCGGCACAGCGCGGCAGCAGCGCATCGAGCGCGTCCTGTTCGAGCAGCGTGTAGCGCCCGGCGAGCAGGATCACGTCGAGTTCGACCCGCGCAAGCAGTTCCTCGCACACCGCGATCTCGTTGACGCCGATGCCGATCGCGCCGACCGTACCCGCATCGCGCAGCGCCCGCATCGCCGGATAGCCACCGTCGAGGAAGGTCGCCATCTGCGCCGCATGGCCGGCGCCATGGGTCATTTCGCCAAGGTCATGGGCGAGCAGCAGGTCGATCCGGTCGCGCCGCAACCGGTCGCGGCTGGCGTCGAACGACCGCAGCACGCCGTCGCGCGAATAGTCGAACGCGCTCTCGACCGGTTCGGGCGATACGAAGCCCTGCCGCTCGACGCCGAGGTCGCGGTCGGGCACCGGGCGCAGCACCCGGCCGACCTTGGTCGAAACGATCGCGTCGCCCGCCGGATCGAGCACCGCCAGCGCGTCGCCCAGTCGTCGTTCGGACAGGCCGAAGCCGTAATGCGGCGCGGTGTCGAAGCGGCGGATGCCGTGCGCCCACGCCGCGTCGATCGTCGCGCGGGCGGCGACGTCGCCGACCGGCCGATACAGATTCCCGATCGCGGCCCCGCCAAATCCCAGCATGGCGGGCGCCTGCCCGTGCGTCATCGCCTGTCTTCTCCCCGCTCATGTTCGCGAAGAAATGTCGCCCGTCACCCGGCAGGGCCTCAATAGACGACGACCGAGCGGATGCTTTCCCCGGCATGCATCAGGTCGAAGCCCTTGTTGATCTCCTCCAGCGACAGGACATGCGTAATCATCGGGTGGATCTCGATCTTGCCGTTCATGTACCAGTCGACGATCTTCGGCACGTCGGTCCGGCCCTTCGCCCCGCCGAACGCCGTGCCGCGCCAGTTGCGGCCGGTGACGAGCTGGAACGGACGGGTCGCGATCTCCCTGCCCGCTTCGGCGACGCCGATGATGATGCTGGTGCCCCAGCCGCGGTGGCACGCCTCCAGCGCCTGGCGCATGACGTCGGTATTGCCGGTGCAGTCGAACGTATAGTCGGCCCCGCCATCGGTCAGCGCCACGAGATGCTGGACCAGATCGCCGCCCACATCCTTCGGGTTGACGAAATGGGTCATGCCGAAGCGGCGGCCCCATTCCTCGCGGTCGGGATTGATGTCGACGCCGACGATCATGTTCGCGCCGGCCATCCTGGCGCCCTGCAGCACGTTCAGGCCGATGCCGCCCAGACCGAAGACGATGACGTTGTCGCCCGGCGCGACCTTCGCGGTGTTGACCACCGCGCCGACGCCGGTGGTGACGCCGCAGCCGACATAGCAGCTCGTCCGGAACGGCGCGTCCTCGCGGATCTTCGCCACCGCGATTTCGGGCAGCACCGTGAAGTTCGAGAAGGTCGAGCAGCCCATGTAGTGGTGGATCGGCTGCCCCTTGTAGCTGAACCGGGTCGTGCCATCGGGCATCAGCCCCTTGCCCTGCGTCGCCCGGATCGCGGTGCACAGGTTGGTCTTGCCCGACAGGCACGACTTACACTGGCGGCATTCGGGCGTGTAGAGCGGGATGACATGGTCGCCGACCGCGACACTGGTCACGCCCGCGCCTACTTCGCGGACGATGCCGGCGCCCTCATGGCCGAGGACCGAGGGGAACAGCCCCTCGCTGTCGAGGCCGTCGAGCGTATAGGCGTCGGTATGGCAGATGCCGGTCGCCATGATCTCGACCAGGACTTCGCCGGCCCTGGGACCATCGAGGTCGAGTTCGACGATTTCGAGGGGGCGCTTCGCTTCGAACGCGACGGCGGCACGGGTCTTCATGGGGCGTCTCCTTGGGAAGGGAGGGCGTAGCGGGCGAGGGCGGGGGTCGGCAAGGGGCGTACGATCGGCTAAGCGATCCGCCATGTCGCCGCGTCTCCTCCCGCTCGCCATGGTGCTGCTCCTGACGGCGTGTGCGGGCGGCAGCTATCGCCCGGTCAGCGATGCGGCGGTCAAGGTCGGTGCGCCGTACCGGGTGCGGGGGCAGACCTATGTACCCGCCGCCGACCCGCGCTACGACATGCTGGGGCTGGCGAGCTGGTATGGCAGCGAATCGGGGCGGCGGACGGCCAATGGCGAACGGTTCCGGCCCGACTGGGTGACGGCGGCGCATCCCACGCTGCCGTTGCCGAGCTATGTCGAGGTGACGGCGCTCGACACCGGGCGGCGGATATTGGCGCGAGTCAACGATCGCGGGCCGTTCACCGGGCGCGGGCGCATCCTCGACCTGTCGAAAGGGGCGGCGGAGGCGCTCGGCGCGCACGGGCGGGGCGTGGTGCCGGTCCGGGTGCGGATCGTGTCGCCCGACGAACGCGACCGGGCGCGGCTGCGCAAGGGCAGGGCGGCGCGCGCACTGCCGCCGGTGGACGAGCGCACGCGGGCGACCCTGCGGGCGCAGCTACGGGCGAGCGGGCTGTAGCGACGGGCCAAAGTTCACGAAGTTCACACTCGCGACGATCCGTGCGCGTGGCGTTCGGCACCGTTGGCGGGGAGGCGTGCGACAAGGTCAAGGAGCAGGCAGCCGCAATGGGCCGCTCCGGCCAGCGTGGCGATCGGGCGGGGTGTAGGAAAGCGGTTTGTGGCGGCGAGGGAGAGTGTCGACGCCGGACGCGGAAAGGGCGGCCCGTTCTTCACCGGCAAGGACGTGCCGGGGCACAATCGATCTCGGATGCAGAAAGGGCGGCCTCTTGCGGGGCCGCCCTTTCTTTTCTTGCCAGCGCCGCGGGCAAAGCCGGCTTCAAGGTCGATCATGCCCCCGGCATGATCTGCGGAATGCGGGGCATTCCGCACCTCGAAACCCGTCGGTCGGGGCCTTGGCCCCGCCGGCCGGTCGCGCTGCGGATGCGCCTCGGTCCAGCCTTGCTGGACCTTGGCGCAGCGCGACTTAGCGCGAGTAGAACTCGACCACGAGGTTCGGTTCCATCTTCACCGGATAGGGCACTTCGTCCAGCGTCGGCACGCGGGTGAACGTGACCTTGGTGCCTTCGGCGCCGATATATTCGGGCACGTCGCGCTCGGCGAGGGTCTGCGCCTCGAGCACCAGCGCCATTTCCTGCGCCTTGCTGCCCAGCGAGATTTCGTCGCCGACATAGCAGCGGCGCGATGCGATGTTGCACTTCACGCCGTTGACGCGGACATGGCCGTGGCTGACGAGCTGGCGCGCGGCGAACACGGTCGGCGCGAACTTCGCACGGTACACGATCATGTCGAGGCGCTGTTCGAGCAGGCCGATCAGGTTCTGGCCGGTGTCGCCCTTCATGCGCGACGCTTCTTCATAGGTGCGCTTGAACTGCTTTTCGGTGACGTCGCCGTAATAGCCCTTCAGCTTCTGCTTCGCGCGGAGCTGGATGCCGAAGTCCGACATCTTGCCCTTGCGGCGCTGACCGTGCTGGCCGGGGCCATATTCACGCTTGTTCACCGGGCTCTTGGGACGACCCCAGATATTCTCGCCAAGGCGGCGATCGAGCTTGTACTTGGCGCTGGAGCGCTTCGACATCGTAAATCCAATGCAATTGCAGTAACGTTTGACCATCAGGCGACGATCGCGGCTCCCGGTATTCGCCGCCGGTCCTGCGACCGGGGCCACCGCTTCACCGGGAATGCGGGGCCGAATTGCGAAGCGGCGCGGTTAGCGGCTTGGCCCGGTCGAGTCAAGCTGGACAAGTCGGCGGGCAATCGCCACACCGCGCGCCCATGACGATCCTGCCCGGTGCCGAGTGCACGACGATGACCGAAGTCCGCGCCGGCGTGGACAGCATCGACCGCGAACTGGTCGCGCTGCTGGCGCGCCGCTTCGCCTATATGGACGCCGCCGCGCGGATCAAGCCGGGGCGCGAGGCGGTGCGGGACGAGGCGCGCAAGGCGCAGGTGATCGACAATGCGCGGGCGGCGGCGGTCGCGATGGGCGTGCCCGAGGCGGTCGTGGCGGATCTGTGGGAGCGGCTGGTCGAGGCGTCGATCGGGTACGAACTGGCGCGGTTCGACGCGATGCGGGGGTAGATGCCCTTTCTATCCATCACCACCCGTTTGGTTCGAGCAGCTTCGAGCTTGTCGAGAAGCGTCCGTCGGGAACGCAGTGTTCGGGGCGACCCCTTCTCGACTTCGGTTCTCGACAAGCTCGAACCTGCGCTCGAAGCAAACGACCGGGAATAGGGACGGTAGCGAGCGGACCTACCGCCGCCGCTTCGCCCCATCCAGTGCCGACAGCACCCCGCGCATCGTCCGCACCTCCTGCGACGTCCAGCCGGCCTTGGTCAGCAGCGTGCGCAGCGTCCGGCGCGACGTCGCGGCGCGTTCGGGCGGGAAGAAGAAGCGGGCGGCCTCCAGCATGTCGTCCAGTTGGCCGATCATGCCCTCCAGCTCCTCGTGCGGGGCGGGTTCGCCCAGATCGACGACCGGCGGGCTGGCGAGGCCTTCGCCCTTCGACCATTCATAGGCGACGAGGATCACCGCCTGCGCGAGATTGAGCGAGCCGAATTCCGGGTTGATCGGCACGGTCAGGATGGTGCGGGCCAGCGCGACGTCGTCGGTTTCGAGGCCGGAACGCTCCGGCCCGAACAGGATCGCCGATCGGCCGGGTTCGGCGCGGATCGCGCCTGCCGCCGCCTCGGGCGTCACGACCGGCTTGGTGATGCCGCGCTTGCGCACGGTGGTCGCATAGACATGGGCGCAGTCGGCGACCGCCTCGGCGACGGTGGCATAGACCCGGGCGTCGCGCAGCACCTGATCGGCGCCGCTGGCCGCCGGGCCGGCTTCGGGATTGGGCCAGCCGTCGCGCGGGGCGACGAGGCGCATCTCGACCAGCCCGAAGTTCAGCATGGCGCGCGCCGCCTTGCCGATATTCTGGCCGAGCTGCGGCCGGACGAGGACGATGACGGGGGGCTTCGAACCTTCCGCACCTTCCCGTTCGGTTCGAGCAGCATCGAGCTTGTCGAGGTGCGTCCGTCGAGAACTCGCCGCCGCGGAAATGGTCGACCAATCCCCGCGGAACAGGCCTTCCTTCTTCTTGCGCGACCAGTCCTTGACTTGGGCTTCGCGGTCGAGCGCGTCGGCGCGGGTCTGGAAGGTCTCGCTCCACATCAGTTCGACCGGCCGGCGGTCATGGGTGTAGCCTTCGAAGGCGCCCGACCGATGCTCGGCGATCCGGCGGTCGAGGTCGTCGGTATGGCCGGTGTAGTAAGTGCCGTCGGAGCATTTGAGGATGTAGACGTGGAACATGATGGGCCTTGGCCTTTTACGGAGCCTCGACGGGCGTCTCTGGGCGAGTTCGATACCGCTCGCAACAGACTGGGGGAAGGGGGTGGCCCGGGCTGCCGGGTTCTCGACTGCCGCTTCTCGACAAGCTCGAAGCTGCTCGAACCGGACGGTGTGGGCCGGGTGGATATGGGAATGGCGTGCGTTGCGGCCGGCCGGGGGGCCTACCCCTTCGCCGCATCCCCCACCGTCCCCGCAAATTCCTCGAAGTCCTTCGCCTCGCGGAAATCCTTGTAAACGCTGGCGAAACGGATGTAGGCGACGGGATCGAGGCCCTGCAGCCCCTCCATCACCAGTGCGCCGATCCGGCCCGAGGGGACTTCGCTGTCGCCCGACGTCTCGAGCTGGCGCTGGATGCCCGACACCAGCCGTTCGACCTGCGCCGGGGTGATCGGCCGCTTGCGACAGGCGGTGGCGACCGAGCGCAGCAGCTTGTCGCGGTCGAACGCCTGCCGGCGATCGCCCGACTTGACGACGGTCAGGTCGCGCAACTGGATCCGTTCGAAGGTGGTAAAGCGCGCGCCACAGCCGCTGCATTGCCGGCGTCGGCGGATCGCGGCGCCGTCGTCGCTGGGGCGGCTGTCCTTTACCTGACTGTCTTCATGGGCGCAGAAGGGACAGCGCATCGCTTTTCCTGTAAAACCACCCGCGCCACCCGATCGGGGCGCGGGTGGGATGCCGCGTCAGTAGCGCGGCTTCTTGTTCGCCTTGTAATACGCATAGCCGGCGCCCGCGGCGGCGCCGATCAGCGGACCGACAAAGGGAACCGGAATCGCGATCACCGCGCCCAGCGCACCCCATTTCGCCATGCTCTTGCCGACCGACTTGTCCTGCATTTCTCGAACTCCTTACAGACCCGGATAGATCGGGAACCGCTCGCACAGCGCCCGGACCCGTGCCTTAACGTCCGCCTCGACGCTCGGGTCCCCGGTTTCGCCCCTGTTGCGCAGGCCGTCGAGCACATCGGCGACCATATGGCCGATCCCGGCGAATTCCGCCTTGCCGAAACCGCGGGTGGTGCCGGCCGGCGAACCGACGCGGATGCCGCTGGTCTTGACCGGGGGCAGGGGATCGAACGGGATGCCGTTCTTGTTGCAGGTGATCGCGGCACGTTCCAGCGCCTCGTCGGCGTCCTTGCCGGTGACGCCGAGCGGGGTCAGGTCGATCAGCGCGAGATGGGTGTCGGTGCCGCCGGCGACGACGTTCGCGCCGCGATCCTTGAGCGTGGCGGCCAGCACCTGCGCATTTTCGACGACGGCGCGGATATAGTCCTTGAATTCCGGGCGCAGCGCTTCGCCGAACGCCACCGCCTTGGCGGCGATGACGTGCATCAGCGGGCCGCCCTGCAGCCCGGGGAACACCGCCGAGTTGATCTTCTTGGCGATGGCCTCGTCATCGGTCAGCACCATGCCGCCACGGGGCCCGCGCAGCGTCTTGTGGGTGGTGGTGGTGACGACATGGGCGTGGCCGAACGGGGTGGGGTGCAGGCCCGCCGCGACGATCCCGGCGAAATGCGCCATGTCGACCATGAACTTCGCGCCGACCTCGTCGGCGATCGCGCGGAACCTGGCGAAGTCGATATGGCGCGGATAGGCCGAGCCGCCGGCGATGATGAGCGTCGGCCTGTGCTCGCGCGCCAGCGCCGCGACCTGATCGTAATCGATCAGATGGGTTTCGCGGTCGACGCCGTACTGCACCGCGTTGAACCACTTGCCCGACATCGCCGCCTTGGCACCATGGGTCAGGTGGCCGCCGGCGTCCAGGCTCATGCCCATGATCGTGTCGCCGGGCCGGGTCAGCGCCAGCATCACCGCGCCGTTCGCCTGCGCCCCCGAATGCGGCTGGACGTTGGCGAAGCCGCAGCCGAACAATTGCCTGGCGCGGTCGATCGCCAGTTGCTCGACCTCGTCGGAGGGGTGGCAGCCCTGATAATAGCGCTTGCCGGGATAGCCCTCGGCATATTTGTTGGTGAAGACGCTGCCCTGCGCCTGCAGCACCGCCTTCGACACGATGTTTTCCGATGCGATCAGCTCGATCTGGAACCGCTCGCGCTCCAGTTCATGGGCGACGCCGGCAAAGACGGCGGGATCGGCATCGGCGAGGCTGGTTTCGAAGAAACCGTCGGGGCGGAACTGATCGGTCATGGGCGCGGCTCCCGCTGGAATGAGGTTGCGCGCGCTTTAGGCCGGGCGACACCGAAATGCCACCCGGTGAATGGGGGTCCGGGGGCGGGACGGTGGAGAAGATACAGGCGGACCCGCCGCGAAGCGGATCAGGCCGGCGGCCGGCCCAGCTTGTCGACGCGGCGCCGGTGGCGGTCGCCGCCAAAGGCGGTCGCGAGGAACGCGGTGAGGCAGGCCTTCGCCATTTCGCTGCCGATCATCCGCGCGCCCATCGCGATGACGTTCGCATCGTTATGTTCGCGCGCCAGCGCGGCCGAGAGCGGTTCGGACACCAGGGCGCAGCGGCATGCCGCCACCCGGTTGACCGCGATCGAGATGCCGATGCCCGACCCGCACAGCGCGACGCCGAAATCGGCCGCGCCCCCGCCGACCGCCTGCGCCAGCCGGTATCCGTAATCGGGATAGTCGACGCTGGCGGCATCGTGCGGGCCGAGGTCGGCGACATCATGGCCCTGGTCATGCAACCAAGTCGCGAGTTCTGCCTTGAGCGTCAGGGCGGCGTGGTCGGATGCGATTGCGATACGGGCCATGGCGCCGCTTCTAGCGGTCACGACGCGGCGGCGCTAGGCTGTGTCGTCGACGGTCAGGAAAGGATGGACGGATGCGTGGATCGATCATCGTGGCGGCTCTGGTCCTGGGCGCGTGCGGCGCCGACGAGCGACGCAGCGAAGGGGCCGCGACGCAGGCGGATATCGAGAACAGCGCCGCGACGCCGCTGCCCGCGCCGATTTCCCCGCGCGCACCGACGCCCACACCCACACCGACGCCCACACCCACGCCCGGCGCGACCGCGACCGCGATGCTGGGCGCGAACCATTATGTGGGTCGCTGGATCGGCGTCGAGGGCATGTACCTGAACGTCACCCGGCCGGCGCAGGGCCAGGTGACGCTGGAGATGCAGCATGATCTCGACAACGAGGGCACCTATGCCGGCACGATCACGCCCGGGGGCATCCGGTTCCGGCGCGGTGCCGAGACGCTGATGCTGCGCCCGAGCGACGGCGATGCGACCGGCCTGAAATGGCTGGCCGGCAAGAAGGACTGCCTGACCGTCCGGCCGGGCGAAGGCTATTGCCGTGACTGATCCGGCCGCGCCGCCGATGGCGACGGTTCGGCCGCCGGTGGCGGCGCTGCTGCTGGGATATGCCGGGTTGTTGCCGCCGATGATCGGCATCGCGATCCGGGTGGTCGATCCGGCGAAGGGCGGCATGATGCTGGCGTTGTCGCTGCTCTATGCCGCGCTGATCCTGAGCTTTCTGGGCGGGATATGGTGGGGCGCGGCGGCGGCGCGGGTCCACGGCGCGGCACTGACGCTGTGGCTGGCGGTCGCGGTGGTGCCGACGCTGGTGGCGCTGGCGGCGGGCGCGGTGCTGTTCGCGTCGGTCGTCTCGGCCGCGGCGATCGTCGCCGCCGGGCTGCTGGCGGCGCTGCTGGTCGACATGGCGCTGGTACGGGCCGGGCATGTGCCGCCATGGTGGATGACGCTGCGCGTGCCGCTGTCGGTCGGGCTGGCGGCGCTGACGCTGCTGGCCGGGTTGCTGGCGCAGCGCTGACCGGTTTCCCCCGCCCGGCCGGCGGGGGACGGAATGTCCGCATACGGACAATATCGGAATTAACCCATTTCCCTGTCATTGCGCGGGGTTGGGACGATTGAAAGCCCGGGTCCGGCGGATTAGCGTGCGGCCATGCCGATACGGTTCGACCAAGCCCATGCCGCGCTGGCGTTTCTTGAACGTCACCGCTTGGAACCCAGTCCTGCCCTCTACGACCTTGCGCTGGTGCATCTGTCCGGCGCCGACCCGGCCTTGTCGCAGGCGATCGAGCAGGCGGTGGCCGAGGATGGCGGGTTGGGGGCGCAACGGGCGGCGGAGCTGCACGCCACGCTGCGCGGCCGGCCCGGCCCGGCCGACCCGGATGCGCTGGCCCTGCGGATCGCCGCGACCGAGCGCGACATCGCGACGCTGCGCGACCAGATGGCGGCGCTGCGCGCGCTGTTGCCCGGCAGCGATGCCGAGCATGACAATCTGACCAACGCGCTGAACCAGACCGGGGCGCAGCGCATCCTCGACCAGATCGGGCAGCAGGACCGCCGCTTCGTCGTGCTGGTGTTCGGCATCGACCGGCTGGTCAACATCAACCGCGAATTCGGCCATTCGGTCGGGGACAACATCCTCAACGCCTTTGCCGCCAAGCTGCAGAAGATCTTTCCCGAGCAGGAGGCGATCCGCTGGGGCGGGAACGAGTTCATCGTGGTGATTCCGGGGCAGACGATCACCGCCGTCCGCGTCGCGGCCGAGGAGGTGCTGCAACTGCTGGCCGAGCGCAATTTCCGGCTGCGCGGATCGGGGGCGTCGATCGGGCAAGTGACCGCATCGGCGGCGGTCGTGCCCGACCATGTCGGCAAGTTCGAGGAGATCCTGCGCGAGGCGCGGGCAAAGATCGAGGCCGCGGTGGCGGCGGGGGGCAACCGGGTCGAGGTATAGGCGCGCCGGTCCGCCCCGCGCCGGGGATATGCGTCAGGCCGCCTTCTTCAGTTCCAGCCGGCCCCAGATCTCGACCAGCGCCGCCGTCAGTTCGCGCATCATCGCCTCGTCATGCGCCGGACCCGGCGTGAAGCGCAGCCGTTCGGTGCCGCGCGGCACGGTGGGGTAGTTGATCGGCTGTACGTACACGCCGTATTCGCGCAGCAATATGTCGCTGATCCGCTTGGCCTTGACCGGATCGCCGACCATCAGCGGCACGATATGCGTGGTGGTGTCCATCACCGGCAGCCCGGCATCGGCGAACAGCGCCTTCAGCATCGCGGCGGCCGCCTGCTGCCCCGCCCGCTCGACCGGCGATGCCTTCAGGTGGCGGACGCTGGCCAGCGCGCCGGCGACCAGCACCGGCGACAGCGACGTCGTGAAGATGAAGCCGGGCGCATAGGAACGGATGACGTCGATCACGGTGCGGTCGGCGGCGATATAGCCGCCCATCACGCCGAACGCCTTGCCCAGCGTCCCTTCGATCAGGGTCAGGCGCGACGCGGCATCGTCGCGTTCCGAAATGCCGCCGCCGCGCGCGCCGTACATGCCGACCGCATGCACCTCGTCGAGATAGGTCAGCGCGTTGTATTGGTCGGCAAGGTCGCAGATCGCGTGGATCGGGGCGACGTCGCCGTCCATCGAATAGACGCTTTCGAACGCGATCAGCTTGGGCACCGCAGGGTCTTCGGCCGCCAGCAGTTCCTCGAGATGGGCGAGGTCGTTGTGGCGGAACACGCGCTTTTCGCAGCCGGAATGGCGGATGCCCGCGATCATCGACGCATGGTTCAGTTCGTCGGAAAAGATGATGCAGCCGGGCAGGATGCGCGCCAGCGTCGACAGCGTCGCCTCGTTCGAGACATAGCCGGACGTGAACAGCAGCGCCGCTTCCTTGTCGTGCAGGTCGGCGAGCTCGTTTTCGAGGTCGATATGATAATGGGTGTTGCCGCCGATGTTGCGCGTGCCGCCCGACCCTGCGCCGACATCGTGCAGCGCTTCCTCCATCGCGGCGATCACCGAGGGGTGCTGCCCCATCGCGAGGTAATCGTTCGAACACCATACGGTGATCGGCTTCGGCCCGTTATGCCCGGCGAAGCAGCGCGCATTGGGGAACTGCCCCTTGTTGCGCAGGATGTCGATGAAGACGCGGTAGCGCCCTTCCTCGTGCAGGCGGTCGATCGCCTGTGCGAAGACACGGTTGTAATCGACCGAG
>QFNF01000064.1 GCA_003240755.1 Sphingomonas hengshuiensis | reverse complement strand
CTTCGCGGTCGCGGCCGGCCGGATCGTCACCAATGCGCATGTCGTCGAACTGCTGGAACGCTATCCCGGCGAGGCGGTGGTCGGCGTGGTCCCGTCGGAAGGCGACAAGTCGTTCGAGGGTCGCGTGCTGCGCCTCGACAAGTCGCGCGACCTCGCCCTGATCGAGGTGAGCGGCGTACGCCTGCCGCCGCTGACCCTCTACACCGGACCGCTGGGGGAAAGCGATCCGCTGATCGCGCTCGGCTATCCCGGCAATGTCGACCTTGCCACCGCACGGTCCGCCGACGATTTCGTGACGCCGACCGCGCCGGTCCGCTCGCAGGGCGTCATGTCGGGCAACCGCACGCTGGAGGGGGCGGCGGTGCTGGTCCACACCGCCAGCATCGCGCGCGGCAATTCGGGCGGTCCGCTGCTCGACCGCTGCGGCCGGGTGCTGGGCGTCAATTCGGCGCTGACCCGCGGCGAGGAGGGCGATGCCAGCTTCGCCTTCGCCATCGCCGATTCCGAACTCATCGCCTTCCTGCGCGAGGCAGGCCAGCCGGTATCGACCATCGCCACCCCCTGCCTGACGCTGGCCGATGCCGATGCGCGCGACCGCGCCGATGCCGAACGGCAAAGCGTCGAGGACCGCGAACGCGCCCGCGCCGCCGCCGAACGCGCCCGCGACGAACGCCAGACGGCGCTGGAGCAGGCGAAGGCCGACAATGCCGAAACGCGGGAGAACATGATCGCGCTGGCCGCGCTGCTGCTGGCGCTGTCGGTCCTGGCGGCGGGCGGTGCCGGGCTGTTTTCGACACGGGGGCAGAAGCGGCAGGCGCTCTATGCCGGGATCGGCGGCGGTGTCCTGCTGCTCGGCGCGATCGTCATTTTCGTGCTGCGGCCCGATTTCGACCCGGACTCGGTCGCCGCCGCCGACGAATCGGGCCGCACCGCCGCGACCCGCGTCGCGCCGCTCTCCGGCGCGCTGTCATGTACGCTGGTGCCCGAACGCAGCCGCATCATCCTGTCGCCGGTCGAAACCGTCCGCTTCGACTGGGGGGCCGATGGCTGCATGAACGGGCGCACCCAATATGCCGAGGCGCCCGGCGGCGGATGGGAACGCATCCTGGTGCCGAGCGAGGATGCGACGGTATCGGTGCTGCGCTTCGATCCGGCCAGCGGTAGCTATACCAACACCCGCTACCTGCTGTCGGCCGATGCGATGGCGCGGGCGCGGTCGCTGCGCGGGCAGGTCCAGCAAAAGGCGTGCGCCACCGACACCGGCGGGCGCGCGGCGCTGGCGACGCAGCAGTCGGCGATTCGCACCGCGCTGCCGGCGCAGGCGAACGAGCGGCTGGTATATCGCTGTACCGCGGCGAGGTAGCAAACCGGACCCCGGATCCCCGGCTGCGCGGGGATATGATCCGGCTTCGAAGCCCCTTCGTCACCCCCCGTTCAGCTTCGATGCGAATCCTGTCGCGCCGCCCACCGTCCCACAAAGCTTGCGAAATCGTGACACCGATGCTAGCGGCCCCACGACCCATCGGGGGCGCATGGGCCGGTCAGCGGCGCGACATCGGTTCGCGACGGCGGTTGGGAATGCGGCCCCTTTCCGGCATGGGACTTTGAAGTTGACCCCTGACAAGGACGCGCGCGTGGAGACATCCAGCGGAACTACTGGCGGTACGATCCAGGCGAGCCTGGGCGGGCGCTATGCGACCGCGCTGTTCGGCCTCGCCGAACAGCAGGGAGCGCTGACCGCGGTCGAATCGAGCCTCCGGACGCTCTCGGCGGCGATCGCCGAATCGGACGACCTGGCGGCGCTGGTGAAAAGCCCGCTGATCGGTCGCGACGCGGCCGGCCGCGCGCTCGGCGCGCTGGTCCCGGTGCTGGACCTCGATCCGCTGACCGCCAATTTCCTCGGCGTGCTGGCGCAGAACCGCCGGCTGGGCGACCTGCCCGCGATCATTCGCGCGTTCCGCGACCTCGCCGCGCGTTCGCGGGGTGAAACCAGCGCGGAAGTCGTCTCGGCGCACCCGCTCGACGATTCGCAGGTCGATGCGCTCCGGCAGCAGTTGCGCCACCGCGTCGGCCGCGAGGTCGCCATCGACCTTAAGGTCGACCCCACGCTTTTGGGCGGCCTGATCGTAAGGATCGGCAGCCAGATGATCGACAGCTCGATCAAGACCCGACTGAACACGCTCGCGCACGCGATGAAAGGCTGAACATGGATATCCGCGCCGCAGAAATCTCGAAGGTCATCCGCGACCAGATCGCCAATTTCGGCACCGAAGCGCAGGTTTCGGAAGTCGGCCAGGTGCTGTCGGTCGGTGACGGCATCGCCCGCATCCACGGGCTCGACAACGTCCAGGCGGGCGAAATGGTCGAGTTCGGCGGCGGCATCCAGGGCATGGCGCTGAACCTCGAAGCCGACAATGTCGGCGTCGTGATCTTCGGGTCGGACGCGTCGATCAAGGAAGGCGACACCGTCAAGCGCACCGGCACCATCGTCGACGTACCGGTCGGCAAGGGCCTGCTGGGTCGCGTGGTCGATGGTCTCGGCAACCCGATCGAGATGCAGTCGGGCCTGAAGGCGATCGACGCCCTCGTGCCGGTCGGCCGTGGCCAGCGCGAACTCATCATCGGCGATCGTCAGACCGGCAAGTCGGCGGTGGCGATCGACACCTTCATCAACCAGAAGACCGCGAATGCGGGCGATGACGAGAGCAAGAAGCTCTACTGCGTCTATGTCGCCGTCGGCCAGAAGCGCTCGACCGTCGCGCAGCTCGTGCGCACGCTCGAGGAAAATGGCGCGATGGAATATTCGATCGTCGTCGCCGCGACCGCATCGGACCCTGCCCCGCTCCAGTATCTGGCGCCCTATACCGGCACCGCGATGGGCGAATATTTCCGCGACAACGGCATGCACGGCCTGATCGTGTTCGACGATCTGTCGAAGCAGGCGGTCGCCTATCGCCAGATGTCGCTGCTGCTGCGCCGTCCGCCGGGCCGCGAAGCCTAT
>QFNF01000063.1 GCA_003240755.1 Sphingomonas hengshuiensis | reverse complement strand
GATTTCCGGGTGGTTGCGGATGATCCAGGCGATGCCGTCCGGCTTGTCCTGCCGCTTGCTGACCGGCGTGTAGCGCGGGCCCTTGGTACGGCGGACCTGTTCGGGACCCTTCATCATGACCAGGCGGTAATCGGGGTTCTTCTGCCCCTTCTCGATCTCTTCCATCGTCAGTTCGTGCGCGCGCACCGGATCGCGGCCGGTCAGCTTGGTCGCGGCGGTGTCGTCGGCGATCGCCTGCACCTCCAGAACGTGCAGGCCGCAGAAATCGGCGATCTGCGGAAAGGACAAGGCGGTATTGTCGACCAGCCAGGAAGCGGTCGCGTGCGGCATCAGCGGCTGGGCCACGACGGGTCTCCGAAATAGAAAGGGCCGCCCAAACCGGGCGGCCACGTTGGATACGGACTTAGGACAGGTCGCCGCAAAGGGCAAGCGCCGGGGCGATCCCCACGTACGGCGCCTACTCCAGCGTCAGCACGATCTTGCCGACATGGTCGCCCGCCTCCATCCGGCGATGCGCGTCGGCGGCCTGTTCCAGCGGGAAGGTACGGTCGATGACCGGGCGCAGCCGCCCACCCTCGACATGCGGCCACACCGTGCGCGACAGTTCGTCGGCCACCATTTCCTTGAACGCCGCATCGCGGGGCCGCAGCGTCGATCCGGTCAGCGTCAGGCGACGACGCATGATATCCCATAGCGGCACGGTGGCGCTTGCCCCGCCCTGCACCGCGATCGATACGTGGCGACCGTCCTCCGACAGGCATTTGAGATTACGCGGCACATAGTCGCCCCCGACCATGTCCAGCACGACGCAGACGCCCGCGCCACCGGTGATCTCGGCCACGCGTTCGACGAAATCCTCGCTGCGATAGTTGATCGCATGCGCCGCGCCCAGATCCAGCGCGGCCTTCGCCTTCGCATCGCTGCCGACGGTGACGATGACGTCGAGGCCGAACAGCTTGCCCAGCAGGATCGCCATCGTCCCGATGCCGCTGGTGCCGCCATGGACCAGTACGCTATCGCCCTCCGCCGCATAGCCGCGCTCGAACAGGTTGGTCCATACGGTGAACAGGGTTTCGGGCAGCGCCGCCGCCTCGACCATCGACAGGCCGTCGGGCACCGGCAGGCACTGGCCCGCCGAGACGACTGCATAGTCGGCATAGCCGCCACCGGCGAGCAGCGCGCACACCGGCTGTCCGATCAGGTGCGCATCGGTATCGGCCCCGACCGCGACGACATGGCCCGCGACTTCCAGGCCGGGAATCGACGGCGCGCCGCGCGGCGGGGGATAGCCGCCGGTCCGCTGCAGCACGTCGGGCCGGTTGACCCCGGCGGCGGCGACACGGATCAGCACCTCGCCGGCGCCCGGCTGCGGCGTCGGCCGTTCGACGACCGTCAATACCTCCGGACCACCCGGTTCGGTCGGATCGATCGCACGCATCGCCGCTGGTACGTTCATGTGCCTGTTTCCCCCTTGCCCGGGCGTTATTGACATCGCTGGCGACAGGGTCAACGCTGCATGCATGGAACCCGACGAAAATGTTAACCATGTTCGTGGCAACCTGCTCGCCATGGTGCTTGCCGAGGATCTGGACCCGTTGTCGGTCGATGAACTGACGAAGCGTATCGCCGCGCTGGAGGGCGAGATCGCCCGGTGCCGCGCGCGAATCGACCGCGCCAGCCACCACCGGGCCAGCGCCGACGCGCTGTTCCGGTCATGAGATGTTCCGCCCCGCTTGATGCCGGGCGGCCGCATACCGACATGGGGGAAGACCCGGGATACCGGGACGCAGGGCCGGCGCGTTCTCGCCGGCCGACCGGAGTGAACTGAATGCCATCCTTCGCATCCGCACTGGAATCCACGCTGCACAAGGCGCTCGAGGCCGCATCCTCGCGCCGGCACGAATATGCGACGCTCGAACATCTCCTGTTCGCGCTGACCGACGATGCCGACGCGGCCAAGGTGATGACCGGCTGCGGCGTCGACCTCGACGAACTGCGCGCGACCGTCGCCCATTATCTCGACACCGAACTCGACACGTTCAAACTGGACGCCGCGACCGATCCGTCGCCGACCAGCAGTTTCCAGCGCGTGGTGCAGCGCGCGATCCTGCACGTCCAGTCGTCGGGCCGCGACGAAGTGACCGGCGCCAATGTGCTGGTCGCGATGTTCAGCGAGCGCGAGACCTATGCCGTCTATTTCCTGCAACAGCAGGACATGAGCCGCCTCGACGCGGTCAGCTTCATCAGCCACGGCGTCGGCAAGGGCGGTGCCACCGCGACCGAGACCCCTGCGCCCAAGGGTGCCGAGGAAAAGGAAAGCCCGAAGGCCGCCGAGAAGGGCAAGGGCGAAAGCGCGCTCAAGCAGTTCTGCGTCGACCTGAACGAAAAGGCGAAGACCGGCAAGGTCGACCCGCTGATCGGGCGTTCGGCGGAGGTCGATCGCACGGTGCAGATCCTGTGCCGCCGCTCGAAGAACAACCCGCTCTATGTCGGCGATCCCGGCGTCGGCAAGACCGCGATCGCGGAAGGGCTGGCGCGCAAGATCGTCGAGGGCGACGTGCCCGAGGTGCTGCTGCCCGCCGTCATTTATTCGCTCGACATGGGCGCGCTGCTGGCCGGTACCCGCTATCGCGGCGATTTCGAGGAACGGTTGAAGCAGGTCGTGACCGAGCTGGAAAAGCTGCCGCACGCGGTGCTGTTCATCGACGAGATCCACACCGTGATCGGGGCCGGCGCGACCAGCGGCGGCGCGATGGACGCCTCGAACCTGCTGAAGCCGGCGCTGCAGTCGGGCACGCTGCGCTGCATGGGGTCGACGACCTACAAGGAGTATCGCCAGCACTTCGAGAAGGACCGCGCCCTGGTGCGTCGCTTCCAGAAGATCGACGTCAACGAGCCGACGGTCGAGGATACGGTGAAGATCCTGAAGGGTCTGAAGACCTACTACGAGCAGCACCACAAGGTCCGCTA